>JAFUKL010000025.1 GCA_017473615.1 Muribaculaceae bacterium | reverse complement strand
TGTAAGGAAACCGCACGAAAATCCAGCAATTGGCATATTGCTGTGTCGTGATATGAATCAATCGTTTGTAGAGTTTGCTATCCGAGACTATGACAAGCCTATGGGTGTTGCGACTTATCGGGCTACGAAAGATATGCCAGAGCGATTACGCAATGCGCTACCCGATATTGAGGAGTTAAAGAAATTACTATAATCCAATTGCAGACAAAAGAAAATTATCATCATTCTCTTTTGTCTGCATTTCTTTTATTACCTTTGCACCATCAGAGTTATCACATTGAAGCATAACAATGAAGAACTCAGAAATACGAACGGTTGCTATCTCGTTACCCAATTTCCAAGCAATCCGACCAACCGATTTATTCTAAGCGAGTTATCTTTTCTTGCAAAAGTTAAACATATAATCGAGTTAAAGATGCATTAACAACATTTACTGTATTATCAGAAAGTGATGTTGTATTATTTAATCCACAGAACTTATTAAAACCATTTGTAATCGTACTAAAGAAAAACACAAGTGTATTGCGAAAATGGGGAAATCTATTAGCATCATCGCAATTGAATACTGGACTGTGTCTTTGTATTTTTGATGATGAGGCAGATGCTGCAAGTTTGAATACATTGGTAAACAAGAATCGTACAAGTACAATAAATAAGCACCTACAAAAGATTAAAGAAACTGCATCTTCATCACTTTATTTTGAAGTTACTGCGACACCTCAGTCTATTATACTGCAATCTGGCATATCGGGGTGGAAGCCTGCGTTTGTTAATTATTTCAAGCCAGGTGATGCTTATTTAGGTGGAAACTTCTTTTACTCTAATCCTACTTCATATTGTATAAGATTTACATCTGAAAACGAATTGGAGGAGATTAATGAAGATGGGGATGCTTTGTGTCCAGAAGGTTTGAGAAAAAGTATTATGTCCTTTTTGGTTGTATGTGCATATAAGAGAATCAAAGGTGAGACAAATTGTAATTTCATGATTCATCCAAGCATCAGAATAGCCATACATAATAAGTTTACTGAATGTGTACAAGAGTACCTGAATTTATTACAACAATCTACTTCAGATGATGGATTCAAAGAACAACTAAAAGAGGCATGGACAGATTTGCAACAAACAAAACCTGATTTAGTTCATTATGATGATATATATGAACAGGTCGTTGAGATTTTAGATAATACTTTAATATGTGTTATTCCTCTTAATTCAAAAAGTTTTATTTGCCGTGATTCTAACAATCCTGATGCTTTAGATTTATCAAAAGGTTTCAATATTGTAGTTGGGGGAAATACTTTAGGGCGAGGTATTACCTTTCCTCATTTGCAAACAGTTTATTATTGTCGTTCTTCTAAAACACCTCAAGCTGATACTTTTTGGCAACATTCAAGAATTTTTGGGTATGACAGAGAAAAAGAATTAGTAAGAATATTTATACCACAAACCTTGCACTCATTGTTTGTTTCGCTAAATGAATCCAATGAAATTCTAATCAAACAAATAGAAAACGGCATAGATAATATACAAATTATTTATCCAGAGGGTATTAAACCTACAAGAAAGAATGTGCTCGATAATAAATACTTGAATCTTATTGTAGGCGGAGTAAATATGTTTGCTTCAAATCCGATTTCTAATTACACGCAGGATGTTGATAATATTGTTGATGCATATACGAATTTAGAGTATGTCGATGTGCCAGCTGAAACTTTGATATCTATACTGAAGAAAACTGGAAGTGTCGAACAAACAGACTTTGATAGTAAAAAATACATTTCATGCATAAAGGCTCTTCAAGAAAAACGACCAACAATAAAGTGTCGTTTAATTGTTAGAGTTAATCGTGATATAAGTAAGGGTACGGGAACATTGTTATCTCCAACTGATAGAAAATTGGGCGATAAGTTTAACGATGATATAACATTAACAATCTATCGTGTTAATGGTTCTACGGATAAGGGTTGGGATGGTATGCCAATTTGGATTTCAAATATAAAGTTTCCTGATGGAATATGCTTTTACGATATAGTTGAGTAATAGCAATGTCTGTATTATTGTTACAATTGATAGAACTAAAAACTCTCTTGGCGAATGGGTTTATGAGTTTGCTAGTGGTAATAAAAAGACAAAAAATCTAACGAAACTCGCATTAAAGTCAGCAATTACGCTGGGAATTTCTTCAGTTGCTTCTCCAGCTGGAGCTGCAGCGATTTCTGCAGTGGCTACGTCTGTTGCCAGTGACATATACGATGATGTTTGCAACTATTATGGAGAGAGATAAATAATTTTTGTCTTTTACGTATAGAGAATGTTACTGTACATTTGCTACGCACAAGTTGGGCTGCACTCGGCATAATTGAAGTAAACTTCATTCTGCCCTCGTCGGCACCAACAGTCGCGGTATCGTAACATTCTTTAAAACATAAAAAACACTTTTACTTTGTTAAATTGTACTTTTTGCATACCTTTGTATTGGTATAATGAGCAGTTGAAAAATATACCCTTTCCGCCATCATACGGAAACTGCGTGAAATATACAATAGTGCCGCCGCCATACGGTCGTATAGAGTAGCTGAAGTAAAAACGAGCATATTAAGCCCATTTTAACGCACGATTGGTTCACTCTTTTGAGTGGACTTTTTTTTGCAATAAAAAGAAACGACACGCCATCAGACATCATTGTCTTTTAGCGTGTCGTTTGCGGAGTGAGGGGGATTCGAACCCCCGATGCGCTTTTGACGCATACACGCTTTCCAGGCGTGCCTCTTCAGCCACTCGAGCATCACTCCATTAAAACGATTCAAACCTTAAATTTGCAGGTTGGCTATCTACATCATGGTTTGGGACTACAAAGATAGCAAATAATTAGAACCTGTTAAAGGTTATTTGAAAATAATTTTATAACCGAGACTTTTATAAGAATAAATTCAGAAGTTGTTTTTAGAATCCGTTTAAAATTTTCTTGAAATTTTTTATTACAATTCTACTTGGGACAAGTTTCGGAGTTTTGATTTGTTTTTAACAAGTTTCTTGAAAGGCAAAACAAATGTTCGGCATTTCTATCGGTAAATATGGATACATCCTTTTCACACAAGCCCAAATGCACAGCAATACTTCGGCAAATATGAGGTATATTGGCACTCTCGTTACGTTTGCCTCTATTCGGAACAGGTGCAAGATAAGGTGAATCGGTCTCTAACAGAATCCTGTCTATGCCTATCTCCGGAAGAACTTCCGGTATCTGCGATTTCTTGAATGTAACAATTCCGTTTATACCAAAATAAAAATCTCCATAACGGCGTATACGTTGCACGTCCTCCGCAGTTCCGGTAAAGCTGTGAAAAACACCGCAAGGCAACTCTCCTGAGAACTCATCAAACACTTCCAATATCGTATCAAGTCCTTCCCTGCAATGAATAATTACCGGCAGATTCATATCAGAAGCCCAATGCAACTGTATATCAAACACTTCCTTCTGTTCATTTCGATATGTCTTGTCCCAATAAAGATCTATACCGATTTCTCCTACAGCAATATACTCACGTACACCAAACCAATGTTCTATCTCTGTCAGATTTTCTTTGTATCCGGCATTCACCTCTGTCGGATGAAGCCCCATAGCCATTGACGTGTATTCCGGATAGTTGTCATGAAGACTATGCATCGGCTCAATTGTAGTCAAGTCTACATTGGGCAATACCAAATGGCTGACGCCACACTCCTTTGCACGAGCCATGACCTCATCCCTGTCAGTGTCAAACTCCTCAAGATAAATATGCGTATGTGTGTCTATCATAAAGCATTTTTACTTCTTACGCTCCATAAGCATATTAGCAAAAGCACGAAACGCTTGTTTACCCTCATCAGTCATATTAATTCCGGCTAAGGTATCCAAAGCCTCCTCGGTATATACAGATATACGTTTCTCCGCTATTTCCCTAATGCCTGCATGAGTATAAATTTTTGTAACAGCCGCTACCTTTTCCGCTCTGTCCGGATTATCGGCATTTATCCACGATAGGAGTTCGTCCCTGTCAGCTCCTTGCGACAACTCAAGTGCTTTAATGAGCATAAATGTTTTCTTATTATTCATTATATCGCCTCCTATAGCCTTTCCGAATGACTTTTCATCGCCGTAAACGTCAAGCAGGTCATCCTGTAACTGGAAAGCCAAACCAATAAGTTCTCCGAAACGATACAGCAATGAGGCATCGTTGCTGTCGCCTCCGGCTATAACTGCACCCATCTTGCAAGCACACCCTATCAGTACCGATGTTTTCAAGCGTATCATGTTAAGATACTCATCTTCCCTCACATCCATACGGTTCTCAAACTCCATATCATACTGCTGACCTTCATATATTTCCATCGCAGTCTTATTAAAAAGAGTCATAACCTCAGGCATTACCGGGACAGGCGCCTTCGATATATACCGGGTAGCCGTCGTAAGCATGGCATCACCCGAAAGGATTGCTGTATTGTCATTCCACTTAATATGCACTGTAGGTTTGCCCCGGCGAATATCAGCCTTGTCCATCACATCATCATGTAGTAATGTGAAATTGTGAAACAATTCCAGCCCTACAGCAGGCGCTACAGCATCAGTCACATTTCCGCCAAAAGCATCACACGCCATCAGCACCAAAGACGGACGGATACGTTTACCACCCAAGCTCATCGTATAAGCTATAGGCTCATACAGCCCCCGAGGAGCGGCAGGATACTTAATTGCAGCAACAGCCGCATTTACCATATCTAAATACTCATTAAAAGACAACATACCTATCTTATCGTTTATATGAATTACTCTTAGCGATTGAAAAATTTTAAGAAAACGGCACGGTCGCTTGTATCATACATTTTCAACAGCGCATCAGCCTGTTCATTTATCGACATAGAATCACCGGGATTACGATAACGTTCTATCCGTAATGCCGAACCGAGCTGTTCGGGAGTAGCAACTGCTGCATACACACGCATTTTTCTTTCTACCGGAAGAGCATCAATATAGCTCTGCACCCCTTCATCAAAGCGATTATATGCAAAACCACCTACTTTCAGCGTATATGCATGCCGCAACATTCCCACACGCCGATTAATCTCCTTGCCGCTTAGCAGTGTATCACTTTCTGCAAGTAGCGTAAGTATCATGGCAAAATCCCGTCCGAATATCTCAGGCGTAACCAATGAATCCAGTTCATACACGGCATTGTATATCAAACTTGAATCGGCAACAGGCGTTTTTAGTATCAATTCGCTTACAGCCTTACCATCATTTCGTTTAGTCGAACTGCATGCAACCAATACGACTATTATGAACACGACAAGACTTGACAGATACCGCATATTAACCTTTATATTACTTGAATATTTCTTTTGCCAGCAGCGAGTCATTCACCGCTAAATATTCCCGGAAAGCTATGTCAAAAGATTGCGCTGCAACCGTATCACCCATAAGCAGATACTCACTTTGCACCGCCTTGGCATCAAGTATCATCTCTTCCATTTTTATCATATCTTTGTGATCGGTCTCAATCAGAGCCTGCGCCGCAACTACAGCACGCACCCGTGCCTCCTGCTCATATTTCGATTTCACACCGCCGCAAGAGCATAGCAAAGAAATGACAAAAACATATAATATAATCCCTTTCTTCAAATCTTATTCGCCTTTGTTTGTGCCGAAAGCATATTCAAATATCTTTGTATCGGTATTCTCATTTGTCACCGTCATAACATAATATCCTTGCCATGTTTTTCCTGCCAAACTCGCCTTGGCTTCTGTACATGCATTACGCACCTTGCTGTCACATCTTTCCAAAGTTCCCTTGAAGTGGAAGTTAGGTACTTTTTCCAGATTAGCACCCAAAGTCTTTGAAAAAGCATTCCTTATCGTTGCTATTTCCTGACTAAGCACATCGGCACTACCATCATATTCAGCACTTAATACAGCAGAATAGTATATATTATCACCCGGCTCTTCTTCATCGTCACCACATGATGCCACAACTGTTGAAAGCATAAGCACCGAAAGTATTACCACCAATGAATATTTCAAATCCATCAATTTCTTCTTCATATAAATAAACTTTTATGTGTTTTTATTATTCGTTCTTTAACTGATTGCAAATATAACCATTTTGCCTCATAAACTGTGATTTTTTATAAAAAAAGTGCGGTTGTTTCACAACATCCGCACATCACAAAAAACCTTAAAAATCTAATCCTATGAAAAAACTTGTCCAAAAGTATTATTATATCCTTAATTGCAGCTACAATTTTGTCTAAAAAAATGTTATCATTAACATTTTATAAGCAAGCCGCTTAACAAAACTCCGCAGCCGCAATTTTTTTTATCATTTCTATGTTCTTTTGTATATTAAACAACCAAGTTTTAAAAATTCCTGCAAACCTTCCGATTTTTATATTTTTTTCACAAACCTTTCTCTTTTTCTCTTTTATTCGTATCTTTATGCTTGCATATATACAACAAGAATCTTATGGAAAAGTTCCGTTTAAATATACTTGGCTGTGGCTCTGCCACATGTACCACACAGCACATGCAGACATCTCAGGTCTTAGACATACGCGACAATCTGTTCATGATAGATTGCGGAGAAGGCACACAACTGCAAATGAGACGCATGAGATTAAAATTCGCACGTTTGAACAACATTTTTATCAGCCATCTGCACGGAGATCATTGCTTCGGACTACTGGGAATGCTGTCCACTCTCGCATTGCTTGGAAAAACGGGCACCATGACCATACACATATTTAAAGAAGGCGCCGATTTTTTTAAGAATGCGCTTGATTTTTTTGCATACGATATGCCTTTTGAAGTAAGATTCAATATAATCCCCAACGCCAAAGCCCTCATATATGAGGACGATGCTATAACGGTTACAACCATACCGCTTTCACACCGTGTCCCGGCAGTAGGATTCCTTTTTGAAGAAAAGCCTAAAAAAAAGCATATCAACCGGGAAATGACCGACTTCTACAACATTCCCGTGTACAAACTCAACGGAATACGCAACGGTGAAGATTTCATCACAAAAGACGGCAACGTCATCCCCAATGAAGTTCTAACCCGCCCTGCCGACCCCTCTGTCAGCTATGCATATTGCTCCGATACAGTATACTCAAAAAAAGTGATTGAAACAATAAAAGGCGTAGACTGGCTTTACCATGAATCAACCTACGCCGATGACAAGTATCTCACCGCACGTAAACGTGGACACAGTACTGCACGCGAAGCGGCAACAGCCGCTATGGAGGCTGGTGCAAAGCACTTGATTTTAGGTCATTTTTCATCGCAATACCACGACAACACTCGTTTCCGTACCGAGGCAATGGAAGTGTTCCCTGATGTAACACTTGCCAAAGAAGGGCTTGTTTTAGAGCTCACGAAATAAAATTTTCATTTCCATGCAACCAAATGTATTTCTTATTTCGTCTAATACACAAAAAACAAGGAATAAGAAACATTTTGTTTAATATTCCTACATACGATTAACGAAAAAAACAAAACACAAAACAATATGAAAGCTAAAATTTTATCATTCGTAACAGCAAGTGCATTACTATTAGGAATCAACAGTTCGGCATTTGCATCAAACGATAGCACAAAAGTGTCTTCTACAGAACAGCGTATTGAAAAATCGGCAAAAGAACTGGCAGCTGAGTCTATCGAATTGGCTACTGCAACCATCAAGCAGGCTAAAGAAAACTCACAGACGCTTAAAACAAAAATCAATCGCCGCTTAGACGACACCATAATAAACGGTAAAGCCATCAAGGAAAAAAGCAGCAGCGAAAGCAGCAACAATGAATACATGAACCGTATCAACAGTCGACGCAATCATGAGCTGGCAATGATGGATAGAGCCATGATAATATTAGAACGTATCGGAGAAGGCGTTGCATGTATCATTATAATTATAATATTGCTTATCATAATCAGCACATACCTAAAACGTCGACAAAAATACAAAATCATCGAAAAAGCTATTGAAAACAACTATCCGTTGCCTCCGGGATTCCTTGAGAAAAACCTGCGCCCGACCACAACTACGGTTCAACATATCCACTACACACAAGAACAGTCTCAAAAGGGATATATAGCACCAAATTCAAAAAAGATTACTCAAGAGTTCAACGTCACCGACTGGGCTAACTTCAGAAGCGGCATCAAGTGGTGCGCATGGGGTATTTCTTTCATGTGGTTCTTTCTATTAGTGCACGCTCCCGTTTGGGTATTCGCTATCATCCCTACTTTAATAGGAGCGGCAAAGCTATTCGTTGCATACAAGCTTAGGAATGAATGTGGCAATATCAAAACCACAACGGAACAAACAACCGAAACAACAGCCACACCTCCACCATTCCAAGACGAGAATAAAGCGGAGAACAACTGATTCTATCTCAATTTTCCTATAACCGCGAGAACTGATGCTTAGCAAGTTTGACGAACTGAAACTGATTGCCCGATGTGCGCTTGGTGATGACCGGCACGCTTTCGGCATGCTCGTCGAAGCCTACCAAACCGACATCAGGCGGTTTTTCCTTAACCTCACTTTCGGAGACGCATCCCTGAGCGACGATCTTTCACAAGAAACTTTCATCAAGGCTTATACAAGTATCAGAAGTTTCAAAGGATTAAGCAAATTCAGTACATGGCTCTACCGCATAGCATATAATGAGTTCTACTCTTATACACGAAAAAGACAGGAAGAACGACTTGATGAAAACAACAGGAGCAAATCTCCCGATGAACCATTAGGCAACTACGAAGAGACCAGCAACTCGCGCCTTGATATAAACACGGCACTGCAAACACTCAACGAAACCGAGCGTAGCGTTGTGACATTATACTATCTACAGGACATTCCCATAAAGAAAATCACTGAGATAACCGACCTGCCCGAAGGAACGATAAAGTCACACCTTTCTCGGGCAAGAACAAAAATGGCGCAAGTTCTGAAACGATAATATTTAACAGTTTCCCAAAAAATCACTATATTTGACAACAAATTATAATATGAAAGAAGACTTTAACGACATAGAATTTAAAAAGCTTTTTCAAGAAAAAGCTCATAAAGCCGGGGAAAACCGCTGGTTTACTCCTCGCGTGCTTAACCGACTGCCGGAAAAATCGGTCGGCAGCAATTTATTCGCAATAGAGAAATGGGCATACGTAATCGGCTTATTGTTATGCGTACTCGGTTGGGGTATCCTTTTTAAAAGCGGTTTCTTCGATGTCATCACAGTAAGAAGCCTTATATACATAGCTGCATTAGCTATAGGTTCGTTCATACTCACTATACAAACGGTGCGTTCAGCTTTATCCTTTTAGCAAAAGCCGAGCAACCGAAAACCCCGAAAAAAATGCAGAGATGCGTCTGTTTTTCTTTGACACATCTCCGTATTTTCATGTTAAGTACTTCAGCTACACTATACTGTTGCGCTAAATACTTTTCTTATTTCTTAATCAATTTTTCTACACTTACACCATACACTGTAGTCACTTTCACAAGATAAGTACCTTTAGCAAGACCACTCACATCCACAGTGTCACAATTCTTTTCAGCTGCCACCAAAGCACCCGCCATAGAGTATACCTCAACTGATTTCACACCATCGGCTTCTACATTCACAAAATCAACAGCCGGATTAGGATAAACCCTGACTTTCGGTTCTGTCAATCCGTCCTCAACATTTTCAACCGATGCATTTTCCATATTGGAAATAACCACATAAGTATGTCCTGCAAGAGTTATAGTACCGGCAGCAGCATCAAATGCAGGTGCAGTTCCGCTTCCGAAATAGCTGTTAACATAATATCCGCTCGTTTTATCAAACGCATAATTCAATGTAGCTTTTTTAGTACCCGGATTCCATGCCACAACCATTTCCTTTGTTCCTGCTTCATTGCGAAGCGTGATAAAGCGTCCATTACTCCAGTTTGAATCGGCTACACTCCAACTGAATCGGCTTGTGTTGAACTGATTAGCCACGTCAAACAAATCAGGATTATTACGACGAATCCAGCATAAATCCTTATAGCTGTTCTGCAAGTTTACACGTGCCGAAGAATATTTGAAGTCACTTGTTTCCTCATCCTTTATAATCCATCCCCACGGAGACTCTTTTTCTCCCGTACGATCTGTACCGATAGAAATATCATAACCTACTTCTCCAAATTGCCATATCATCTTCGCCCCCGGGCTCAAAATCATAAATGCCGCTACCGAAGCTAATCGTCTTAAACGATTTGACAATCCTACAGAGCTTGCCGCAAATGCCAAGCGTTCTTCGTCATGGCTCTCCATATAACCCACTTTACCGTAAGCATTCATACCGGCAAAGGAACTGCCGCTCTGCACATTATTCACCGCATTGATAAAGTTTGTGTTCTGCTTGTTCCAAGAAAGACCGCCATAGTTAGCCATTTCATTCTCTTCACCGCCATCAACGAAATATTCATATATAGCGTATGCGTTAGGATTAGCCGCTTTTATTGCGTCGGTATATTTCTTCATTATAGCAATACGGGAAGAATTGTATCTGCCTGCATCATAATCGCTTGCATAACTGCTTGATTCTCCCAAACCTTTAGCAAGGTCAAAACGGTAACCGTCTATCTTATACACCTCTATCCAATATTTCAGGACATCACAGAAATATTGCTGAACATGCGCATTTTCATGTTTCCAATCATTGAACACATTAAAATTGTGCGGAGCATCGGCATTAAAGAATGGGTTATCATTCGATGGTTTAGCGTAAGGTGTCCCGTTAGGATTCCAATACATATTACACCAAGGGTGATTATCGGCATGATTGAATGCAACATCAAGAATCACAGCGATTCCACGCTTATGACATTCATCGATGAACTTCTTGTACATGTCAGGTGTTCCGTATGCCTTATCGGGAGCAAAATAGAAATTAGGGTTATATCCCCAAGAATTATTACCTGAGAACTCCATAATAGGCATAAGTTCTATAGCGTTCACACCAAGGTCTTTCAAATAATCAAGACGCGACATAGCCGTTTCCAATGTTCCATAAGTAGTTCCTGTAGATGATGCCGGAGCTTCCCTTCTTGAAAAGTCGCGTATAAGCATTTCATATATAAGCAGATTATCCTTGGCAGGAGCTTTAAAGTTTATCACTTCCCAGTTATATTCGTCGGCTTTGGCATTAAAAACAGAGACGATAAAATTTCCGTTTGCCTTTTCAGGGTAACGCTTCAGATTAGGATATACCTCACTATGTTCGTTGATATATTTATCATTCCACGGGTCAAGGACAAGTTTTGCGTATGGGTCGCCGGTAGAGATATTATCATCAACGATAAACCAATAAGCATATTCCTTGTCAGCATCGATGACACCTGCCGGAACAGTATACCAGAAATACTTGCTGCCCTGATAGTTCATCATTTGCTCATTGGTATATTTGTAATTGTTCCATTCCCCCACAAGCATAACATTGCTCTTGTTGGGCGCATACAAGCAGAACGTAACACTTCCGTCGCTATTCATATTAGCACCCTGTTTCAACTCACCGCTATAATCTAAAGCGTTGGAATTGCGGCGACAGCACAAGTCTATTTCATCTGTCTTGGTTTCGCCGTTTGCTGTAGCTGTAGCATATACCGTATAGTCTCCTTGAGGGAAAGTGTGGGTATAAGTAAGTTTTGTACCTGTACCGCTCGCAACAGGAGTAGAATTCAAATCCCCTACATATATCTTTATATCAGCGTTCACACTGCTGTAAACAGTAAACGGAATACTGTTATTTGACTCAGTGAACACATTTGATGATGCAGTCAAAATATCTACGGCAAGCCCATCTTCATGGACTTCCACAAAAATATCCTGATTTCCTATATCTTTTCCTTCAGGAGTACCACCTGAACCATAGAAAACAAAAGCCAGTTTTTCTACAATTTCATCAGCATCGGTAATTCCATAAAACTCCCTTATATCACTTATCGTAAGTGAATACAAGTCGGTATCTTCACGAGTGAGTTTAGTCTCTTCAGGGTCAGTACCAAAATTGGCTTTCACATACACCCAAGAGCCATTGCTCTTATTGGTAACGACACCCGCATGAGCATATACATCACCGGTATAACCCTTTAACCCGGCAGCACCTTCTGCCGCATTAAAATAAACCTTAAAATTCTTTGTTGATTTTTGAATCATAGGAGGCTCTGTATAAACCACCTGCGCTCTCAATGCGCAAGTACACACCATAAACAAAGCCAACAAAAGTGTCTTAATTTTTAGCATATAATATAGTTTTAATGGTTTTCCCTCGAAGTCATAGGTTCATGGACACAAAGGTAAGAAATAATTGACAACTACACATCAATTACACTTAAAAACTAACCAAATTAAGAAGTTGTTTTGAATTTTCTTAAAAATGTTATGCCGGTTTTACGTCTGTAAATCATTTATTTCGAGTTACTACAATCATAACGGCTGTAAAGATCAGAGCAATTCCGGCAAGAATAGGCAGATTAAGCACTTCATCGAAAAGTATCACACATAGCACTACACCTGTCGCAGGTTCCACTGCTCCGAGTATAGCAGCTTGTGTAGAGCCTATGTACTTTATCGAGTACACTTGGAATACGTTGCTCAATACAGTAGCAACCAAAGCAAGCCCAAATAAATTTAAAAATATTCGCCAATCGGAAATAAATTCAAATGTCCCACTGATAAGACTAAGAACGGCGAAGATTATAGCACTTAAAAACAGCATCCAGAAAGATAGCCTCATAGATGATAATTTATGCGCATTACTCTTGTTTATAGCCACAATATACGAACCGCAAGCAAGCCCCGACGCAACCACAATCACCACTCCGGCAGTGCGGTCGGCTCCGGGCATGAACGCTTCAGCACCCCCAAGCACGCCCAAACAATAGATACCGATGATGGCTATCACTATGGCTATCGCACTCGACAACCTTATTTTTTCCTTGAAGAATACAAGCAAAATGAGCATCACCCACACAGGATAGGTAAAGTGCAGAACCTCAGTAACTCCTCCACTCATAAATTTAAGTCCCAGAACAAGAAATCCTCCCGAGAAACAATATAATACTGCGATCAACCCCATACACTTCCTGCAATCACGGGGTAACGATATAGGTTGTCGCTGCGCCCATGAAATCAAGGCTATCAGTATCGATGCAAAAAAGAACCGGTAAAACAACAGACATGCAGGTGAAATACCGGCAGCAAGAACAGGTTTACTGAAAACCGGAATAAACCCGAAAAATCCGGCGCCCAGTACTCCCGCAATGACACCTTTCCACCGAGATACGGCAGAAATCGTATTCTGATTATTTACTGACATTTATTTCTGAAATTTATCGTTTTTAAGCGTTTTTCTTATTCGCCATCCGCATCATTACAGCCAACCCGGAAAATAGAAAAATTGACACTCCCATAAGCCCGATGCTCATAGAAATGAGGCAAATCGGAGAAGTCATATTTGCCGGAATGCTCCACAACGACAATCGTACCGTCTTTAAGCATCCTTGATGACAAGATGCGTTCAGGAACTTCGGCAAAATCAGGAAGGTCATAAGGAGGATCGGCAAAAATCAAGTCATATTTGCGTGATGACGTTTCCAAGAAACGAAACACATCACCTTTCACCATTATCAAATTCTCATCATGAAGAATGTCCTTTACCTTCTTAATAAAATTATACTGCGTAGAGCATTTCTCCACACACGTCACATGCGAGCATCCTCTTGAGAGTAATTCAAAACTGATAGCTCCGGTTCCTGCAAATAAATCAAGAGCCTCACATCCTTCAAAATCAATTATATTTTCAAGTACATTGAAGATATTCTCACGGGCAAAATCCGTTGTGGGACGAGCCGTGATATTGGAAGGCACATCAAACCTGCGCCGCCCGTATTTTCCTCTTATAATACGCATTGCGATAACAATATTAAATCAAACGGAGCCTTTATTGCATCCCTGCCTATTCTCATGGCAGACGAAGGAAACATTATCGGCATTACATAAGAAACATACTTGCGCAGAATCGGAGTAACCGCATCCCGCTCCGATTTATCCGCGCTCAACTGCAACTCGTCATCCTCGGCATTCAACCCGAAATGTTGCCATGCACTAAGCATATAGTAAGCAGTCTCTTCCACATTCCTGTACTGGAATGTATTTGTCATAAGAAGTTCGCCTTTTCTGAATATACACATATCCATGCAGTTATCGTATAAATGCACAAACATTTTAGAGATTCCGCTTTTCTCGCTTTTTCCTGCCGCATAACGGCATAATGGCACTAAATGGCTGACGATAAGCGACATATTAAATGTGCGTTGCAAAAAGGACATTACCCCACGCGGCATCGTAAACGCTACAGAATTTTCACCATCCACAAGATCACTCAGGCAATACTCGCCGGCATCACCGGCATACATACACGACATTATATCGTTCATATCATCCTCCCCTGTCAAATCGGCAGGCAACACAACGAAATGCCGAGAACAGACCGACACCACCACCCTTTTATAATCCTGTATAAGCACAGGATTGTCATATATGCAATTCTCCAATGCTTTCAGATAATCGACCTCGGGACTTTCCAAAGGCAACTCCCTGCTTATAAGCGAATTTTCCTCTTCTTCGTTATAAAGGATGAATTTTACGGCAGTTTCCCCAAGACGTAAAATAAGATTCCATAGTTCCGGTTGTCGGATTTCTATATCTGTTGTGGAATTGGAGAGACTGCTCATAATCAAACTGTATGTTATAATTTTAGCGCAAAAGTAGCTAAAGTAGACGTAAAAAACAACTGTAATTAGAAGTTGTTTAAATTTTATTTCAAGATTATTTTAAGCAGTATTTTGAATGTGTTTTTCGTCAAAATGCGTAGGTAATAGCTCGCTATTTCCAAGCGGTTTAATGAAAAAGACAGTCAAAAGAGCCTTAAAGAATCCGAAACTTGTCCCAAGTAGAACTGTAATAAAAATTTCAAGAAAATTTTAAACAGATTCTAAGTTCATTTACATTTAATTTGTAATTTCGCAAATAAAACCGGTTTCATATCACAAGACAACGAATTAAACTGAATATCTCATGAAACTTGTAACCAACATACTGCTTACTGCATCTATAATATGCTACATATTCCTGCCTTTTTACGAATTATCGTTCGAAGGGGCTTGGACCGGTCTCAAATATACGTCCGAAACTATCTCTCACATCGAAGAATTGCAGGAAAAGTTATTCGTACTGATTCCTTTTGCTGCATGTTTTGGCGGAATTCTGTTCAACTGTCTCAAAAGCCGACTTTGGGGATTTGCCACCTGTGCATGCATCGCCGGGGGACTATACTTTTACCATTTGGCACAAGACATTTCAGTTGCAGCCAATCCTCACTTGTTCTCCATATCAGGAATCGGATACGGGTTTAATATCGGATATATGATACTGATTGCCGCTTTGGCATCGACCGTGGTATCACTCCTTCCGCTATCGTTCAACAAGCAGAAATAACCTGTTACTCATAATCTAACGGACAATTGACAAGATACACATGCGAACGCGCACGTGTCACCGCTGTATATAGCCACCTATAGAAATCCAACGTAGTGAACGCATCCTCGGGAATATACCCCATATCTATGAATACATTCTTCCATTGACCGCCTTGCGCCTTATGACATGTCACCGTATAAGCGTATTTCACTTGCAAGGCATTAAAAAATTCATTCTGTTTCATAGCTTTATAACGAGTGCGCTTATCACCCTCAAGTTCCGAATATATCTCATGAAACAGCCGTTCGTTCTGCTCCCTGCTCAATGCCGGGCTGTCGCTAAACAATCCATCGAGAATCACCTTGGCATCCATCTCCACATTATTGTGATCCGGAAATTCGAGCGTGACATCGGCAAACCTGAACCCATACATCTTAAACACACCTTTTACACGACTCACCCGCGCTACATCTCCATTGGCGATAAAATCAAGTTCTTCATACTGCTCGCTCCAGAAATAATTATTTTTTGCAACAAGCAACATATCTCCGCTCACCAATTCGTCTTCCCTGTAAAGAATCTGATTGCGTATTCCGGTATTAAACATTACTGCTCGCTTATTGGAACGCGTTATGACAATGGTCTCGCCCAATCCATCCTTACCGTAACAATCCCCTATCTTTTCACTCAAATATTCACCCGACAGCACCTCTATATCATCAAAACAGGAAAGCCGGAAGCAAGGTTTTTCCAAGCCTCCTGCGTTTTCCATATTGCGACGCAACGAAGTAGCATTATACAAAATACCCGATTCTTCTGCCTGACGAGCCGTCTGTGTCAAATATGACACATATACTTTCAACCCATAACTTTCCAAATGTTCAACACTCAATGCAGGGCTGCCGTTAAACCCAACCGGCGGCAATTGCGCATTATCACCCAATAATATCAATCGGCATCGCACGCCACTATAGACATAATGCACTAAATCATCGAGCAGGCATCCGGTTCCGAACACAGCCCCTTCAACCGATGAATTAGGTATCATCGATGCCTCATCCACGATAAAGAATGTATCGGTGTGCTTATTTTCTGCCAATTGAAAATTACCGTATTCCGGAGAATAGTTTTTCTGACGGTAAATTTTACGGTGTATCGTATATGCCGAATGGCCTGAATATTCTGAAAACACTTTAGCTGCACGCCCGGTGGGTGCAAGCAACACAGTTTTTCTGCGACACTCGGTAAGAGCTTTTACCAAAGCTCCGGTAAGCGAAGTCTTACCCGTTCCGGCATAGCCGTTAATAAGCATGATGGAGTCATCGGGAGATGCAATACAAAAAAAAGAAAGAGCGGCAATCAACAGATTCTGCTCTTTATTGGGAGTGTAGGGCAAATGTGACAGCACAACATTCCCAAACTCTCGCATATTGTCATCCCCTCCATTCATTCTGAAATCGCTTTTACAAACGGAATGCTATCGGTAAAAAATACAGTACGGGAACCGACTTATTTCCAATTTTTCCGGCTTTCCACTTAGGCATTTCGCTTATCACACGCACCGCCTCGCGGTTGAGTTGTTCATTACACCCGCGCATCACGGTGATATTGCTTACAGAGCCGTCTATATTGATAATAAAACAACATAGCACCCTGCCTTCTATTCCTGCCTCATACGCTTCGTAAGGATATTCACGTGTCTTGTTAATAAAATTCACAAGCCCTCGTTCGCCACCGGGAAACTGGGGACGTACATCCACGTAATCATATTCATATACATCTACATAGGCATCTTGCACGCGGGAAGACGGATCGCTAAGTTTTACCCTTCTCACCTGACCCGATGCAGGAACTGCAATCAGTCCCGCCACTGCCACCACAAGAGATATGTATAGATTCTTCAGCATTCTTGATAAATTTTTCATGGAAAACACCATAAATCTCTCTGTATTTCCCGATTTACATCGCAAATATATATTTCAATTCCGAAACGTCCAATTCAGGCAAAGCCATATTTGGTATTGATTAATAATGTTTTGTTTATTTTTACAAAATAAGCTCCAAATCACGGCTTTCGTTATTTTTTTTAAGAAGTTGAAGTAGCCCGTTTCTAATCTGTTTCTATCAGATTTATCGGAAGATTAAGATGCCTACTTATACTATTTCAGGTTGAATCACGTTATTATGTTATATAATTGTGCAATGAAATTACGTTCTATCATAACATCTCTGCTTGCCGGCTCTGCATGCATATTCAATGCATCGGCGCAAGACGGCTCCACAGCTTACAACTATCTGAATATCCCTGTCTCTACCCATGTTTACGGATTGGGAGGGCATAACATCTCGATAATTGATGATGACATAAATCTTATCGAGCAGAATCCTGCCTTATTAGGACCTGAATTTGAACGTCAAATAGGGGTTAATTACATGCGCTATATAGGAGAGAGCAATTTTATGGGAGCAAGGTTTGGTAACAGAATCACCGACCATAACGCATGGGCAGTAGGCATTCAGTATTACGGGTACGGCGAATTTACGGCTGCCGACATCGATGGAAGTATCACCGGTACGTTCAATGCCAATGATATAGCCTTTTCCGCTACATACTCACATGACATAAACGACCGATTGAGAGGCGGTATCACAATGAAAGCCCTTTCATCAAAATATGAAGACTATTCTGCTTTTGCCCTCTGCGCCGACCTCGGTATTAATTACTACAATCCGGATAGCGACTTATCACTATCAATGGTACTAAAAAACCTTGGAGGTCAAATAAGTAAATTTCATGAAAGCTATGACCGACTGCCTTGGGATATTCAATTGGGCTTCTCACAGTTCTTAAAAAACACGTCTATAAGAATATCTATTACAGCCACACATCTCACAAAGTGGAAATTACCATATTACACCCGTGAGGATCAGAACAGCACCACATCCGAACTCATAGAAAAGAATTCTTTTACAAGCAACCTGTTCCGCCATCTTACTTTTGCGGCAGAATATGTTCCTTCCGACAAGTTCTACATCGGTATAGGCTACAATCACAAAACACGTACCGATATGAGTACTTATTCCCGCAACTTTGTGTCGGGTTTCTCGGTTGCAGCCGGAATCAAGTCACGGTCATTGGGTGTAGGAGTGGCAATCGCACAACCGCATACCGGAGCCACCACTTTCATGGCAAACTTCACTATGAGTTTAGCATCACTTCTAAGATAATTCTTATAAGCCTATATATAGTTAATAAGGTTAACATGAGTTCTATATAAAGAATCATCTTAAGGCTGATAAAAAATATGAGAGCGCAAGGAAAATCCCCTGCGCTCTCAATTTATTCAATTACATTAAAGTCTTCAGAGACATTAAAATGTTCTGAAGACTTTAATTCTCGTTATAGCACTACTTTGGTTGCTTTTGAACCCTGTTTCTTGATAAAGATACCGTTTTCAGGATTAGCTACCTTTACACCCTGCAAGTTATAGAATTCTACCGGTGCGTCAGTATCGTCTTTCACGTTCTCTATAGCCACAGAAGCCTGACCGCAAGTTACAGTTCTTCTTGCCGGTGTCTCACACACATTGTTTTCTGTAGGAATTGAGAATACACCAAGATAGTGTCCTGAAGCAACCAAACGACCTGCATAATCAAATGTCATTTGTTCAATAGAAACACCGTCTTGAATACGTTTAGCACCTACACCGATTTCATGTTCATAGCTATATTTAGATGTCAATGTAGGAGTAGAACCATTCCATTCCACATCATAGAATTGGAATACACCGTTTTCATCATTCACTACAAGAGTTTTACCATCTTTTGTTGCAGCCAAAGCACTACCTGCAGCACCTGAAAGCAGATAATGATTTTGAGCAAGACCTTGGTTGAATGTAACATTGCCATCATTGTCAACAAACATAAGTACCGGACTTGTTTCCTTATTACCGGTTGAAATAAGTGTTTGTACCACCCAGACACCTTGCTCAACAGGAGCGATAGATGCATCGGCTGTCATATCCTTAGGCATTGCAATAGTTTGAGTTGGAGCAACTGACCATGATGTCACAGGGAATGTGTTAATTAATGACATATCATAGATATTAATCACATATTTGCCTGCTGTATTCTTGCTGTAAGTGTACATCTTATCGCCAATGAAAGCAACGCTTGATGTCATACCGCCTACTTCAACGCCATTATTACTAATCACACCTGAAGTTCTTGTTCCTTCAAAGAATTGAGAGAATGTGAAATCATTTTGATTAGCTCTATAAACGCCTGAATTTGCTGCAGCATTATCAGCCACATATACATTACCATACATATCCAATGCAATACCTTGGTTAGTATTGAATTTCACACCGGTTGTATGAGCAGTTTCATTTTCCTTAACGTAATCTTGGTCATAAACGTACACACCGTTTCCGGTCTTACTTGCTCCAAGATAATCAGATACATAAGTCTTACCAAATGTAGCTGAAACTGGAGAGTTATCTACTGTAACATAAGCACGACTTAGCTTATAATCATCTTTTGACAACAATGGAAGAATATGTGTTACATTGTAACTTGATACTTCAACAGCCCAACTAAGAACTTGTCCTACTGTACCCGGAAGTTCTGTTGCAGCAACCACTTTTTCGTTAGCTCCGGCTACCACATTATCAAGTGCAATTTCGCCAACTTTCTTAGATGTTTCATCGTAGAAAATCAACTTTCCTCCCTTCAAGCAATCTTCGTTTGCTTTAAATGTGAATGTATAGTTACCATCGGCAGCAGTCACATCCAAATCGTATGCATATACATTGCCATAGTAAGTTTGTTCTACATCTTGAGTTGTAAATCGGCTCACTGTATTATCCTTATTCAAATACAATGTAATATCATCCTCTTCCACATGAGAACTTACCATTACATAAGCACACTCAGCAGCGTCAATGTCGGTATTGGTGGTTTCTATCAATTTCGCTTTATCAAAACCATCTTGTACATCATACAATTCCACTCCGGTAACCTTTCCTTCAGCATTTAGTTTCGGAGTTACCATCAATGCATGCTTAGCATACTTAAAGTAATTTGCTCCTACAGTTGCAACAGGTAACAAATCAGCGCTTACAGCACCCAACTTTGTTGGAGCTCCCACATCAGTGCTATTCAAAGCAAATTCACTCGGAGTACAGATAGAGCCATCTAATACGATAGCATTATCATCACGAGGAGATACTACTATACGATAATCTTCACCTATTGTTTCGGTTGTAATATCATCACTTTGATTTCGTATTTGTTCAACTAACCCCTTACGTGAAATTGTGAATATTGGAATACGAATCTTGACTCCGGACTGTGTTTTTGCTGTTGTTATTACCTTACAATTTTCCAAACGACCACTGATAGCTAATGATTGACCGGTTGTTGCATTTGAGAAATTACCGGCAGCATTACTATGTGTAGAAGTAAACCATATTTCGGGGTTTCCTATTGGAGAACGAGTAACATCATCTTTAGCCCACTTATAAAAACGTAAAGTACCATTCGCTTCACCTACTGCCGCAAATGACATGTGTTCAAGGTTACAAGCTACAAGAACAGAGTCACTTGTGAATGCTATATCAGAAATCTTCATCATCTCACGTTCGTCGCTTGCATCACCCACACCTTCTGTACTCAATTCAAAATACAATTCTTGAGTTTTTGCATTATAGCAATAGATGTGAGGATTATTTTCAGCATCGATAGCAAGGGCATAGATTGAATCGCCATGAGCAAGTTCACGACGGATAGTCTTTCCTTCAAGTTCAGCAAATGACTTGTTTACATAATCTTGACGCATTTCATATTTACCCGCCACCTTCAACCATCTTTCTTGTTCCGGATCAGGATAGTTGTAACAAGGATTTGGTTCATAATCCTCTGTTTCAAGATAGATAATAGGATAAGTGGTTTCGTTTGCCACTACTGTATAAACAGGCATTTCATTTTCCTTACCTAATATCTCTGCAAGTTCATAATTTGATTTATAACCCGGAGCCTTTGCCAAAATTGTATAATCATCACCCGGTTCAAGTTTTTCAAACACGAACACACCGTTCCACTCGTTATCACCCTTATAAGTAGCGATTTCAACTCCACCTTTATACAATGTAACTTCTACATTGTTGATAGGCATCCATTGGTCGATTGAACCTTCGGCATAATTGTAATATTGGTGTTCAAGGCGAGTATGCATGTCTTTTACAGAACCCATTATATAACCTTTCGGGTCTTTTTCCCATCCGAACCATTCAGCCATACCACGTGCATAACGCAGACCTTCCTGACCGCAATAGTCGGGGTTCAACGCACGGTGTGTGGCAGGATAATACTGGTGAGAAAAACCTTCCGATAGGAATCCCGGAGTAATGTTTCTGTTCAGCACTCCAAGATAACCGGTGTAAACCTGCCCTTTCTTATCTGCCGGAGTATTCCAACCTTTATAAAAGGTATAATCACCGCGGATATAAGGGTCTCTGCCCGGTTGCATATATGACGAATTCATCACATCGATTCCGTTTGAATTCAGATAAGGCCATGTGGTATTAGCCATATCACTGCATATCTGCATCAACTCCTTTGAACCGTATGTATTGGGATTTTCCGGAGTAGAATAGTCTCCATAGTGAGTGTGCCAACCTTCTGAATCAGCCACACAACCATCACCGCCACAGTGCATATCGGCATCTTCGGCAGGGACGGTATATCCCTTATGAATTAGTATCGTGTGATTTTCCAAACCTGCATCGGAGTGGATAGAAATAAAATAATCGGCATTAAAGCTATTACATTCTCTCGCTATTTCCGTGAGATTTCTGTTATACTTTTCTGCTTCAGCATCATTATGAGGGTACGGACCGTTCTTTACACGGCTCATACAGATATTTTCTGCCGGCATTCCCCAGTCAATCAAGATTTGGCGAAGTTTCAAGCCTTTCCACAAGTCGGTATTTGACTCATAGAATCCCGTGGTGTCACCTGTAGGGTGATTGATTGTAGGCATATTACGGTCGTTTCCGGTCCATGAACCGTGTCCCGGATTTATATAAATGCGAGCCTCCTTAATAGACTTATTCTGTCCGGCATTTATTGCGCCTGCGGTCATCACTACCGCTATCAATGATAAAATCAATTTTTTCATAGCTCAATCCGGTTATTTAACGTTAATAATATAGTTTTCACCCTCATAGGTAGAGAATACTATCTTCTTGGCTTCACGACACGGATAAGGATACATTGCTTTCAATGAATTGTCGGTAAGACATTGTGACTTGCCTTCAAGTGTCATGGCTATGATAGACGAAGCTATGATTGTGTGTCCGTCGTCCACGTCTTTCATGCCCACAATAGTATTGTTGTCATACCATTGAGCGGCGCGAAGAATACCATAGTATTTCACATCGTTTCCGTCAATACTGCTCACATAGCAGCCCACTCCGCACACATAATAGCACACCTTTGTACCATCGGGAGACACCGATGCCCAAATGTAGCTGTGCTGAGTTCCATTAGGTGAAAGCACGCTTGTAGTACCGTTTTTGGTAATCATCAACTGACGGTTATCGATGGATACTATAGGCGCAACACTTGCATTGCTTACAGTCTTTGCCACTCTCTTTTGAGTAATGCGTCCTCCGTTTACCATCATCGCACGTCCTCCCTGCAAATTGATTGCATTAAGGTTGCGAGTGGATTTCAGCAGTCTCGTAGACACTCCGGTGGTTGTATTCACATCCACCACATCGGTATAGCGAAGCCCCTTGACAATCTTGTCTTCGCGGTACACCACATTCTTGCCGTCAGCAGAAATCTTGGCGTCGTTGCCGGCACCTAAAGCTGTTGACAAAACATCTCTCCTGCCTGTGGCAAGATCATACTTCACAAGCCCTTCGAGCGACGAACCCGTCAAAAGGATATAATCACCCTTCGGGCTGATTCCTGCCACATAATTCACTCCGGTAGCGGACATGTCCAGTTTTTCAACCGATGCCACGTCAAACACCTGAGCAAATGCGGAAGAACTTGCAAAAACGGCTAATGATAATAGCAATTTTTTCATTTTCTTTCTCGTTTTTTTTAGATTTAGTTTATAATAGTTGCTTTTTTATTTCATGTATTTCAATGTACGCACTTCGTTGTCAAGTACCACCTTGATAATGTACATTCCATGTGACAAGCCTTCAAGAGATACTTGTTCGCTTGATGTCTTACCTTCATATAAAACCTCTTCATTACCAAGCATTGAGACAACCGAGACTTTAACACTGGTTTCACGGTCGGCATTGATTACCACACTTCTTCCGACAAGTTTCACATCTGCAGCGGTTGTAACATTGTCTATTGCACTTTGGTTAGATGAATATACAAACGAAATTGTTTCACCCCAATCGGTAGTTTGCATTTCATTTGCTTCGTCATAATATTGAACCTGAGCACGTGCATAATAAGTAACACCATCCTCCATCGGATACTTGCGAGATAGCAAGAATTCAGTAGCGGCTACGCCCGGTATATAACCTTCATTTTTCTTTTGGCTCTTGCTAGCACCGAATGCATTGGTCTTATCTACTTGAATCAACACTATTTCAGCACCATCTTGGGGAGCTATTTCTATCATTGAATTAGCATAACAAATTCCACCGTTTAGAGGGAACTTAAATGTAGGAGGAGTACAAGGCATTGCTTTTGTTGAGAATTTCACATAATCAGATTGCTTTCCATCTTGTATAACGCGTGCATAATAACTCTTCAATGGATGCAATTCATATACTTTTGCGGTATAGCTACCGGTTGTTGATTCTCTTTCAAATACTACATTTTCAAAATTCAAATCTTCTGCAACAACCAACGTTACAGGAGCGCCTTCGGTTGTAACAGCCCATGTGAAATTAACCTTAGGGTCAAGACCTTCTTCTTCATTAGCAGGTGTAAGTAGTTGTGCCACTTTAAATTTAAATGTTCTACTTTCAGAAATTCCGTCATTCTTTCCCTTTGCAATAGCTCTCACTCTCCAATATAAAGTTTTATTCTTTGAAATTGAGCCATACACTTCTTCTATTGAAATAGAAGTAGCTGTAGTCTGTACCGACTTTTCCACATTCAAGAAAGAAGCGTCAGAAGCTATGTCAAGAGCATATTTCTCTGCTCCTGCTACGGTATTCCAAGAAAATTCAAAAACTTTATCGGTTTCATAACCTGTTGCCGGTGAAACCAATGTAGGAGCAGCCAATGTTTCAGCATAATTTTGTTTCCATGTATTGGCAGCCCATTCATTGCCATAACGGTCATATACACACACTGCATAATAGTAGCCACTCTTGTAGTCGTCAGGAATAGTGCAAGAATTGCTATAAGCTACACCCACCAAATAATCTTGTTCTTTGGCAAATGCAGACGGGTCTACTCCGGTAGGTACGGCATACACTGTGTAACGCATATTTTCTGTTCCGGTCTTTGCAGTCCAAGAAAGTAGGCTTGTTGATTCATCAAAGCTCAAATTTTCAACTTTTCCCGGATCAGTCACAGTCTTCCAATCCATTGCAGGCATTATCGCTTGTTTTTGATATGCTTTAGCTTTCATAAAGTTACCAAATGTCTGACCGCCTTGTTTATAATTCATATACTTTTGTGAATAGTATATAGAACCTGCCGAGCCAAGTTGAGCTGTTCTACGATTAATCATTGCTTGATCATAAAATTCAGCAAATGAAGTATTACCACTCGTTGCAGTACCATTATTTTTTAGGTACTGTATTGTTTGAGCTACAAACAAATGACGGTTAAATCGTTTTGACACTTTTCCCCACCAAGGTGTAATTTTTGAATAATCAGATGGGCTTGAACCTATACCCCAATATACTTGCGGTGAGATAAAGTCTATCACACCTTCGTCCATCAATCGCAAAATATCAACATATTGACTGCTGTAGCATAGTTCATAACCTCCCGGACAAGCTTCTAAATCATATTTTGATGCTAAAGAAGAAGTTGTATATGTGGTTCCCGGAGGTGCCTGACCGAAACGTACCCAAGGTTTATGCTTTTGTATCATTTCATACACGCCTTTAATGAATTTGTGTACATTATCACGACGCCAGTCTGCCTTTGTCATTGAGCCACCGGCTGTTTTATATGCTGTATAGTCGGCAGCATCACCTGTGTCAGGAGCACTATTATAGTAATAGTCATCGAAAAGCATACCATCTATATCATATTTCACTACGATTTCTTCAAGAACTTTAACGATGTGATCTATTACTTCAGGTTTTCCCGGGTTCAAAATCTTTGTTCCGGAATTGGCATCGATAATCCAACCCTTTTCCACATATCCGGTCATATCTCCACCTTCTTTCCAGTCGGCAGATTCACTTGCATAACGATATGGATTCACCCATGCAAGACACTCCAAACCACGCTTATGACATTCTTCAACAACAAAAGCCAATGGATCCCAGGCCGGTTCTGCCCCACGTTTTCCGGTCAAATAGTTTGACCATGGTTCATACGTTGATTTATACATCGCATCACTCATACCACGCACTTGGAAACACACCGAGTTGAAATTATTCACAGCCAATGAATCAAGAATCTTGATCATTTGTGCCTTTTGGGTTTCAGCCATCGCCTCTGATGTACCTTGGCTAGAAGGCCAGTCGATACCCCAAACGGTGGTCAACCATACAGAACGCATTTCATGCTTCATTTCCACATAAGATTCAGCCGCAAATGCAGGCAAAAAACTCAAAGTAAGCATTAATGCAAAAATCTTTTTACCTAATTTTCCCATTATATATATTTTTTAGTTGTTATTATATTCGAATCAATCATTCACCACCATTTTGCATACGGCAGTATCTCCTCCGCCTATAACCTTTATTATATACATACCGTTGGCAAGATTTGGAGAGACTACAGCACTTCCACCGTTTATGGTCAACACCTTACGATAATTCATTACTCCCGATATGTTATACACTTCCACAATCACTTCGTCGATACCCGAACCACTCACCACAAAGTTTCCGTTTTGCGGATATATGTTCACCGACTTCGCTACACCGTTTACGGCTTCTACACCACTTGTATAACCATTATAAACGCTATATAACTTTGTTGATATTGTATTTTCGCCATTCACATAGCCACTCTTTGAACTGATGTTATAAAGCAATTTACTGATGTTAACAGGATAGTTAGCAATATCCTCAGATCCGCCTAAACAGTCCATCAAGTCCCATCGGTGAGTTCCTATTGGAAGTCCAACTCCCTCGGCAAATATAACTTCATTGGTTTTCGGTAACAATGCTGTGCTGACACCCACAGTAAGGTCATTCAACGGAGTTGTTGTTGTCACTTCCAATATCACACTGTCCGGAAGGCTGTAAATCATTATATCTTTTTCAAGAGTAATCGTTGCCTTACGCTTACCGGAATAACCGAATGATAGTACGCCGTCGGCACTTAGAACAGCGACAGCCGATAGATTGGTACTTGTCACTGTCCAGCCATTCCAATCTTGATTTACTACATAAGCCGGTATCATTTCCACTTTCACAGATGTTTCATCGCTGTATTTACCAAGCGTGCATTTTATTTTTGTTGTACCTTCAGCCAAGCCTCTAAGAACACCGTTTTCGATAGTAGCCACCGTTTCGTCTTCGATTTCCCATGTGAATTGAGCAGGGTCATATGCGATAGTATCCAATCCTATTATAGTAGAAATTTCAATAGGATATTCTCGCTTGTTATCGATAAGAATCATCGGTTTCACTCTTATTGCAAATTCAGAATTAATCACTTCTATAGAAGCTGTTACTTCTACACCGTTATATTTTGCTGTAATTGTACCATATCCCGGAGTGCTTCCCACTTCTACAGCCTTTCCGTCTTCACTTATTATACCTACATTTTCGGAACAAGTGTAAACCACAGGCACATTTTCCGAAATCAATTCACCATATTTATTGTAACCAAGTACATTAGGCTCATATCTGTTACAAATAGGAGATTTCATGTGAGGGTGTTCAAATGCAATCGATGTAATTACATCGTTACCATCGACCGGTGCTGTAGAAAACATCATCATACCATTGGCAACAGCACGAGGAGAGGCCTCTGTCGTCTTATTGATTACCTTTCCACTCACAAGCATTTGAGCAGAACCTCCTGCATCAAAGTTTGCCACATTCCATACATCAGGAACAAGATATTTCAGCAAATTACACATCACAGTAGTACTGCAACCTGCCGATGTACCATATACCGGATGTGTAGCCTTATCTATTACTATCATATATAGTTTTGAGCCGTCGGCATTTGTTCCGTATGCAGTACGAGAATAGATTTGAGAATTGTATGTTTCATTGGTATTACGAGCCGTAAGTTCGTCATTCAGCATCACGTATGCATTTCCTTCCACCATATTTTCCACAGCGATAGGTGTTCCATCGCCATCGGCTGTGTACCAATAGTTGTTTAGTACCACTTCATCACCCACTGCAAGTTTTGCCATTTCTGCCTTATAGTCGCCATCAGCTACAAGACAAGCATCATAATTGCCAAGCACTTGATTGTTTGCCGATAATTTTATTTCAGCCACTTCAAATTTCACATCTTTGGCAATTGCCCATTTTTCACCTGCCTTAAAATTCAAGTAAATGTAATGGCAATCGGCAACTGCGTAAAATGTGTGACTGCGACCCACTGCGTGATTAAACAATGCCAACTGCCCGGTATTACAACGTTTATTCACTTGTATTATGCTTTGGTCGGCACTGAATTTTGACGATTTAACACAGCCATACCACATGTGACGCCCTACATGAACTTTATTATTCTTATCCACAATAGCCGAACCTGTATAACCACCACCTCCGTTCCAGCCGTCGATAGCAGCATCGTTGGTATTGGTATAAAGTGTATCGTTCACAACCACGCCGCCAAATGGTACACCCATCATAAAATCGGTGTAAGGCTTACCTGTACCCGATACTACCCAGAACGACGCATTACAAGCCGCCAACGGTTTTTTGCCATATCCTTGATGACGTTTATAGGCATTTACCAAGTATTCCTGCTTGCCAAGTGTGTTGTTTGCCTGCGTAGTTTCCACACGATTATACTCATTATTCATATCCATTTCAAGCACGTAAGCATTCAATGGATACTCAGGCACACGCACTATTGTTTGCACCACGCCCGGACCTATTTGACGGTGTAATATAGTATCTACACTACACGATTTTCCATTAAGTGTTATTTTTGCGTTAGCAAGAAATGTACTTGCCATTGCAACAACCAACAGAGTAACAACCTTTTTCATATCCTATCAAATTATCATCAATTTTTTACGACCATTTTACATACAGCGGTATCGCCACCACCTGTAACCTTTATTATATACATACCGTTAGCAAGATTGGGAGATACTACGGCACTTCCTCCGTTCACAGTCACCACTTCACGATAGTTTACCACTCCCGATATGTTATACACTTCCACAGTCACTTCATCGATGCCTGACGCACTCACCACAAAGTTCCCGTTTTGTGGATATATGTTCACCGACTTCACCACACCGTTTACGGCTTCTACACCACTTGTATAACTCTTATAAACGCTATACAACTTAGCCGAGATAGCATTTTCGCCACTCACATAGCCGCTCTTTGAACTTAGATTATATATAATCTTCTTTATATTAACCGGATAGTTGCCTATATCTTCTCTACCTCCTATATAATCCATCAAATCCCACTTGTGTGTTCCTATTGGCAGCCCCACTTGTTCTGCAAATATCACCTCATTGGTTTCAGGCAACAACGACGTGCGTATATCCACTGTAAGGTCGTTTAGTGGAGTACTTGTTGTCACTTCAAATATAACACTGTCCGGAAGACTGTATATCATCACGTCTTTTTCAAGCGTGATAGTTGCTTTACGCTTACCGGCATAAGAGAATGTTGCCACACCGTCGGCACTTAGCACAGCGTCAGCCGATAGATTGGCACTTGTCACTGTCCAGCCGTCCCAAGTCTGATTCATCACCGGCGAAGGAGCTACTTCCACTTTCACTGTCACTTCATCGGTATATGTTCCAAGTGTTCCTTTTATCTTGGTTGTTCCTTCTGCCAAGCCTTTAAGCACGCCGTTTTCGATAGAAACCACCGTTTCGTCTTCGATTTCCCAAGTGAAACGAGCCGGGTCGTATGTCAATGTTTCTCCGTTTGCTTCAGTCGTGATTTCTATCGGATATTCACGATTGGTATCGATAAGTATCATCGGTTTCAGACGAATTGCAAACTCACTGTTTTGTACTTGAATAGGAGCAGTTACCTCCACTCCGTTATAATGTGCTGTGATTGTGCCATAACCCGGAGTTGCTCCCACCTCGATTACCTTGCCGTTGGCACTTGGTGCACCTACTGACTCCGAACAAGTGTAAGTCACATCTACATTTTCCGAAATCAATTCACCATATTTGTTATAGCCAAGTACATTAGGTGATGTACTATAATAAATCGGAGTTTTCAAGTTGGGCTTTTCAAATGCCAACGACGCTATCACGTCAGCATCTTCGGCAGGAGCAGTAGAGAACAACATCATACCGTTTGCCACGGCACGAGCAGTGGCCTCGGTAGTTTTGTTTACAACCGCTCCGTCTATCAACATTTGTGCAGAGCCACCGGCATCCATGTTTGCCACGTTCCATAGGTCGGGAACAAATTGTTTCCACAATTGACACATCACTGTGGCTGTACAACCCTTTGAGCGACCATACTCAGGATTGGTAGCCATTTCTATCACTATCATATATAGTTTTGTTCCGTCGGCATTATTTCCGTATGCTGTACGTGAGTACACCTTTGCACCATAGTCGGCTGTGGCACGATTGGTGATTTCCCCTTTCAACATCACATGAGCTTCACCCTCGGTCATGTTTTCAACTTCGATAGGAGTTCTGTCGCCGTCGATGTCAAACCAATAAGTATTAATTGCCACTTCATCACCCACTGCAAGTTTTGCCATTTCTGCCTTATAGTCGCCATCAGCTACAAGACAAGCATCATAATTGCCAAGCACCTGATCATCAACGCCAGTTTTTATTTCTGCCACCTCAAATTTTATATCTTTTGCGATAGCCCACTTAGAGTCTTCTTTCAATTTCAAGAAAATATAATCACAACCGGTTGGGTATGTAAAGAATTTACTGTTTCTGCCGCGAGCATGATTAAACAGCACCAACTGATTGTAATCACAGCACTTATTCACTTGAATGATTTCTTGATCGGCACTGAACTTAGGTGATTTCACACAGCCATACCATTCATGACGTGCCACAAGTGCTCTTCCGTCCTTGGTAATAATAGTAGAAGCAGTGTTTACAGTACCTCCATTGAAGTCAAACACCCCATTGCGATTGGTATTCACATATATCGTGTCATTTACCACTTCTGCTCCATGAGGTACGCCCGGCATGAAGTTATACCATGGAACTTGCGACGATACACACCAGAATGAAGCATTACAGCCGGCAATAGGTTTCTTTCCCATTGCCTTGTGGCGATTATACGCATCGGCAAGCAGTTCGGTCTTTCCAAGAACACCTTTTCCCTGCGTGGTTTCCACACGACTATAAGGGTGTGTCATATCCACTTCGAGCATAAAAATGTTCAACGGATAATCAGGGATACGCACTCGCAAGTGCTTTACACCCGGGCCTAAACTGCGTTCCATTAAAGTATCCACCTTATAGGTTGTACCGTTTAACTCCACCTGAGCGTTGAGTTGCATAAAGCAAGCAACCACAGCCCATAATAATACTGTAAATTTCTTCATTGTGTAGTATTGTGTTTATTAGTTTTTCTGCTAAGTTACAATATAGGTAAATTAAACATAAATTATCAATTTACAAAGATATAAAAATTTTCATTACAGCCTCTAAAGAAAGTACAAAAAAAGAAAAGCCCCATAGGGCATATCTTCTTATACGGCTTATACTTCTTATACGGCTTATCTGCCTTATTAGACTTATTGAGCTTATACCCGTCCGCAAGGACGGCATATACGAATAGCCGTAGGTTTTTAAACTACGGGACAAATGCATTAAAATTATGCGTCTGCAAAGACGCTATTTCAGTAACCGAGGGTGAACATAGTGAACCCTCGGACTATGAGACCACACTCAACTTGCTCTCGAAGAGTGCGAAAAACAATTCGGCTGAAAGCCGATATCTTCATAACCGTAAGTCAAACGTAGTGCGACTTACGGACAGAGTAACACATATCAAATGCACCTGAAAGGTGCAACAACTCATGAGTTTTCGTATCTTTGTAAAAAAACAACACTATGAGTTATACTCGATTCCTTTACCATATCGTATTTCGCACTAAACGTAGCACACCGGCGATTTCTGAATGCTACGAAAGAGAATTGTATGCGTATATTTTAGGATATACAAGAAATAAAAAGGCTAAATTATATCGTATAGGTGGGATGCCGGATCATATACATATGTTGGTTGACATTCCTCCAACCATAGCTGTATCCGAATTTATGAGAGGGCTAAAAGAATCAACAAGCAAGTGGCTGAAAGGAAATCCATCGTTTCCTGCTTTTATCGGCTGGGGCGAAAGTTATGCCGCATTTACATATTCATTAGATAATAAGAATGCCATTATTGAGTATATCAAGAATCAGAAAGAACATCATAAGAAAATCTCATTCAGTGAAGAATATCGTCGTTTTTTAGAAGATAATGACATAACCCCTAATGACAAATACTTTCTGGCTGACTGAAATTGCACCTTTCAGGTGCAGACTCTGTACTCTTCTTTCCGTAAGTCGCACTGCGTTTGACTTACGGTTATGGAAATATCGGCTTTCAGCCGAACTATCGCTATTGAAAACATACGGTTTTTACCTCGAACAAGTCTCGGTGAACTAAAGGTTCATACATACCGTCCTTGCGAACGATTTTCCTCACGTGCTATTTGCCTTATTAGCCTGATAAAAAACAAAAAGGCTGCGACCATTGTCGCAGCCCTATAAGCTATATCTTCAATTCGTTGATTAAAGAACCACCTTAGTTGCTTTAGCACCTTGCTTCTTAACGAAGATACCGTTTTCAGGATTAGCAACCTTAACACCTTGTAGGTTGTAGTATTCTACAGCAGCGTTGTCAGCAGCGATTTCTTCGATTGCAGAAGAACCAAGAGTAAGTTTGAACATAGCCAAGTATTTACCTTGTACCAATTGAGCGATGCTTACTGTACCGTCTTCGTTAACCCATGCAGAATAGTCTTGAGCATAGTTTGCAGTGAAACCTGCAGCACCTTGAGAGTTAGCAACAACTTCACCTGTAGCAACGTTTACTACGTTGAATGCGTTAGCACGAACACCTGAAGCGTCAAGAGTAGGCATTACGATGTAGTTAACACCATCTACTTGGAATGCAGCAACACCTGTACAAGTTGCTGTTTTTTGTAGGAAGTTATCACCTGACAACACTGTCAATGCAGCAGCACCATCAGAGTAACGTATACCAGCTACTGAACGGTGATATACGAAGAGTTCAGGAGCGGCTTCAGCGTCTTCAGCAACTGTCTTAACCGGGAAAACAACCTTTGCTTCGTTAGATAGTGTAGTACCTTCGTCAGCATCTATAAGGTAGCTATAGTCAGAGTCTTGTTCGCCGTCAAAGATATTGTAAACGCCTAAATAGCTCTTTCCGTTTGGTGCAAGAACAAGGTAACCATTTGTATTGATATCACCAGCACAAGCAAAGAAGTCGGCACGAGCAGATTCTCCGGGAGCAGGAACTTCACAGTGGATATGTCTCATAGTTCCGTCAGGAGCTATAACTACGAAATCAGTACCTTGAGTTGCATTAGGGAAACCTAAGTTAACGATGATGTTACCTACAGCATCAGTATCGATACCACGACCAAGTGCAAGCGGAGTAAATACGCCATCTTCACCGGTTGAACCTAATTCAATTGATTTAGTATACGCAACTACATCATGAGCTTTTGCAGTTTGGCCGTTAGCGTCAAAGAAAATCACATTATCATTTCCACCAGAGAAACCGATGTTAGTTGCAGCAACTTCAGTTCCACTTACCAATACAATGTTACGAACAGCAGCACCGGCAGCAGCCATATCGTGAGCCCATAGTTGTTGAAGTTGTGCGTTAGCTGCAGTAGCCATCATTGCAGCAGCACCAAAAAGTAAAAATTTCTTCATAATAATTAATGTTTTTAGTTAATAATTTTAGTTTTATGCTGTATATCCTTTTACAGTCCACACAACAATATATTTTACACCGCAAATTAAAGTAAAATTTCCATAACCCACAAATATTTTCACAAAAAAATTCACTTCATAAGCCCAATTAGGCTTATTGAGCTTATATGGCTAATGAAAAGGGGGTGAGATAAAACAAAAATCATCAGCAAAGACGGTTATTTGCCTTATTGGATCGATTAGCTCAATCGGGCTTAAAAGAAATAGGAGCGACCCAACGAGGGACGCTCCTATTTAATAATATCATGTTTAAATTGTTATTAGAACAATTTTGTTCCGCGAGGATTGATACAGATACCGAATACCTTATCACCTTCAGTACCTACCAACGGAGTCTTTGTTACATCTGAAGCAGCGTAATCAAAGTAGTAGATACCTGCAGTAGGACGTGTTGTATCGCCATCAGGATTGAAACCGAAGTAAACATTACCTGTTGCAGAATGTACTGCAAATTGAGATACAAGCAATGCTTCTACAGAAGAACCTGAAGTTTCTGCTACATCCATCTTCACATACTTAGTGTATTCAGTAGCTTTCAAAGTACCCTCAAAGTCAACAAGAGGATATTGTACGAAACCTTCTTCTACACCACCGCCACCGGTACTCCAAATATACATGTGTTTCTTAGTTTCATCGATAGCAAATGCCTTAGGAAGAGCGCCATCCAACAAGATAGGGCAAGGAATCTTATCGGTTACACCGATATCGCTTTGACGGAAACGGAACACACCTGCTGCGTTGTAAGACTTAGGCCAATAATAAACGCCCTTACTATCCAATGCAATAGCTGAGTGCACAGCACCGTAAGCAATACCGCGACCATAGTATCCAAGAGTAGCATTGTTTACTACATTGTAGCTGCTTGTTGTTGCTTGAAGACGAGTTTCTACTTTACCACGTTCTGTAACTGCTATAGAGCTTACACCATTGTTACGGTCAGTGTAAAGAAGATCATCAGCATAACCATCACCATCGTTATCTCTTACACATCCGTGGAATGGGTCAGAGAATGCATGTCCGCCTACGTTAGTAATTACAGTATTAGCGTATGTACCATCTGCACTCATCACTGTGATTTTACCATCACCAAGCACACCGTCGGTATCGTTTTGATAAGTAAACTTCTTACCACAGTCAAGAAGGAAGATGAAGTCGCCGTCCTTTGTAGGAGCAAATACGATACTTTGTGGAGTTACACCACTTGACACACCCATATCGAATGGCAGGTTCTTAGAACCTTCAGGAAGATTTCCTTCAGGAATCAATTTCAAAGCCTTGATATTACCACCGTAAGAAGCATAATACAATGTAGGAACTTCTTCAGTGAAACCAACTTGAACGTTTACATAAGAATCGGCAAGACGACGGTTTTCAGCAGTTCCTTCAGGACGTTCTGCAGTAGGCACGTCGAACACTGTTCTCAAAGTGATCTTGTTAGAACCCACGTTCTTAAATTTCAAAGCACCCGGAGTAGTGATATTACCGTTTTCATCGATTCTACCTTCATAGGTTTCAATAGGAGTACCATCGGCAAGAGTTGTACCTTCAGGCATAACCCAAGTGAACGCACATTGCAAATTATCAGGGTTTGGAATAGCCACACCCATAGTAATTTGAGTTTCGCCGATTACTACTGTATCAGTGCTTTGCTCCACGATGTTCAAAGATGGAGAGATGTCCATGATTTGAACAGGATAAGTACGTGTACCATAACCATCGACAGTAAGAGCTACAGTGTAATTACCTGAACCTGCATATTTCACTTTAACTACATCCGGTTCTGAATCATCTAAGATCTCATAAACCACCTTATCATTACCTTCTGCATCTTTTATCTTACCATTAGTGTGGTTGATATTAGAAGCAAAGTCCCATGTAACATTACCTTTCTTTTCAGATGTGTTAACAAACTTGATTGTTGACACATAATAGTAATCGACAGCATATTCATCACCATCCACCGAGAAAGAGAAATCTACGTCCTTTCCCGGGAAATTTTGGTAATCCGGTTCTTTTTCAACACAAGAAACCGCAAAGACTGCCAATATTAAAATTAAAATATTTTTTATCATTTTCATAATCTTCGCTTTTTATTAGTTTAGCTCAACAGTTTTATAGTCAGTATCTTTACCTACACCGTCAACTGTATCGATTACTCTGAATTGTGACACAATAGCATATTTGCGAGTAAATTCGACAGCATAGTTTTGATCTCCACTGTTATATATCCATGACTCAAACGGAATCAATTCCACCAATGCTTTCCACATAGGACGATATTCTTCCTTCATTGTAGTCACCGCACCACCGGTATTGTCGGAATAACGGCTGTACAACCAGTGCGGAGCTTTATAAACAGGGAACACCTTGTCTTGAGAAACGCCTTCCGGAGCCATTTCAGGAGACTCTATCTGCACTTCTTCAGCAGTTCCGTCTTCTTTCAGTCTAATGTAGTAGTAACCCACGACAGTCTCAGTGTCTACATCAAACCAGAAATCACCTCTTGTTTCGCCTGCAACATCTGAATCAGAGAAAGGAAGTGGTTCATTTTCAGGGAACGCAGCGTTTACAGCGTCAAAATCTTCTTGAGTATACGCATAATTGGTATAAACAAGACGCAAACTTGAAAGATATGTATCACTACCGGTCAAATAATCAACCATTGTAGCACAAAATTCTTCCTTAAACGTAGCAGGATAGTAATTAGTGAAGTTCTCTTCATCCCATTCTGTAATATTAGCCCATGAGATAGGACTCAAAGTACGAGAAGTAGGGAAAGAAGCATTTAAATGATATTCTTTTCCATTCAAATATTCTTCACTATGAGGGAAAGAAGCCATCAGGTGAAAACCGCGCACTGTATCTGTAAAATTCACCGTTTGTGTATATGCAGGAGAAGTCACAAGCTTCACAGTAGCAGCAGCACTCTCGGTACGGGTAATCATACCCCACACTTCAGAGCGATCGATATTCACACCTTCCTCTGTGGTATAATATTTTGCCAAGAAACCGGCATCATTACCCGCCTTGCAGACAGAGCTGTTAAGCTCCCATGTAACAGTAGGCACAACCGCACCCATATCCATGTTGTCAGCAAAAGGGTCATTCACGGCACATGAAGCCATCAACAACGTTCCTGCCGCAAAAAGTCCTAATTTATTATATATTTTCATATACTTTGTTTCTTAATTATTAATAATTTGATTATTCGGCTGTCAACGAAGTGCGAGCACCACGTTCCAACGCCCAAATCATCGGTTTTTGCAACCATTTGTAGTTGTTGAAAGCATCAAGCTTTTCAAGTTCCTGACGATTGTACTTACCTTCAGTATCAGGGTCTTGAGGTATACGTTGTACCCATGTGTTTTCCTGTTGTTCGTCAGTCAAACCGTCAATCCAGTAAGAAGCATACAAGTTATATGGACGACGCAAGCCCTTATACACGATTTCGTTAGCGTCACCAATACCATAGTTATTACGTTTGTTGCTATAGTGATAACGACGCATATCGGTCCACTGCTCCGGCTGCATATACATAGCGATATACTTTTGCTTCATCAAACGTTCCAAGTCGAAGTTAGATTCATCGAAGAACCAAATTTCATTACCGCGATCAGATACAGGACGAACACGATCAATTCGTTTACCCTTACGGTCAAGTGTATAATATTCCTTATTATTCAAGAAAGCATCTACTTGAGCATGCCATTGTTCTGCAGTAGTAAAGCCTACACCGCTTCCACTTGCAGCACCCGGATACTTGTTATCGTCAGCTTCATTATAAGCCGGGTTAGGATATTTTTCCAAGAAGAAGTCAAGGTGACGTTGGATATTGTTTTCAGTAGCTTCTTTAGCCAATTGACAAGCTCCAATTTTGTCGCCCTTCCAGTACAATGCTTCAGCTTTGATGAAATAAAGTTCTTCCATTGTAAAGATAGGGTTATATGCTTCGTTAGCACCTGCGTATGCACCCATATACAATTTTGGGAAGTGTTCCACCTTATAAGAAGTACCAATACCGATATTATTTTCTACGTGGCGAACTCTCGCAGTCTTATCCGTGTCAGGTCCTGTACGAGGAATCATCAACAAAGGAAGGCGAGGGTCGTTAGCATAACCTTCATAAGATTTTGCATCAAGAGACGCATTGTAAAGACCTTCATTTTTTGTTCCATATTCAAGAAGACCAAGACAGTCAACTACGAAATATTTAGAAGGAACAGCACCATCAAGCAAGTTTTTACGAGATTCCCAAGAGTTGATGATAGGTTGAGCTTCACTCCACACACAGTTTTGTTCGTTTGTACCACCATCGAATTTGTAACGAGGTTCGTTACCAAACCAAGCTCCGTAAAGAAGGTCACCTGTACGCCATTGCTTAATAGCTGCATCAGCGGCATCGATGATTTCCTGACATTTAGCAGGAGTAGTATCGATGTTAGGAATGTTACGCAATAGAAGGCGAGCCTTCACAGCATATACAAGACCTTTCCACTTATTCAAGTCACCTGCATATACACGATCTTGAGCAACGTCGATAGTCTGGTTGCCTGAAGCCTGAGTATAAGCAGGATCTTCATACATCTTAATCAAATTATCGATTTCTTGGAACATCCAAGCATAAATGCTTGGCTGAGAATCGTATGTAGGTGAGTTTGACTTATATGCATTTTCCAAAGGCATTTCACCAAACATATCGGTTGCCAACTGAGTAGAAAGCAAACGAATGGTACGTGCTATCAACTCATAGTTAGGAGATCCCATAGCCTGTGAATTGGCAATCATATTGTTAACATTAGAACCTATATCATAGAAGTGACGACGCCACTGTGGGTGACGGTTCATAGTCAAGAATTCCCACTCACTCTTATAAGAGTAAGTACCGATAGCACTCTTACCTGTTGTAGTAAGACATTGCGACAAATAGATGTAATACTCTGCATGGTCGTAAGTAGCCTGTTGAGCATAGAACACGATAACAGGCAAGCTATTTTGTGCAGTTATCGCATGTGCCTTATCGGGATTGATGTTGTCATCAAGAATATCCTCACAGCTTGTAGCCCCCAAGCCCACGATTACTGCCAATAAAAGATATTTTAGCTTATTCATAATTTATATTCTTTAGAATGTTGCTTTTAGTGATAGATTAAAGCTGCGTGTGTTAGGCACATTATAACGGTCGAAACCACCTGTACCTGAACCGTAAGAGCTACCGCTTTCTTGTACTTGAGGATCTGAGCCTGAATACTTAGTCAATAAGAACAAGTTACGTCCTGTAAAAGAAACGTTAAGACCTTTAACCGGACAATTCTTAGCCAAAAGTTTGCTCAAGTCATAACCTATAGTCACATAGCTCAAACGGATATAAGAACCATCTTCTATGAAGTTAGAAGAAACCGGATAGAAATATTTATTCAAGAAAGTTTGGTCAAGAATAATCGGAGTCTTATTCTTTGAATATGTTCCGTCAGCATTAGCAACCACACCATTGAATATTACTTCACGGTTACGATATTTGTCATATAGATGATGTTGACCGTTAGAAATCAAGCTTGAGCCTGTGATATTCACTACGTCACCACCGCAACGACCGTCAAACAAGAATGACATTGTCAAGTCTTTCCAACGGAAAGAAGAACCAAGACCTAACAAGAAATCCGGTTCGCGGTTACCGATGTAAAGTTGCTTGGAAGTATCGATCATAGGATAACCGTTTTCGTCACAAATCACATTTCCGTTAGGGTCACGCAAGTAATCCTTACCTGTGATACCTGTAGTAGAACCACCAAGGAATGCTGTAGGATAGATACCACCATAGTTAGTACCGTCGATTTGTTGGATTTGATCAGGCAATGACTTCACTTTACCACGGTTAAGTGAGAAGTTTGCTGTTGCAGTCCAATCAAAATCCTTAGTCTTGATGATGTCTTGTGCCAAAGTAGCTTCAACACCATAGTTTTCTACAGAACCTTCATTACGTGTTTGAAGAATCATACCTGCTGCAGGAGACACACGCACTGTTACGATTTGGTTGTCTACAGTTGTTGAATAATAAGCCAAATCCAAGCGTGTACGGCTCTTAAAGAAACGCAAGTCGGCACCGATTTCCCAAGAGCTTGTCATTTCAGGCTCAAGAAGCAACGCTTTACCCACCGTCGGGTCGTTACCCCAACCACCATCAGGGAATGTAGACCACTGCTTGAATGTGTCAGAGAACTTGTAAGCAGGACCGCTCTTACCTACCTTAGCCCAGTTACCGCGTATTTTACCGTAAGAGAACCAGTCATTGGCAAGACCGAACAATTCAGAGAACATCAAACCACCGGTTACTGAAGGATAGAAATATGTACAATCCACTTGCTTCAATGTAGAAGAACCGTCAACACGACCTGTTACAGATACTTGTGCGATACCTCTATAATCGAAACGCAATTCACCAAAGTAACCAAACTTATTGTTCTTTGTGTGTGACAAAGACATGCTATAATCACCCGAATTTGTAAATGTTGTAGGATCGATATTGGTAAAGCTATAGAAATCACCTTCAAGCATAAACTTCTGACCTGCAAGTGTAGCACTCAAAGAGTTGTTTTCAACATAGTCCAAACCGACAAGTGCATTAATATTCAAGTCATTGAACAATTCCTTTTGATAAGTGATAAGCATTTGTGCATTCAAGCGTTCAGAACGAGATGGTTGGAATGAATAAGCTCCAAAACGACTTAGATTATCTGCAAGATAAGCTGCATCAGCCGGGAAGTCGCTCACGCGGAAACGAGGTACTGTATAAGAGTCATACATTGAGTAGCCCTTATCGTAACCGATTTTACCGGTAATTACCAAGTCCTTGATAGGCTCGTATGAAATCTGACCGTTCAACATGATACGGGTGCTTGTAGTCTCACTCTTATCATTGTAACGTCCGAAGTAAGGAGACACTGTAGCACCGATTTTGTCTTCAATAATTTTGTTTTCCCATGCATCATAATAAGCATCCCAGTTAGGATAGCCTTCCAATGTTTCATAGTCAGCCATATTTTTGGTAATACCCCAGCTATATACTGTACTCATTGAGTTACCGAAACCGCGAGACTTGCTTTCCTTGAAACTTGATGTAAGTTGGATCTTCACTTTATCAGACGGCTTGAATTCGCCTTTCAAGAAAACGTTAATCTGATTTCTATAGTCTTCAGGAACGACACCATCGTTCATTGAGTAAGATACTGAAGCGTAAGCATTAGCCTTTTCAGTACCACCGGTCATTGAGATGTCATATTTCTGCAAGAAACCTGTGCCAAGGAACTCGCCCACATTGTCATAAACCTTATCGGTAGAAGACAAAAGAGGTCCCCAACCGCCGCTACCGGCATTCTCAACATAAAATCCGCGAGTACCCGGAGTGTAACGGCTTTGGATTTTCGGAACGCGTGTAGCATTTGAAATTTCAAATGTTGCGTTAGCGTTCACTTGCAATTTACCGTTCTTACCGCTCTTAGTCACAATCATGATGACACCATTGGCAGCATCCTGACCGTAAAGAGCAGATGCAGCAGCACCTTTCAACACCGACATGTGTTCGATATCGTTAGGGTTGATGTCGCTAAGTGTAGAACCACCGCCGCGCACAGCAACACCGTCAAGAATCACCAAAGGTTCGTTGTTCTGACCTGTGTTGATTGACGAAATTGCACGAATTTGGATAGTTGAAGAAGAGTTTGGAGAACCACCGGTGCTTTGAATCTGAAGACCGGAAACTTTACCCTGCAAAGTGCTTGCAATGTTTGTAGTAGCACCTGCAGTCAACTGTTCGGAATCCAAAGACTGAACCGCAAAGTTCAATTTCTTCTTTTCTTGAGTTTGACCCATAGCAGTAACCACAACTTCGCCAAGAACTTGAGCGTTCTCTTTCAACACGATGTTGAGCGTCTGTTGGTTACCTACTTTCACCTTTTGTGGAATCATTCCCACATAAGAAACGTTAAGGACATCACCATCCTTAACCTCGATTGAGAATTTTCCATCGAAGTCAGTAGCTACGCCGCGTTGTGTACCTTGTACCATAACAGTCGCTCCAATGACAGGCAAATTGTCACTTTCTGCGATTACAGTACCCGTAATAACACGAGCATAACCAGCCACCGCGAATAAGGAAAATAACAATAGCAATAGCTGTTTCTTCATAATTTAATTTTGTTTATTAATACTATAGTTTTTTAGATCCAATTTCTTCTCTCTTGTTTTCATGCATATTTACACGAGTACAAAAGTAATACAATATTTTAAAAAATACATCCTAAAACATCAAAAAGATTATATTTTTAACTTATCTGAGTGTTCTTAACAAAATAATATTTAATCACACTTACACCTATTATATATTATAACTATAGCACAAAGCGCTCCACAAAACGCTTTTCGGCAAAAACGGAGCGTTTTTGCGCCTCCTCCTCCCCTCATTTTCAATTTTATAGTTATCTTTGCAGTAAATCTATAATAAATCACTTATTTACATTATCATGAGAAAAATTATTTTCTTTTCAATCATCAGCGCAGCCATATCCTTATTTTCCACCGGCTGCAGTGCAAAAAAAGCGTCAGAAAACACTGTTGAACGCGACTCTACATTCACTACGGTAAAACATCCTGAATGGAGCAAAAATGCCGTTATTTATGAAGTGAATCTTCGCCAATACACGCCATCGGCATCTGCCAAGGAGTTTGCCACACATCTTCCACGTCTTAAAGAATTAGGAGTAGACATCCTTTGGTTCATGCCTATCCACCCTATTTCAGAGCTTAACCGAAAGGGTGAACTCGGCAGTTATTATGCAGTGAAAGACTACAAAGGATTCAACCCTGAGTTTGGCTCGATAGAAGACTTCAAAGAAGTAGTAAAGCAAGCGCACGAACTCGGCATGAAAGTCATTCTTGACTGGGTTCCAAATCACACCGGTTGCGATAACGCTTGGGTTACCGAGCATCCCGAATGGTTCACACTCAACGAAGAGGGCAAAATGTATGGACCATTTGACTGGACCGATGTATATGAATTGAATTACGACAACCGCGAGATGCGTGCAGCTATGGTAGACGCTCTTAAATTTTGGCTTACCGACGTAGATGTAGACGGTTTCCGTTGCGATGTGGCCGGTGAAGTACCTACCGACTTCTGGAACGAAACCCGTCCTCAATTGGATTCGGTAAAACCCGAACTTTTCATGCTTGCCGAAGCAAGTAAGCCCGAGTTGCACAAGCACGCATTCAACATGGGTTACAACTGGCCTATGAAAGACTTGTTCAGCGAAATCGCAGCCACTTCAGGACAATATACATTCAAGAAAGAAGGCGAACCTATGCGCACATTCCCGATTAAGCACGCGGTTGCCATCGATTCTCTTCTTGCCGATCAAGCAGTAAATTACCCGAAAGACACATATCTCATGAACATGATTACCAACCACGACTTGAATTCATGGGAAGGAACGGAATTTGAACGTCTCGGAAACTTATCCGATGCATTTGCTGTACTTTCTTACACGCTTCCGGGCATGCCGCTCATATACACCGGTCAGGAAACAGGATTGAACCGTGCATTTGAATTCTTTAAGAAAGACGAATGTCCGACATGGGAACCGCGCAACGAATTCTTCACATTCTACCAGAAACTGAATGAGTTAAAGCACACCCAAGCAGCGTTGAAAGCAGGTGTCGAAGGTGGCGACATGGTTCGTTATGCAACAGCAAGCAATGACCTGTACATATTCAGCCGCAGTGTTGAAGGCTCTACAGTTCTCACTTTTGTAAATTTAGGCAGCACAGAACAACCGGTTGAATACACTGCAGATGCACCAACCGAAGCCGACAAGATGATTAATTTCTTTACAGGTGCAACCGAAGAGTTTCCTGCATCGCTTAAACCCGGCGAATACAAAGTTTTCATCTTAAAATAATCTCATAAACAAGAGGAAGTGTACCAACGTTCATAACACCGGATTGGTACACTTCCTTACTTTTTTCCCATCATGAGCAACACCGAGTTACCCAAGACAAAAGACAAATCGCTAATCCACCGCATAGGAGGCAAAATTCTCACACCGCCTCTCATCATTTATTACATTCTTAAATCAAAAGATGTATCTATTGCCGATAAAGCAAAAATTTGCGGGTCGCTCATATACATCATTTTCCCATTTGACTTCATCCCCGATTTCATCCCAATCGCCGGTTACGGCGATGATTTTGCCACGCTGATATGGGCAATACGCACCATATACATCAATGCAACCCCGGAAATCAAAAGAAAAACACAAAAGAAACTGACCGATTGGTTCGGCAAATAAAAAATGTCGTGGAAGAAATCTCCTCCACGACCATATTATCACTTTAAGAAGTTATTTTTATAAGATTTGATTACAATATCAACTTATAGACCTTTGCATTAACACGAACGATTATCACACCGCTTGCATCAATATCATAAGTTTGTAAGCCCTCGGTTTGTTCTCCTGCAAACAATATTCTTCCGCTGCAATCAGTCACTTGAATACGGCATTTATTATCCGACTTCACATGGATTCTGCCCGAAGCCGCCCAACAAATCACATCCACATCATTTGACAACTCATTTATCGCGCTTGAATTGCCTAATTGCACGCGCACTCTATCGCTCGGGATAGAAACAAATTCGTCGTTATATGCTTTCACGTCATAGGCATATAATGTATTTCCTTGCAAACCGGTAACACTATAACTGCTGACGTCACCCACTGCAATATCGGTATAGCCAAGTACGGGCAACTCTTCCATTTCTCCGCCATAGCCTATTTTTATATCATCGATTGCAAGATTTCCACTTCCCGGCTTTGAATAAACCCATTTCAAGCATGTATATTTTCTATCAAGCTCCATTTCCACGGTTTGACCTCCGGCAGCATTTGAGATACCGGTAATATTACAGATTTCTTCCCAATTATCACCACTGAGAGCCAACACTTTTAAGGAATTTTCAGCCGCTGCATTACTTCCTCGATACCAGAATTTCAATGAGCGCAAACCTTTTGCATACACAGGAGATTGCAAATATGAATTATCGGCATCCATTTTCAATGACGGAGCAGCCTCTCCGCAGTATCCACTCAAAGCATAAGTACCGGTACATGAAGTAGACCATGTTTCGGGTAATGCCTCAAGTTTTCCTGTGAAATCAAGTGTTTCATACTCCGGTTCACCCAATTGAGATGTATAAACGGTAAGCGTATAGCCGTCAGCCTCAGCCAGAGTTTCCCAGTTTGCAGTGAACCCGGTTGCACTCACATTTGTTGCCTCCAGCGCATTCACTTTCATATAATTCAACGTAGGTTCTCCTGTTTTCAACACCACCTCGTTAGATGCCTTGGAATTAAATTGCCCATTGGTGGCATACACCACATAATAATATGTAGTCAATGGATAAAGACCGGTGATTTCCACAGAAGAAACGTTACCCACGTTCTTATAGTTATATCCTTCCACATATTCCTTATCACCATTTTCCTTTCTCTCATATACGCTTATCAAATAAGCAGTCGCATTTTCTGTTGTCGACCAGCTTACAGTCAACTTGTCTGCACCTATATTCGTAGCCTCATAAGCTGTTATCTCACCGAATATATCCACACCGCCACGGAACACAAAGCTGATTTCTCCTATTAAACTTTCCTTTATCTCCGTAATAGGTGAATAAACAGAGGTTCCAGCCCAAGTTCTCATCGACGGTGTTGTATCATCGGTAAACGATGTTACATTAGCCGTACCCGGGAAAGCATCACCTTCCACAGAATAATAAGAAGGGTCATTGTCCGCCTCCTCAATATCGACATATTGATGCGATGGCGTATTGTTTACCACATTTCCATCCCACACAGTCTCATTATAGTCAATATGCCACACGAGCATACCATGTCCCGGCAAATATGCGTCCCAACCTCTTTTCTGCTTATTTTCCAAAATGAAATATTCATTTTCCTTATCGGTCTTTATCATATAAACGTCCTGAGTTCCGCCTTCATCGGTAATATGTCTCAACGTGACATTTTCCGGTTCTTCAAGAACCTTAGGAGTTACCCAGCCAAGCGCATAACGCTCATAGCCCGACATATATGGCGGTGTCCATGAATTGTTGTTATAAGAACCGGAATCCATCAAACTCCACGCTCCGGGAGTAAAAGCACCGGTATAGGATGTGGCATACAAGTCCGGTAAACCCAACACATGGCTGAACTCATGGCAGAACACCCCGATTCCGGAAATAGTACTACCCTTTCCGTCTCGCAACTCGCTGGAACAAGCATAATGTCCCAACCTCACACCATCGTAATAGAATGTGCGTCCTGCATCTATAACGTCCCACGAATGAGGCCACACGGTTTCTGCCGCACCACCGTCAGCCTGTCCGTAGCCGGCATAAAAGATATATACATTATCTATCAAACCATCTCCGTCCCTATCATACTGTGTAAAATCGATCTGGTCATCCAATAAAGTACAAGCCTCAATCACCATCTCATGAGCTTTCTCGTCCACCATATTCTTGGTGTCCTCTCCGTAATAGCTCAGAGGATGCGAAATTTTCACCGGACCATACACGTCAAATTCCGGAATAAACAATCCGTTACTGCTTTCCATAAAATAATCCTTAACCGAACCGGTAGCACCGCTGTCGTTATAACCTCTTTTATTCAACTGGTCATAAAATTTTTGTTTCGGATCAGACAGCGTAAACGAATTATTGGAAAATTCCACCAATATGGCAACTCCCTTTTGTACTCCGGTCGTAGGATAAGTAGTACCTTTAGTTACCGCCGTACGTTGTATCTTGTGATTTTTTAACGACATTTTATGCTGTGCCTCGATATTAGCCAAGACTGATTTTCTGTTTACCGTTTTCAAGAATCCCACTTCAGCTGTCGTTCGTCTTTCTATATCCGACGCTATCACAGATGCCACCTTATTAATATTGTTTTCCGATTCCAAATATCTGAAATACCCGTCTTCACATCGTGACAACGCATGTCCGTCCAATGACGTATAGTAATATCCCGACTCATCTCCGTGCAACAGCACCGAAATCGTATTCCCGTCAGGTAATTCATACTCTATTTTTCCCGGTTTCGCAGGTACTGCATAGGCAATGCCCGACATAAGGAGCATAGCCGCTGCAATATACATTTTCAAGCTCTTTTCAGCTATTGATTTACAATTCATATTTATGAAGTTTTTAAAATTTTGACAAAAATAGTACTAATCAAATGCACACACAAATTTTAGTTCTTATTTTTAACCCAAACGCACGTTTTTTTAATACAATCTCACTTTTTTAATCCACAAAACAAAAAATCTTAACAAAAAGATGCTATAAATTCATATTTTGATTAAATTTGCACACTTTAACGATAGGACTAACACATATACAATTAATATCTATTTTTATACATTATGAAAAAATTGATAATTTCATTAACATTACTTTTCACCGTATTGAGCACTTTTGCCAACACAGGGCAATTCAAGGCGCTCAGAGGGGGTGATTCGGGAAATACAGGCACTTCTGTATTCTCTCTTGGCAAAGAAACTTTTCGCGACAGCGAACGGAAAGTGACTAATCTTGAAGTTATGGGAGGTAAAGAGAAAGCTCCTGTTGTGATGAAAGCCGGCGACGGAACCACCATCTACGGAGAATTATGCTACTCTTCTTTATGGAACGTAGATGATGACGGCGTTTTAGACTGGGGTGTATGGTCTTTCCCTGCACAAGCCAACACGTCTGTAACAAAACAATTCATCCATCAATCACTTCAAGCTAACGGCGGTGGTGCATATCACAACGGCAAACTTTATTTCACAAGCTATTACGAAGGGCCGGTAGGTTTATACTATCTGTACTTCTGTATCCTTGACGTCAACACATGGGAGATAGAGACCATCGCATTACCGTTGGACACTTATTCTTCTATAGGTCTTGACATGACTTACGATCCTGTCAGCAAACAATTGTATTCTCAATCTTATGTCGACGAAACCGGAGAATCCTATACCCTATCGGTCATCAATACCGAAACAGGAAAAGCAACCAACATAGCTTCTTTGGCACGCATGTCATTCATTGCTTGCGACATCACCGGAACAATGTACGGTGTACGTTACAGCGATGGTATGTTCTGCAAAATCAATAAGGAAACCGGTCACTTGACCGAAATAGGAGCGACAGGTGTCACCCCTAAATACATTGGTACCGGTACTTTCGATAGCCAAACCGGTAAATTATACTGGACTACCACATTAAATTCCATAGATGAACAAAGCGGTCTGTATGAAATAGATGTAAACACAGGAAAAGCCACTTTGATTTCTTATTTCCCTAACGAGGAAATGTTCACATGTCTTTACATTCCACGTGCTGAAAACGAGTACAAATTGAACGACGTTGAAAATTTCACAGCCGATTTCGAACAAGCCAGTACAGGCACGATTTCAGTAACTGCTCCTACAACCGACATTAACGGCACTGCCATTACCGGAAATGTAACAATCGTTGTTTACGACAATGACAAATTGCTGTTCTCACTTTCGGCTGCACCGGGTGCTACAGTAACACAACAAGTCACCCTTGAAAACGGCTCACACAAGCTTGAGGCTATGGCAACACACCCTACCTTAGGCAAAAGTCAAAAGAAAGAAATCAACATCTTCATCGGTACTGACGGACCGGCGGCGGTAGGAAACCTCACTTTGTCTAAAGACGGCAATACCGCTACCCTTACATGGGATACTCCGACAACCGGCGCACATGGCGGTGTAATAAAGCCCAACTTGCTTTACTACAACATCTACAGAATGCCCGATAACGTATTGGTAGGCGAAGACGTAGACGGAAACACTTGGAGCGAAACCATTGCAAGCGACCTATATCGCAGCTACTACTACGAAGTGGTGGGATTCTACAAAGGCGTTGAAGGAGATGTTGCCACATCCAATAAAGTGGCTTTCGGCGAACCTCGCGCAATCCCCTACAGCATCACATTTGACACAATGGAAGATTATATGAATTGTATAATCTACAATGCCAATAAAGACAACGGATTCTGGGGATGGTATGAGCAATATCAATGTGCCGCTTATAAATATGACACATTCAATCAAGCCGATGATTACCTGTTGATTCCTGCGGTGAAATTTGAAGCAGGACAGACCTACAAACTGAAATTCAAAGCACGTTCTTACGGTGGATTCCTTTATCCTGAACGTATGGAAGTGAAAATGGGTAGAGGTCAGGAAATATCCGATTTAACCGTTACAATCATAGAAGATCAGCCTTATCCTCACGATAAATACCAAGAATATGAGGCTGTTATCGAAAACATCACCGAAACCGGAGCTTATTTCATCGCATTCCATGCTACAACCACACGTGGCGAATACTGGTTGTATCTTGACGATGTTCAAGTATTGAACGGACCGGCGGCAACGGCTCCGGGTCTTGCCGAAGAGTTTACCGTAACTCCTGCTCCTAACGCAGCACTTGCCACTAAAGTGACATTCACTGCTCCTACAAAAGATTTCTCAGGTAATACATTGAATGAAATCACTAAAATCACTGTTTATCGCGACAACACCGAAATCAAATCTTATGGCACTACTGCTCCGGGCACAGTATTGACATTTGACGACATCGAAGCCAAGCAAGGATTCAACACCTATAAGATTGTATGCAGCAATTCATCAGGAGACGGTAATCCTATCGAAGTGAAATGCTGGGCAGGTATCGACGCACCGCAAGCTCCTACCAAACCTGTACACTCTACTGAGAACGGCAAAGAAGCAATCGTAACATGGGAAGCTCCGGCGCAAGGTGTTAACGGCGGTAGTCTTGATTATAGCAAACTTACTTACACAATAACACGTAATGACGGTGTTGTTGTCGTTACCGGTCTGTCTGAAACACGTTTTGTTGATACCACAATCGATACCACCGAAGGACAAAAGAACGTATTCTACGAAATTGAAGCCGTAAACGAAGCAGGAACTTCAGCCAAAGCCAAAACAATGTTTATCATTTACGGCGATCCTTACGTAGGTGAATACCACGAATCATTCAAGGGTGGAGCTGTTGAAACAAGACCTTGGGTTATTGAAGTTGTAAATGAAAGTTTGAATCCGGGAGCTATTCCTTACTGGCAAGTGGTGACAAAAGGTGAAAATCCTGTAGTATCGGCACAAGACGGAGACAACGGTCTTGTTACCTGTACACGTAATACACCTTGGGCTGCTTCACGTATTCTTTCTCCGAAATTGCAAAAGGGTGATTTGAAAAATCCGGTATTAAGTTTCTGGATGCACCATTACTATAATCCTGATTTGGAAAACGGATGGTCAACCGACCAAGACATTATCCAACCTGAGGTATTTGTTGATGGTAAATATACTAATCTGACAGAAAAGCCTCTATTACTAATTAATGGTAACGGTTGGTACAAATATGAAATTCTTTTGAACGAATTTGTTGCCGACAAAGTATTCCAAATCGCATTCTGTGGAACAAGTGGAACAGGATATAATATGCACCTCGACAATATCGCCGTAACAAGTGTATTGGACAACGACTTGCGCATAGCCGACTTTGAATTGAGCGAACGTCTGGCTGTAGGTACTTCACGTGACATCACCGTTACGGTTCGCAATCAAGGTGCGCTACAGGCAAGCGGATACAAGGTAGTTCTTTACCGCGATGGAGAAATATTTAAGGAAGCTGCCGGCATCAAGACACTGGCATTCGGTGAAGAGGAAACTTTCACATTCCCGGTAAGTGCCACTATTATCGATGCCGGAAGTATCTTTAAATATATGGCTGAAGTCACCGCTACCAACGATGAAGACCTAAGCAACAACAAGAGCGAAGAAAAGACCATTGAAATCCCTGCTCCTGAATTGCCGGGAGTAACCGACCTTAACGCCGTAATAAGCAACGGTAAAGTGGAATTGACTTGGAGCGAACCGGCTTCATCTTCTGCCGACGGCATTACAACCGAGGGATTTGAGAATTTCGAAGCGTTCACCATCACCGACTTCAATGATTGGACACTGACAGATATTGATGCATTGGAAACCTACGGTATCTCCAATTCTCAATCTGAAACAGGAATTTATGAATATCCTAATGCTTGCCTTCAAATGGCTTTCATGGCTTTCAATCCGACAAAGGCAGGCATTACCCACAAACTTTGGACACCGTTCTCAGGCAATCAAATGGCTGTTGCTTTCGCTTCGGTAGGCGGGCAAAACAACGACTGGCTGATTTCCCCACGTATCAACGGCGGACAGACGGTTTCGTTCTATGCTAAGACCCCATCTATGTGGTACGGTGAAGAACCGTTCTACTTCTGCTACTCTGAAACCGACAGCACATACACAAGTTTCAAGCCGCTTAGCGATTTGGAAAAAGTTCCTTACGGCTCATGGGTCAAGTATTCATACACGCTTCCCGAAGAAGCCAAATTCTTCGCTATCAACTATGTAGGCTATGGGCAATTTGCTCTATTCATAGACGACATCGAGTATGAAAGCATGACACCTATGTTGCTTGAACTTCAAGGATTTAACGTGTATTGCAACAACGAATTGATTACATCATCTATTGTGGAAGACCTCGCTTACACCGATTCAAGAAAATTGGAAAACGGCAAGAGCTACACATATAAGGTGTCTACAATCTACGACAAGGGTGAATCGGCTCTTTCCAATGAAGTAACCGTTATAGGCACTTCAGGAATAGAAGAACTGGAATCACTGCACATGATTTTCGTTGAAGGCAACACCCTATACATCAAGAATGCTGAGGGCAAAGCCGTTTCTGTAAATGCCGTAAACGGTATCAACTACTATCAAGGCATCATCGGAAGCGACATCAAGGCAATCAGCCTTCCGGGCGGTGTTTATGCTGTAAGCATAGACGGTACAACAACTAAAGTTGTTATCAAATAATCTATAATCAAAAAACGATATGAAAAAACAAAGTCTAATTATTGCCGCATTCCTCGCATTGGGGAGTGCGGCAGTGAACGGACAGGAAACAACAACCCCTCCGTACACACAATGGTTCGATGATTTATCAGAACTTACTATAATCGATGCAAATAGCGATGGTAATACGTGGACTCTCGCAAGTTATGACCCGATAACATGGAGTTCCGCCGGGCGTTATACAGGTTCGACCGATAATGGAGCTGATGAATGGATGATAACACCCGCTTTAGAACTTAAAGCCGGTTATACTTACAAATTTTCAATAAATGCAATCGGTGTAACAGGATATACAAATAATCTTGAGGTTCTTTTGGGTAATGCAGCAACAGCAGATGCAATGAATACAAGCGTAACCGAAAAAATTGTACTTACAGAAAAAGTAAAAAATGCGTATTATGGCGAAATTTCTGTAACAAGTGACGGTACATACTATATTGGTCTTCATTTAACAGCTGAGGCAAACCAAGGAGCTATCTATGTAGATGACATAACAATAGAGGCAGGACTTTTAGCTGCTGCTCCGGCTGCAGTAAGTGCATTTACTGCCACTCCTGCTGTTGAAGAAGCAAAGGCTGTAATGAAACTGGCATTTACTGCTCCTGACAAGACCAATAGTGGTGCTGACCTTACTGAAATCACCAATATCATGGTATATCGCGGTACAGAAAAGATTGCCGATATGGGAGAACAAACTCCGGGCGCAACAGTAGAATATACCGACAACGCACCGGCTACAGGTTCTAACGCTTATAAAGTAATCTGCGTAAATACAGCCGGCGAAGGTGCAGAAGCCACCAAAAACGGTTTTTTATCGTTCAGCAAACCGGCAGCTCCTGCAAATGTGGTTCTTACCGAAACCGAAGAGGGTCAAACCATCACTTGGGATGCTGTTACCACCGGCACAAGTACATCGGAATTGTTTATCCCCGAGAATGTGACTTACACTATTACTCGTAGTGATAACGTTGAAATCGCAAAAGGTATCACCGTATGTACCATAACCGACACCTACACTAAGGAAGGTGAAGGTCAAGACCTGATTTCATATACAGTGACTGCTATTAATGAAGGAGGAAGCTCTGCCGGCACTTCAAGTAACGGCTTATTGGTTGGTAATCCTTATACGGGTGAATATGCCGAATCATTCAGCAACTACAGTCCTTACTATACTACAAGTACATGGCAACAAGGAAACGGATGGAGTACAACACCAAGCTCCTATTATAACCCTGAAATAACAGCCGACCAAGATGGTTCCGGAGCATTTGCCAAATTCAATACGGATTCTTACGCTGAGTCTCGCTTAATCTCACCTATTATTAATGTAAGCGATATGCAAAATCCTCGTCTTTCATTCTACATTTACCACTCTGCAGATTGTTCTTATACAACCAACATAGTTCCGGAATTGCTTATAGATGGTGAATATATTGCACTTGGAGAAGGTATTGCAATAAAAGGTGAAACTACCGGCTGGACTAAATATCATTTTGATCTTACCAAAGAACAAGTTGCCAAGGATTTTCAACTTTCATTCAAGGGCGTTGCCGGACAATACGGTTATAATGCAGCTATCGACAACATCACTATAAAGGATGCCCTTACCTACAACTTGGCTGTTACAGGAATCACTGCTCCTGCAACTCTTAACGTAGGAAAATCGGCTGAAATCGCCGTAAGCATTAAGAATACAGGCGTAAATACAACTACCGGTTATCAAGTGGTTCTATCCTGCAACGGCGAAGAAATAGCGAGCATCAATGGTGAAGAATTAGCATCTGAAACAACAGCTAATGTAGTGTTCTCTTACACAGCTACCCCATTTGTGGCAGGTAAGGAACTTGAATTTAGTGCAGAAGTTGTATTTGCCAATGACTTGAATAAAGATGACAACACAGCAGCGGTAACCGTTCCGGTAAACACCAATGACCTGCCGGTTCCTACCGACTTGAAAGCTAATGATACAGCAGACCCATATACGGTAGTTTTAAGTTGGACAGCTCCGGTTGTTCCTGAAGTGGAAATTCAACCGGTACAAACCGAAAGTTTTGAAACTTGGGAAGTAGGTTCAACAGAACCTTTTGCAGGCTGGAAATTTGTTGACGGTGACGGTGCTAAGACTTATGATTATGCGTATTTTGAAACTTCAGGCGCTATGGCATTCCTAACTTCAAGTAACAGCAAATTCAATCCACTAAGCGGTAATAACTATCTTGTTTCAATTAAGAATAACTCTTATTATTCTTATCGTAATGATTGGGCTATATCTCCTGAAGTAGCCGGAGGTCAAACGATCTCCCTCAATGTTTGCAATTACAGTTGGAATTCAAGCTATGGAACAACATTTGAAATATGTTACTCAACTACCGATAACAATGTAGAAAGTTTTACTGCAATTGGTGATAAGATTGTTGACAAATCTACTTCATGGAAAGAATACTCATTCACACTACCTGAAAATGCCAAGTATTTTGCGATCCACGTATGTGACGATGGTTCTGTTACGGCAAGTGAGGCATTTGCTATCGACGATATTAAATTCCAACCGGCAAGCATAGAATTTGTTCACACCGGATACAACGTATATCGCGATGAAAAGAAAATTGCCACAATCGAAGATAAGACATCGACCACATTCACCGATTCCGACATGGCTGACAGCTACATGCTATATTCTTATGCAGTATCGGCTCTATACGAAACAGGCGAATCTCTGACAACTGATGCTGTCACGATAGAAAACCCGGTAACCGGCATTGAAGATATAACCGACAACAAGGCTGTTTATGCCAACAACGGTATGCTGAAAGTAATAGGATACGCAGGCGAACAATTGAACGTTTATCTCGTAAGCGGACAAGCCGTCGTAAGCAAGACTGTTGAAAATGATATGGAAACAATGGCGCTGAATGCCGGCATATATATCGTTTCAATCGGCGACAAAAACTTCAAGGTTGTAATCAAATAACCTGATAAAAACCATATAGTAAACACTCATGAGGTGCATCAATCGGAATGTTGATGCGCCTCATTCTTTTATTAGAGGGAAAAAATAAAAGCGGAGAGAGTTTTTCAACTTCCTCCGCTTTCAGTACCCAGACCCGGGATCGAACCGGGATGGGTCGCCCCACTGGTGTTTGAGACCAGCGCGTCTACCGATTCCGCCATCTGGGCTTTTGCGTTGCAAAGGTACACATTTTTTCGTTAACCGCAAACTTTTTCGGTACATTTTTCAAAAACCACAAAAAAAGGCAAAAAAAACGGAATAACAAGTCTACTCCGAACATTAGAACACTAAATAGCGTTACATATATATCATATAAGTTCTCTCAATATGCATATTTAGGAGTTGACAATGTGTAATTTAAACACACTTCTGAGGTCTGTTATAAATTCTTCACATTTTAATTGCAGAAAAATTTCCATAATATTATTATGATTCAAAAAATTTCAGCTAAATTTGCACCGGAATTTAGAAATTCCGTTTATTGGATAGAATTTATTAACTTCTTAATTATACAAAAAAAGTAATGACAAAGATTGATTTAACTAAGTACGGTATCGAAGGCACCCCTGAGATTGTACACAACCCTTCTTACGAAACACTTTTCGCAGAAGAAACAAAAGCAGGTCTTGAAGGATTCGAAAAAGGTCAGGAAACTGAACTTGGAGCAGTGAACGTGATGACCGGTATCTACACCGGACGTTCTCCTAAGGACAAATACATCGTTAAGGACGCTTACAGCGCAGACAAAGTGTGGTGGACTACCGATGAATACAAGAATGACAACAAGCCTGTAACTGAAGAAACTTGGGCAGCCCTAAAAGAAATTGCAAAGAAAGAATTGTCTAACAAAAGATTGTTCGTTGTTGACGGTTACTGCGGAGCAAACAAAGCTACATGCTTGAAAGTGCGCTTCATCGTTGAAGTTGCATGGCAAGCTCACTTCGTAACCAACATGTTCATCCGCCCTACAGCTGAAGAACTTGAAACATTCGAACCTGACTTCATCGTATATAACGCTTCTAAGGCAAAAGTTGAAAACTACAAGGAACTCGGTCTAAACTCTGAAACAGCAGTAGTATTCAACCTTACTTCTAAGGAACAAGTTATCATCAATACTTGGTACGGCGGCGAAATGAAGAAGGGTATGTTCTCTATGATGAACTTCTTCAAGCCACTTGAAGGTATCGCTTCAATGCACTGCTCAGCTAACACCGATATGGAAGAAAAGAGTACAGCTATCTTCTTCGGTCTTTCTGGAACAGGTAAGACTACCCTTTCTACCGATCCTAAGCGTAAACTTATCGGTGACGACGAACACGGTTGGGACGATGAAGGTGTATTCAACTACGAAGGCGGTTGCTATGCTAAGGTTATCAACCTTGACAAGGAATCAGAACCGGATATTTTCAACGCTATCAAGCGCAACGCTCTTCTTGAGAACGTAACAGTTGACGCTAACGGCAAGATCGATTTCGCTGACAAGAGCGTTACAGAAAACACTCGCGTTTCTTATCCTATCGACCACATTCAAAACATCGTTAAGCCTGTTTCTAAGGGTCCGGCTGCTAAGCAAGTTATCTTCCTTTCAGCTGACGCATTCGGAGTACTTCCTCCGGTTTCAATCCTTAACCCGGAACAAGCTAAATATTACTTCTTGAGTGGTTTCACTGCTAAATTGGCAGGTACTGAACGCGGTATCACTGAACCTACTCCTACTTTCTCTGCATGCTTCGGTGCTGCATTCCTTGAATTGCACCCTACTAAATATGCAGAAGAATTGGTGAAGAAGATGGAAGCTAACGGTGCTAAGGCATACTTGGTAAACACAGGATGGAACGGTACAGGTAAGCGTATCTCTATCAAGGATACACGCGGTATCATCGACGCTATCCTTGACGGTAGCATCAATGCTGCTCCTACCAAGACTATCCCTTACTTCTCATTTGAAGTGCCTACTGCTCTTCCGGGAGTTGATCCTAATATCCTTGACCCGCGCGACACTTACGCTGACGCTGCTCAATGGGAAGAAAAGGCTAAGGATCTTGCAGGACGTTTCATCAAGAACTTCAGCAAGTACACTACAAACGAAGCAGGTAAGGCTCTTGTTGCCGCAGGTCCTCAACTATAATTATCCGGCAATTTATAATAAAACAAGACTATATAAATTCAATCAGAAGAGGCGCACCGTTAACAGTGCGCCTCTTCTTTTTCATACATCGGTATTTCAGAAATCGATAAGGGTAATCCCCATCAAAGCACGACTTTTGTAGCCTTTCCATCTTGGCGTTTGATATATATACCTTTTTCAGGATTTATCACACGCACCCCTTGTAAATTATAGTATTCAACAGAAACATTTTCATCTATACTTACATTATCGATCGCATTTGTACCGTTTTCAGTCAAATTAACAGTGGTTCCTATTTCCACTCTATGTTCACCACTCACAACTGCAACATAGTTAGTATAAGTGCCAACTCCTTGTCTGAAATTTGTGTTCAGCGTTAAGCGAATTGTTCCTCCGGTAACATCGTTCCAATCCGATAATTTTGATACTTTGACTGCTTGTGTATAACTTGTTACATTGATACTATTAGACAACAGTTCTCCGGTAACCTTCACATCAGTATAAATTACATCAGAAGATTTATACACTCCGGTCAATGTAATATTTTTCTTATCCACCTCCAATTTTGGTTCACCCGGTTCTACCGGAGTTGTAGATGGTATAGCATACACACTCCAATAATACACGCCTATATTACCTTGTCCGTTATTATAGCCTACCCAATCATAAGTTGAATGCTGTCCGTCGCCGTCAGCCCAATAGGAATCGTTATAATCGCCATAAGGGTCATGACACACAAAAGAACCTGTCTGTTCAGAGAATCCGGTTGCAGATCGGTATTTGCAATTAGTGGCGAATCCCAGAATGACGTGACCATTAGAACCTAATTTTACACATATTATATATGGACGTCCGGCGGTAGCCTCCGATTGAAATTTAGACCATGCCGTACCGCCATCATACGTTTTACCGGCTGAAGTACATCCATTAAGTTTCATGAAGTTCTCGATATGAGATTGAGGTGATGCCGTATTCCACATATAACCATACGCACCCGGGATACTACTGCATCCGTTACCCGAAGCCGTTGCACTGAAAGTTTTTGTTCCTGCCTGATTGGTATATACACTTCCCACATGGTAAGCATAGTATGTAATACCTTTCCCCGAATAACGAGAAGCCAATGCAACAGGATCAAGAAGACCGTAATACCCGAGGAACATACAAGCCGAAGTAGGCGCACATGCCACATATCCCCACTTTGTACAGCCATTCACAGCCGGCACATCATAGATTTGGCTCAAATATGGTATATCGAGTGCTCCTATTTTCTGCTGAAAAGCCTTTGGCTCTATTTCATTGCGTACGGCAACAGGAGAATCGCAAATGTCATCCAAACGCTCTCCAAAAGACTCTTCACTTATAGAAAACAGTGATTGATCTGATACCGATGTAACAGAATGCGGAGTTATAGCAGCAACCGGCAATGTACGCATCATCAAGCCCCTTTTTGTTCCTGTCGAATACGGTATAAGCAGTTTATTGTCGGATGTTATCACGGCATCGGTAGGCATATCTTCCGATGAAGCAATCAATGCAACCGAATTAGTTCCGTCAAAATTCACTTTTCTGATACTGCTACCCGTTACTTGCATTTCGTTTATGCCCTCTATCGTAGTATAGACCAATTCATTGGAATTATTTGCCCATGACACCGACACACCTTTACCTATATTGTAAATTTTATCATCACTCCTGTCTAAAACGGAAAACGTACCTTGAGCTGTCTGCACTGCCAATTTCTTGCCATCCGGCGACCATACTCCATCATATCCGCCCGGCACATCAATCTGTTCACTCTTTCCTGACAACAGATTTATTATAAACATTCTTCCATCGATATTACTATATGCCACTTGCGTACCATCAGGCGAAATATTGGCAATATTGGTATAAAAGCCCAAGTCATAGCTATTGCGTTCTTCCCCTTTCCTGATAATAAGGTTATTTCCTACGGTATAAGCCATAGTACCGTCATCACTGAATGACACCTGCCCGCACTGCCGGCTGTATTCCTCAAGAAGGGTAACCTTGCCGGTGAGTACATTCAAGACAGCCGGTGCTTGCATATCCTCATCATTTATACTTTTGAAACCTACAAGCGTCTTATCCTTGCTCATCTTGGTATAGATTCCGCAACCCCGACCGCTAACCATTGTCGAGAGTTTGCCGTCTTTCAGCAAATATATTTCCGAAAAATAATTATTCGTCAGTACAATGCCGCTCTTTGCCTCCATTGGGCTGCGTAAATAACCCATATCGGCAATATCATACATATCCACTTCTGCATGACCTGCAAAAGCAACACTAAACAGAGCTGTACACATCAATGTCCTCAGCACTGCACAGAACCGGTTCTTTGTAAACATAATTGTGTGTTAGTTATTAAACTATAATTGGTAATAAGTTATTGTTTTAATTTTCTGCGCTAAAGTTAATAAAATTCGTACAATTCTGCTGCAATTCTCCACAAAATATCATTCATAATCCCATTCAAGACTGAAGTTGTCGATAAACAACGTACTACCCGAACCTCCTGTGAAGAAATCACCGTATTTGCTCGCCGAACTCACGATAAGAATATACTTAGGAACTCTATGCGTATCCCTATATTCCAATTCTATAGTGAATTCGGTCCATGCAGGGATAGTCTCTCCCGACTGTATTCCCCCATAAGCAATTACATAATCGGCATTTTTGTCAAACAATTGTCTGTTTTTAGGATTTGTCCTAATCTGATATGGTGCAGTCCAATCGGTCAATGCCACATAAATGTTAGCTGTGTCAGGCTGCCCTATCATATACTTGTAATCATCCGAAGAAGAATGACTTATCGGTACACTCTTATATTTCCAATACCCTTTGAGACGAGTAGGACGTTCATGGCATTCCCGCCCGAAATCAAGTATACCATTAGTGCCATCGGTCTTGACATAATCGCCTGAGAACATATTTCCTGCCGCCAATTTACCCACGGTAGCTATACCCACGAATTTCGTATCTAATTCGGCACTGAATCCGGGACCGCCGTCCCATGTATCCGATGACGGAAATGTATTGCTGTCTCCAAGTGTTGTCGCACCCTTGTTTCCCGTACCCCAATAAGGAGTATCGCCCTCAGTCCAAGGACACCACACTTTACCGTCTTTCCACCAGTTATCAAAAGACGCATTGGGAATTTCATAGAATCCGCCTGTAGTCAATTCCACCGCCGAAGTATAAGCATCTCCGCTGAACGCTCGCACCTCATAAACAGTATTGGCTGCCAAATGGCGTATACACGCAGTAAAAGTACCTCCATTAACCGTAATCCACGTCTCAGGTACTTTTTCCCACGTCTCGGTTCCTGCCTTTCTGTACTCAAAACCGTTCAACTTGCCTTCTTCAGCCGAGCCATACGCCCATATCACATTGGTCCAAGCATCGGCTGACGTTATAGATACATCGGCATCGGCGGTTTCTACATAGAGTTTCCATTTCTCAGTTTTACCGTGGTATGTCACATCTACATCTATAGAGCCACCGGCAAAATTCACTGTTTTACCTATATAATCAGGTGTCATCGTCGTAATACCTGCCGGTCCCAATTTCAACGATGTGATTTTCACCTCCGACACACCCGCATTCTTTGTCACATAAGCAATGGCACGCTTCCCGGGTACATCGATAATACTTTCCCCCACTTGACCTTCTACGGTAAAATGGCGTTCTATAATCTGATTGGCTGTAATAGTCCAAAAGTATTCTTGATACAGCGTAAGCACCACACTGAACGGTTCTGTAAGATTTATGCCGTTGGTTATCACATGTGACAGGTTAGCTCCTTCAGTCACTTCATAGGTGAGAATCTTCACATTGGTCAAATCAACGGTTTCTCCAAGATTTAAAGTTACGTTACGAACCGACTCATCGATTACCGCTCCTGAAACCTCCCCCTCAGCCGCCATCGACAGGAAAGCAGCCTTTACTGTAGGATAAGGTATATCATTCTTCAAGCAACCTGTCATCACCATAGCAATAGCAACAGCTGCTGCAACACAGGAAATATAACGCAGTATCACTTTCTTCATAATCAGCCCATTATTATATATGCACAGCAATACCCATGTTCAAGTTGAAAATATTAAACTTGAAATTAGCTCCGCTGGAAAATCGTTTTCCCTCTTCCACACTATTGGTGGTCTGCTTTTCATTCTTGAAGTATAAACCGAATACACCAAACGACATATTGAAACTCACATGTTCATGCACAAAAATACACAGTCCCGGAGAAAAGTTCAGATTAACCTCAGTGGACTTGGTACGCGTATCGCGTGGTTCTTCATTATAATAGCGCAAGAATTTCCCATAACCCGCCGACACAGCCAAATCAACCTCATTAAACACTGCAAAGCGACGGTTGTTGTCAAGTCCTACATAAAAGCGGTAAAAAAGTGCAGCCGCATAGTTCTCCGAAGAATACTCCACATCTTTCAACGTAAAGTTTATATCATCATCAAAGTCTACACTCAAACTGCCAAGTTTAAATATATCGCGGGAAAAACCCAATTTCAGACCCACACATTGATTACTGCGATAAAAATAAGCCGCATACGGTTTTACCGACATCGATTTTCCTTTAAAATCAAAATCTTTCATAAAAGACAGTACGCGCACATCCTCAGCATCAAATTCCCCATAAGAAGCCGTAGCTCCTATCACCCACTGCCCCTTGGGAACAAACAGATAATTAAGTAAACCTCGGTCAAAACGGCTGTAATTCTTTCCGGGCAATATCACACTTATTGTATCCTTGCCCACTATCACACGGCTATGGTCATTTATCGAATCTTTTACGACTATAGGTGCATGAGGAACAATCATCGACACAATGCTGTCGCCTGCCACCACCCTCTTGGTTTCCGGTATCACCGCAAGACTATCCGCCTCCGATGCCGCAGCCGGAATTAGGATTGACACCAACAAAACAAATATTATCTTCCTAAGCATACTCTAAATCAGTTACAAATAGAACAACACACCGAATGATATGGAAAATATATTTATTTTAAAATTCGCATTGGTAGAACTGTAACTTGACACATACACTTGGTCGGTCTTTTGTTTGGTATGCTTATAGGAGAATCCCAGCACACCCACATTCACCTCTATTGCAGAGTAATTGTTCAAGAACATAACCAATCCGGGAGCAATACCCACATTTAGCGAAAAATGATCCTGAAAAGTACCGGTAAAGTCTTCACCCGTACCATTACGCAGCTTCGACTGCCCTAAACCGAGTTCAAGCTGCATCTCGCCAAACATACCAAAACGCTTGGAACGTCCGAAACTGAAATAATTGCGCAATACCCCCATAGCCGAATAGTCCTGAGTAATCATATAGAAGTTATCGGCAGTATAATCGGTTTCCGAATCTATTACTATAGTGGCATTATCCAAATTGCTGCGAGACCTTGAATAACCGAATTTTCCACCTATGGCAAGGTTATCCTTGAAAGCATACATCAACGTGGGGCTTACCTTGAACGAGTAAATATCACCGTCCATACCCTCTATTATCAGAAACTGGTAATTATCTTGATTGGACTGGCTGTAACTCACACTCACACCGGTTATCCATTGCCCTTTAGGAATGAAATTGACCGATTCAAGATTGCGCTTGAATTTTTCCTGTGATGAGGATGCAAGCACCCCCATCACAAAGAAAAACATCAGTATTACGTTCCTTTTTTTCATTAATAATTCAACGTGAAATCATCTATATACATCACACTGCCTTCACCACCTGAGAAATAGTCGCCCCAATAACTTGCCGAGCAAACTACAAGGATAGCCGAAGGCTTAACATCGGTACGCTTATAGGTGAGTTGAATTTCAAACGGCGTCATCGTATTATCGCTGCTTGTAGCCTCTTGGCTTGTCCATTCACCGTAAGCTATCACATTACTTCCGTTCTTGTCAAACAATCTGCGATCAGACGTCTTGGTTTTGATAATCATCGGGTATGTGTTGTCGCTGTAAGTCTCGGTATAATCGGTAAGCAGAGCCACATAGATGTGTCCCTTATCGTTCGCACCTTCAACGCAACCGTTAGCCTTGGCATCATTGGTTATATTATCCACTGCCGAAGGATTATATTTCACATAACCGGAAAGCGATTTAGGACGAGACGTAAACGAACTTCTGCCGAATCCCAATACGCCATCGGTTCCATCGGTAGCAAGATATTTACCGGTAAAGATATTTCCTGCAGCAAACTTTCCAATCACACCAAGCCCTACAAATTGAGACTGCAGCTTAGCCGAATAGTTTCCGCTGTTCTTCACCGATTCATCTTTATTGGTGATATTCTTTCCAAGTGTGGCAGAACCGTGATTACCGCTATCCCAATACAACGTTCCTTCGGTTGCAGCAGGCAACACCACCTTGGCCGGCTGACACCAATCCTCAAATCCCGAATTAGGCAATTGAGATGCTGTTTCAGTTGTAAAGGTATATATAGTTCCCGAGGTGAACGGATTACCGTCACCGTCATTATCGGCAAATGCACGATATTCATATTTCGTTCCGGGTGTAAGTTCTGTAAGTTCTACTGTGAAAGATGTACTTCGGGCAGCTTCGGTCTCAACATAAATCTTATTCCAATCGCCACTGCCTGTACGGTATTCCACTCCGATTCCTGTAGCATTTTCCTTTGCCAATGTTGCAGTAAGAACAGCTCTTGTAGCCCACACGTCGGCATCAGCCACTTGCGTTGTCTTAACAGCGTCATCACTGACTTCAAGATTAAATGTAGCCGTACGATACTTACCCTTATTGTCGCCCACCTTAATTCCTATAGAATAGGAACCATTTCCAAGAGAATTGAGCAACTCTGCGGTAAATGTGATTTTCGCTGCACGCTTATCACCATCAGGATATTCCTCGGTCGCAAAAGGGCACTTGATTTCTATACCGAAATCAGACAATTCCTGCTTGGTTATATCGGTCATATCCATATAAGAGATTACATCACTTTGCGTAAATCCCAATTTATTCAAACCACTAAGTTCAAGTGATGTGATTTCCTCTACTGCACTCGCATAAATAGACATCTTACTGAAACTTCCGGCCTCACCTGCCTTAGGTTGGGTCAAATCAAAATTAGCCGTAATCTTAGGCGCAGCTGTGAGCTCAAACGAGTCGTTTACTTCTACTTCACTTTCATCTACCTCAATGGTAAACATTGCACCTCCCACAGGGTCAAATTCTTTCTCGGTGAATTTAACTGTAACAGCATACTCGGTAGCCGACTTAACATCACTTATCTCGCCGGTCTGGGTATAAGTGCTACCGTCCAATTTTGTACCGGTGATAATGTAATTGAGCTTATTTTCACCGTCAAGCATCATATAATATCCTTTTGCTCCTGTATTGGATGCGTCAAATTCAAGACTTCCCTTGGTATTGGATATGGTCATCTTATAATCTGAAAGCACCTTTGCCACCGATGCATCAAATGTTACCGATGCCACGACATTGGCTATTTTGCAATTGATTTTAGCTTCAGCCGTAGCCGAGGGAGATACCGTGAACATTGTACTTCCTTTGTAATACTTCTTATCAAAAGACGCTGAAACACTATCTCCTGCCCATGCTTCTGCTTTATAGTCCCCGCTCACAAGCCATATCTCGTTAGGTACTTCATCAGTTCCATGATACTTGCGTATAAGTCCCTTGGAACTATACACATATATTCTGCAGTTCTCTTGTAAAGACGCCAATTCCGCATCAGATATTGCACGAGAAAGTATCGTCACGTCATCGTCTACAGTCAACGACAAATTCACTTTGCCTTCACCTGTCGACAAAACCCTATCATCACTGCATGAAGTAGAAACAGCAGTGATAGATGCCATCGCTAATATTATACTGAAAAACTTCTTCATAGCCTTATTCTACTTTTAGAGTTAATGTTGCTTTTGCCGACTGTCCAAGTTCATCGACAACTTCTATATTGAATATATGGTCTCCGCTATAATTTACGAGCAGCGGCATAAAGCCTGAAATATCAAATTTCATTTCAGTCTTGCCTTTAACATCGTCTTCAACAGGCAAACCCAAACCAACCAAGCCATCTTTGTATTCTCCGGGATTGCACAAATCAAATTCATTGGCAAGATTTACCGATGATAAATCCAAAGTTCCGCCATTTCCGTCACTCATATTTATTTTCACAAAGAAATTAGCTATTTTACCCGGAGCAAGTACATCTACATCAACCTTAGAAGCAGCCGTAACCGTATTGCTTGCAAGCAAATCTATTGTAGAACTTGTGACAGTAGGAGCAGCAGCCGTCGGCTGTTCACTGTAAGCAGCCTGTTTTACTGCTATTTCACGGATGATAGAACCCATAGTCACCGTAACTGTAGCTGTGCGCTCGATTTCAACCGTATTATCGGCAACACTCACCTTCAACGTTGTTGTTCCGCTCGCACCATTGGCAGGGCTTACTGTACACCAGCTTGTGCTTGATGCAGCCGTCCATTCTGCCGATGCAGAAACTGACACATCCTTGCTTGAGGCAAGCATACCGAAAGACAATTCCGTTTCGTCCACCGTCATATAATCGTCAGGTTGTATAGTTTCTTCTTCAGCCGGGATATCGCTTGTCATATCCACGGTAGTTACTGTGGCATCAAGAGTTAAACCTGTAGTTCCCACGGCACCATATTCATCGGAAATATCAGGAGCAGTCTTTAACGAGAATGTTATAATACGATGTTGCCCTTGAGCTACATCGCTAATCACTTTGTATTCCGAAATATAATAACCTTCTACAGTTCCCGAGAATGTTGCAACCAAACTCTTATTTTCATTATCGCAACGGAAATATCCGGCACGTGTCTCACCATAAGCGTAGTCAAGGGAACTGTTCTCTCCCACTGTAACATTCACCTTTACGTCCTCACCGGTTCCTATCGCAGTCTTCAATTCATCGCTGTACTTAATAGAAACCTTCAAGTTAGCGAGTTTACACACAATAGGGTCAACCGTAGTAACATCATTCTCTTTAATACTGAAGTCTTGCGAGCCGTAGAAATACGGAGACTCCCACGCAGCATTCTGCAACTCTTTATTATATACATTCACAGTATAAGTCCCTACCGGCAAAGCCACAATTTCAGGTAATGCATTATATACCCATGAACCAGCCTCTGCTCCTGTGGATTTATTCACCACAACTACTCTGAAAGAACTTACATCTATATCGGTTGAACGGCTTTCAATTACATCCTCTGCATTCTGAACTGTTGCCTCAAAATTTTTCAGAGACAATTTCCCTTCAGCCTCAACCACATTGTCAAATCCTTTGTCGCAACTCGCAAGGGATATTGCCGAAAGGATTGCTATACACAATATATTTGTTATCTTTTTCATATCTTAACCCCTCACTGTTTTAATAATTCAACACAATATCATCGAATTTCAACACACTGCCCATGTGAACAGTCCAATTACCCACCACAGGATAAGTTATCGTTGTTCCCATCTTAAAATAATCCTTTGAATCAACATTCGTTCTGTTTGATGCAAGGAACTGTACACATATAGCGGTAGCTTTCTTATTTGTCACCGAATAATTTAATTCAACCGTCGCTTGCTTATATTCTGTATCTGCAGAAGACGACGCTGCCGGCTCATAAGTTCCTGATGCTATGGTTTCACTGCCACTAAGCAATGACACGACCACTTTAAACGCATCGGTATTGTAAGGAGTATATTTATACCAGAAACTCAACGAAGACGGGCGGGAAGTAAACGAATGACCTTGTGTAACAGTCTTATTGTCAAAGTTGCCTATCCACATGCTGCCCACCATAGCTCCACCTACATAAGTACTGCTGGTGTTGGCATAACTATCACCACAACCCGATACATATATCAAAGCTGCCTTACTGCCACCATGCACATCGGTCGTATAACTTGCGCAAGACGCAAAACAGCCTTCATACCATATACCGAGAGCATAAGTGCCACCTTGTGCCTTATCATTATTGGTAGCCCACCATATATCGGTTTCTCCGCTGTTATAAGGATGGAATGTGTAATATTTCTTATCCGAGCCAAGAAAATCAGCCTTTTTTGTTTTTGTCTCGATATTCCAACCTTCCATATCGGCATTACCCACTTGGGCTGCAGCTTCAGCCGAAACACTGACTGAAGACTCCGATGTATCCCCTTCATCATCAGCCACAATCTTGATTACGTTCTGTGTTCCCGGTGTCAAGCCATACACAGTGTATGAAAGAGATGCTGCATCAGCTGTATAATTGGAGGTTTCTGTTCCATTAACATACACTGCCTTAATATTGCTCATAACCTTTTCAGGCATTTTCCCGTTCACCTTCACAATCGCCTTTGTAGCCCACACATCATAATCATTAGCAGAAAGAGTGAACGCCATACCTATCTTTACATCCACACTGCTCTTTTCCACACCCTTGTAATAGCCCTTAACGGTGGTTTTGGATGTATTATCCGGGATAGCCACAGTCACCATATATGTACCATCACCATTATCCACAGTAGATTTAACAGCCGCGTCTTCATATACACCATAGTCATTCAGAGCCTTGAACGATACGTTATTCATATTACCGTTAAATTCAAGTTTGAACACACCTTCAAGCGACCCTGCCTCGCTCTTTTGAGCATCGCTCATGGAAAATATGACTGCAGGAGCATTTACAGAGAGTACGGCAGGTGTTTCAGCGGTTCTTCCATAGACATCCTTTACTTGGATTGTGAACACGTGAGTTGAATTACCGTTTAAAGGCGATAGCATGGGTATTATTCCCGAAAAGTCGACAACTGCCATTTTATCAGGATTATTCCACAATCCCTTAACCTTATCAGAGCCAAGACCAAGCGATGCAAGCAAGCCTTTCTGCTCTGCCGTAGCAGCCATCAAATCTATTTCAGCCGGCAAACCTTTACTTGCCAAGAATTCCGACGATGTAGTCAGCATTACTGAAGCAAGACCGGATTGCGCCACGATAGCTACCGATGCCGATGCATCATCACCTTCTATAATATTCAATGGAGTATTATTGTCAAAGCCCTTAGCCGTTATTACAGGTGCCGGAGCTGTGAGCAAATCATCGCTCAACGGAATCTCTATAGGCTCTTGTTCTGTAGAATCGTCAAATGTCACAGTAAGCACAGCGTCACCCACTTCACCGCCATTCACATCAAATGTAACACGGTAGTGTGTACAAGCCTCGGCATTTTCTATTGCAGCCGGTTCTATAGAAAGTTTTGAGCCGTTAGTCTTCTCCATAGACAATTGAAACGACACTTTTCCCGGTTTTACATACGCAGGGCGTGTTTCATCTTTGGGAAAATCGATATACGCACCACCCGAAGAATGAACCTTTGCCGAATAATCGGTAAAATAATTCTTAAATGCATCGGTATAAGCAAGGCTCACCATTGTGTTGCCCAACTTAGCCTCAATAGATGGCGTAGAAGTCTCTTCATCTATCACTTCAAAATTTGTACTTCCATAATAATATGGTTTTTCAAAACCTTCTTCCGCCATATCACCGAACCATATTTCCATCGTATAAGCACCTGTAGAGAATTTCTCATCCACAGGGAACTGTGCTACGGTTTCCCATGTTTTGTCATAAGACCCGTCACTCTTAGCCAAATGCACCGAAAAATTCTGAATTTCAGGAGACACCGACTCTAATTCAGCCGCTGCCTCTCCTTCGGCAGCCTTTGGTGAGGCAACTTTATAGTTTGCCTTAAAAGACGCCTGAATCTGTCCTTGTCCGGTATCGCCCGAAAATTGTTCCTTATCATCGGAACAAGACAATGCCAATAAGCACAGCATTCCAAACAGACCAAAATGCTTTAATTTCATAAGTTTCTTATTGTAAAATTTATTAGTTAATAATCTCATCTAATCATTAAAACAACTTTAAAGCCGTTTTTCCGCAAAGACGAAAAATATTTTGCAAAATTACTTAAAACTTTCATTGAAAAATTTAACGGCATCTTTTTTTCGACATTTTCACCATAAATTCAACAAAATGATACAATTTCACATGCTTTTCATAACCGGTCATAAATAACTCCGATTAGCATCTTTTTCTTCATAAAATTAATTTTCAAATAAATTTAAACAGGTTCTATAGATTATACTATTTTTTTACCGCTAAAAAATGTATTTTTGCATCATAAAATTAACGAACAACACATTTAATTTATTGAATACATGAAATCTATTAAAACTATCCTTGCTATTGCAGCTATTATGCTGTCATTCTCTTCGGCACAGGCTTTTGACTGGGAAAGCTTGAAGAAGACCGTTACCAACGTTGCAGGTGAAGATGCAGGCAACGTAATCGACAACATACTGAAGACAGACAACCTCGAAGTTTCCGACCTTGAAGGTACATGGAAAACTTCCGGTCCTTCTGTTTCATTCAAGAGTGAAAATGTTCTTGAAAAGGCAGGAGGTGCAGCTGCCGCTTCCACTATCGAAAACAAATTGAAACCGTTCTACAAAAAAGCCGGATTGGAAAATGCCACATTCCGGTTCACTAAAGAAGGAAAACTCACAATCACGCTTAAAAACGGAAAGAAACTAACCGGAAGCATCAAGAAAGGCACAAAAGAAGGTACAATGATTCTCACATTGGACAAATTGAAGAAATTAGGTAAGCTTACCACATACGTAAGCAAAGGCACATCATTGAGCATTATGTTCGATGCAACAAAACTCATGAAATTAGTAAGCAGTATCGCAAGCTATTCGGGAAGTTCAAGTCTTACATCCATAACATCATTGCTTAACAGCTATGACGGTGTTTATGCCGGCTTCAAGTTCGACAAAGAATAAACCGAATATCCTACAAACAATAATGAGGCAGAGTTTCAATATAAGCTCTGCCTCATTGGGTATTATGACATCTGCCATAGATACCGATTATAAACACTACAAAACTCCGCGTATACGGTCATCGAATGCCGAGAGAGCAGCTTTTGCCCCTTCTCCCATTGCCACTATTATCTGTTTGTAAGGCACGTTTGACACATCCCCGGCAGCATAAACACCCGGAAGAGATGTACGGCAAAATGCATCAACAACGATTTCTCCTATTCTTGTCGTTTCCAGTTCATCGCAGAAAGGCTTGCTATTTGCCGACAAACCTATCTGTACAAACAAGCCGTCAAGTTCAATTTCACGTTCCTTTCCCGTATTACGATCTAAGACATTTAGTCCGGTTACCCTACTGCCGTCACCTAACACCTGTGTAGTCTGAGAAGATGTGAATATTTGCACATTGTCAAGATTGCGTACTTTATCCTGTAACACTTGATCTGCTTTCAGTGTATCGGCAAACTCCAATACAGTCACTTTCCTACATATACCGGCAAGGTCTATAGCAGCTTCAATACCTGAGTTTCCACCCCCTATTACAGCCACATGCTTACCCTCATATAACGGACCGTCGCAATGCGGACAGAAAGCCACCCCTCGTCCTATATATTCGCTCTCGCCCTCAACATTCAGTCTGCGCCAACCGGCTCCGGTAGCAATAATAACAGCAGGAGCAGCAAAGACTTCACCACCGATTACCGTTATCTTTTTTAAGTTGTTCTTCAGTTCCGCCTTATCTATACGTCGGTTTTCAAATACCTCAATAGGATAATGCCCAATATGAGTACGTAAAGACCCTGCAAGCTGAACACCTGTAGTGAAAGGAACAGATATAAGGTTTTCTATCCCTACCGTTTCTTTCACCTGACCTCCTACACTTTCAGCCACAACAGCCACTTTCAAACCTTTCCGAGCCGAATAAATCGCCGCAGCCGCCCCGGCAGGACCTCCACCAAGCACCAATACATCATATTCTCGATACATGGGTTCATATTCATTGTCATTGTCACTATCGTTTCCGAATGTCTTTTCAAGCTTTTCAAGCAGTTCTCCCAACGTTCCGCGTCCCACATGCAGCAATTCACCGTTAGCATAAACAGTAGGCACTGCCTGTATTTTCATCTCTTCGGCTTCTTCTTGGAATAGTGCTCCGTCAATCATCTCATGAGAAATATGAGGATTCAGCAAAGCCATTATATTCAATGCCTGAACTATATCCGGACAATTAGTACATGTGAGTGACACATACGTCTGTAGCTTTATATTGCCTTTCAAAGCCTTTATTCGGCGGGTAATAGCCTCATCAGGAAGATTCTTTCCTTTACCGTCGGCATTAAGCACGGCAAGCAATAATGAGGTGAATTCATGCCCGTTAGGAATACCTCTGAATTTAATACCGGTGGTATTCTCACCTTTCAGCAATGAAAATTCCATTAGGTTACCCGACGCTGCAATCTGTTTACACGACAATCGTTCGGAACAAGATGCCACATCTGCAATAAAATGCGTCATTTCATCATATTCCGCCCTTTCAGGAGATACGGCAAGTTCAAAAGTAAAATCATTGGCAAGCTGAGCGAATACAGCCTTTACCTGATCTAATATATTTTGGTCTAACATAGTTATGTCATTAGGGATTAAGAAAGGAGGTTTTTAAAATTTTAAAAAAGGCGTGATTTCCATTTTGAAGTCACGCCTTACGTAAAACGCTATAATCAGATTTTGCCCACAAGATCTATGCTCGGCTTTAATGTAGCCTCGCCTTTTTTCCATTTTGCAGGGCAAACTTCACCGTCATGCGATGCCACAAATTGTGCAGCTTCTACTTTGCGCAATAGTTCATCGGCATTACGTCCGATATTATTGTCATGAACTTCGGCAATCTTTATTTTACCTTCCGGATTCACTACAAATGTTCCGCGATATGCCATTCCGTCTTCCTCAATCAACACGCCGAATGCACGGCTCAATGCGCCAGTAGGATCGGCAAGCATAGGATACTGAATCTTACGGATGCTTTCCGATGCGTCATGCCATGCCTTGTGTACGAAATGTGAATCGGTACTCACTGAATACACTTCCACTCCCATAGCCTTGAATTGCTCATACTTTTCTGCCACGTCTACAAGTTCTGTGGGGCAAACAAAGGTAAAGTCGGCAGGATAGAAGAAGAATATAGCCCATTTACCCAATACATCTTCATTGGTTACAGTCTTGAATGCTCCGTTCTGAAATGCTTGAACTTTAAATTGCGGTAGTTGAGAATTGATAATCGGTGTCATAATTTTTTATTGTTTTAATTGTTATACTTTTGTTTTTTATTACGGTACAAAGATATATGCACCGTTTCGAAGAATAACAAAAAATACAATTGATAGGTTTTATGACACGATAGACCGAATCTATATAGCCACCTGAGACGGCTTTAACGCAAGCATATCTTTCGGTACAGATGCTTGTATTTCAGCCTGTACGGCATCTATAACAGTCTGTCGGATATAATTCTTATCGGTAAGCATGATTATACGCCGAGCCGGTGTAGGGATTGCAAACGGACGCACAAGTTCTTTCTGAGCATCGCTCATCTGATGCACGGCAAGCTCAGGAACGAAAGTAACCCCCTTACCGCCTTCCACCATGCGCATAAATGTTTCCATACTTCCAAGCCGGTAGGTCAAGCGGCTGTCATGAGCCGATTTAATGCTGCAAAATTTCACCATCTGATCGCGGAAACAATGCCCTTCATCAAGCAACCACAATAGTTCACCTGAAAGATCGGTTGTCTTTATTACCTTCTTTCCGTACAACCCATCATTTCTGGACACATAAGCATAAAACTGTTCATAAAACAAATGCGTATGATTGTACATATCCATATCTGAAAGTTCGGCAAGAATACCGGCATCGATTTCTCCGGTCAGCAATGCGCTTTTTATGTCAGGAGTTTTCATCTCGGCAACCGTCACATCCAAGTTGGGATACTTCTTTATCATCTGTTGAAAAAAACGAGGGAGAAGATACGGAGCTATCGTAGGAAGTATCCCCAAACGGAATTTTCCACCTACCTCATGACGCTCTTCCTCAATAATGGTTTTCACCTTTTCCACTTGCGACAATATTTCACAAGCCTGTCTTATAATCAAAGCTCCTACCTGAGTGGGACATATAGGTTGCTGATTTCGGTCGAATATCTTCACTTTCAATTCGTCCTCAAGTTTTTGTATCATTGCGCTCAGCGTAGGCTGTGTAACGAAACATTGTTCGGCAGCCTTAGTGAAATGTCTATGTTTGTCGACCGCAAGGATGTATTCCAACTGTTGTAGTGTCATAACAGATATTGTATAAACGACGTTGCCTTATACTTTTATGATTAATTTCCGGTATGCAGAATTATGCGCTGACCTTTATCACAAAGGTAAATAAAACTTTTTAATTTTAAATATTTTCTTAACGAAAACACTCACATCAACGGCATTAGAAAAAAATATCGGGAGAGACTTAAAGCCCACCCCGATATTTAATGTATTACTTATAAATCCGTTACGGATTCAAATTTATTTTGCTGCTTTCTTTGCGCTGCGATTAGCTACCAAGTAAGCCACCGGAGACGCAATGAACAATGATGCAAGCGTACCGAAGATTACACCAAGAGACATTGCAAACACGAAACTGCGAATGGTTTCACCTCCAAGAATGAAGATTACAACCAATACCAACAATGTACTCAATGAAGTCATTGTGGTACGTGCCAATGTACTGTTAAGCGCATGGTTGAATGTAACTACAGAATCTTGCTTCGGATACAATGAACGTGTTTCACGCACGCGGTCAAATACCACCACAGTATCGTTAACCTGATAACCGATAATGGTAAGGATTGCAGCGATAAAGTTCTGGTCAACCTCCATAGAGAATGGGAATAAGCCATACAATCCGTAGAATCCTATCATCAAGAATGCTGTGAATGCCACTGCACAAAGCGCACCCAATGAGAACGCCACATTACGGAAACGAATCAAGATATAAAGAGCCATCGCTATCAATGAGAAGAACACTGCCCAACAAGCCTCGCGGGTCATATCGCTTGCAATGCTCGGCCCCACCTTTTCAGTAGAAGTTACACCTTGTGTCTCATCGGCAACACTGAAGTGTTCATAATCCATACCATTAAGCTCCGATTTCAAGCCTTCATACAATTTTTGCATGATTTCATCATCAACACCATCTTCGGTAGAATCAATCTTATAGTTGGTTGAAATACGCACCTTAGTGTCGTTGTCAATTGTAATCACACTCAAGTTTGATTCAGGGAACAACGGAGCCAATTTAGCCTTCAAGTCCTCGGTACTTACCGGTTGAGCAAATTGCACTGTATAGTTACGTCCGCCTGAGAAATCGATGCCCGGACTCAAACGGCGAACACCAAGAAGAACACCAACTGCAATCACAAGGATAGCAACCACGGTCCAAACTTTCTTACGCGCACCGATAAAGTCAAAGTTCACATTCTGCATCCAATTCTTTGAAATAGATGTACTGAAAGTAACATTAGGAGCATTCTTACGATTAACAATTGCTTCCATTATGAGACGGGTTACAAATACCGCTGTAAAGAATGAGCAAACGATACCGATAATCAACGTTGTTGCAAAACCCTTGATAGGGCCTGAACCGTTAAGCAACAATATCAATGCAGTGATAATAGAAGTCAAGTTAGAGTCGAAGATTGCAGAGAATGCGTTCTTGTAGCCATCGGCAACAGATGCTTTTAATCCCTTTCCTCCACGAAGTTCTTCCTTAGAACGTTCAAAGATAAGCACATTAGCGTCCACTGCCATACCCATTGACAATACGATACCGGCAATACCCGGCAATGTAAGCACTGCCTGAATAGACGCCAAGATTCCCATTGTAAAGAACAAGTTAAGGAACAAGCCAATGTTAGCAATTAGACCCGGTACCCAACCGTAAACTACAACCATGAAAATCATCAACAGCACAAGAGCCACGATGAATGACACAAAACCTGCCTCGATTGCAGCTTGACCCAATGACGGACCGATAACGCTCAAGCTTTCCACATTAACGCGAGCCACCATCTTACCGCTCTTCAACACGTTAGCCAAGTCGTTAGCTTCCTCCACAGTAAAGTTACCGGTAATTTGAGAACGTCCACCCTCTATTACGCTGTTTACATTAGGATAAGAATATACTTGATCGTCAAGAACGATAGCAATAGACTTATTCAAGTTCTGCTGAGTAATGCGCGCCCATTGACGAGCACCTTCATCATTCATCGTCATTGACACTACCTGTCCTTGCATATTATCGTATTCACTTGTTGCGTCAGTCACAACATCACCTGTCAACACCGGTCTGCCTTGTACTGTCTTTAATGCAACAAGTTCGAAATATTGTCCTCTCTCATCGATTGCTTTCACACTCCAACGTGCCTTCAAGTTTGTCGGCAACAGACGTGCTGCCTCCGGTGAGTTCATGATAGCGTTTACAGCAGCAGTATCACGAACGTCAACAAGACCTATAGATGCTCCGCCGCGACCTTGCGCACTCCATAGCAATTGAGCCAAGTTCTTAGCAGGCTCTGCCTTCACACTGTCATTGGCAGTAGTATCGGCAGGAGCAGCTGTAGCATTGCTTAATGACATCAACGCATTCTGCAAGTCGTTGATTGTATAAGTTTCATAAAATTCGAGATTAGCTGTACCCTTAAGCAACTTGATGACACGTTCCGGCTCTTTTACACCCGGAAGTTCAAGCAAAATGCGACCTGTACTTTCAAGTTTCTGAATATTAGGAGATACAACGCCGAAACGGTCGATACGTGTACGCAATACGTTGTATGAATTATCAACCATTGCGTTAACCTCATCTTTCAGTGCCTTTTCTACATCAGAATTGGATGCGCCTGCCTGAAGACTTTCCACTCCGCGGAAAATCTGATAAAGGTTGCCTTCCGGAGCCAACTTATTGTACTCACGACAGAAAGCCGACACAAAATCTTTCTCTGCACTGTTTTTTTGTTGCTTTTCAGTAATAGCCAGTGCCTCATTGAATTTCGGATCAGGATTTTCGTTTGACAAAGCTCTCAAGATATCGGGAACCGAAATCTGAAGAGTTACGTTCATACCACCCTTTAGGTCAAGTCCAAGACCCACTTCCATTTCTCTCGCCTGCTGGAAAGTGTAATATCCCAAGTACACTTTTTCCTTTGCAAGAGAGTCAACATATTGCTTGTAATATGTCTTGTAAGCGTCATTTGACACATCTTCAGTGTTCGCTTTAGCCTTTGCATACTCTGCTGCAACACCCTCATAGTGGTTTGTCACAAAAGAGAATGAAAGATAAAACGCACACACAAGAACAAGAGCAATAGCCAACACTCTGATAAAACCTTTACTTTGCATGTGTTATTTTTGTTAGTTATTTTGTTATAAAATTTTTCTACGTATAATTTACAGCTTGCAAATATACATCAAATTATTCAAGTGAAAAAAATTTAACACCGCTTTTCCGTTTTTTTACCACATATTTTTTATTTAATAGATGCTAAAACGGAGCAAAATCATCATTTTTTAGTAACTTTGCCAAACTTCTTGAGTGTTAGGGAAACTTCGACAAATTCCCATAATTGTATCGCTTGATATAGCGTTTGTTTTATTACCGTCAAAAACAAAATAAAGGTGAAAATAGAAAAGACAACATACCTCATAACGACAGTCTTGATAGCAGGACTGCTGTATTCATGCGCCAGTATAGGACGCCCCGAGGGAGGTCCGCGCGATGTGGATCCACCCGTTTTCATAGGCAGTAACCCGGTTCCAAACACAAAAAATTACACTAAAAAGGATATTGAAATACAATTCAATGAATATATCCTGCTTAAAGACCAATCCACAAAAGTAGTTGTATCTCCTGCACAAAAGGAGAATCCCTCGATAAGGGCAAACGGCAAAAAAATAAATATCGAATTTAAGGATACGCTAAAGCCCAACACGACATACGTTATAGATTTCAGCGATGCCATACAGGACAACAACGAAAACAATCCGTTGTCGGGTTTCTCTTTCGCATTTGCCACAGGTGACACCATCGACACACTGCAGGTTTCCGGCATATTGCTTAACGCACGCGATTTAGAACCGCAAAAAGATTTTTTCATCGGCATACATTCCTGCCTTGACGACTCGGCTTTCAGAACGTTGCCATTCGAGCGTATAGCACGCACCAACGAATCAGGTCAGTTCACATTGCGCAATATCAAGCCCGGAAAGTATCACATTTTTGCATTAAACGATGTAGATCGCGACTACAAATTCACACGCACCGAAGATTTGGCATTCCTCGATGAAATTATCATACCGTCAGTAACAGAAATCGAGACAATGGATACGGTTTTCACCTCGCAAATGGTAACTGATACCATTGTAAGGGCAAAACACAGCCTGTTCCTTCCGAACGACATACTGCTGACATCTTTCAACGAAGATTTCAAATCGCTATATCTTGTCAACAACGAGCGTATAGCCGACAACCGTTTTTCTGTCATATTTTCTGCACCGAGCGATACGATTCCACAACTTGAAGTTGTCATTCCCGAGAACTTTGACAATTCAAAGAAATGGTATGTGCTTGACAATTCACAACATAACGATACTTTAAGATATTGGATTACCGACTCTGCGCTTATCAAGTCGGATACAATCCGGGTGAATATGCGTTATCTGCACACCGATACGCTCGACAACCGTACATTCACCAACGACTCTATTTATTTCAACCTCAAAAAAATGAGCAAGAAAGAAAAAGAGAAGAAAGAGAAAGAGGAAAAGAAGAAAAAAGAGGAAGAAAACGATACACTGACCGACACCATACCCGAGATTCCGCTTATAACGTTCAAGGTATCAAGTCCGAACAGCGTGGACGTCTACGCACCGTTAAGATTCAGCTCGGAAACCCCTATAGATTCCATTGTATCAGGCGCAGTGCATCTGAGACAAAAAGTCGATACCATTTGGAATGAACTGGGAACGGTAAAGCTTGTACGCGACAGCATAATGGGGTTACTCAATTATAAAGTGGATTACGCATGGGAACCGGGCGGTGAATATTCCGTATCCATAGACTCCATGACAATTTTCGACATATACGGTATTTATAACGGAAGTCTAAAAGCCGATTTCAAAGTGAAAGCACTTGAAGAATACTCTAACTTATTCTTCAAGATAAATCTGAACGACAGTGCTTTTGTGGAATTGCTTAACGGCTCCGACAAAGTAATGTATACAGCTCCTGTGAAAAACGGTACTGCCGACTTATTTAACATCAATCCCGGCGACTACTATGCACGTGTGGTAATAGATGCCAACGGCAACGGTAAATGGGATACCGGGAATTATAGCGAACACCGCCAACCGGAAGAAGTGTACTATTACCCCAAAAAGCTCAAGCTGAAACAAAATTGGGATATAGAACAAAATTGGGATATCTACGAGTTGCCTGTCGACGTTCAGAAACCTATGGAAATAAGAAAGAACAAACCGAAGGATTACGACAAGGAGAAAAAGGTCACTGAAGAGGAAGAAGAGGAAGAATTCGGAACCGACTTTGGCAACCCCAATTCATATACGGGCAACAAATACAATGACATGCGTAACAATGCCCCTCGTACGTTAAGAAGGTGAGTTCAACAGAACAAATGATGCCGGCAATGTGTTAAATAATGCAATCACGATTCACACCGGCTAAATAAAGCGTAACAATGAGCAGTATCAGCATAGATTACGGGAAAGAGCCTATAGGAAAACTTTTCGGCAAATTGTTTTTCCCGACAGTTGCCGGAATGATGTTCTCTGTTTTGCTCATCATTACCGACGGAATATTTGTAGGGCACGGATTGGGTAGCGATGCCCTTGCCGCCGTTAACATAGTGGCTCCCGCATGGACTTTTGCTACCGGCATAGCACTTATGTTCGGAATGGGTGGTTCAATCATCTCGTCCATAAGTCTATCGCAAGGACATGAGGAAAAGGCACGTATATATATGTCGGTTTCCCTTATCATATCCACATTATTTCTGTTGCTATGTTCGGCTGTGATATTGATATTCCCTTACACATCCCTAAAATTACTCGGATGCTCCGAGGAATTAATGCCATTGGCACACTTGTATTTACTCGGGTTTATTCCGTTTTCTGCAAGCAACGCATTTCTTGTGTCAAGCAGTTTTTTCGTCAGGCTCGATGGCGCACCAAAATTCGCCATGCTTTGCTCCATTACAGCCGCCATAATAAATTTAGTGCTTGATTACCTGTTTATATTCCCGTTGCAATACGGAATCATGGGAGCAGCGATAGCCACAAGTATCGGCTCACTTGTGGGTGCATCAATGACCGCAGTATATTTGTTAAACAAAAAGCGCAAACTGCACATTTGCTCTATCTTCCTGAAAAAGACAAGTACCGGAATAGCATCTACCGTACGCCGTATATGTGTACTTGGATTCCCGTCATTCCTCGGGGAATTAGCCATAAGTTTCATGATGTTCTCAGGAAATATCGTATTCATAAACCACCTCGGGAAAGACGGTGTTGCAGCTTTCAGCATATCATGCTATTTCTTTCCTATAATATTCATGCTCGACAATGCGATAGCTCAATCGGTTCAGCCCATAATAAGCTACAATCACGGTATTGGTAACGTCGGGCGTATTTTTTCGTCTACACGTCTCGCACTCACTGCGGCAATCTTCTGCAGCCTTATAATTTCAGGAATTACATGCATTTACAGTTACGATATTTCCTCACTATTCGTAAGTAGCGAGTCCCCCGCACATGCCATAGCTACAGCAGGATTTCCCCTTTATGCGCTGTGCTTTATCCCTTGTGCAGTCAACATAATAGCAATAACTCATTTCCAAAGCATAGAAAAGAGCAAGACTGCCATGCTCATTACATTAATGAGAGGATTTATATTTCTCGGGTTAGCATTTTGGCTTATGCCTCAAATATTAGGTGTGGATGGCATTTGGCTTGCCGTTCCCGCCGGAGAAGTCATCACATGCGTCATAACCGTCATTATCGCTCTTTGCTCACCATCCATACGGCAAGGAAAATCAGCAAAGCAGAACCTGCCTTAACGGCATCAAGCATAGCCATCCCTATAACCACCGACACAAGAGTGGCTACTACGGGTTGCAAATAATTATACATTGCGATCACCGTAGGTTTCAACCTGCGCTGAGCAAACGGTATCATCAAATAGCATAAGCAAGAACCAAGTACCACAATATAAGCGAGCTCCAGAAATCCTTCCACCGGAAATGCAGTCCAATCGATTTCTAATATATCACCTATTGTGAATGGGAATATGACAACAGCCGACATTAGCATCATCCACTTCATCATGGTAAATGGAGAATATTTGCTTATCAACTTCCCGAAAACAACAAGATAGGCAGCCCCGCACATTTGAGCTAAGATGCAAAACGAATTACCTAATATCGGATTAGTCACATTCATAGATAAGTCTGCCTCACCCCATAGCGAAAATACCACCACAGCTGCAAATCCCAACGCCACACCTCCTATGCGAAACGACGTGAGCTTCTCTTTCAGAATAATTGTGGCAAGAACAAGCGTAAAAATAGGAGTAGTACTGCAAACTACAGCCGCATCCACCGGACTTGTATAGCTCATCCCTTGCACAACAAGTATCTGATTGGCAGCTATAACCAATAATCCCGCAAAGAATATCTTAACAAAATCGCCCGGTTCGATCTTCTCTTTCTTTATCACACTATCGGGTGTGAGAGCACTCACTAACCAGAACAGCAAAGCACCTCCCATGATACGCACTCCCGACAATGCCAACGGCGAAATCACGCCCAAATTCAACAAACCTTTGGATATGGGAGCCATAAGCCCCCATGCGCTATTAGCAAACAGCAGAGCCAAATGCCCTTTCATTCTCTCTTTTCCGGTTACTCCTACTGCACTTCCCATTTTTATGTATTCTTATTTATACCGACAAAGATACAACAAAGAAACGAAAGTGAGTGCGAAATGGGGAAAGAATGTTGTCTGTTAGCGATTTAACAGTGTTTGCCAAGATGTTGCTGTGCCATCAAATGCCGATAAAAAGCCAAGAAATGACAAAGTTTCGTTACTATCCCGTTACTTTGACTCTTGACTTTGAACGACTGTTTTGGTTGCTGTAACAGATTGAATAGCAATACTTGTGAAGCGATTATGGTTGCAAATATAGCGAAGTTCCTCATATCTTCGTTTCACTTTCGCTTCGGCAGATTCTTTTGCACCGATACGCTGTGTTTTGCTTACCGTCACTCAACTCTACCATAAATAATTTTGCAAACAAAAAAGTAGAGTTATGAGCAGAAGCACTTTCAGGGTATTATTCTATCTTAAGCGCAATGCCCCGAAGAAGAACGGGCTTGTGCCTGTGATGTGTCGTATCACCGTAAACGGCAAGATTTCCCAATTCAGTTGTAAATTGGATGTAGAGGAAAAGTTGTGGAATGTCAGTCTCGGCAGAATGTCGGGAAGAAGCGTTGTTGCACAAGAAGTCAACAGAATGTTGGATAAAATCAGGGTCGGCATCAATAAGGCTTATCAGGAAATCATTGATAGGGATGGTTATGTGTCGGCAGAAAAAGTAAGAAACGCATTCTTGGGTATGGGACAAAACCATAAGACTCTGCTTGCCGTTTTCCGTCGGCATAATGAGGATTATGCCAAACAAGTGGGCAAGATGAAAAGCCAACGCAGTTATTGGAAGTATTGCACCGTTTACAACCATTTGGAAGAATTCATCAAGCATCGCTACAAAGTCAGCGATATTGCCTTGCGTGAACTGTCCCCTGCATTCATTACAGATTTCGAGTTGTTCCTTCGTACCGAGAAGAACCATTGTACCAATACCGTATGGTCGTATATGATACCGTTCCGCAGTATCATATACACAGCTATCAATAACGGTTGGTTGCAACGCGACCCGTTTTATGCCTATCGCATCACCAAAGAGGAAACGAAAAGAGGATTCCTGACCAAAGAAGAAATCACAATGCTTATCAACGGAACTTTCAAGAAGAAAAGTTACGAACTGATTAGAGACCTCTTTATTTTCTGCTGCTTTAGTGGATTGAGTTGGAGAGACATGTATAATCTAACCACTGACCATTTGCAGACATCATTCGATGGGCATTTATGGATTAAGACCAAACGACAAAAAACTGGAACGGAAACAAATATTCGATTGCTTGATACTGCCAAACATATCATCGAGAAGTATCAAGGAATGGCAGAGGGTAATAAACTGTTGCCCGTACCCTGCTATGCCAATTGCCGACATGGAATAAAAGCAGTGGCTAAGTTATGCGGAATCAATAAGAACGTCTGCTGGCATCAAAGCAGACACAGCTATGCAACGACCATTTGCTTATCCAACGGAGTACCCATTGAAACGCTGTCAAAATTAATGGGACATACAAGCATACGCAGCACCCAAATTTATGCAAAGATTACAGCCGAGAAGGTAAGTAACGACATCGAGAATCTATCCAAACAGATAGAATCAATGGAGAGTTTCATTTGCAATGCCATTTAACAACCATTCAAAACATAACGAAAATGAAAACAGAAAGAAATATCATAACAATGAATGAATACGGAAGAATTCATTTCCCAGACGCAACAGCCAACGACATTTGGATGAGCACAAACGAGCTAATAGAGCTATTCGGTGTTACATGTTCGACTTTGAGAACCAATGTCAAAGCCATATACAAAAGCGGTGTTCTTAACAAACACGAGGCGCAAAGGGGTATCAAATTATCCAATGGAATAAGCATAGATGTTTATGCACTCCCGATGATTGTTGCTTTATCCTTTCGACTGAATACACTGGGGGCATACAAAATAAGGGAATACATTATTGAGAAACTTACAACCAATTCAAGAAACTATATTCTTCATATGAATGTGCGTACGCACGAGTGTATGGATGAAAGTAAGTATGGTTTAAATTGAGAATTTCATTCATACGCACCTTTTTGTCAATTCCCATCATACGTTCATTCCTCTATGGGTACAAAGAAATGTGCGAACATTATCTGAAATCTGCAAGTTCAAGCGGCAAGCCGTTTTCGATACAATCTTCCTCTCATTCTTCGAGAGTATTGCTCCGAAAAAACTTGCATCTTTCATGTCCGCACACACAAAGTACCCATAGAGGAGATGATCGACCGATGGGAAACAGGAAGTTCAGACGGATGGCAGAGCATGTATTGCTTCGCTATCCGTTTCCTTTTTAGGAAGAAGAATCCCTCCCTCAAAGAAACAGCAAGCGAGCGAGATATACAAAGCTTGCTTTGATATTTCACAGCGAGTGCAGCATTTCTTCGCGGTAACGCAAAGAAACAAGAACCCACAATTCATTATTTGCCACAGACCAGCCGGCCTGCCGGCTATACGGCTATACGGCAGGCACGCATGCGAGCTATATAGCCTTATTACCCACAAACTTGACAAACCGCCATATTACTTGCCTATGTTATGACAATCCCACCATTCACAAACCACGAATCGAAACTTCAGGCTTGTGTTCTTCAGAACACAGCAAGGTATGTTTTCAGCTGCTCGAAATGAATTGAGCCGCTTCAAACTCGATGTTCGCCGGAACATGGCAAGGTATGTTTTGAGTAACTCAAAACCTTTCGGGTTACTCCCGAAAACCTTGCCGCATTCCGCAAACTTATCACTCCGAAGTCGGTATAATAACAAGTGAAAACTTTGGGGATATAGAATGAATAACAAATTCAAAATAGCAAAGCAACAACCTTATTCAAGAATAAATTGCAGATTTTCGGAGATTTCTTCGTGATTCTGCAAATCCTTTTATAAATTTGTGTTCAAAATCTGACAATTCAATTTGATTGCAACAATATATATATGATGGATGCAAATAAGCCAATGACAGTAGATGACGAAATTGCGTATAACAATTATAAGCTTACTGCTGATAAGATTTTGCAATTACTTTCACAAATTAGAGAAGACCCACCTGCTTCCGCCAAGCGTTGGGTATGGGAGCTTTTGCAGAATGCTAAAGACGTTCCAAACCGTTTTGGAAAAGTTTCTGTAGAAATAGAGCTTGTATCACAAGACACACTGAAGTTCCGACACAATGGAGATTGTTTCAGTACAAAGAATATTACCGGACTTGTTCAGCAAGTAAGTTCTAAGGATTCACAGAATCTTGAAGGGCAGACTGGCAAGTTTGGTACTGGATTTATCTGTACCCACTTGTTATCTGACATCATTGATGTAGAGGGTATTGTTAGATATATGGGTATTGATAGACGCTTTAAAATTGTACTTGATAGAAGTGGTTATCGTTCAGAAGATCTGCTTCCAAGAATAGAAACGACCCTTGAAGAGCTTCGTCATATCGAAACAGCTTATGAGGTTGTCAATAATTATGAGCAGAATCGAACAGAGCAGTCATTTGATACTGTATTCACATATCATTTAACCACACAGGAGAAACAGGAA
>JAFUKL010000024.1 GCA_017473615.1 Muribaculaceae bacterium | reverse complement strand
GGATACAAGCGTAAAATCACCCGCTTTGGTTATGGAAACGGATTGCCACCTCCATGAATCGGTTGCACCGCCGTTTACCGTGGTGGTGATAATCTTCTCCCGTTCGGTTCGCCCGTATAGCGTACCGTCGCTGCGATATCGGTGTTCTATATAACTGCCGTCCTCAAATGTGAACTTCAACGGCTGATTCAGATGATTGTAGGTTATGGAGGTGATTCCTTTTGACGGGTCGGATGTACGGTTTCCGTTGGCATCATACGTCCACCCCGTTTCATAGTCGCCTTTCGTCACCGCCGGTATGTCGGGAAATAAGCCGTCTGCGAGTTTGCTCTCGTTGAGTGCGCTTATTTGGTTTCCGTCGTATTCGAGTTCTATGCATTGCACCGAATTTATGTCGGAACCTCCTCGAGTGATGGAAAGGGGATTACCGTTTTCGTCGTAATTGAAATTTTCATTAAATTCCCCAATCGAATTAAAAGGGGCATTAACTGAAACAAGGCGATCGAAATCGTCGTAACCATATCTCACCGTACAGGTGTCGAGACTGCCGCTTTCCGATACACTTGTAAACTCCATCGCACTCGGAGAACCACCCCGGCGAGGCGTGCTGCCCGGGATGCTGTCCTGATAGTGCAACCATTGGCTGAACATAGGCGAACTTAATTCGGTGAGTTGACTTCTTATGTTGTAGTCGTAGGTCGACAGATAGAAACTTTCGGCATTGCGAGGATATATCCTTTTCTCGGATTGACGTGCCACTTCATCGTAACCGTAAGTGTACAATATGCGTTCCTGTTCATCGTTCATTCGGTGATATACGGTGAGCAGATTTCCCCAATAATCGCGATCGTAGGTATACTCGCTTTGATATGTTAACCATAGGTCGTTGTTGGTATATACGGTTTTCTTCCCTATGAGGTCTCCGGCGAAATTGTATTTATGGAAAGTGTGAATACGGTAAATTCCATCGAAGTTGTATTCACAATCAAGGATAAGGCGACGTCGGTCGTCGTAGGTGTATGCACTGACCACCGCATATCCCTCTTCCCACACCGCCTTGCCCGTGAGCAGTCCCATACCGTTGGGCATTCCCGAGGGGTAGTCGCTGTCGGTGGGCAAAGACTCTCCTGCTACACCGTTCCACACATCATAGTTATCGTAGAAATAAGCCACATCAGGCTTGAAGTTATCGATTCCGCAGGTGTCGCTGTAGAACAGTCCGTCCATCCCGGAGTATGACGGTTGAACCGATTCTATGGCAAGGTCTTTTTTCCAGCGCTCCTGCAGAGTGGCACGTGTTTCGCCCGGCAATGTGGCTATGCCTTCCACCGCCTTGCGGTATCGATGGTCGAGTTTGGTGACACGCCATTTGTTCTCCTTCCGCAGGTTGCCATCCTGCCGCATCACCACGTTATCCAATGCGTCATAAACCAAGTATTCCGGCTCGGCTCCCGGACGACGACTCTCTATCATGCGTCCGTAGCTGTCGTAACCATAGTGACTGCACAGCTTGCGCACCACGGCTGTGTCACACGGTCCGTCATCGGCATCGAGCAACACCGATGCTGCTTTCGGGGGAATGACATAGCTTAGCTGCCCCATAATGTTATGAACATAATACGTATCGAGGTTCCCCCCGTCCGAACAACGGCGTTCAAGCACCATACGGTTTTCCCGGTCGAAAAAGCGGGTTATGCTGCAATTGTCTTCATCGATGCTGTCCTCATACCTCAGTCTTCCGCTGTCGTATTCGTCGTTAAGGATGAGAGAACCGTCGGAAGATACATCGAAACGCGCACAGCCGTAGTCGGAATTGCCGTATAGATTAAAGCCCTTGTATCGATATGCGGATACGCCTGCAGCATGCCATGCTGCACCGGGGTTGTGAATAACCTCCTCGCATATCTCAGGAATCCGTGCATATTCGGTCTCGGTATAGGGTCGGGTATCGCCATAGAATGATTGAGCCAACGTTTTCAGCGTCGATGGGTCTGAGTAAGCCCCGCTTGTGCCGTTGCTCTCCACCGGCAGCCATGTTCTGTAAGGGCGACCGTAGGAGTCATATTCGGTAACGGTGTGAATGTCGAAAGCGTTTCCGCCGGCAGCCTGACGCACCTGCTGAATCGGGCGTCCCAAGCCATCGTAATAGGTCACTGTCACGCGAGCCAAATCGAACTCCGTCCCGGAAACCTCTTTTAACGGATAGGTCATTATGGCACTGCGCACATAATTCCGTTCCTGAGCGTATGCGTGACATGCGCAGAACGCAACAAACAGCAACGTACACAAAACAACTGTGAATCGGCAATTCGCTCTCATGATGCACACAATTTAAAGGTTAAGAACAAACACACCTCCTTGCTACAACAAATTTAAGCATTCACAGCTAAAATCACAACAAAATCACAACAAAATTCATTCTTTCAAGTGTATTTTTATAAGTTATAGCGTTTTCAAGGGGGACAAGGGTTTTCAGATACACATTTTTATTTCTTTTTTGTGGGTTGTATCATAAATTATTAGTAATTTCGCAAAACTCTACATTAACAGTATTTGTTGCATTTATAGCAAATTCATACTTGATATGTATATTTGATTTACAATCTACACATTGACTCAACGTTATGACAAAAATTACAAAAGAAATGGCTCTCGATTACCATAAAATCGGGAAGCCCGGGAAAATAGAAACAATCCCCACCAAACCCTACTCATCGCAAAGCGATTTATCTCTTGCGTACTCTCCGGGAGTGGCATACCCCTGTCTTGAAATTGAGGAGAATCCTCAAGACGCTTACGAATACACCAACAAAGGAAATCTTGTGGCTGTAATTTCCAACGGTACTGCAGTTCTGGGTCTCGGTAATATAGGTGCACTTGCAGGCAAACCGGTAATGGAAGGTAAAGCTTTGCTGTTCAAGATATTCGGAGGGCTTGATTGTTTTGACATTGAAGTCAATGAAAATGACCCGGAAAAATTCATTCAGGCAGTCAAGGCTATTGCACCTACTTTCGGAGGCATAAATCTTGAAGACATCAAAGCTCCTGAATGTTTTGAAATAGAACGCCGCCTTAAAGAGGAATGCGACATTCCGGTAATGCACGACGACCAACACGGTACAGCCATAATATCCGGTGCAGGACTGCTGAATGCACTTGAAATACAAGGAAAGAACATAGAGGAAGTAAAACTTGTGGTAAACGGAGCCGGAGCTGCGGCTGTGTCATGTACCCGCCTGTATATGGCTCTCGGTGTTAAGAAAGAAAATATTGTGATGTGCGACAGCAAAGGCGTAATCACCACAGCTCGCAAAGACCTTAATTCTCAAAAACGGGAATTTGCAACCGATCGCAATATTTCCACTCTTGCAGAAGCCATGAAAGATGCCGATGTATTCCTCGGTCTTTCGGTAAAGGATGTAGTAACACCCGAAATGCTGCAATCCATGACAAAGAATCCTATCGTTTTTGCCCTTGCCAATCCTGACCCGGAAATAGAATACGAAACCGCCATTTCTTCACGTAATGATCTTATTTTCGCTACAGGACGTTCCGATTATCCCAACCAGATAAACAATGTTATAGGATTCCCATATATATTCCGAGGAGCATTGGACTGCGGAGCTACAACCATCAATGAAGAGATGAAACTTGCGGCTGTTAAAGCCATAGCGGCACTCGCCAAAGAGCCGGTACCCTCGGTAGTAAACAAAGCATACAACATGACCGACCTGAAATTCGGTTGCAACTATATCCTTCCCAAAGCACTTGATCCACGCTTGATTACATGGGTGTCTCCTGCAGTGGCAAAAGCAGCTATGGAATCGGGAGTGGCACGCCGCCCTATTTCTGACTGGGAAGCTTACGAAGAAAAGCTGAAACGTCTTATGGGATATGACAACAAGCTCATGCGCCGATTCACAGAAGAGGCTAAGCGGAATCCTAAGCGTGTGGTATTTGCAGAAGCAAACACCGACAACATGTTGCAAGCAGCCGTTCAAGCGTACCACGAAAAGATTTGTTACCCGATTTTGCTCGGTAATGAAGAAATGATAGGAAAGAGAGCCAAGAATTTAGGACTTGACATATCTGAAATCCCCATCGTCAACCTTCGCCACGACCGTGAAGCAGACCGACGCAGCCGTTATGCTCAAAAACTCGCCGAAAAGCGTCAACGCAACGGTTTAACCTATCCGGAAGCTCTTGAAAAGATGTTTGACCGCAATTATTTCGGCATGATGATGGTGGAAATGGGTGATGCCGATGCTTTTATTACCGGCACTTATTCCGGCGGTCATCACGACACTGTACAGATAGCAAAAGACGTAATAGGCATACGCCCTTGTTACAATCACTTTGCCACAATGCACATAATGAACACCAAGCGCGGCACATACTTCCTTGCCGACACATCCATCAACCACAACAATGACACCGAAACCCTTGTGGACATCGCACGCCTTGCCGACAGTTCGGTTAAGTACTTCGCTCACAATCCGGTAATTTCAATGGTGTCATACAGTAATTTCGGTACAAACAAAGAGCACGGACCTAAAGAAGTGCATGAAGCGGTCGAAGTTCTTCACCGTAAGTACCCCGACATAATGGTTGACGGAGAAATGCAAGTGCATTACGCATTGAACAAAGACCTAAGAGATAAGGCTTTCCCATTCAACAAGTTGTTTGGTAAAGATGTCAATACATTGGTCTTCCCGAATCTCAGTGCTGCCAATACCATATATCGCATGATGTTGGAGATGGGTGTGGCTGAACTTATAGGACCTATTCAAATGGGACTGAACAAGCCTATACACTTCACTGCCATCAACGCATCGGTAAGAGACATTGTAAATCTTACTACTATAGCAGTGCTTGACGCTGCCGTACTACACAAAATGAGCAAATGCTAAACACAAAAAGTCTTTCCATAAATACAGCCGTATTCCAATAATGAGAGTGCGGCTGCATTTTGTTTATATACTTTAAAAAGCATACCTTTGCCCTACTTAATCAAATTCATTACAGCATGAAAAAAATCATATTAACCATCATAATCACTTTATGCATACAAAGCATATATGCACAAGGCTTTATGGATGAAATCAGAGCCAATCCTTCCATTAGCGCAGGAAACTATTTGGCATATCCCGACAAAGACCATATCAAGCTTACGTCGTCTCCAGTCGGATACATTCCATTTCACATGGAACATTACGGCAGACATGGCAGCAGGTGGCTAATCAACGAAAAACAATACACCCGCCCCATTGAAGCACTTGAAAAAGCTAAAAAATACAACGTATTGACACAAAAAGGAATAAACACCTTAAAGAAACTAAAAGCCGTACATAAAGCCGCAGCAAACAGGTTTGGCGAATTGACCGACTTAGGAGCAGAACAACATAGAAATATTGCAAAACGGATGTTTTACAATTTTCCTGAAATATTTGCCGACAGTGCACACGTCGATGCCCGCTCAACAATCGTTATCCGCTGTATCCTTTCTATGGAAAACGAATGTCAGCAATTAAAGGAGATGAATCCCCAAATACGCATTTTTCACGATGCAAGCAATGCCGATATGTATTATATGAACTACTATGACGACAGTATTCATGCTATTCACGATAAAGCACGTGCCATATACAAAGAAATCACAGCCACACCACTTCCCTATGAGAGATTCATAAGCAAACTGATAAACGATGTCGATTTTGCCAAAGACAGCATCGATGCTGTTACCACGATGGAGAACCTATTTGAGATAGCCGGCAATATGCAAAGCCATAATTTCGGTTTTGACTTTTATGATCTGTTTACATGTGAGGAGTTATATGCCTTATGGGAAAGATGGAATTTGTTTTGGTATTTAGGATATGGAAATTCCAAGCAATTGGATGGAAAATTACCTTTCATTCAGCGTAATTTGCTTCATAACATCATTGAAAGTGCCGATAATGCCATCAAGAGCAAAGACAATGGAGCATCGTTGCGGTTCGGACATGAAATCTGTGTATTACCTCTTGCATGTCTTATGGAACTGGGCGACTGCAACAGACGTGTCGAAGATCTCAACAGGCTCGCCGATGAATGGCATTCGCACAAGATTTTCCCAATGGCAAGTAACATACAAATGATTTTTTACAGAAATCAAACAAATGATGACATCCTTGTAAAAGTTCTCTTGAACGAAGAGGAAACAACTCTTCCCATACACACTCCCCATGCTCCTTATTATCGTTGGAAAGACTTACGGAATTATTATATCGACAAACTTCAAAACAAATTCAACGGATTTCATTAGAATCTGTTTAAATTTTATTTCGAGATTATTTTAAGGAATATTTTGGAATGGATTTTTATCAAATTGCGCAGGTAATAGCGAGCTATTTCCAAGTGATTTGATAAAAAAGACAACCAAAAGAGCCTTAAAGAATCCGAAACTTGTCCCAAGTAGAACTGTAATAAAAATTTCAAGAAAATTTTAAACAGATTCTTAGTTTTGCTTATATATTACAGAATTTTGTTAATTTTGATGTATAATTTTACTTTTAACAATGAATACGGCATCAGAAACTGATTATATATCGGAAACAAGCATAACCACGACACAGGAATCCTGCAATATTCTTGTGGATTTGTTGCAAGCCTACGGAGTGAAACACGCCGTCATATCACCGGGTTCACGCAACGCCCCTATCATCATTTCACTTAACAAATGTAAAGCAATAAGCAAATATATAATTGTTGATGAAAGAAGTGCAGCTTTTGCCGCAATCGGCATGATTCAACAATCCCGCGAACCCGTGGTAATAGTTTGCACATCAGGCAGTGCAGTCCTTGACTATGCCCCTGCTGTAGCTGAAGCTTTTTATCAACAGCTACCACTTATTGTCATTTCTGCCGACCGACCACATGAATGGATAAACCAGAATGACAGCCAAACCATTCTTCAGCATGGAATTCTAAACAATATAGTTAAAGGCAGTTACAACATACCTTACGAAAACAAAAGCAAAAACCATTTGTGGTATGCCAACCGTATAATCAACGAGGCATTACAAAAAGCTATAGAACAACCGGAAGGACCGGTGCATATCAATATGCAATTCAATGAACCGCTCTATGAATGCCGACCGCTACAAAGCGAAAGTACAAGAATCATCAAACGGATGTCGCCGAGCCTACAAGCAGACGTTACATTTTTCAAGCACCTTGCCGAAAAACTTCATTCCAAAGAGAGAATTCTAATAATTGCTTCAATGCAAAAACATTCCTCTGAATTAATAAAATCGCTTGAAAATATCGCCGGTAATAATATCGTTGTTTTAAGTGAAATTATAGCCAACATCGGGCATTCAAAAAATATTTTTCACAATACCGACAGACTATTGACCGAAATAAAAGCATCTGAATGGAATGATTATACTCCCGATCTTCTTATTACATTCGGAGGTTCACCGGTTTCACGTTTGATTAAAAATTTTTTGAGAGAAAATCAACCTAAGGAACATTGGCGCATAGGTATCGACCACAACATTATCGATACCATGCAAAATCTATCACATAGAATAGAAATTACTCCCGACGCTTTCTTCTCAGGAATTTCAGAACACATTCATAAAATAAATGGAGCATATTATGAAAAGTGGAAAAATTTAGCACAAAAGGCAGAATCGGGTCTTGAAAATTACATTAATCGTGTGCCTTGGTGTGATTTTAAGGCAATGGATATAATCATGAAGTCTCTGCCCACAATGGGCATAAATCTTCAAATATCAAACGGCAGTGCCATCAGATATGCCGACATCATAGGAACTATTCATGATTTTGACGGAAGTTGCCATTGCAATCGTGGCGTTTCCGGAATTGACGGCTCCACTTCTACTGCACTTGGAGCGTCCTTAATCTACAACGGTATCACACTATTGATTACAGGCGATATGAGTTTCAGCTATGATTTAAGCGGTCTCGCATCACAATACAACAGCCAACGACTGAAAATAATCGTCCTTTGCAATGGTGGAGGCGGCATATTTCGATTCATAAACGGACCATCCGATTTACCGGAATTTGAAAAGTATTTTGAAGTACACAGAGACTTGCCGATTCACAAATATGCCGATGCTTTCGGGTTTGAATACTTACAGGCTGATGATGAAGTTTCACTTCAAGATTCTCTACTTAAATTATTAGCAAATAAGCACTCTTCAATTTTAGCAGTACACACCAATAATGAAATAAGTGCAACCGTTTTAAGAACATTTTTCAATCGAAACAAATAATAAATAACTTAATATATGAATAACAGAATTTGGACACCAATAAAGCAATACAAGGACATACTATTCGAACAATACAAAAGTATTGCAAAAATAACAATCAACCGTCCGGAAGTCTACAACGCATTCCGACCTACCACAAACTTTGAAATCCTCGACGCTATCGACTATTGCCGAGATTGTGCCGACATCCGAACAATCATATTAACCGGAGCAGGAGATAAAGCGTTTTGTTCCGGCGGCGACCAAAATTATAAAACACGCGGAGGATACAACGATCCGAACGGCACGCCTCGATTAAATGTACTCGACGTGCACAAAGCCATTCGCTCCATACCCAAACCGGTAATAGCTATGGTAAACGGATATGCTATAGGCGGAGGAAATGTACTTCAAACAGTCTGCGATCTCACCATAGCATCCGAAAATGCACGTTTCGGACAGACCGGTCCTAAAGTAGGCAGTTTTGACGGAGGTTTCGGGTCATCCTACCTTGCAAGATGCGTAGGTCAGAAGAAAGTGCGTGAAATATGGTATCTATGTCGCCAATACACAGCAGCAGAAGCCGAAAAAATGGGAATGGTAAACAAAGTTGTGCCATTAGAAAGGCTTGAGGACGAGACCGTGGAATGGTGCGAAACAATCGCTATGCGCAGTCCTCTTGCCATAAGAATGATAAAACGTTGTCTGAATGCTGAATTAGACGGACAGCGAGGACTAATGGAACTTGCCGGCGATGCAACCATGATGTATTACACTATGGATGAAGCACAAGAAGGGAAAAATGCCTTTTTGGAGAAGCGCAACCCCGACTTTGAGCAATTTCCTAATTTCCCGGGATAATGAAAGCCGCTTACGCTCCATACACACTGAACTTCATCACCCCGGGTGGCACTTCGCGCGGCATAATGAAGACCAAGGACACATATTTCATCAAAATATGGGAAGAATCGTGTCCTGAGATTTTCGGCATTGGCGAATGCGCCCTTTTTAAAGGTCTTTCTGCCGAAGACAACGAGAACTACGAAACGAAATTAGTAGAATTATGCCAAAACATAGAGAACGGCGTACCCACCGATTTATCATGCCATTCCTCAATATTATTCGGATTTGAAACAGCAATACTCGATTTTACCAACGGCGGAAAACGGATATGCTACCCATCACGATTCACCGATGGCGAATATAAAATACCCATAAATGGGCTTATTTGGATGGGCAAGAAAGAAGAAATGATTGCACGTATCGATGAAAAAGTTGCGGCGGGTTTCCACACAATAAAACTCAAAATAGGCGCAATAGATTTCAAAGAAGAACTTGAAATCATCAAACACATACGCACAAAATACTCTGATAAAGATTTAGAAATAAGGGTAGACGCCAACGGTGGTTTCTCTCCTGAAAATGTCATGAAACGCCTATCAGAACTATCCAAATACAACATTCACTCAATAGAACAACCCATCAAAGCAGGACAATGGGAAGATATGGCACAAATATGCCGCAACACACCCATACCTGTTGCTTTGGACGAAGAACTGATCGGTATTACACACCCAATGGAAATGATGGAACTCCTTAAAACAATAAGACCACACTACATCATACTGAAACCCACACTCACAGGAGGTTTGTCCGGCTCTTTGGAATGGCTTAAGATGGCAGCCCAGTTTCAAATCGGAGGTTGGATTACCTCTGCATTAGAGTCCAATATAGGACTAAACGCCATTGCCCAATGGGTAACCACACTGCAACCAAAAATTCCGCAAGGATTAGGCACAGGTATGGTTTTCTCCAACAACATAGAATCCCCGCTAAGGCAATGGGAAGATTACTTAATTTACGACAAAGATAAGCACTGGTTCATCCCTGATTTTAAGTGGAATAATATCTAATATTTAAAGCTAAGATGCAAATAACAATCAACAATAAATTATGCCGTTCTTTGAAAGAAATAAGACTACATTCATCCAAAGAAACAGCCGAATTCATTGAAGAATTTCTCAGTGATTCACATTACATAAAAGCCCATACATCCGGCTCAACAGGAACACCCAAAGAAATACATCTGTCAAAGAAGGATATAAAAGCATCAGCCAAACTGACAAATTCTTTTTTCAACTTAAATCAAGATTCCACATTCCACCTCAACCTGTCACCAAGTTACATCGCAGGAAAAATGATGATTGCAAGAGCACTGGAACTTGAAGCAAAGATAATAGAAGAAAAACCATCAAATCAACCTTTAGCAAATTACAATCAAAACGAAAGAATAAGCCTTGGTGCATTCGTTCCGTCACAAATAAAATATCTGCTGAATAATCCCGAAAAATTAGCAATGTTCGACAATATAATAATAGGAGGAGGCGTACTGCCTCAAAAAATAGAGAAAAGACTTGCAGAACAAGGGATAAGAGCTTTTCGCACTTACGGAATGACAGAAACATGCAGCCATGTAGCACTTGCTCCGGTAGGAACAACCCCTCAACCCTACACAGCATTAGGCAACATAACATTTTCAACAGATAGTCGCAACTGCCTTATAATACATGCCCCTCATTTTACCCAACAAGAAATACAGACAAACGATGTAGTTGACCTACTATCTCCCGCTCAATTCCATTGGTGCGGAAGAATAGACAATGTAATAAACACCGGGGGAATCAAGGTTTTTCCGGAAAAGATAGAGCCATTGATCAGTGAAATTATACCACACGCGAGATTTTTCATAACTTCAGTCGCATCAGATACTTGGGGTGAAGAAGTTGCACTTGTACTTGAATACAGCAGCATCCCTGATGGAGAAATCAGAAAAGGAGATATACAACCGGCATTAATCGAAAAAATGAAACAAAGACTACCGAGCCATGCCGTTCCTCGACGATATATAGCAGTAAAAAAATTCAAGGAAACAACAAGCGGGAAAATTATCCGAAAAATATGACTTATCCCGGGCATACTGACTTTATTAATATTAATAGCATCAGCCAAGGCTTTTTATTTAGACTTGTTATAAATTATTATACAGCTATCACTATATATTTACCAACCAAATTACGTATCTTTGCAGAATAATATATATAATATACTGCAGTGATTAGGCTTTCGGATTTAAAGACAGGAGAATCGGCTACTATAGTCAAAATTTTAGGGTATGGTGCATTCCGTAAACGCGTCATGGAAATGGGATTTGTACGGGGGAAAACAGTAAAAGTACTGTTAAATGCACCATTGCAAGATCCCATTAAATACAATATTCTCGGATATGAAGTCTCATTGAGACACAGCGAGGCTTCACTTATCGAGGTCGTTCCCGACAATGAAAAATTTACCGGAGACAAGCACTCTGTACCTGCCAATCAAAAAATGCAGACAATCAACGACAATGACCCGGTAACAATAGCTAAACGTGAAGGGAAAAACATTAATGTAGCACTCATTGGAAATCCTAATTGCGGAAAAACATCATTGTTTAATTTTGTCAGCGGAGCACATGAACGTGTAGGCAATTACAGCGGTGTCACGGTTGATGCCAAAGAAGGATATTTTGACTACAAAGGATACCATATCACAATCGTAGACTTACCGGGAACTTATTCTTTATCGGCATACTCTCCGGAGGAACTTTACGTACGCCGTTACCTCAAAGACGAAATACCAGATGTTATACTGAACATGATTGTAGCATCCAATATAGAGCGCAATCTATACCTCACAACCGAACTTATCGACATGGACAGAAGTATGGTTGTAGGGTTAAACATGTATGACGAATTAAAGAATAGCGGTGCCAAGCTCGATTACGAAGAATTAGGAAAAATGATCGGAGTTCCGTTTGTACCCACCGTCACAAAGACAGGAGAGGGAATTCCGGAATTATTGGATACAATCATAAAAGTATACGAAGATAAGCATGATACAGTACGTCACGTGCATGTTAAACTCGGTTCCGAAATAGAATCGGCAATTAAAGAAATCAAAGACAGCATTAAAGCCAGTTCACAGCCTGTTAAGCAATTCTCTCCCCGCTACCTTGCCATAAAGATGCTTGAAGGAGACAAAGAGGTGGAACGAATGCTACAGGAGCAACCCGAATTTGAACAATGGAAATCAATCAGAGACAAATGGGTAAAACATATTGAGAATGTAGGTCAGGAAGATATAACTTCAGCCATTGCAAGTGAAAAATACGGATTTATATCCGGAGCATTGCGAGAGACCTATGAGCAAGGTGAAGAGCCACGCAATGTAAAAGGGACTGAGATTATCGATACTATAGTCACTCACAAGTTATTCGGATTCCCCATATTTTTGCTTATCATGTGGCTTATGTTTTGGGCGACATTTGAGATTGGAGCATATCCGATGGAATGGATAGAAAACGGTGTCGAATGGCTGTCTGAGATTGTTGGAAAATACATGCCGTCAGGTCCTCTCAAAGACTTGATGATTGACGGTATTATAGGAGGTGTAGGCGGAGTTATCGTATTTCTGCCAAACATACTCATACTTTACCTTTTTATCTCCTTTATGGAAGACTCCGGCTACATGTCGAGAGCCGCATTTATCATGGATAAAATTATGCACAAACTCGGGTTACACGGTAAATCATTCATTCCTCTTGTAATGGGATTCGGATGTAACGTTCCCGCCATAATGTCGACAAGAATTATAGAGAGCAAGAGCAGCCGATTAATTACGATGCTCATTAATCCGTTCATGTCATGCAGTGCAAGACTTCCCATTTATATACTGCTGGTTGGAGCTTTTTTCCCGAATCATCCGTCACTGGTATTATTGTCCTTATATATACTCGGCGTACTTATGGCAATACTCACGGCTCGTTTATTGAGACGTTTCTACTTCAAGAAAGACGAAACACCATTTGTGATGGAACTTCCACCCTACCGCGTTCCCACAATGAAAGCCACAATACACCACATGTGGGACAAAGGGGAACAATACTTGAAGAAAATGGGAGGTGTCATTCTTCTCGCAAGCGTTGCTATATGGATTTTAAGCTATTTTCCAAGAAATATTGAAAAAAGCAATGAAGAAATGACTAAACAGGAATTGATAGAACAGCAGCAAAACTCTTATCTCGCAAAAATAGGTCATTTCATAGAGCCTGCGGTAAAGCCGTTAGGATTCAACTGGAAAGTTTCCATCGCTATTTTGTCGGGAACAAGTGCCAAGGAAATTGTAGTATCCACATTAGGCGTTCTATATTCTGCCGATAGTGAAGATGACGCTTCATTAGCTAAACGCCTTACCGCTATTAATCCACAGACCGGCATCCCTGACTTCAATCCAATAATGGCACTTGGTTTTATGGTATTCTCACTCTTGTATTTCCCGTGTATTGCCACAATCACTGCGATAGTAAAAGAGTCCGGCAGTTGGAAATACGGAGCATTTGCCGTGTGCTATAATACAGCCGTAGCATGGATTGCTGCTTTCTTGGTTTATCAGATAGGCATGATATTATTTCATTAAATCTTTAAATATACATCATCATTACTAATTATGTCGAAATACACTCGCGCTTTTTGGACTGCCAACACGGCAGAGTTACTTGAACGCATGGCATACTATGCAGTATTTATAGTAATTACACTTTATTTGTCTAACACTCTCGGATTCTCCGATTTGGAAGCAAGCCTTATTTCCGGTTTATTTTCCGGCGGACTTTATCTTTTACCAATGTTTACCGGAGCATTCGCCGATAAAATAGGTTATCGCAAATCCATCATCACAGCATTCTCTTTGCTTGCAATAGGATATTTGCTACAAGGATTACTGCCGATTATGCTTGAAAGTGCAGGACTTGTAGAATATGGAGAAAAAACAGTTTTCACAGGACTTATAGGCAGTTGGGAAAGATACCTTATAATCCCCGTACTTATCATACTCATGATAGGAGGAGCATTCATCAAGTCCATTATCTCGGCATCGGTGGCACGCGAAACCACATCTGAAACACGTGCAAAAGGATACTCCATTTTTTATATGATGGTGAATATAGGTTCTTTTACGGGGAAAAGCGTAATAGATCCTTTACGTTCATTTGTGGGAGACTCGGCTTATATTTATATCAATTTTTTCTCGGCGGTTTTATGCGCAGTTGCATTTCTCGCTGTTATATTGTTTTACCATTCCGCTCATCACAGTGGAGAAGGCAAGAGTATAAAAGAAGTGATGAACGGTCTGCGCAAAGTATTCTCTAACGGAAGGCTGTTGATATTGATTCTAATCGTCACAGGTTTCTGGATAGTGCAACAACAATTATACGCTACTATGCCAAAATATGTAATAAGATTGGCAGGAGAAACTGCCCGCCCGGGATGGATAGCCAATGTCAATCCTTTTGTTGTGGTATTATGCGTTAACTTTGTAACCCGGCTAATGGCTAAGCGGAAAGCGCTTACGTCTATAATAGTCGGAATGTTCCTTATCCCGCTATCTGCACTCATTATGGCTACCGGCAACGTGTTTGAAGGGGACATATTAGGACTGCATCCCATAACATTTATGATGATTCTCGGCATCGCCTTTCAAGCATTGGCAGAATGTTTCATCTCACCGCGCTATTTGGAATATTTCTCTCTGCAAGCCCCTAAAGGAGAAGAAGGATTATATTTAGGGTTCAGCCATTTGCATTCATTCCTATCATCAATCTTAGGATTTGGTCTATCGGGCATATTATTGACAAAATACTGTCCCGATCCCAATACATTCTCTTCTGTTGAAGCTTGGCAATCGGCTGCAATAAATGCACATTACATCTGGTATTGGTTTGCAGCTATCGGTATGATTTCGGCTGTTGCATTAATTATTTATGCAAGAGTGAACAAAACCAAATCATAATAGGTTAAAAAAATATTGAACAAAAGAAATAAAACATTCATCATTTAAATGATTATTTATGGAATTTAACGCAGAAAACATCTTATTGTTAGGTGCAGTACTTGTATTTTGCAGTATATTAATAAGCAAGAGCGGACACCGTTTCGGGATACCGTCATTGCTTCTGTTTCTGATTGTAGGAATGCTTTTTGGCAGTGATGGGCTCGGATTACAGTTCGGCAATGCAGGACAAGCCCAATTCATTGGTATGATGGCACTAAGTATCATACTTTTTTCCGGCGGTGTCGACACCAAGATTAAAGAAATACGCCCGGTACTTACTCCGGGTATACTGCTATCCACTTTCGGCGTGCTGTTCACTACGCTGCTAACAGGCTTTTTCATATTTTTTATTTCTCACTGGACAGGGCTTGATATTCACATGTCATTGGTAGTTTCGCTTCTATTGGCAGCTACCATGTCTTCAACAGACTCCGCATCGGTGTTCAATATACTAAGGTCACAGAATATGAACTTGAAGTACAATCTGCGCCCTATGCTTGAGTTGGAAAGTGGAAGTAACGACCCTATGGCATATATGCTTACGATTGTACTTATCCAGTTCGTTAACAGCAGTGAAGCCGGCGGTTTACAGATATTTTCCGATTTCGCCATTCAATTCATTTTTGGAGGACTGGCAGGTTTCGGTATCGGCAAATTCATGGTATGGATAAATAACCGTATTAATCTGTCAAATACATCTTTATACCCCATTTTAGCATTAAGCCTTGTGTTTTTCACGTTCACGGTTACCGATTTACTGAAAGGCAACGGTTATTTAGCCGTATATATAGCCGGTATCGTTGTTGGCAATGCAAAGCTAATCAACAGGAAAGAAACACAAACGTTTTTCAATGGCCTTACATGGCTTGTACAAATTGTTATGTTCCTCACCTTGGGGTTACTCGTCAACCCTCATGAGCTAATTTCTGTGGCGCCAACAGCGTTGCTTATAGGGTTATTCATGATGATTGTGGCACGACCGTTGAGTGTGGTTATTTGCTTGATGCCGTTCCGCAATCTGCCTAAACGCGCATGGACTTTCGTATCATGGGTCGGTCTGCGCGGTGCAGTACCTATAATATTCGCAACCTACCCGGTTGTTGCGAATATTGAGGGTGCCGACCAGATTTTCAATATCGTATTCTTTATAACACTGTTATCTTTGATACTTCAAGGTTCTACCATATCGGCTTTTGCCCGGAAGTTGAAACTTGATTTGCCTATCGAGAAAACAGGTAATGAATTCGGTGTCGAACTGCCGGAAGAAATCAATTCTACTCTGGAAGATATGACGGTAACAGAAGAAATGTTGCATAACGGCGACAAACTTGCCGATATGCGATTACCTAAAGGTACTCTCGTCATGATTATCAAGAGAGGTACAGAGTTCATTGTTCCTAACGGAACCGTTAACCTCCACATAGGAGACAAACTGCTGTTGATTTCCGAGAACAAACAAGAATAATAGAAATCGAAGATTTTTGCACTATTCCTAAATATAAGCTAAAGGAGTAACACCTTATCATTTTACGGGTTACTCCTTTTTTTGTTCTTTATGATTTCAGCACATACAATTGGGTATTTTCATATTTAATAACCTTCACTTTTACGCCTTCTTCAATATAATCATTATAGGATACTGCATCTATAATTTCATCCCCTATTTTTATTTTTCCTGCAGGTCTCAGAACCGTTAGAGATATGCCCTCAGTTCCAACAAACTGCTGTAGGTCTTCAGGTGCACCTAAGTAACCGTCACCTATATTCTGTTCCAATGTGAGAGCTGCATCTTCCATCATACCTTTCTTACCTGCCTTGTTAAATATATGATAGAGAATCACCGTCCCCGCTATTACAATAATGATAGCTGCTACTATATAAGATATTATTGCCATAAGCATCTGTTTTTATATGTATCTACGCAAATTTAAGCATTATCTATGATTATTTCAACAAATATCTTATAAAACAATCTAAGAATCCTTTAATTGGCAAACTTTCCCCATTCCCATTGTGTTTTAATGTTACTTAATCAAATTATGTATATTATGGGAACACTTGCAACACATGTTTTACAAAAACAGCTGCTGGAGCTACAGGACAACATGCTGAATTTCGCTTACACTCTTACGACAAACCGTGAAGAGGCTAAAGACTTATTACAGGACACGACATTAAAGGTTCTTGACAACCAAGATAAATTCACCGACAATACCAACTTCAAAGGTTGGGTGTTCACCATAATGAGGAATATTTTCATCAATAATTACCGACGCATAGTACGCAACCAAACCATTATAGACCAAACTGAAGATCTTTATCACTTGAATCTGCCACAAGAATCAGGATTCGACACACCCGATGGAGCTTTCAATGCAAAAGAAATTACAAAAGCCATAAACAGTTTCCCTGACGAATACCGTATACCGTTCACCATGCACGTAGCAGGCTATAAATACAACGAGATAGCCGACAAAATGAGTTTGCCTCTTGGCACGGTAAAAAGCCGAATATTCTTCGCCCGACAAAAATTACAGACAATGTTGAAAGATTTCAGATAATCTTCATCGTTCCATTATCAATTTCAATGCTTGAGCCAACTGATCAGGGCATGAAGTTGGTTTGAATCCGCATTTTATACCCTCAAGTCTCGATACGGCTTCAGAGCATTTCATTCCTTTGACCAAGCGTGAAATACCTTGCAAATTACCATTGCATCCGCCATAAAATTCCACATCGTTAATAATGCCCTCTTCCACATCAATATTTATTTGCGACGAGCATGTTCCTTGTGTCTTATATGTAAATTTAGCCATAATTTAAGTAGTTGTTTCAATTTTATTTCAAGACTGTTTTAGAAGCTGATTTAAACAGGTTATTAATCCTCTGAATGAAGGATTTCCAATAATGCCTCACGGCTGTTCACTTTAATTTCGGTCATTGTATAGTCTATTACGCCATCAATATTCATTTTCTCCAACGCATGTATCAATGATGACCTTTGAACACCCAGAATACTGCACAAATCCTTCTGTTTATATACAATCTTTATGTCTTTGCTGCCTTTTTGTGTCAATGAAGTAACGATAAACGCCAAACGTTCGGCTATAGAACCCGATGAAAGTGCCATTATACCGAAAGTGGATTTTTGGGAATTTCTGGAAAGCATATTAAGCATATTGAACAAGAATACCTTGTCACTCATCAAGATGTTTATAAAATCGGCTTTAACTATTTGCAGTATGCCACACTCGGTCAATGCCGTAGCGTTAAACGGATAAAAGGTATTGCGTCCGAACAGATAATCGGCTCCAATGACATCAGGTCCCGACAATGTTTCCGACACTGCCACACGACGATTTGTGCTTGATATATCTATACGCACATCACCGGATATGATAAACCGTATATGAGTGCAATTGTCATTTGCCGACACTATCTGCTGCCCTTTATTATATTTCACGAAATGAAACGGCGTCTTCTCTATCAATTCCGATAGTTTATCCCGGCTTACACCTTGGAACAACGGCAATTCCATCAATTTTTCATACATGCTTTCCATAACAGAATATCTTTTGTCTATTTCTTTTTCAGAAATCAATCCAAATAGTTTATATATATTGCAAAGATAGCGATTTCAATATTATGATTCTTCTTTTCTACATTTTTTAATTAAAATCCTGAAGAAGGAAGATGATTAGGTATCTTAACTAACCAAACGCATAATTTCGTTTCACCCGCGCTTTGTTTTTAAGTAAATTTGGGTGCTGTTTATAATATTCTGCCATGCTATATATGCGGCAGGAGCTACCGATATTATCGGATTGAGATACGTAAGGGACAGCCACAAGGCAAGTACTGTATTCTTTTGCCCAAGCCCTTGAGCACCGGCGACTTTATCGCCATACCTCCGCCCCACTCGTCTTCCTATATAGAACTGCATACAGCACACAGCAAGTGATGCCAACGCCAAATAAATCATTTCATCAAGCAAAGACAACGGCTGCTTCATAACGAAACTCACGGCATTGCCTATCACTATAAACAAAGCCACAGCCCACAGCCAGAATGATACCGACTGACGTGCCGACAATGCCTTGTGAACCTGCGGCGTATATTTTCTCATAAGCAACGCTAATGCCAACGGTATTACCAACATCGGGACTACCTGTGTGCATATCCTGTGAAATGAGTCCATAAAATCAATATCACGGTCTACTGCAATCCATGACAGAAACATGGGAGCGGTTATCGCCAGCACCATATTACTGAGCAACGAATATATTGCTAATGTAGATACGCTTCCGCCAAGCATTCCGGTAACGACAGGAGCCGATGTGGCGGTAGATATAAACACGCATAGGAATGCACCCTCGGCGACTATCGGATTGAAGAAATACAGCGAATAATACACAATCCAGCATCCCAAGAATTGTATCGCAAGCAGCACAAGATGAAAACGGGTTATTTTGAAATCCTTAGGGTCTAATTTGGTGAAAGTGATAGTGAGCATGCAGAAAATCAACACCGGCGACAACCATGATATACTGCCTATATATTCATGTAGCAGCACACCACCTGCCATCGATAAAGGAAGAATCCACGTCTTTAAAAATTTTCTCATACAGCAGCCATAATGCATTGCATCTTGTTAATTCTTACAAACTAAAAGAGCTGAGCCAAAATTCATTCTTTAGCTCAGCCCCTAAGTTATTTAAGTTTCTCTATTACCGATGCGATGTCCGACAACTCCTGTTCACCGGTCATCATATTTTTCAAAGCAACCTTACCTTCAGCCATTTCAGTCTCTCCCACCATTGCCACATACGGAATGTTTTTACTGTTAGCGTATGCCATCTGTTTCTTCATCTTGGAAGATTCCGGATATAATTCGGCTGATATGCCGGCTTTTCGCAAATCCATTACATATTTCAAAGACTGTCTTGCCTCAGCCTCACCGAAGTTCATGAATATTACTTTGGTGACAGCACATGTGTCGGCAGGATAAAGATTCAACGTGTTAAGGACATCAAAGATGCGATCGGCGCCGAAACTTATTCCCACTCCACTCACGCCGTCCATTCCAAACACACCCGTAAGATTGTCGTAACGTCCGCCACCGGTTATACTGCCCATTTCCACATCATTGGCTTTCACTTCAAGAATACTTCCTGTATAATAGTTCAGCCCGCGAGCAAGCGATACGTCCAATTCCAATATAGAACGTAATCCCATATCGGTTGCACACGATATAACGTATTTAAGTTCCTCGATACCTTTTTTGCCTGTTTCGCTATCAGCCAAGAGCGTCTCAAGTGTACTCAACTTTTCATCATTCGTTCCCGAAAGTTCGAGTAGCGGACGCAACGTAGCTATGGCATCTTCAGTCAATCCCTTTTCCCGAAGCTCGGCATTCACGTTATCTATACCTATCTTGTCTATCTTATCTATGGCTACGGTAATATCCACTATTTTCTCGGGTGCGCCAATGATTTCGGCAATACCGCTCAGCACCTTGCGATTATTCAACTTGATTGTTATGTTTATGCCGAAACGGCTGAAAACTTCATCTATAAGTGAAATCAATTCCACTTCATTCACAAGCGAATCGCTACCCACCACATCGGCATCGCACTGATAAAACTCGCGGTAGCGTCCTTTCTGCGGACGGTCGGCACGCCACACGGGCTGAATCTGATAACGCTTGAATGGGAACTGCAAGTCATTGCGATGCTGCACCACATAACGTGCAAAAGGCACGGTCAGGTCATAGCGCAACCCCTTCTCACACAATTTTGAAGTCAGATGCAGGCAGTCCCTTTCCGCAAGCATTTCATCGCTCGCATCACGCAAAAAATCCCCGCTGTTCAGTATCTTAAACAACAATTTATCTCCCTCTTCACCATATTTCCCCATCAGCGTCGACAGGTTTTCCATTGCCGGTGTTTCTATCTGTTGAAAACCATATAACAGGAATACATCCTTTATCGTATTGAAAATATAGTTGCGTTTCGCCATTTCTTCAGGCGAAAAATCTCTTGTTCCCTTTGGAATTGATGGTTTCTGTGCCATTATTTTGATATTTTCCGCAAAGATACTAAAATCCCCGCAAAAAATGAGGATAATGCTCAATAATCGCATTACCCTCACTCACCAAATAATATACAAATGAATTTATCACTTGACTGTCACCACTTGCGACAATTCGCTTTCCACATTGTCGTCGTTCAGCACGCTCACCGAATAGTCGCCTGCCTCAGCGCATGTATAAGTGTTCACGCCGTCCACTATGTCAACTATGGTTCCGGCATTGTCAACTACCCTATATATAACAAAGCGCATACCTTTTTGCTCTTTCCAATACAATGTCTTTCCATCAGCCGATATACTTGAAATCTTCACCGGTTGAGCCGCTACGGCACGTCCCATGAACGGAATCAGTGCTTTCTGCGGATAACATCTTGCAAGGTAATCGAGGATGTTTATCTTGTTGTTCTTGAAAGCAGATGAATTAAAGATAAATGTACCGCTCACTTTGTTACGGCGGGTATGATAGAACTCGGTTTCAAGTTCAGTAGGTTCATCCACATAAATATTACCTTCAGCCTTATTACCGAACTTATACATAGCGATTCCGATAGCCACCGGACAATCGAAACTGTTATTTGACCACCAAGAAGTCATCGTTGTAAAATTCATCGCCTGATTCTTTGTCGTCGCATACAATTGTGGCACAACCAAGTCTATCCAGCCTTTTTCGCACCATAATCTTATGTCGGCATACAAGTCGTCATAGTTGGTGATAGAAGTGCTTGAGTTTGATCCGTATACAGGATCTTTACTCTTGTTTCTCCACACGCCGTAAGGGCTGATGGAGAATACCACACTGGGATATTTATTTGCCAACAGATTATGGACGTCCTCTATAGCCTTGTTCACGTTGCCGCGGCGGAAATCCTCTATATTACTGTATTCTTTTCCATATTTATTGTAATCACCCATATCATCAAGGGTGTTCTTGCCGTCGGGATAAGGATAGAAATAATCATCGAAGTGAATACCGTCCACATCATATTTGCTGCATATTTCATCTATCACATTCACAAGATGCTGACGCACCTCAGGAACGGCAGGACGGAATATAAGCAGGTTGCCATATTTCATAGTCCACTCGGGATGCTCCTTATAAAATTCACCCTCCACAGGATTATAGGCATTTATGTTAGTGCTTATGCGGTAAGGGTTAAGCCATGCATGAAATTCCAGTCCGCGTTTATGCGCTTCATCCACCATGAACTGCACCACGTCATAACCTGGGTCTTTACCTCTTGTTCCTGTCAGATACTGGCTCCACGGCTCATATTGCGATGCGAAGAAAGCATCGGCAGTAGGACGAATCTGCCCTACAACGACATTCACGTTATACTGCTTGAACAGTTCAAGGTAATTGATATATTCCTGTTTTTGTTTTTCGATGCTGTATTTATCGGTAGGCCAGTCCATGTTACCCACAGTGGCAAGCCATACAGCACGTATTTCTTTTGCCGGTGTTGTTATTTTTACCGTTTGCCCCGGTTCGTCGCCTCCTGTTCCGCCCGGTGGAGTTGTCGACGGTTCGTCATCACCGCCACAGCCCGCTAAGGCGAAGGACATAAGCAACATCGCAATAGTTTTTAATTTCATGTTTTCTTCAAAAAAAAGATAAAAAAATGCAGAATCTTTGTCGGATTAGCATCTCCGACCTAACGTAGTCTATTGCAATCAGGATTTAATGTGCCGTTTTTAACCGGCAATTCTCCGACAAAGACTCTGCGTCACAACAATTATTAACTAACCTTATCTAACAATCTTGTATACCTTATTGTCAACCTTTACGATATATACACCGTTAGACCAAGATGCCATATTCACTGTCAATGATTCAGCGTTAACACCGGCATTTGCATATACTGCTGCACCTGCCATTGAATATATTGTAACTGTATCGACAGCCTTAGCCGATGTGATTACCAAGTCGTCACCCACAGCTTTCACTGTTACGCCTCCTGTAGTCACGTCATCGATACCTGTAGTTCCGTTCAATGTATATTTTGAAGGAGCTTTTGTTTCATGGCTGTTATTTTCCTTAGGCCATGCAAAACCTTGCAAATATTGAACATCACTTGCCACACGATACAAGTTATCGGCTGCATCAAATGCAAGACCGTAGGTGTTAGAGCCTTCTGCCTCAACTTCGATTTCATTCAATGTCACTGTAGGTACATCGTTTTCATCGTATGTAATATCACCTAACAATATAGATGTTCCACTGTTTACGGCAAACTTATCGCCTGCTTGGTTTACGGCAAAGGCATAATTTAAACGTCCGTCCCAAATGGTATGAGTGAAGTCAGGTGCACCGGCTGCATTGTAGTGAACAAGCGCAGGGTGAGTGCTTGCTGCACCACCGCGGTATTGAGAAACCCAAAGACCGCCCTTACCGTCGGCTTGCAAATAGCCTTTTTGTCCCGCATTGTGATTTATTCCGTCAGTTCCGTTCACACGAGTTGTGGTTGGAGCAGAAACCCAAGTATTGGCAAGTGTTCCTATCTTATAACTATTCAATATCGAAGCTGATCCGTTCACAGCATAGTCTTCATCGTATGTATAAAGAGTGCGTTCGTCACCTTTACCTGCCACAGCTATAGCCGATAGAGAACCGTGAATAGCCACACCGCCTTCAGATGCAAGACCGTCACTGTTTCTTGTACCGCCGAATACCGGTTTCCATTCGCTGTTCAAATTATTTGCAGCTACATACCATACGCCTGAATGACCATCACTCCAGTCACATACAAAGATATTACCTTCTTCATCAAGAGCCATACGGTGAGGACTTGCCACCGATGTCAATGCCGAATTCTCTGCCCAAACTATATTACCTGTATATGCTTTATCTCCTTGTCCGGTTACATCGCTCAATGTAGCGTCAAGTACAAATAATCCATCGGCAGTTGTGCGGTTATCGGCAGCTTTACCTATAGAATTAAGTACATACACGCGTCCGAAGAATTCGCTTTCAGTATTATTATCCACCTTAACATCGGTAGGTGCACCATACTGAACCGCAGGATCGGTATAGTTAACGAAGTTCACAGGAGAATCGGTGTTTGTTGACGGTCCTGTAGCCTCTACAGCCCAAGTCAAGCCTGTTCCGTTCACTCCCGCCAAGTTGAGTTCTACTGAATTAGCACCCTTTTCCTTTGCGCCATAGCTAACTTCCTTAACAAGCACTGTAGCATTTTCGTCTTGTTCGTAAACCTTAACAGTTACATCTTCGGCAGTCGTATTCAATGTGAAATCGATTTGATATTTGCCATCGGCAATTGCAGTAGCCTTCAAACCTGATGCATATACGTTAGGAATAGCCAATGCTGGTGCCGGAGCAACGTAATTAGGATCGTGAAGTTGTGTTACTTGGTCGGTGATTTTAGAAGCCTCTACAGTTACATCTATAGTTTGAGCTTCAAATCCCGCAGCCTCCATCTTCACTTTGTATGCTCCCGGTGTCAAATCCCAGAATACATACACACCGTTGTAATTATTATCGGTAGTGTAAGTCTTCAATGTATTTCCGTTAGCATCAAGAAGGGTTACTGTAGCACCGTTGATAGGATAGAAACGGTCGTGAGAACCTTTAACCCAGTTCTTATAGTTCTTTTCTTTGATAATCATTTGGTCATGCTTTACTGCGCCCGCAATAACACCGGTATTTGGTTTATCTGCTCCGAAATACTCACAGAAATAACGATACATATTGTAAGCTGCAAGCTTGCAATAATCATCGTTCAACAAACGGTGAGTTTCAGGCTGATAATCGTGGAAACTGCCTTCCACAAGGAAACCCGGCACATCAAGGTGACGAAGCACACCAAGAGTATAACCCAAAAATTGGTTATCTTCCCAAATCTTAGGAGCTGTAGGGCTCCACACGGTAATTTCATTATCCATAAGCAATGATGCAGAGTTGGTAGCCATGCTTTGACCCAAAGCCATATACGTAGCATTCTTGCCCAACTTGTCAGCATCCATATTATACAGGTTCAGGAAGTAGTTGATACCGCCATTTGAACCAAGTGCATTGGAGTGAACCGAGATAAACGCCACATTCGCAGGATTTGCTGCAGCGGCAGCACCAAGGTAAGCATTAGCCTCAAGTCCTATAGACTTCAAGTCCTTATCGTCAGCCTCAGTGTTAGTGGTGCGTGACATCATCACTTCGCAACCTGCAGCCTCAAGCAATCTCTTCAACTCAAGACCCTTTACCAAGTTACTCTTTGACTCCCAAAAGCCCGCTTCCGACTCGGTTGGGAAAGGAATTGTAGCCACAAAACGGTCGTTACCCTTACGCGGGGTAATCACATTTCCGCTTGCATCCACTTCCTGCTCGATAGTTCCACCATTCCAATAACCGCCATGACCCGGATTGATATACACCTTTTTACCGGTCATATCGGCTGCTCCGATCGTTGTGGCACAGCACAACGCCAAAGCTGCTGTTAAAATCACTTTTTTCATAAAAATATTAGTTTAAAACTTATTTTTTATTGGGCTTATCTGCCGATTAGGCTTATAAGCCCAACTATTTTTTATAAAATCACTTTAGTAGTTTTGCCTGCCTGTTTCTTGATAAAGATTCCATTTTCAGGAGCGTTAACTTTCACACCCTGCATATTGAAATACTCTACCGGAGCATTCTCATCGGCAATTGTACTTTCCACACCTGTCATCTCTTTGCTCACTGTAACATGCTCATTTGCCGGTGTTGTATATTTGTTCTCAGCTGGCAAAGATGCATATGCTTGGAAATAATCACTCCAATCAGCTACATACACATTTCCTACAGCATCATATGCAACACCATTTACCAAATGATTAATTTTTGAATTATTATTTGAATTACCAGAATAACCAGCCAAATAATTAGAACTATTTTCATAAGTTGCTACATTTCCTTTTTCATCATAGGTTATATCTTGTACCCCTATTGCACCATACACTCCTATTACAACTTTTGTTCCATCAGAATTTGTATCCAGTCCCATTGCATAAGCAGAAATAGTATTCTTTGTAAATGTACCAAAATAATCATCCCAATATTTAAGATTTCCAAATGAACTAACTTCACTATTCTTATTAACATGCACTAATGTAAAGTAACCTCGACTTGAACTATTCCAGCGTTGCGCCAACCATACACCACCACGCCTATCCGGTGCCAAATAAGTATTATTCCTACCACCCATAGTATAATCTTTAATTTCCAAGACTTTCTCTCCGGTATAGGTTTTATCATTAGCCAACTTGTTCAAATTATACTTATATAAATATCCTGATAGCGGACGTTCTGTATCTGATAAAAATGCAAGATTCATATTCACTGTCCATAAAGTTTTTTCGTCACCTGTACCTATAACAGCAAGTCCACATACACCATTGTGATTGTCTGTTGTTACTGTTAATATCTTTTCAAAATCACTTTCTGGATTTGCTGGATTCATTCTATATACCCCTCCAGTCTCTGTACTCATATCAGAAATATAAACAAATCCATCATCATCAACTGTTATATCTGCAGGTGATACTGATATGTTTGCACAGCGGTCTGAATCCAATGTATTACCCCAATTAACACCACCAGAATATACTGTTTCATGATTCTCTCCTGGATTTTGACATTCAATTAAAGAGTTATAAATATATACGCCTGTTCCAAGATTTGAATTAGCGACATCGAATCCTCCAACAGTTCCACTATTATTATTCAGTAGATATATATTACCAAAAAATGGACTCTTAGGATTTTTATCTACCGCAATTCCAACGGGATAACACATTTTTTGATCTGCCGGAATTTCTGATAAACCGGCTGCTTTCGCAGAAAATCCCACCCACGCAGTTTTTGCTTCGGCTGATGCAACAACTTCCCATGAAAGTTGATCGCCTTCTTTTACGGCATCAGGTAAGACACCGGTTAAAGACACAGTATGTGTACCTTTTTCAAGACCCGTTTTTGAAATTGAATAAACAGCATCAGTTACACCTTCTTTATAGAAATTTACGGTTACATCACCGGGAGCATTAAGTACAAACTGAACATCACTTCCACCATTGAGCACTTTCAGACCGGATGCATAGATATTTGCATTGCCTGCGTCTACAGCATTGGCACTCATTGCCGTTGCCAAACAAACAACTATAGGTAAAAATATTTTTTTCATAATCTAATAGTTTTAATTCGTATTCGGTTTTTAATTTCTATCAGCCTTATCGACTTAATTATTGCAAATAAGTCCAAGATTTCGTTTTACTTTTTTTTAAAAAAAGCAGCCGGGATAAGTCCCGCAGCGGCACTAAGCCCCGGCTGCACACCTAAACTATTGCTATTGTTTTTCAGGGAATTCAAAGATTGTGAAACCAGCCGGCGTAGCCGATGTCATCAGCAATAATTTGCCGTCTTCAGATACTCCATAACCGGTATTAGCAGCACAAGCACCGTTACTGTAAGTACCGCCAAGTTCGTAAGAGAATACCGGCACACGCTCTTCCAGCTCATCAAAGTTTTTAAGAGCAATCAATGTATTAGAACCATCAGAGATGTTATATACGAGGAACTTTGATATCGGGTCACCCGACCAAGAAGCACGACGACCTGTTGTCATTATCAAGTAGCGTTCTGCATCGTAAGTGATGATACGTGCATCGGTTCCAAGAGTAGGCACAGCTTCAGCACCAAGCTTGAACAAAGGCTGCACATCATGATTAACAATCATAACCAAAGCTCTTGCACTTGTAAATACATACTCATCTTCAGAACCTTCCACCTTATTGAAAGCCGCATAATAGTCAGCCGCTATTTCAGATACAATCAATACAGGATCAGAGAATGTGGTGAATCCGGTAACGGTGAAACGTAGGACATTGGTTGCACCTTCTTGCGGCAACAAGAATGCGTATCCATTACCTGCCTCATCCAAACATACCGACAGATTATCGCCAAGACGACCTCCCAAAGTTGTATCTTCACCATCGGCAAGTTTCTTAATTTGTGCGCCACCCAACGAGCTTGTACCATCAAAGTTTACTACAACTTCAGGAACTACGCCGGCTTCGGTAGAAGACCAATGGTAAATCTTCAATGGGTTCTCTGCAGTTACACCTGTTGAAAGGTTACAAATGTAAACATGACCATGAGACAAGCGACCTGCACTGATCAGATATGTACCACCCTCGATACCGGTTACGTCAAGTACATTTTCTTCAAATGTATTAGCAACGAAATCAAGTTTTTTCATCACCTTTGGCAAGAGTGCATTACCCAAACGAGATACAACAAGCAATTCCTTACCATCGAAATCGGCACTACGTACCATAGAACCCGCATAGTCAGGATACATATTACTATTTGCACGTTCTATCATGTTGTAATTTATGAAATCAGCACCGAATACAGGATTAGCGTCAAACAGCACACGGTATTCATCGGTGAATCCCTCGAAATTTAATTCAAGTTTACCCGGATTGCTTGCATAAATTTTATCGCCATCCATACCTGTCCAAACTACATCAATACGCTTAGGCAAACAAGAAACCGATACGATTTCAACCCATTCCGATTCCGGGCTCTTCAAATAAACAGTCTTATCGAGTACACTCACGAAACCGTCTTTTTCAGTACCGTTAGCGTCACGAACCACCACTTTTTGAAGCAACGGAGTAGCTGTAGCAGGCAGCAATGTAACGTTTACGGTATAAGTACCGCGGTTTTCAACGTTCACCACTGTAACCTGAGCCGAACCCGAAGACACATCATAGCTTTCTTGGTCGAGACTTGCACCAAGCGACAATTTACCGCTGAACTTGATAGCCTCGATGTCACTTTCTGCAGGAATCGTGAAATCCACAGTCTTAGCCTCTTCATTAAGAGTACCTTGTACGGTTTCAGTTCCTGTAAGACCCGCATTGGTGATACTCAACGAGTAGATGAATGTCTCACCCGATGGATTCTCCACTATTGGGTCATCAGAACATGCTGTGCCTAATACAAGGCAGAAAAGCATGCTTAAACATAAATATATATTTCTTATATTCATTTTTAAATCAATTTAGGGTGATTACACTATTATTCTTCATTCTGCCATTCCTTGGTCTGGGTCAGAGTGTAGCCGTTGTCCTTATACAACTGAATCTGATCCTTTGGAACAGGCTTAACATAGTTCTTATCCTCAGGAGCTTGACGCTCTGTTCCTGTATTACATAGGATGTAACCTTCAGTAGCATCGTCTTCGATTACAACTTCAGCCTTGTTTACCTTAGGATAATCATCATAGTTGATATAAGCACCATACTTGATGTCAGGATTAGCACCGTTATACATGTAGTCAAGTTTCTTCCAGCGTTTCAAGTCGCTGTAACGAAGACCCTCGAAACACATTTCCACACGGCGTTCGCGACGTATTTCCCAAAGAAGGCTTGAAACTTCCGGATCACGTTGCGGGTCATCGTATGTTTCGCCGTTTACAGCAGGAGATTCTCCCACCATTTCCAGCTTAGGCATCTCAACACCCTTGCGCGCACGGATAAGGTTGATTGTATTGTTCAAGTCATCCTGAGTAAGTTCGCCCAATTCATAACGAGCCTCGGCATAGTTAAGAAGTACTTCGGCATAGCGTAGAAGCGGACAGTCGGTCACGTTGTTCTGCTGACGATATTTCAAATCACCGCTTGATGATTGAGAGTCGTCCATGAACTTACGCATAGAGTATCCCGAAGTAGAATAGTTGAACGGAGTGCAATCTTCACCGCGCAAATAGTACTTTTCACGGAATGTCTCATTGATACGCGGGTCGCGGTTGCTGAAATAACCTGCAGCCGTAGTACCGTTCCAAGTTGTGCTAAGACCGATAGGTTTACCGTCCTTCATCAAGTAAGAATCCAAAAGTGCCTTGTTAGCACCTGTTTGAGCTTCGGCATTGTTGTAAGTAAGCACACAGTGTGTCAATACTCCGTCAAGATATTGGCGATAGAAGATAACTTCAGTATTACCTGCAAGGTCATCGCTTGAGAACAATGCATTATAATCTTCAGAAATCGCAAACTTATTGGAGCCCATCACCACCTTGGCAGCATCGCGTGCAAGACCTATAGCTTCAGCAGCTTTTGACGCATCGATATTGTGATACTTCAAGAAAGTACCTTCACGCAACATCAAGCGAGATACCATTGCACCCACTACGTAGCGGTTGATTGTCAAATTTCCGTCATCGGTTCTCACCCATTCAAGAGCATACTTGAAGTCTTTCATAATGCTGTCGACCACTTCGGTACGCGGATCACGATCCTTGTAGAGAGTTTCAGTATCGGAAGCATCTACACGCTTATTGAAGAAAGGCACATCACCGTAAGCAAACACAAGATTGGAGTATGCAATACCGCGGAAGAAACGCGCTATACCTACCCAGTGCTTCATTGCGTCATCGCTCAAGCCCGGCACAGAATGCACCTTTTCAAGCATATAATTAGCTTTACGCACCAATGCGAAATCCCATCCGCTATCAGAATCGGGCACGCGTATCGGAGTAAACTCGCCTTGAGTTCTCCAAGCCACGTCGTCATTAAAAGTGTCACCGTTACCGAATGAACTGCCGCCGATAAGCTTGGTTGTTCCGAATCCGTTAAAGAATGACGGATAGAAACCATAAGAATATGTGCGTATATGTGTCTCATTTTGCCAATACTCCGAATCGTCGATAGAATCGTAAGGAGCGCAATCCAAGAAATCATCACATGATGTCAAAGATGCTACGGCAAACATCAAAAATGCAATTAAACTATATCTTTTCTTCATAATATTCCATTTTATAGGTTTAGAATGTTACTTGCAAGCCAAATGATGTTGTGCGAGAATATGGATAAGAACGTCCCAAGTAACCGCCATCGCTACCACTGGTGTTTGTTTCAGGGTCGATAGGCATGTCGCCAAGGTTGTCAAATTCAAACAAGTTCTCTAATGAAACATACAAACGACATTTGCTTATTTTCACTTTGTTCATCCACTTTGACGGGAATGTGTAACCAAGAGTTACGTTCTTCACACGGCAATAAGACATGTCAAGCAAGTATCTTGTCTGTGGCAAGAAGTTCATTGCCTGGTTAGATTGTCCTTGGTTGGTCAAGCGAGGATAGAACGCTCCTGTATTCTCAGGTGTCCAATAGTCAAGCTGGTGAGTGTACCATGCTTCAAGATAGTTGAAGCCCGGAACCACGATTGAACCGGTAGACCACAATTCGCGCTTACCTACACCTTGCAAGAATATACCCAAGTCAAAACCTTTGTAAGTCATGTCAAGGCGGATACCGTATTCATAGCGCGGAGTAGTATTACCGATGCGTTTCTTATCGCCGGGATTATCGATTGTTCCGTCACCCGGAGTAATCTTTCCGTCACCGTCAAGATCCTTAAACTTCACGTCACCCGGTCCGTAGAAGAACCAGCCGTTGGTTTCGTAATATTCCTGAGTAGGTATACCTTCTTTCAACACCAAGTTTCCTGAAGGATCGGTTTCAAAGTCATCTTCTTGGAACAAGCGATCGGTTTCAAAGCCCCAGATTTCACCATATTCCTTACCTTCATACAAGCCGCTGATAAGGCGAGAGTTTCCGCTGATTTTGGTATATTTAGCCTTAGCGTCGCTGATATAAGCGGTTACGTTAAGTCCAAGACCGAAGTTGAAACGGTGCTGGAAGTCAAGTGACAATTCCCATCCCTTTGTAGTCAATTCGCCATAGTTCTGCTTTGGAGCAGTCTGTCCGAATGTTGAAGGAAGAGCGTCACCGCTTGTAATCATGTCGCTGTTGACACGCTGGAACCAGTCGAATGAAACGCCGAAACGTCCACCGAAGAAACGAGTATCAAAACCTAAGTCGGTAGTAGTGATAGTTTCCCATGTGAAACCGTCACGAACTGCTGTAGGAAGACCGAACGAACGTTCTCCTGTAGTTCCCACAATCCAAGTGGTAGTGGTAGGAGAAAGAATTGAACGGAACATATTTGAACCCACGTCTTGGTTACCTATCTGACCCCAAGAACCGCGAAGTTTCAATTGGCTCAAGTATGGTTTCAAACCTTGCATGAAACTTTCTTCTGATACGATCCAACCCAAAGATGTTGATGGGAAGAATCCCCATTGCTTATTTGACGGGAAATTAGATGATCCGTCGAAACGTCCGTTAACTTCAAGCAAATAACGGTTCTTGAACATATAATTGATACGTCCGAAGAAACCTACGCGAGCTTCATGAGTGTGGTAAGAAGTAGCGTATTGATCACCGTTGGCAAGTGAGATTTCAGGACGGTCGATCAGCAACAAGTCACGACGTTCACTGGTGTTACCGTATGCCTGATAATGCTCGATATTGGTACCGGCAATCACACCGAGAGTGTGATCTTCCTTAAATACATTATTGTAACGAGCCAAAGCGTTCAATACATGGAAATCACTGGTATCGTTTGCACGATATGCTTTATTCAATGAGCTTGGTGTCCAAACTTCATTCACAAGTCCGCTACCACCCCAGAAGTTCCATCCTTCAGCCTGTCCACCGTTGATTTCGCTGTAACGGTTTACGTGAGTGAAAGTATAGTCGACTTCAAGGTCAAGTCCCGGAAGAATGTGACCTGTTGCGCCCAAAGAGATACGAGCGTAGTTATTGGTCTTCTTATTACGGTTAGCCTGCTCGATTTCAGTAGCTGCATTACGGAAAGGAATGCCCTGATATGTTCCATACGGATAGATTTTCGGCCAACGGTAGAAATAGTACCACTCATCATAAGATGCCGAAGCATTTGACAATGAATACGGAGTTTCATATTGATAACGAGTGTACAATAACTTAGAGCGGATGTCAACCCACTTGTTCAAAGTGGTGTTGGTGCTGAAAGATACATTGTAACGATCGTATGAGTCGGTATTGATATTCATAATACCTTCTGAACCAAGGTATGCCAAGCCCAAATTATAAGATGTATTGCCTGATGAACCTGATACAGAGATGTTGTGAGTTTGCTGGAACGCATCTTTCTTGATGAATTCATCGGCAGCGTCATAACTACGATAGAAATAAAGCTTACCATCCTTGATGTCGAAGTCACGACCAAGCACATATTCAGGGCTTAAGTTATAGTCGCCATAAACACGCTTCCACTCTTTCATTCTCTCGATAGACTCAAGATTCCATGTCAAATAGCATGCGTTGGTCTGTTCGCTCAAGTTAGGGTTTTGGCGAAGACCTGCCTGCCAAGACATCTCAGCACCTTCGTATGTTTCAACAATTTCAGGAGTAACGGTAGGACGTTTCCATGAGAAGTTGTTGCTGTAGCTGATTTGGAACTTGTCACCCTTCTTCGCTTTCTTTGTGGTAATCAATACAACACCAAATGCAGCCTTAACACCATAGATAGAAGCAGATGCAGCATCTTTCAATACTGAAACGCTTTCCACATCTTCAGGGTTAATGTTCTGAAGGCTGTTACATTCAACGTTGTCCACAAGAATCAACGGGCTTGAACTACCGTTCACCGAACCGATGACACCACGGATTTTCATTGTCGGGTCCGTTCCCATTTCACCGGTAGAAGTACGCACTGTAAGACCCGGAGCCGAACCTTGCAAACCGCGTGCAACATCGGTAATAGGACGAGCTTCCAATTGCTTGGCAACATTTACAGTACTTACTGCACCTGTCAAATTGATTTTCTTTTGTGTTCCGTAACCGACAACCACGACTTCGTCAAGAAGTTCTTGATCGGGTGCAAGAGTTACCGAAACATTGCTTTTGTTACCTAATTTCACATCGGCTGTCTTCATACCGATAAAAGAAACGGTAAGCACCGTGCTGTTACTGAAATTTCCGGAAAGCGAAAATCTACCGTCGATGTCGGTAACTACGCCCACCTTATTATTTCCTTTAACACGCACGTTAGCACCGATAAGCGGCTCTCCGCTGTCATCAACCACCAAACCGGTGATTGTGCGTGCGCTGCTCGATGCCGATTCCTTTGTCTCTTCTGCCTTAGGCATATTTGAAGACAACAGGATGTTATGACCGTCGAATACATAAGCTACATCAGTCTTGGCGAAAAGGCGCTTTAACACATCCTTTACGTTCTTTGACTTAACATCGATGCTGACATTGCGCTTTGTATCGACATTTTGATTCACTACAAACAGATAACCTGTCTGTTTTTCAATTTCACTTAACACCTTCTGTACCGATTGTTCTTTCACAGAAAGTGTCACTTTTTGAGACTTTATCTTGCTCCCTTGTGCACTCGCATAAGCCGTTGGCAATGCAAAAAGACACATAGACAAGACAAAAATCTTCAATAATTGATTAATTGTTCTTAATCGAGGTATAAAACCCTCTGCTCTTTGATTCATATTTTTGTCAAACTTAAGGTTTAAAAAAATAATTAGTTAAGTTTTTCCGTTTTTAATCGTTTTCATGGGGAAACGAGCCTCTGTTTATGGCAAGTCACCCGATTAATAGTCTCTCCTTCGTTTTATTCCATAGGCAATCAGATTTTATTTAATGTGGATAATATTATTTTCGTAATCACTCTCAAAATCAAAATTTATATCATGTTGCAGTAGTTTCAGCGCATAGCGAACACCGTCTGCCTGATAGAATTTACCGGTATATGCAAATTGCTCCATACCTTGCTTGTCTACCACAATCTTAATGCCGTAGAACTTCTCGAATTTCCTCATGATTTGCATAAAGGACTCGTTCTGAAGGCTTATTATACCCTCTTTCCATCTGAAATGATCATAATTGACTATTTCTGTTATAGACATTGACCCGTCGGCATTACGACATGCCATTTGGTCGGGATTCAAATAATATTCTTGGTTATCTGCCATTATCTTCACCCTGCCACTTATCAGCGCAGTGCTGAAATTGTCGCATTTGGAATAAGCGTCTACGTTAAACACCGTTCCAAGCACCTCTATCGTACCCTTGGAGGTCTCTACACAAAAGGGCTTTTCTGCATCTTTCTCAACATCGAAATATCCCTCTCCGTCTATCATCACGCGGCGTTCATCACCTGCAAAAAGAGCCGGATAGCGCAACGTGGTGAGGGAATTAAGCCACACGTTAGTACCATCGGCAAGCGTTATGTTCATCTGCTGACCGGCGGGTACTTTCAATTCACACATAGGTATATTTCTCTCAAATGTCACCGTATTATATATATGTGACAAGCACAAGGTAACTGCAACAACCGCAGCCACTTTCAAGACTTGCACAAACATACGTTTTACACGCCCGATATTCTTCGATGACGATTCCACATCTTCAGAAGAAATCAAAAGCAACGATGCGTCAAACATCGCCCTCTCCGACATAAATTCAGCTAAATGCTCCTCCGACTCGTCCACCCATTCTTGCACGGCTTTACGTTCCTCGGCAGATAATTGGCGGGAAAAATATTTATACAAAGTATCTTTATTCATATTGTTCATTTTATCTCTACAGAGATAAAGCGAACTTACCGATAAAAACCCTAAACTGTTTTTGAGTTATTTTATTGACTAAAAGATAAAAAATGTTAATACATAAAGATTTTTCAATTTATCCCTAAGAATCCTTATAGCTTTCGACATGTGATATTCTACGGTTTTTTCCGATATATTCAGTTTTTCGGCAATCTCACTGTATTTCATTTCTTTAACGCGGCTCATGACAAAAATATCACGTGTCCTACCGGGCAATTGCTTCACAGCATTCACAACAATCCGGTGATACTCGTCTGTCATCACCTTATAAGGCTCGAATTGTTCCAAACTTGCAATATTTTTATTCAAGTCCCACATGGCATCCTCACGTATCTTTTCGTGAGCCTCGCTATGTATTCGTTGCAACTTCAAGTAATCCAAACTCTTATGTTTCACAATCCTCAATATATAAGCTTGAAGATTGCCATTAATATCAACGTTATTACGGTTTTCCCAATAATACAGGAACGAATCCATTACCAAATCCTCAGCTACCTGATGATCCAGCACATAATAATAAGCAAAACGGATAAATCTATCCTTTTGCTTAAATAATTCGTAGAATTGCTTATTTATTTCGTCCCTAATCATTAAAAATACCGATAACTCCTATACAGGCTTTGATAAAACAGTATATTATTGCAAAGTTGGCAAATTTTATCGTGTTATCCAAATCAAATATTTTTTATTACCGTAATTTAGAACAAATTTCAGCAACGAAATAAAAAGTTAATCAAGCAATACAGTAATACAATTCCAAACGACAACAACAGTCGCTATTTAGGCTAAAAGCCTAAATAGCAAACTGTTGTAAATCTACGAATTATCCCTAATCTTATATATTAGCGAATAATTTTCTCTAATCTTTCAATATTATCCTTAATCTCCTTTTCCGGTATTTCATAATTAGCCAAGTCTCCCATCAAATATTGGTCATAAGCAGCCATATCTATCAATCCATGTCCCGAGAGATTGAACAGAATCACTTTGGACTTTCCTTCAAGTTTGGCTTGCTCCGCTTCTCTTATGGCTGCAGCTATGGCATGCGATGATTCCGGAGCGGGTATAATACCCTCAGCTCGAGCAAAAGCCGTAGCCGCCTTAAAGGTTTCAAGTTGAGGTATATCTACCGCCTCAATCAACCCGTCTTTCTTGAGTTGGCTAACCACAGCACCGGCTCCATGATAGCGTAATCCGCCGGCATGAATATTTGCAGGCGAGAAATTATGCCCAAGAGTGTACATTGGAATCAACGGCGTATAGCCTGCTTCGTCCCCGAAATCATACTCCATCACTCCTCGTGTCAATTTAGGACAGGACGAAGGTTCGGCTGCAATAAAGCGCGTATTACGTTCACCACTGAAATTATGACGTAAAAACGGAAATGAAATTCCAGAAAAATTACTGCCGCCACCGAAACAACCTATCACAATATCCGGATATTCCTCTGCCATTGCCATTTGTTTCTCTGCCTCAAGTCCTATTACAGTTTGATGCAGTGCCACGTGATTAAGCACCGAGCCTAATGCATATTTACAATTCGGAGTAGACATAGCCAGTTCCACCGCCTCTGATATTGCCGTTCCAAGCGAGCCTTGATAATTGGGATGCTCGGTTATAATCTTTCTTCCTGCCTTAGTCGACATACTCGGTGATGCGATAACCTCAGCTCCGTAAGTCTGCATTATCGAGCGGCGATAAGGTTTCTGATGATATGAAACTTTAACCATATAGACAGCCAACTCAAGCCCGAAATGCTTTGCAGCCAAAGATAATGCCGCACCCCATTGCCCGGCACCTGTTTCGGTTGTTATATTTGTTACACCTTCCCGCTTGCAATAATAAGCCTGAGGTATGGCTGAATTCAACTTATGCGAACCTACCGGGCTTACACTCTCGTTCTTAAAATATATATGAGCCGGCGTATCCAGCATTCGTTCCAATCCTGAAGCCCTCACAAGTGGCGTAGGTCGCCAAATTTTATACATTTCCCTTACTTCTTCAGGAATTTCTATCCACGTATCGGTATCATTCAATTCTTGTTCGGATGCAGCCTTAGAAAACAACGGATATAAATCTTCCGATTTCATAGGCTCTTTTGTCTTAGGATTCAAAATAGGTCTTGGCTTATTTTGCATTTCAGCCATTACATTATACCAAGCTGTCGGTATGTCTCTTTCCTGCAATAAAAATTTCTTTGAGTCCATAGTAAAAATAATATTATTAATATAAATGTAGATATACTCTTCCAATAATGAAAGTATATGCACAAATGTAGCATATTTATTTCATCCAACAAAACATTTCAAAATATTATTTCATAAAAGCATAATAAAAATGCAGATTTATTCATATTTAAGAATTTCTACCGGTTTTTTATACAAATATTGCAGCATAAACAAAATTGTAATCAATACCACAGTACATGCTATCAATATCACTGAAACGACATATACACTCCAAGAAAAATCTATATGATAATAGAAACCGACCAACCACCGACTGCCGACAAAATATTTATAAAAAGGCGCACCCAAGATTGCCGCCACACACAATAGATAGAGATACCGTTGCAGTTGTTCTCGCAATATCCTGCATATCCCTGCCCCCATTACTCTTTTCACAGCAAATTCTTTCAATCTGTATTCACCATTCATCAACACTTGCCCGCATAGCCCCATTACGCTTATCAATATCGCAACTAATGCCAATAATGCTATACGATTAGTCATAAGATTCTCATACCTGTAAGTAGACGAATAAATTTCATCAAAACTTCGAAAATTGTGCTTATAACCGGTATCAACCACATCCAGTGCCTCTTCTAATTTCACTTTAACATCTTCAAATCGGAATCCTTCATCAAGCCTTACGTTTACACAAGTGAGATTATCTTCACCGGCAAGAATAAATGCCATCGGAGCTATTTCTTTACGCAAAGACATGAAGTTTACATCCTTACATATCCCTACAATTTCAAACCCATCAAATTCACCCCAAGAGCCAAACCGCTTTCCTACTGCCACATAGTCGGGATATTTCAGTTTTGCAGCCTCATTAAAAATCATGGCATAACTGTCTTTTTCACAGAAGTTCCTGCCCTCAACCATATCTATACCCATCACTTGATGATAATTCTCGGATACCTGCATTACATTTATCACTACATGCTCCCAACTCCACGCCATGAATTCATCCTGAGCCGTAAGTATTTTTAGGCTCAGTGCAGTTCCTTTCACACCTTCTATTGCGTTTATTTTCTCATAAAGCGGTGCGGCATCGGGTATCGTATCTTTCATATAAGCAAACGCCAAATGTTCTTTGTCTACCGTACCACCGTCATAAAGATACCTGTTTTGCTGCAACATAACGTAAGAACATGTAACTAACGCCAAAGAGCATAAAAATTGAAAACACAGCAGTACATCCTGAAAGGCTAAAGATTTACGCGTCAAGCCCAAATGACGTTTCAACACAATTTGTACAGGCACACGGGTAAGATAGAATGCAGGATATGCTCCTATCAAAACACCTATTATGATTGCCATTAAAAACGTATATACTAAAACCGATAAAGAATCCTCAAAACTCACCCTTACGATTGACGTACCGAACAACCATTCATCAGCAAACAATACTAAGACGAGTAATGCTCCTATCCAAGAAACAATTACATAGGCAACCGACTCACTCAATATCCCCCATAACAATCTATTACGTCCGGCACCCAAAATACGGTTTATATTTATATTCTTTATACGTCGAGGAATAAGTGCCACCTGAAAATTTGCGAAATTAAAACCGGCTATAATTACTATTACCAAACTGATGACAAATAACAACATTACGCTTTCTTTAGTAACCACAGGTACATTAAACTCCACAATTTCCGACAAGTAATGCAAGTCGTGAATCAAAACCGGTTCCACCTGCCATCCTTTCATATCAAGCGGAGAGATTTCACCAAAGTCATTTTTTACACGTTCCAGATTTTCACCTAAAAAATCAGTCAGTCTCTTTAGGGAAACACCCGGTTTCACTTCTATATACACTTCATAAACCCACCTGTTCCAGTTATTTTCATCTACGCTCATATTTCTATGGGGCATATAAACGTAATTTTTCAACATAGAATTAGAAGGAAAATCCTTATAGACACCACATATCCTTAAAGTATCGGAATCAGATTGCGACAACACTTTTCCAACCACATCGGTATCTCCAAATTGCTTGACGGCTATGCTTTCCGGTATCAGCACTGCACCAGTGCGCCCATTAAAATCATCAGAACAGCCGGAAATGAGGTCGAATGTAAATATGTCAACAAAACTGCTATCCACAAGAAAATAAGGAAGAGCAAAATCCGCTTTCGAGCCGTGCCAAGTCCTGTGTCCGGCTTTCAATACGCTGTATGACACAGTTTCTATGAGAGTTTCCCCTTCGGCTTTTAAGAGTTCTTTCACAAAGGGAACAGCAAGAGTTCTTGTACGTCCCACACTGTCGGCAACTTCAGTAGGATATATCATATGCAAACGGTATATCCTGTCGGCATTTTTGTGGAACATATCGTAAGTCATGTCAAAGCGAACTTGAACAAGTATCACAATAGCCGCAACAAAAGCAATAGCCATTCCGATAATATTCAGTGTAAGAGGTAAGCCGTATCCTCTAAAACGTGTACGCAGCCTATATAAAAAGGTCTTCATCTCTCACACAAATTCTTCTGTTGCTATTATATTACCGTCGCTCATACTCAACACTCGATGTGCATACTCAGCATCCCTCTTGTTATGCGTCGCCATCACTATTGTTGTTCCTATCCTTGCATTGATAGAACTGAGTGTCTCCATTATCGTTTTCCCCATTGAAGAATCGATATTGCCCGTTGGCTCATCAGCAAGTATAACGACCGGCTCCGACACAAGGGCGCGCGCAATGGCAACCAATTGCTGCTGTCCACCCGAAAGTTGATGTGGATAATACCCTGCCCTATGGCTTATTTTCAAATCTTTCAAAACACCTATAACTTTCTGTCGCCGCTCATCAACTTTCATGCCCATATACTTCAACGGCAATTCCACATTTTGGGCTACCGTCAAGTCATCGATAAGATTAAAACTCTGAAAAACGAAACCGACACGCCCTCTTCTCAACCTCATTCTTTCGTTTTCGCCACAACTCGTTGTTTCTGTTCCGTCGAAATATATTCGTCCTTCAGTAGGAGTATCTATAAGTCCCAAGATATTCAACAGCGTAGTCTTTCCACATCCCGACGCTCCCATAACAGCTACAAATTCACCTTTTTTGATTGTGAGACTTATATCCATAAGAGCAACGGTTTCCACTCCGTCGCTCTTATAGATTTTGGAAATATTCTTCAGTTCTATCATAAATCAAATGTATATCACAAAAATAGTATAAAAAAATTACATTATCACACCATTATTATCAATTAGTTCTGTCGTATGCTTTACTGCTACCGCCCCTATCCCTGAATTTAGTTTTAAGGCTGTTAAATGTATAACTTATATTGATTAACAACTTGCGTGTATCATAGCTGTTTTTATGCCATTGATACATATTGCCATAGCGTGTTTCGGTCCACGGAGTTACACTCTTACGTAGCAAGTCAGTTCCTATTACCCTTATTTTTAAATCATTATTCAAGAGTGATAACATCAGCCCTGCGCTTATATTGTTAGTTGCACCCCGTTGAGAAATCCCGAACTCACCTCGCGAACTCACTTGCGCCTGAACAAGTGCAATCAAATATTTATTGAACATATAATTAAAATTACCGTTTAGACTGCCATACAAAGTATTCACCTTGCGGATTTTATCCAAATATGGATATTTCATATAAGGTAAAACCAATCCCCCTCCAAGCGACATGCTGAATCTGTTAACACTGAGCGAATAATCCACATTCAGCATCCATGCGTCACTATGACTTATATTCTCAGGCTTTGATACATATATGTTTGAACCGGGTTCTTTACGGCTTAACACACTTATCACCTCATCATTATATCTCCAATACTGCACACCTATATTAACGGCTTTCCAGTTCAGAATCAAGCGAAAGCGATCAGTATAAGTAGGTTTTAAATTAGGATTACCGGTAGAATAATTCAATGAATCGCTATAATAAACTGTAGGATCAAGCTCTTGGAATCCCGGGCGATCTATCACTCTTCGGTAAATAGCCGTCATTCGCACTTTATCATTAAACTTATATGAGCCTCTTAATGTAGGCAACAGATCTGAGTAGGTACGTCTCATACCTTTTTGCTCTCCTCGCCCTACACTGTTTATGCGGTCATATTCATAGCGCAATCCAAGCTCCACATTCCATTTGCCCCAGCTGCGTTTAAACGTATAAAAAGCAGAATACCACGTATCTTTTCTCACACTTCCTTGCATATAATCGTCAATCGAAGTTCCCGCATTGCTTTTCACATGATAAAATTCAAGACCAAACTTCTCCTTGTCCTTTCCATTAAAACTGAATGAAAAATCACCGTTGAACGTGTATATATCATACTTTTTATCAGTGTTGATATTGGTTACATAAGCGCCTCCTTCGGTAAGGTTCAGCTCCTCTGAACGCTTAAATGTCTTGGTAGGATTATTTGAATAGTCTGCAACCATTGTCAATACCGAGTTTTTACTGCGATTCCATACATAGCTTATACTTGCTACATGATTTTTTGAGTCACCGCTGCTATTGGCAAGGATTTCTTTATTGATAAATTCATTCCCTTCATTATAGGTTTTCAATCCGAATACGTCGGACTTACGTTCTGCGTAATTACCCGAATATTGCACACCTAATACACTATTCTTGCCCAAATCGAAATTCATTCCTGCAAAAACATTCCATGACTGTGAATTATTCAACTTCACATCACTGTCATCTGCCTTGAATATAGCACCATCCTGTTGACTGATTTCCGTCTTTTCCCAATCATAAGACTTGTCTCTTCCATCATTATAAGAAACCGAGAAATTACCCGACATAATACCGGCTTTAGTGTTTACATTCAGCCACGCGATGTTACTGTATCTGCGTCCTACCATCGAGGTATTAGTCAATGTTACTCCAAGATAATCTTTCAATGGCTTAAATGTGTATATCTTTATCACTGCAGCAGTAGAAGAATTGTATTCGGCACCCGGCGCACGAATAATTTCTATTCGGCTTACCATTGTTGATTGTAGCACATCCAGTTCCGACTTATTCATTATTTTTCTGTTGTTGATATAAATTATCGGAGAGCCTGCTCCCACAACATTCACGCTTTTATCTATCTGATTGACAACAACACCCGGTGTCCATGTGAGCATATCCATAAGAGAACCGGCATTCCCCAAATGCGTACCCTGAATATTGGATATCGTATAATCAGGTCCGTCATATCTGACATTTACTTTCTTTCCGGTGGCAACCACTTCCCCTAACATCACCGAGTTCTTGACTAACCTTACTGTTCCCAAATCACACTCAGTGCCTTCAGTCAAATTCACTCTTGCAGAATAAGGATCATAACCGAGTGATGTGATTTTCACATCGGCAGTACCGTGAAAAGGCACATTCACTGCCAATTCGCCTTCCACAGTCCCGGCTATCACTTTCTTTACCGAATCAGCCTGAGTTACGGTAAATGTAAAAACTACTTTAGGTTCATCATCGGCAACCACCTTACCTTTCAACACTACATCGGCACTCAATACCATAGGCAAAAATATTGCCATAATCAATAATAAATTTCTGAGTTTCATATCTTTAAGTTATTTAAGAAGTTAATAAAATTTTAATAGTTTATACTTACGTTTCCATTCTTTGCATTCTGCGAATATTTCTTGACATCGGCATTTTTAATTTTTATCTCCCCTATAGAAGAGGATGTACAGCTAAGTCTGTTCGCAACCACTTGATACGCTGTAAAATCACCACCGCTTGAAAGATATATATCACATTCATTATCACATCTTATAGAGTTAGTCTTTATTTCCCCCATAGAGCTGTTTTCACAACGAACATTCTCTCGACACACAATATCATTTGCCACTATATCACCACCGCTCGACAACTCCATTTCAAGGTTAGAACATGTTACATTATTCATTTTTATTTTGCCCATTGATGAATTCTTGCATTCTACCGATTGTTTGACCTCAATGTCTTTCACCTGCATATTGCCACCACTTGACAAACTCATATAAAATTTGTTAGCATAAACAGTTCCCAATATCAAATTCCCCATTGAAGAATTTTTACAAGTAAAACTTGTATTCACCTTAATATCTCCTGCATTAATACTTCCACCGCTTTTTAAATCCATTACGACTGAGTTACAATCTATGTTACCCAAAGCCAAATTGCTCATCGAGTCATTTATTACCCATAAATTTTCTATTTCTACATCAGATGAAACACTTACATCACCAAGATTACATTTTACAATCTTTATCAACTCGGGAATGTATATAACTATATGCGGAAATTCTTTACTCTTGTCATCTACGCTATAAGCATAGTTATCATCCATAGACACATTCAAAGTATAATCTTTGACTTTATATGACATATTATTCACATAATTTTCCGGTCCGGACACTTCAATTCGACAATACTCACCATACTTTATTTCAACCCGGCATATTCCGGAAAGCCTGATATTCTTAAACATCGGCAAATTTTTCTTTATCGAAATAAATTCTTTGCTTGCCTTTAACACATTATCTGTGTTAGTACTCGTTCGATAAAAAACACCGGCATTTGCAGCAGAAATAGCCAAAGTACCTAAAATCATAAAGACCGCAATATAAGCAGCCACAATCATTTTCTTTTTCATGTTTCTAAAATTTTTAAGAAGTTACTTAATTCTGCATTATAATGTGCCAACGGCGTGCCAATTTCATAAAGCATTGTTTTTCCGAACGTTACAAAACGCACTTATTTCCACTGTGTAAAAAAATTAGACACTCATGTAAATTATTTTTACACTGATGCAACATTCATTTTTGTTTCATTCGGCATTATTTCCGTTTTTTGTCATATCTTTGAAATATGAAACAGCAAGGAACATTATTAATAGTCGATGACAACAAGAATGTACTGACTTCTTTGCGATTGGTTCTGGCAAACCACTTCGAAAGGATAATAGCTTTGTCCACGCCTCAAGCTATCCAATCGACCATAACAGCCGAACGCATAGATGTTGTTCTACTCGATATGAATTTCTCGGCAGGAATCAATTCCGGCAATGAGGGATTGTATTGGCTCGGTATCATAAAAAGCCTAAAACCCAAGATTGAGGTCGTATTGTTTACTGCATACGCCGATATTCAACTTGCAGTTAACGGTATAAAACAAGGGGCTTTTGATTTTATAGTTAAGCCTTGGGACAATACAAAACTTATCGAAACACTGACCAATGCTTTGAAACATAGCTTATCTGCCACAAAGAGAGAACCCCTAAGCCATGCACAACCTATGTTCTGGGGCAAAAGCAAAATAATGCAAAGTATAAAAGCAATAGTGGAAAAGACAGCTTGCACCGATGCCAACATACTCATTACCGGAGAGAATGGCACAGGAAAGGAAGTCCTTGCTCGTGAAATACACAGGTTGTCACAGCGTCATAGCCAAGAAATGATAACAGTCGATGTAGGCTCTATCAGCGACACGTTGTTTGAAAGCGAAATGTTCGGTCATGTAAAAGGGTCTTTCACCGATGCAAAAAGCGACCGCATAGGACGTATGCAGGAAGCCGATAAGAGTACCTTGTTTCTCGATGAAATAGGTAATATAACATTGGCACAACAAGCAAAACTACTCACTACACTGCAACAGCGACAGATAGTAAAAGTAGGTTCAAATAAGCCCATAGATATTGACATAAGGCTCATCTGTGCAACCAATAAAAACATAGAAGACATGGTTGCCGAAGGCTCTTTCCGAGAAGATTTGCTTTATCGTCTCAATACAATCCATATTCACCTGCCGTCATTAAACGAACGCAGCTGTGACATTTACCAATTGGCTCTAATGTTCGTCGAACGGTATAAAGTCATCTATAACAGAAACCATATAACCGGTATCGACGACAAAGCCGTAACGGCTCTCGAATCCTATCAATGGAACGGAAACATTCGTGAGCTTCAACATGTTATTGAGAAAGCTGTAATTCTCTCCGACGGTGACAAAATAAGCATGGAATCCTTACAACTTAATCCTATCAGGAGATGTACAGTTGCATCAGGCAATGACGAAACCATCGAGGGAATGGAACGCATCATGATAGAAAAAGCTATGGCAAAATACGGTAGCAACCTTTCTTTGATAGCATCAAAACTCGGCATTACACGTCAAACTCTTTATAATAAAATGAGACGATATGGATTATAGTAACCGACTCTGCATATCTTATATCCTTTACCTGCTAACAGCACTTGCCGGAGCAGCATTTACAGGTTATGGAACAGCCGTAGTCTCAATTCCATACATGCTTGCCGGTATTATCTGCGTAATATTCGGTATTTCCGCATTAATTGTAAAAGAAAACAAAAATTTAAGAACTCTGAATATAATCATCGAGGCTCTGCGCAACAATGATTATTCATTCCGCCTGCCCCAAAGCAGCGATTCACTTAACACGGCTTTTAATGAATTTGCCGATTTGTTGCAGAAAGAAAAGTTGTCGGCTGTTGAACAAGAGAAGTTCTATGAACTAATCATAAACAGCATGAGCATAGGTGTAATAGTAACCGATGACAACTATAACATTATCAAGTGTAATGAAGAAACTTTAAGGCTCTTCAATCGCAATGCCCTCACCCATATATCACAACTTGCATCATGGGACAGATTCGACAAGGTTCTTTCTGAATTGTCACCAAAGGAGAAACGACATATACTGATAAAAACAGTCCGTAAAGAGTTGAACATTTCAGTTCGTCTCGACCTGATAACACTGAAAGGCAGTAATATGCGCATTTTCACACTGAACGATATTCACACCGAAATAGACCGTAATGAGTTTGACGCATGGGTTAAGCTGACTCGCATTCTCACTCATGAAATCATGAACGGAATAGCACCTATAAGCTCCATAAGCGAAAGTTTAAGAAATGACAAGGAACTGCCTGCACACATCCGAGATGGACTTGATGCTATAAGCGCATCATCGCACAGCCTTATTGATTTCGTTGAATCCTATAGACGATTCACCCGCATTCCCACACCGTCACCCGTTCTTGTAAGTGTTAAGGAACTTGTTTCACAGGTTAAGAATCTATATGGCAATGTAAATATCACCGCACATATTGAACCTGAAAACCTGATTATTTATGCCGATGAATCTCTTATTTTACGGGTAATCACCAATATTGTCAAAAATGCCATCGAAGCTTTCGACAATCGGGCGAACGGCGAAATAAGAATCAAAGCCTACAGCCAAGAAAATGAAACGGTGAAAATCGAAATAGCCAATAACGGACAACCTATTCCGCAAGATGAGATTAATGAAATATTCCTGCCTTTCTTCACCACCAAAGAACAGGGATGCGGCATAGGTCTTTCTGTATCTCGACGCATTATGATTCTTTCGGGAGGCGACTTATCGGTATCATCTACACCAGAATGCAAATTCACTACCACATTCACTCTCACTTTTCCATAACAGACCGAAAAATTTCGCTATTTTTGCAACAAAATAAAATTTTCGACAATGATTTCTACCCGAAAAGGACTTTTGGCGATATCACCAATAGCGGTTTTTCTCATATTTTATCTCGCCGTATCAATAGCAGTAAACGACTTCTATAAAATGCCTATATCCGTGGCATTTATCATTTCGTCGGTTTGGGCTGTAATCACCACACCGCAGGCAACTGCAATGAAAGAAAGGTTTAACATCTTTTCTTGCGGTGCGGCCAACCCCGACATACTTTACATGATATGGATTTTCATCCTTGCTGGAGCTTTTGCGTCACTCGCCAAGGACATCGGAGCAATAGATGCCACCGTCAACCTTACATTGAGTATTTTGCCGCCGCAATTTCTTATTCCGGGCATATTCCTTGCATCATGTTTCATTTCATTGTCGATAGGCACATCTGTTGGTACAATTGTGTCGCTCACACCGTTTGCACTCCAACTTGCCGAGACCACCGGTCAGGGTGTACCGTTCTTTGTGGCTGTTGTCATCGGAGGCTCGTTTTTCGGAGATAATCTGTCTTTTATTTCAGATACTACCATAGCAGCCACACGCAGCCAAGGGTGTAACATGAACGATAAGTTCAAAGCCAACTTATGGATAGCCCTGCCGGCTTCTGTAATAGTACTTATAGCATATATTATTATAGGACAAACCGATACATATACTGCTCACATAAGCACTTCGGCTTCACCATGGCTGGTACTGCCCTATTTGGCTGTTATTGGTCTTGCCGTGGCAGGCGTTAATGTACTTGTTGTGCTTACAACAGGTATCCTCATATCAGTTATAGCGGCATTCTGCCTCACCGACATTCATTTGCTCGACATGTGTGGTTTCATGGGTTCCGGCATTTCCGGAATGGGCGACTTGATTGTAGTTACTCTGCTTGCAGCAGGCATGTTGGCAATTATAAAACATAACGGAGGTATCGATTTTCTTATAAAATGGCTCACAAAGCATATCAGCGGTACACGCGGGGCGCAAGCAACCATAGCTATGCTGGTGAGCATCGTTAATCTGTGCACGGCTAATAACACCATAGCCATTATAACCGTAGGTGAACTGAGCCGTAAAATTTCAGAGCAGTATCATCTTGACCCGAAAAAAGTCGCAAGTATATTGGATACTTGCTCCTGTATAATGCAGTGTTTGATTCCGTATGGGGCACAGGTGCTTCTTGCGGCAAGCCTTGCAAAAGTATCTCCGGCTGAATTTTTCCCACACCTTTACTATGCATGGGCATTGGCTCTTATGGTCGTACTATCTATTATTTTTCGTTTCCCGCAACACAGACAAATCAAGGCATAATAAAAACAACGAAAGCGATGTAAAACATCGCTTTCGTTATACTTGATAGTACAGCTATAAGCCGGGTTATGTAAGTATTCTCAAACGAATACCTGCCTGTCATTTATCTGAACGCAATGTTGCCATTACGCTTTAGCAGTCTACCCCTCGGCAATGGGCGAGCAACCCTTAAATGCCGATATACTTGACCTTGCAACTCATAAGACGTGCCGCCACTATGTCGCCATAGCGACCCGTGAGCTCTTACCTCACATTTTCACCCTTACCTCCCGCAAAGAAGGCGGTTATTTTCTGTCACGCTGCTCTACCGTCACCGATAGCTTCCCGTTAAGAAATATGATGCTCTGCGTTGCCCGGACTTTCCTCACACCGTACATGCCGGTGAGCGACAAGCCGCCATACTATCGTGACGCAAAGGTACTACTTTTATTACAAATATTGCTTAAAACACCTTTTTTCACTATTAAAATAGCTTAAATAACACACAAAACATATCGTTATTTTGAAATAATCATATACTTTTACGTCATGAATTAAAAAGTTAATTTTTAACTATTGAAATTTTAAAAACTATATCATTTTAACAATACAAGATTATGAAAACAACAGGTAAATTATTTTTAGCTCTATTAGCAGCAGCCGTTTTAGGTTCAACCCTTACTGTTGTTGCCGACAATTATTACGTCAGGAAAGAAGACAAAAATTTCATACGTACAAGTAACCGTATTCCATCGAGCAATACCGATTTTACGGTAGCTGCCGAAAATACCATAAACTGTGTGGTTAGTATCAAATCCTATGCAAGCGCACACCGGCAGTATCAAGGAAACCGCTATTTCGACCCGTTTGAATTTTTCTTCGGTCCCGGTTTTGGAGGCAGTACGCCACGCCAACAACAGCAACAGCCCCAGCAAGAGGAAAAACTGCAACCGCTTGGACTTGGTTCGGGTGTTATCATTTCCTCTGACGGATATATCGTCACCAACAACCACGTAATCAAGGGTGCCGAGAAACTTGAAGTTACCCTCAATAATAATGAAAAATATGTGGCAAAAGTAATTGGTTCCGATGCCGATACCGACTTGGCTCTACTTAAAGTGGACGCTAATGATTTGAGTGCCATCACTTTCGGCGATTCCGACGCACTAAAAGTTGGAGAATGGGTTCTTGCCGTAGGTAATCCGTTTGGGTTCACCTCCACTGTAACAGCCGGCATCGTGAGCGCAAAAGCTCGTAATATCGGTGAAGTAACTTCAAGAAGAGCCAATTCCATTGACTCTTTCATACAGACCGATGCTGCTGTAAACCAAGGCAATAGCGGCGGCGCACTCGTGAATATAAACGGCGAATTGGTAGGAATAAACACTGCCATATATTCACAAACCGGCAATTATGCCGGCTACTCCTTCGCAATTCCATCTTCCACCGTCAGCAAGGTAGTGAAAGACCTTAAAGAATACGGCAGTGTACAAAGAGCGGTTCTCGGCGTAACTTATCAGCCGCTCACAGCCGAATTGGCTAAAGAAAAAGGTATTACAGCCACCTCCGAAGGTCTATACATTGCGAGCGTGAACGAACGCAGTGCAGCCATGCAGGCAGGACTTCAAGAAGGTGATGTGATTATAAAGATGAACGGTACAAGTGTAAAGAACAGCGGACAACTTTTGGAGCAGATGAACAAGTTGCGCCCGGGTGACAACGTGGAAATCACCTATATCCGCGACAATAAGACACATACGACTACAGCCACCCTTCGCAACGACCAAGGCAACACCAAGTTGACAAAATCTTCTTCAGTGTCATCATTAGGGTGCGGATTCCTTACCATCGATGATGAAAAGAAGAAAGAGCTGCAAATCAACAATGGTGTGGAAGTCGTAAGCCTGAAAGCCGGCAAATTCCGCAATGCCGGTATCAAAGAAGGGTTCGTAATCACAGAAATCAACAGTACCCCGGTAAACAGTCGCGACGATGTGGAAAGCATATACAATTCCATAATGAGCAACCCTAATAAGCGCAAAGTTATGATTGTAATAGGCTATCATCCCAACGGTACTGAAGATGTATATGCCGTGAAACTTACCGATTGATAAAAATAGAATTATACTATATTGTAAGAGTGCAACTTATCTTGGTTGTACTCTTATTTTTTGCACAAAATTAATGAAGTTAAGGAATCTGATTCTGTTTTTTGTTAAAGTTTGCCAAGCGCACAATAAACATTATTCCATCGGTGTTATACTACAGGATTTATCTATAAATAATAGGATTGGGAGTTTTTAAGCCAAAGATTAGCATTTCTCAAAAAAATCTCCTATCTTTGCATGATTTTAAATTCTCTTAGTGTAAAAAATGAGACAATTAAAGATTACAAAATCAATTACCAATCGTGAAAGCGCATCGCTTGACAAATACCTTCAAGAGATAGGTCGTGAAGAACTTATCACCGTTGAAGAAGAAGTTGAGTTGGCGCAAGCGATCAAGAAAGGCGACCACGCAGCATTGGAGAAATTGACGCGTGCCAATCTCCGTTTCGTTGTTTCCGTAGCAAAACAATACCAGAACCAAGGATTAAGTCTGCCCGACTTAATTAATGAAGGTAATCTCGGCTTGATTAAGGCAGCTCAGAAATTCGACGAAACACGCGGTTTCAAGTTTATCTCTTACGCAGTGTGGTGGATTCGTCAATCTATTTTGCAGGCTTTGGCTGAGCAATCTCGCATTGTACGACTTCCGCTAAATCAAGTAGGTTCGCTAAACAAGATTGGTAAAGCCCTTTCAAAATTTGAGCAAGAGAATGAGCGTCGTCCATCTGCCGAAGAATTGGCAGAACAATTGGAAATTCCGGTAGATAAGATTTCTGACACACTGAAAGTTTCCGGTCGTCACATCTCAGTAGATGCACCGTTTGTAGAAGGCGAAGACAACAGCCTGCTCGACGTACTTACCAATGACGACTCCCCTATGGCAGACTCTTCACTGAATCAGGAATCCTTGTCAAAGGAAGTAGATCGTGCGCTTAACCAACTACACGAACGCGAACGCGACATACTGAAGATGTTCTTCGGTATCGGTTGCCAAGAAATGACACTTGAAGAAATCGGTGCTAAATTCGACCTCACTCGCGAGCGTGTACGCCAAATCAAGGAAAAGGCTATCCGCAGGCTTAAAGGACAAAAGAGCCGGCTATTAAAGACATATTTAGGAGACTGATTCTCCATAGAAGAATTGCTAAGCGTTCAATCCATCCCGATTGGACGCTTTTTTATTTCAAATGACGGGAGCACTAATCTCTTTCTCTACAGCACTTGAAAAGGTATAATATCTATCGATATTTTTACCACGAAAAAACTTTTTATTAAATATTTTCGTGGATTAAGCTCTCACCACAACATTTTTTCATTAATTTTGTAACGAAGACATTAAGTCAAAGAGTTGGCAGAAGTGTCTTTACATATTAACGAAAGGTGTTATTGAAATTTTGTCTTCCAAATTCAAATCTCGCAAGTTTGATAATGCAGTGAAGATAAGATTGGCAATAGCACCTGCGTCGGTTGCCTATATCTATGCCACTGTTGTGTGGTATCATATAGCAATATCGGTGTGGGAGCTATTGTTTTATCTACTGCAAAGGCAATGCGAGAGCCTGAATTTGAGATAAAACAGAAGTACAATCTCCACACCTTTTTTGTGTCCGCTTGCAAGTCCCTCTCTCGCACTTGAAAGGTGCTACAAAAAAATGACCTCACAAACACGACACAATAGGAAAATGAATATTAACCTGTTTCATTGGGAGATTGAGAAACACAAAAACAGTGTTTATGAAAGTCTTTTGCTACAAAATGACGTGTGACACAGGTTTTGCACCAAATCCATTCTACGGTGTACTCACCCTTGCCACCTGCAAGCCTAACATTCGTCGAGTTGCCAAACCCGGTGATTGGATTGCAGGCTTTACAGGAAAGCCATTGAATCCTAAACAGAAAATAGGTGAAGAAAAACTTGTCTATCTTGCAAAAATCACAGGAAAACTCACATTTGCCGAGTACTGGCAACTTTTCCCGGAGAAACGACCAATCGAACAATCCGTTGCGAGCGAACCATCATCTTGCAGCGGAGCAACAGTTTCCAATCCCAAGAAAACCACGAAACCGTGTTGCGGTTCAGCGACCGTATCCGATGAGGATAACGACTGCTACCGCAAATGTGGAGACAACATTTACGAACCGTGTGAAAGTGCCGACAAGGGTTATCGACAAAGAGCCGGAAAAAATCATCAGGGTTGGACGGAGAGCGATTTGAAAGCAGATGCCGTGCTTGTATGCGAAGAATTCTATTATTTCCCTAAAGGAAATTACGTAGATATACCAAGTGAGATTCACCCGTCATTGCCACGCGATTTTTGCTATAGTCGCTGTCCGGAAGAGTTGGTGGAATATATAAAGGCTCATTGCGTGACATCAGAAACTCTTACAGCATCTTTTCCCATTCCTTTTAAATGTAAATCCCTAAAATAATTCCCACTTATGAAAAAATCAATATTAAGAACAATCCTTGCGATAGTCGCATTGGTTACATCAAGCGGAACTTTATCAGCATACGACTTTGAAGTAGATAGCATCTATTATAACATTACTTCAACAACGGACATAACTTGTGAGGTTACATATTATTCATACTATGAATATGAATATACAAACGATGTCGTCATTCCCAATAACGTTACCTATCAAGATAAAACTTATAGGGTGACATCTATTGGTACAAATGCGTTTAGGAACTGCACAGGACTGACTGAAATAACGATACCCAATAGTGTAACGTCTATCGGAGACAGAGCATTTTATGGTTGTGCAGGACTGACAGAACTGTTAATTCCTGATAGTGTAACCGAAATAGGAGACGGAGCGTTTTCAGGTTGCAGCGGACTGACTGAAATAACAATACCAAATTCCGTTACCAGCATTGGACAAAATGCTTTCGAAGATTCAGGCTGGTATAACAATCAACCTAATGGAATATTATACTTAGATGATTGTTGCTTAGGATATAAAGGTGATAAACCTTCAGGGACTTTGGTACTTAACGATGATACCCGATTAATTGCAGGAGTTGCGTTTAGCGATTGTACCGGACTCACTGAACTGACAATTCCAAATAGTGTGACATCTATCGGAGGTAGCGCATTTTACGGTTGCACAGGACTGACAGAACTGACAATCCCCAATAGTGTGACTTATATTGGTAACTGGGCGTTTGGTAATTGTACCAAGCTTACTGAAGTGTTTTTTAACGCAAATATTTGTAAAACTATGGGTAGTCTTCTTTTTTATGTTTTTGATGATTGTAAATTATTGTCAAAACTTACAATAGGAGATAATGTAAAAATAATACCTGAGTATGCGTTTTATGGCTGCACTGGGCTGACAGAAGTAAGAATTCCTAACAGCGTAACTTCTATTGGAGAATCAGCGTTTATGGGTTGTTCCGGACTGACGAGTATAACAATTGGTAATAGCGTAACCGAAATAGGACTCGGAGCGTTTTCAGGTTGCAGCGGACTGACTGAAGTTGTTTATAACGCTGAAAGTTGTACTATGGCATATAATTGTTTTAGTGATAGTCCTTCATTGTCAAAACTTACAATAGGAGATAACGTGAAAACAATACCTGATTATGCGTTTTCTCAATGTACAGGACTCACTGAACTAACAATTCCTGATAACGTAACCGAAATAGGAGATGGTGCGTTTAAAGATTGTAGCAGACTAACAGAATTGACAATTGGCAATAACGTAAATGAAATAGGAGGTGGTGCATTTGAAGGTTGTAGCGGACTGACTGAGCTAACGATACCCAGTAATGTAACGTATATCGGAGACAGAGCATTTTATGGTTGTGCAGGACTAACAGAACTGACAATTCCTGATAGTGTAACTGAAATAGGAGGTGGTGCGTTTCGTGAATGTAGCGGACTGACCAACTTAACTCTTGGTAGTAAGATTATGACATTTAGCGAACAGGCGTTCTATGGTTGCACCGCTCTAAATAGTATCGTATCGCGTAAGGAAAAACCGGCTTATGCTTACGGTAACATATTCTCCGACACTGTTTACAACAATGCCACACTATATATTCCAACAGGTTCATTATATCTATACCAGATAACAGCTCCTTGGAACAATTTCTTAACAATACAGGAAATGGATATGTCGGGAGTTGAATCAACTCTTGCAGATAATGATGTGGCGGTTTCTGTTGAAAATGGAAATATCATAATAAATGGCACTGCTGATAATGTAAATGTGGAAGTTTACAACATGAACGGTCAATGCGTATATTGCGGTAATGCTACAACAATACCGGTTACAGTAAAAGGCTTGTACATAGTGAAAGTAAACAACAAATATTTCAAAGTAATCCTATAAACGCATTTTTTTAGCTACAAATTTCATTACAAAAAATATTTATACTAATCTAATAATTATCAATATGAGAAAAATAACTATCACAACAGCTTTTATTATGCTGTTTACACTATGCTCTTTCGCACAAAATGACACATGGAACAGATTTGCGAGCAAAGACGCTGTATGGTCAGCACTTAGACCTTTTGCTTTTAGGTTAAACATAGTTTCTGTTGCCGGTAATGAGTGTGAACTTAAAGGAGAGGTCACCGATAGTGGTATTGGACTCAGATTAAAAGGCAAGGCATGGGTTGAAGACAATAAAATAAAATTTAAATTAACATCAAAGAGCCTTATGGATTTTTCTGGTCAAGCTATTCACTCAGCAAATACAACCATGGATGGAACTATAAAAGCTTTTGAGCTAGACGAAACACATGAATTTTACGACATTCTTAAACATGAATACAAATACCCTGAAGCTTTTGTCGATGTCTTGGGAAATATAATTATGTCAAAAGAGGGTTCTGAAATTACGAAAGAATTTGGAATCACATTGTGCAACAGCGAAATATATGATGTTCTGGAACGAAAAGCAGAAAAAGAAAAAGAAGCTGCGGAAAAAGCTGCCGCTGAAGAAGAAAAGCGCCAAGCCGAAATCAAATATAAAGCAACACCCGAATATAAGACCAAATCTGTTTTTGAAAATTTACTATCCTCCGGACAAATAGGTCTTGCAACAAAAAAGAAATTTAATTTTGGCAAGGCTCTTTCTTCTGTAGCGTCAGCCGACGTAGCAGGATTAGCTGAGACTGTTGACTCTAACACCATCATAGACGTTCATAAATATGCCGATGAAAGTAAAAATGGAATATTTGAGAACTTATCACTACAAATCAAAACAAAGGATAAAGCTGTCATAACCTCTCGATTTGAAGATAAATGTGTTTTTGAAACAGAGAATCCAAAAACCGAAACTGTGGCATACTATACTTCGGATTTCTCCCAAATTTTATTTGTAACAAGAGTCAGTTCTAACAGCACTGCTTTTCTATGGTCTGATGGTAAACTTTACAAATTAGATAAGAAAACACAGAAGCAAATAATACAATAAACTTTTACAACTTGAATAATATCGGGTAAGCATTAAACAATGAGTATTTCATCTAAATTTAAGGCAATAGCAGACTTACTACTAAAATCTTAACAACAATATATAATTGCTAAGCGTTCAATCCATCCCGATTGGACGCTTTTTTATTCCCTTCGCAAATTGATAATCGTTGCACAAAATAGAACTTTTTGTATTAAAATGAAAGAAAAACACACCACAAAAGTAATATTTTATCACATTTACCTATAAAAACACGTCATTTATTTGTATATACTCAATTTAATAACTAAATTTGCGACAATTAAAGTGAACTCATAATATGAACTACAATTTGTCAAACATACTTATTTCCATTCTTCTGCTGCTGGGTATTATTATCAAGCAATGATTAAGGTTATATATCTGGTTGACTTTTTTAATGATAAACAAAGACGCTTTATATACGACCTTTCTTGAAAAACGAGAAAGGTTTTTTATTTTAGAATAACTACAATCGACATAAATATGAGCAACAGACTATTCATTTTTGACACAACACTTAGAGACGGAGAGCAAGTTCCGGGATGCCAACTTAATACCGTAGAAAAAATACAAGTGGCAAAAGCACTGGAAAGTCTTGGTGTAGATGTCATCGAAGCCGGTTTTCCTGTATCAAGTCCCGGTGACTATAATTCGGTCATTGAAATTTCCAAAGCCGTGACATGGCCCAGCATCTGCGCTCTTACCAGAGCCGTAGAAAAAGACATCTATGTGGCTGCCGAAGCTTTGCGTTATGCAAAACGTAAACGCATACACACAGGTATTGGGACTTCCGATTACCATATCAAATACAAATTCAACAGCACACGTGAAGAAATCCTCGAGCGTGCCATCGCTTGTGTGAAGTACGCCAAGAAACATGTTGAAGATGTACAATTCTATGCCGAAGACGCAGGACGCACCGACAATGAATATCTGGCACAGGTGGTAGAGGCTGTAATAAAAGCCGGCGCAACCGTAATAAACATACCTGACACCACAGGATATTGCCTTCCTGCTGAATTTGGAGCAAAAATCAAATACCTCATCGACCATGTCGACGGAATAGATAAGGTTACGATTGCCACACACTGCCACAACGATTTGGGCATGGCTACCGCCAATACCATATCAGGTATCCTTAACGGTGCACGACAAGCAGAAGTCACCATAAACGGTATCGGTGAACGAGCCGGTAACACATCACTTGAAGAAGTGGCAATGATATTCAAGAGCCATAAGGATCTTGATATCACAACGAATATCAATACGACAAAGATATATAAAACCAGCCGTATGGTATCAAGCCTTATGAATATGCCAATACAGCCCAACAAAGCTATTGTGGGACGCAATGCATTTGCGCACTCATCGGGCATACATCAAGACGGCGTATTAAAAAATCGTGAAAGCTACGAAATCATCGACCCTAAAGATGTGGGCATAGAGGATCCTAATTCAATCGTGCTTACAGCACGCAGCGGACATGCAGCACTTAAACACCGTCTGCAAGTCCTTGGCATAGAAATGACTAAAGAAGAACTTGACATAGCCTACCAAGAATTTCTGAAACTTGCCGATCGCAAGAAAAACATCACCGATGATGACATTTTGGTACTTGCCGGCAAACACCGCGACAAAGATGCTCGCATCAAGTTAGAATATCTGCAGGTAACTTCAGGTGTTGGTGTACGCTCAGTAGCCAGTGTAGGCTTGAGTATTGCAGGTGAAAAATTTGAAGCGTGTGCCACCGGAAACGGACCGGTAGACGCAGCTATTACAGCAATAAAGCAAATCATTCACCGGCACATGGTAGTACAAGAGTTCTTAATCCAAGCTATCACACGCGGAAGCAATGATGTAGGTAAAGTGCACATGACGGTAGAATATGAGGGCAACCACTATTACGGATTCTCTGCCAATACCGACATTGTGGCAGCCTCAACCGAAGCGTTTATCGACGCAATAAACAAATTTGTTCATTAATTAATAACATTCAATAAAACTCACATTTTTCATTATGAACACTCTATTTGACAAAATATGGGATGCACATGTGGTTAACTTGATTCCCGGAGGACCTTCACAACTTTACATCGATCGTCACTACTGTCATGAGGTTACAAGCCCTCAAGCATTTGCCGGATTGAGAGAACGCGGAATCAAGGTTTTCCGTCCGGAAAAGACATTCTGCTCTCCCGACCACAACATTCCAACACTCAATCAGGATAAACCCATACAAGACCCCGTCTCACGCAATCAAGTGGAAACACTCACCAAGAATGCCAATGAATTCGGCGTAACATTATATGGTCTCGGACACCCTAAAAACGGCATCATTCACGTAATCGGTCCTGAAAACGGACTTACACTGCCGGGATATACTATAGTGTGCGGAGACAGCCACACTTCCACTCATGGTGCTTTCGGAGCTGTAGCTTTCGGAATAGGAACAAGCGAAGTGGAAATGGTGCTGGCATCACAATGCATACTTCAGCCCAAACCCAAAACAATGCGTATCAACGTAAACGGTAAGTTGAAACCTTTTGTTACTGCCAAGGATATTGCATTGTACATCATCAGCAAGATGACTACAGGCGGTGCCACCGGATATTTCGTCGAGTATGCAGGTGAAGCTATACGCAATTTGTCTATGGAAGAGCGTATGACCGTGTGCAACCTAAGCATCGAAATGGGCGCACGCGGCGGCATGATAGCTCCCGATGAAACGACATTTGAATACGTGAAAGGACGCGAATTTGCCCCAAAAGGTGAGGCATGGGACAAAGCTGTCAGCTACTGGAGAACCTTGAAGAGCGACGAAGATGCTGTATTCGACAAAGAGATAAACTTTGATGCAGCCGACATCAATCCACGTATCACATACGGTACTAATCCGGGTATGGGCATGGGTATCGAAGACACCATCCCCACTATCGACCGTATAGATGAAGCAGGTAAAATTTCTTTCCAAAAGTCACTTGATTATATGGGATTCAAGGCAGGACAGAAACTTGAAGGTCATCCTATCGATTATGTTTTTCTTGGCTCATGCACCAACGGACGCATTGAAGATTTTCGCGCATTCGCCAATTTTGTCAAAGGTAAGAAAAAAGCCGACAACGTTACTGCTTGGCTTGTTCCCGGGTCTTGGGGTGTAGACAAGCAAATACGTGAAGAGGGATTAGACAAGATTCTTAACGCAGCCGGGTTTGAATTGCGCCAACCGGGTTGTTCGGCATGCCTTGCAATGAACGAAGACAAGATTCCTGCAGGGAAATATGCAGTATCTACATCCAACCGTAATTTTGAAGGTCGCCAAGGTCCGGGTTCACGCACTATATTAGCCGGTCCGCTGGTAGCAGCAGCTGCTGCAATCACCGGCAAGATAACCAATCCTGCTAACGTCTAACTATTCACACTAATTCTCAAATTATGAAAGATAAATTTGTAACATTCTCGTCTACTTGCATTCCATTACCTATGGAGAACGTAGATACCGACCAGATAATTCCGGCACGTTTCCTTAAAGCTACGTCCCGTCAAGGTTTCGGCGACAACTTGTTCCGTGATTGGCGATACGACAAAGACGGCAACCCGATAAAGTCATTCGTACTTAACGACCCTACTTACAGCGGAACAATTCTTGTAGCAGGGAAAAACTTCGGTTCCGGCTCCAGTCGCGAACATGCAGCATGGGCAGTAGCCGGCTATGGATTCAAGGTTGTCGTTTCCAGTTTCTTTGCCGATATATTCAAGAACAATGCACTTAACAACTGCGTACTTCCCGTTGTCGTAAGTGAAAAGTTTCTCGCATCTCTATTTTCTTCTATAAAGGCAAATCCCAAAGCATTGGTAACGGTCAATTTAGAGGAACAAACCATCACAAACGAAGCTACCGGAGAGCAAGAGTCATTCGACATTAATCCTTACAAGAAAAATTGTCTTCTTCAAGGATATGACGACATTGATTTTCTTCTGAGTAAGAAAGATGACATTACAGCATGGGAAAACAATCATAAATAAACATATTCATTCAGCATAATCTACAAATGCAAATTGAATTACTCGATACTACTCTACGAGACGGTGAACAGACTTCTGGTGTGAGTTTCTCTCCATCGGAAAAGCTGTCGATAACCAAACTCTTACTTACCGAACTGCACGTGCCGCGCATCGAAATAGCTTCGGCACGTGTATCATCGGGCGAGTTTGAGTCCGTAACCAAAATCTGCTCATGGGCTAAGCGTACAGGCAACCTCGAACGCATCGAGATTCTTGGCTTCATCGACAATGGTGTTTCCATTAAATGGGTGAAAGACGTAGGCGGAAAAGTTATAAACCTTTTGGCGAAAGGCTCGGAGAGACATTGCCGACTGCAACTTAAAAAAACACCGGAAGAACATTGGGCAGACATTCGCCGAGAAGTGGAAATGGCTAAATCTCAAGGTCTGAGCATAAACATATATCTTGAGGACTGGTCTAACGGTATAATCAAGTCTCCACAATACGTTTACGATATGGTGGATAACCTCAAGGACTTGCCCATTGAAAGATTCATGCTGCCCGATACACTTGGCATCATGAACCCTAATCAAGTGTTTGAATACTGCAAACGCATGGTTACGCGTTTTCCCCAACTTCATTTCGATTTTCATGCACATAACGATTACGACTTGGCTACATCCAATTCTTTTGCAGCAGGTCTTGTGGGCATAAAGGGATTACATTGCACTATCAACGGACTTGGCGAACGTGCCGGCAACGCTCCTATGTCAAGCGTTGTGGCTGTTGTTCATGACATGCTGAAAATGGCAACAGGTATTGATGAATCAAAAATCAACAAAATCAGCCATATCGTTGAGGCTTTATCAGGTGTTATCGTTCCTTCAAATAAACCAATCATCGGAGACAACGTCTTTACTCAATGTGCCGGAGTACACGCCGATGGAGATTCAAAGAACAATCTGTATTTTAATGATTTGTTACCTGAACGTTTCGGCAGAGAGCGTGAGTATGCTCTTGGCAAAACTTCAGGAAAAGCCAACATCAAAAAGAATCTTGAAGCACTCGGCATAGAACTAAATGAAGAGGATATAAAGAAAGTTACGCAACGTATCATCGAACTTGGAGACAAAAAAGAGATTGTAACACAATCCGATCTCCCTTATATCGTTGCCGACACATTGAAACACAGCATTCAACACAATCATGTAAGGGTAGTTAATTATGCCCTAAGCCTATCTCAAGGACTGCGCCCTACCGCTACGGTAAAACTTGACATAGAAGGGACAGAATACCAGCAGAGCGCCGTGGGTGATGGTCAATACGATGCTTTTGTAAAGGCCGTAAAACGCATATACAAAGACAATCTTAACCGTAAATTCCCTCTGCTTACCAACTACTCTGTAACAATTCCACCCGGCGGTAGAACCGATGCCTTGGTTCAAACCAATATCAGTTGGGAATACGAAGGGCATTCCATCAAAACACGAGGGCTTGATGCCGACCAGATAGAAGCGGCAATTCAAGCTACAGTGAAAATGCTTAACATTATAGAAAACTTATAAATATATACACAATATGGAATTGAAAATAGCTGTTCTTCCGGGCGACGGTATAGGACCGGAAATATCAAAACAGGGTGTAGATGTAATGACTGCAGTATGCAACAAGTTCGGTCATGAGGTTTCTTATGAATATGCAATATGTGGTGCCGATGCCATAGATAAAGTAGGCGACCCGTTCCCTGAGGAAACATACAATGTGTGCAAAAATGCCGATGCTGTTCTCTTCTCGGCTGTGGGTGATCCTAAATTTGACAATGACCCTACGGCAAAAGTTCGTCCCGAACAAGGCTTGCTTGCAATGCGTAAAAAATTAGGACTTTTTGCAAATATTCGTCCTGTACAAACGTTCAAATGCCTGCTACACAAATCTCCTCTTCGCACAGAATTGGTAGAAGGTGCCGATTTCATCTGTATACGCGAACTTACGGGTGGTATGTACTTTGGTGAGAAATATCAAGACAACGATAAGGCATACGATACCAACTACTATACTCGTCCTGAAATCGAACGCATACTGAAAGTGGGATTTGAGTATGCAATGAAACGCAACAAACATCTGACAGTAGTAGACAAAGCCAACGTTCTTGCGTCAAGCCGACTATGGAGACAAATTGCACAGGAAATGGCACCACAGTATCCTGAAGTTAACACAGACTATATGTATGTTGATAATGCCGCTATGCGTATGATTCAAGACCCTAAATTCTTTGATGTGATGGTTACTGAAAACACTTTCGGTGATATTCTCACCGACGAAGGTTCGGTAATCAGCGGTTCAATGGGTTTGTTGCCATCAGCATCAACAGGCGAAAGTACACCGGTATTTGAACCTATTCATGGTTCTTGGCCTCAAGCAAAGGGGTTGAATATCGCCAATCCATTGGCTCAAATCCTATCGGTAGCAATGCTGTTTGAATACTTTGACTTAAAAGAAGAAGGAACATTAATACGAAAAGCAGTAGATGCGTCGCTTGATGCAAACGTGCGTACTCCTGAAATCCAAGTAGAAGGGGGTGCCAAATACGGAACTTCCAATATTGGAGCATGGATTGTGGATTATATCAACAAAGCATAAATCACAAAAAACAGATACACAAAAAGGAGCTGTGTCATTTTTTGGCTCAGCTCCTTTAGGTTTATAAGAATTACAAAATGCAAGGCATTAAGATTTAGCTCAATAGGAGTATACTATATCACACCTTGTCCCATCATTGCATTGGCAACCTTCATAAATCCCGCAATATTGGCACCCTTCATATAATTAATGTAACCGTCATCTTCGGTTCCATACTTCACGCATTGAGTGTGAATATCACGCATTATACCATGAAGTTTTTCATCAACTTCAGCCTCACTCCATGACAAGTGCATTGCATTCTGACTCATTTCCAAGCCTGAAGTGGCAACACCTCCGGCATTAACTGCCTTACCAGGTCCGTATAGTACCTTATTCTCGATAAACGTATCGATAGCCTCAGGTGTACATCCCATGTTAGAAACTTCACCCACAATCTGTACGCCATTCTTAACCAAATTATCGGCATCCTCTTTACCAAGCTCGTTTTGGGTAGCACAAGGCATTGCAATATCCACCTTAACTTCCCAAGGTTTCTTTCCGGCAAAGAATTGAGCATTAGGATATTTTTCAGCGTATGGAGCAACAATATCCTCACCTGAAGAACGTAATTCAAGCATATAATCGATCTTGTCACCAGAAATTCCATCAGGGTCATAGACATATCCGTCAGGTCCTGAAATCGTAACCACTTTCGCGCCTAATTCGGTAGCCTTGGTTGCTGCACCCCATGCCACATTACCAAAACCGGAAATAGCCACGGTCTTGCCCGCAAACGTCTCACCTTTGGTAGCAAGCATATCCTGAACAAAATAGCATGCTCCGAAACCGGTAGCCTCAGGACGAATCTTTGAACCACCGAAATCAAGCCCCTTACCGGTGAATGTTCCAGTATGTTCTTGAGCCAACTTCTTGTACATTCCATACATATATCCCACTTCGCGACCGCCTACGCCTATATCGCCTGCAGGAACATCGCGGTCGGGACCAAGATTTCTCCATAATTCGAGAATGAACGCTTGACAGAAACGCATGATTTCCTTATCACTCTTGCCTCTCGGGCTGAAGTCAGAACCGCCTTTACCTCCACCCATTGGCAATGTAGTAAGGGCATTCTTGAATGTCTGCTCAAAGCCTAAGAATTTCAAAATAGACAAATTTACCGAAGCATGGAAACGAATACCGCCTTTATACGGACCTATCGCATTATTAAACTGCACACGGTAGCCGAGGTTGGTCTGTACCTCACCCTTATCGTCGAGCCATGTAACACGGAATGTAAAAATGCGGTCGGGTTCAACCATTCTTTCGATAATTTTTGCTTTTTCAAACTCAGGATGCAGGTTGTAAACATCCTTTACCGATAGTAAAACTTCTTTTACTGCTTGCAAATACTCTTTTTCACCCGGATGTTTTGCCTCCAAGTTACTTAAAATATCTTCTACCTTCATGATAATTTATATTTAGGTTGTTATTGTTCTTCTCGTTATTAGAACCTGCTTAAAGGTTGTTTAAATAATCCGATACAAATATATAGGATTTTTTCGTCATTCAAGATTTTTTTTGTTAAAAAATGCCTAAAATTCCATCCATCAATCAACACAAAGTAGCAATTTGCCACATTTTCTGTTTTTTACACAAAATTAAAATCGTACAATCATCCCATCATAGGCAAAATGCACTCCGTCCGGAAGTTCCTTTGAAACATCCTCATGCCTACCCATATCATGGCTCATGTGAATAAGATAGGCGTTTTTAGGGCTTATTCTCTTTATGGCATCAAGAGTTTCCTCAAGTGACATGTGCGACATGTGCGGCGCTTTGCGCAATGAATTTATCACCAATAAGTCCACACCTTTCAATATTTTCACCACTGCATCATCAATAGCCTTGGCATCAGTGATATAGGCAAGATGCTCACCTATCCTGAATCCGTTTATCAACAGTTTATAATGCCATATAGGCAGCACTTCTATATGCAACCCCTCAAAATCTATCGAATGGTCGGCATCGGCTACATTTAATTTAAATTGTGGTACACCGGGGTATGGATTTTCAGTGAAACAATATGGCACTCTTTCCCGCAGGTCTTCCAAGACATTACACTGCGCAAAAACCGGAAAATGATCGGGATAACAATACGGGCGCAAGTCATCGATACCGCCTACATGGTCGTAATGGCTGTGAGTGAGCAACACCATATCAAGAACACTCGACGTAGCTCTAAGCATCTGTTCCCTGAAGTCAGGGCCACAATCTATCAATATACTTTTCCCTGCAATACGCACTATGGCAGATGTTCTCAAACGCTTGTCTTTACTGTCGCATGAGCGGCACACTTCACAGTCACAGCCTATTACAGGTATCCCTGTAGATGTACCTGTACCCAAGAACTCTATTTCTCCATGTGTATTCATCGTCTAAATTGCTTCAGCCTGCCGTCAAAAAATATCAAATACATTCCATCTCCATAGAACCAGTATTCTTGAAGTCCGTCATAAGTGGGACGTTCCTGAATACTTCCCGGTGTTCCAAGTGACAGTCGGCACTCATCTTTCGTCATATCTATTGCAACAGTACCGTTAACTATATGTTTCCAAGTGGTTTCGGTAATCAGCGGATAATTAAGCCTTATATCTTTTTCCGAAAACAAATTGTCAAAGAGACGATTTTGCACAGAAGATTGTTTAGTAGACATAAACAAACAGGCTTTTGCACCGTCTTCAGTCTCAAACATAACCCGTAACGGAAACACCTTGTCACCGGGAAGAACATCGATTATTTTCACCCTTATGAATTTCTTACCCGGAATCATCTCACCTTTCTCATTATACCATATAGACGTGCGTATATAAAACACCTTTCTTTCGAGCAATTCATCATATTTCTCGACGAGAGCGGCATCTACCAAGAAAGGTACTTGCAACATTATCTGCTGACGTTCTATTTCTTCTAAGGTTTTATTGGTGGAATAAACATACTCATTCACCCCATCAGAAAAGCATAAATTAATCTTAGGCTCATTATCCAATATACTCCCCTCAGTATATCCGGTATACTCCAATATTTTCCCGGCGATATTCAATGTATCGGCATCATACTGCGAAGAAGGTGAAAAAATACGTTTTATACCATTATCTACCACATGAAACCGCTTGCCTCTTTCCCAAGTCGGAAAGGAATCGGCAACGATGCTATTGTATGCAGTCTCTTGTTCGGTCATTCCGGCTCTTTCCTGCACTACCTTAGCCACGTCCTTTTCTGTTATCTTCTTTGTATTTTCAATCCCTGTAAAACACGAAGTAACACACTGCAGCAATAACAACGAAATTATATATTTTGCACAAAAAATCTTCATTCCATATTACCTGTATCAAACCAATATACAAAAATAGCGTATTTTTTCTACACATGAAAACAAAACCCCAATCTACCACAACATTTCACTTCAACGACAAACAAAAAAATACCAAATAATCTGCAACTTTATCTTATTATACATTTTTAACAATTGGGGGGGTAAAACGTAAACTTTTGTTTAATTTTGCCACGTAAAACACTAATCAATAAAATTAAATAAAAATGAAAAAATTAAAGTACTTTTCTTATGTGCTGCTTTTGATGGCATTATGCTTACCAATGGTGAGCTGTAGTGATGATGATGAAGATGAAGAATTGGGTATTCAAGATTATTTCGTTGAATTAGATCTATCCGGTGGCGGATTCACTGCTCAGCAATTAGTCGAATTGGAATCTGAAATGAATTCTGAACTTGCATCTGAATCATGGAACGCTTTAACCAAGGATGAAGCTTTGTATTTATTCAACGTGATCGTTGATGAATTTAAATCTGAATTTTCCGGTGGTGTATCAGGTCTTAAAGGAACTCTTAAAATGACTTTATATCTAAAAACGACCAAGGGTAAAACTGTTAAAAAAGCTACTCTTAACATTACAGAAAAAGGCTGCACTGTAAGTTAAGCAAATTCAACTATCCTAAAAATCAGATAAGTAGGGGCTGTACTTCAATTTCAGTACAGCCCCTTACATAATTTCTACATTGTCGATTAATGACCAGTATATGCAAAAAACTTTTATCACCTGACTCCTAATTCCTAATTATTTTATACCTTTGTATCGTTCACACACATAACATGTGCGAGCAGACATATTATCAGAAAGGTGTTATTGAAATTATCTTCTATTGACAAATTCTCGCAAAATTTGAAACGGTATGAAGATGGTGGCAATAGCACCACACCGTTTGATATATCTCCTTATAAGGGTCATGATATTGTCAAATTGGTGTGGGCTGTTGTTTTATCCATACCGTAGGCAATGCGAGAAGCCTGTTAATAGGATAAAGCAAATATAGTCCCACACCTTATTTTTTTATATAAATCGCCATCTCGGGACTTAGTTGGCATAAATATTCTTTATTTATGAAACATACTATTTTTAAGAAACTGATGTTATCCTTATCTCTTTTTGTTAGTTTTCAATCATTCTCTCATGATTTCGAAATTGATGGTATTTATTACAACATTCTTTCAGAAACAGAAAAAACTGCTGAAGTTGTAGGAACTGATTTAGACCTGGTAAATGTTATTATTCCTTCAAATATAACATATAAAAATTTAACATACAATGTTATTTCTATTGGCACTCATGCATTTTGGGACGACTACACCGAGTATGTGAATATTCCAAATTCAGTAATTATAATAAAAAACGATGCTTTTAATCAATGCTATTGGTTAACATCCATTGAAATCGGTGATGGGTTACAAGAGATTGAGGGGCGTCAGTTCTGTGATTGTCCAAACTTAAAATCAATTCAAATCGATTCAAATAATAAACATTTTTGTTTTGAAGGCGGTACATTATTTAATTACGATAAAACCTGTTTATTTTATCATATCGTGATTTCAAATGAAGATTATATTATTCCAAATTCAGTGTTCACAATTCGTGATTATGCATTTATAGGATCGGAAATCAACACATTGACATTAGGGGGCAACGTAAGAGAGATTGAAAATCATGCCTTTGACTTATCTTTTATAGATTATTTTGCTACCGATAGTGAAAATCGACAATTTCGTGCAAAAGACGGTGTCCTTTTCAGCTTTGATAGGACAAAACTCATCGCTTATCCAAATAACTCAAGTAGAACAACTTATGAAATCCCAAGTACAGTCACAACCATTGGTAACAATGCATTCTCTTATTGTAACTTAAAATCTTTAAACATCCCAAATTCCGTTACGACCATCGGTGATAACGCCTTTTATAATTGTAATTTTACAGATTTAATCATACCTAATTCTGTTACAACTATCGGTGATAACGCCTTTTATAATTGTAATTTTACAGATTTAATCATACCTAATTCTGTTATAACTATCGGCGATAGCGCCTTTTCTTATTGTAATTTTACAGATTTAATAATACCTAATTCGGTTACAACTATCGGTTTCAATGCTTTTGCTCGTTGTAGTAAATTGGAAAGTATACAAATTGGTTCCGGACTTAAAAATTACACTGGAAATTTCTTAATAGGATGCAATAAATTACAAGATATTTCAGTAGATAGAAATAATAATGCATTAATAGTATTAAACGGAATTTTATACTCTTTTGATAAAACAAAATTAATTTGCTGTCCAGCAACAAAAAACATATCAGAATACACCATCCCAAATACAGTACAAACAATAGAAAATGGTGCTTTTTTGGACTGTTCTAATTTATCCTACGTTACTATACCTAATTCGGTTACAAGCATTGGTGATAAATCATTCGCCGGCTGCAACTTAAAATCATTAGCCATACCTAATTCTGTTGTAAACATAGGAGAATATGCTTTTTCCAATTGCAAATTAGAAACATTAACATTAGGCTCAAAGATAAAAAAGATTAAATCCGGAGCTTTTATTAACAACAGCAGTATAAAAGAAATTATCTCAAAAAGTCCAACTCCTCCATTATTAGAAAACAAAAATGTCTTTGAACAATCTGTTTATGACAACGCAGAACTTATAGTTCCTACAGACTGCAAGGATATTTATTCCACTGCTAATGTATGGAGCGATTTCTGGACTATTACAGAGAAAAAATTTTCTACTGTAGAAAATACATTTATTGATAGTTCAGCCACACCAGTGGAGTATTACAACTTGCAAGGTGTACGGGTAGACAACCCAGAAAAGGGTGTTTACATCAAGCGACAAGGAGGTAAAACCACGAAAGTACACTTTTAAGTAACACAAACATTACCCTCGCTTGGTATTAATCAAACACATCTGTGGCTATGTCATTTTTTTGGCATAGCCACTTCCGTAATCTACATTGTCGATTGCGAGCGGGTGAGATTTCCAACAAAAAACGTGCGAACTTGTTTTTTTCTTCGCTCTCCTTTCATTACCTTTCCTCTGAAGAAAAAAACATTTTCATTATCCTGCCGGTGTAATATCTCGCAGATTTTATCTAAATTTGTTACCGGAAATATATTGAATCAAAATGTTTCAAATTACAATAAATAAAGACGAAATAGCTGAACTTGAAGTTGAAACTTTTCCGGGACGTATCCATATAATAGAATCAGCTGCTCAAGCCCGCAAAGCCATTGCGTTTCTGCGTAAACAGGACTGCATAGGTTTCGATACAGAGACACGCCCGTCTTTCAAAAAAGGTGTGTTTCGCCCTATGGCATTAATGCAACTATCGACATTTGAGGAATGTTTTTTATTTAGAATCAATAAAATAGGCATTACCGACAGTTTGAAGGATTTTCTTGAGGACAACAGCATACTTAAAATAGGGTTATCGCTCAAAGACGACTTCGGCGTATTGAGACGTTCCACCGATAAGGCATCACCTGAAGGATTCATCGAGCTGCAGACTATGGTGAAAAACTATGGTATAAGCGACATCAGCCTTCAAAAGATATATGCGATACTATTCGATAAGAAGATTTCCAAAGGTCAAAGGCTTTCAAACTGGGAAATTCCGGAATTGAGCGATGCACAGAAACAATATGCAGCAATCGATGCATGGGCTTGCCTGAGAATTTATCACCACCTGAAAAATGGCAAATTCAACCGAGATACATCAAAATATCTAAAAGAAATCGTTGAACAACCTATAATATCGGAAGAAGATGAAACGCATTAAAAAATCCACAATCATACCGCTAACTCTTTTGGCTTATCTCGCCATAATGTCAATACTCGGATTATCCTATTTCCATGCGGGCAGGTATCTATACTACTTTGGCATCATCGGGATAACCCTCCTTATCATAATCCTTCTGCATTTCGTACTGAAAAAACGAGAACAACTGCAACAAAAACGAGAAAACGAGCAGAACAGCCACAAACCGGACAGCGAAAATTATTAGGATTTCACCTTAGAAGTCGTTTTATTTTTTTACAAAAAATAAAAAACAGTTTCCTAAGACTATCGTCATCATTCACGATAGTCTTTCAATAGTTTCTGTAATTTCTTACGAGCAAAAAAGATGCGGCTTTTTACTGTTCCAAGCGGAATAGAAAGTTTATCGGCGATTTCCTGATAAGGGTATCCATTTAAATAATACTTGAACGGCACACGCAATTCATCGGAAAATTGAGCTATTACACTATCAATTTCTTTTACCGACAATACCATATCCGGCGTTTCTTGAGTATAAACATTGGTAAGATTCAAAAAATAGTCATTCGGCGTTACGTCATTAATCTGTCTACGTTTTGCGTTTTTTCTGTAATCATTTATAAATATGTTTTTCAGTATGGTATATGCCCATCCCTTAAAATTATTTTCGGAGACAAACATTTTCGCATTTTTCAGCACCTTGTACATAGTCTCTTGAACTAAATCCTCAGCATCTTCCACACAAAGGGTTAACTGACGTGCATAATCATAAAGCCCCGGTCTGATTGACAATAATTCTTTTTCCATTGTAACAGTATTCATAACAACCTCCTATTTTAAATTATTTACATTTTTCTGTTACAAATATATACATTTTATTTCACTTGTGTTACATTTTAGTTACTAAAATCTTTTATTTATTTTCTACAACATTATATATCAAAATATTAATTATGCTTATTTATACGAAATTTAAATAATAAAAGTCAGCACAAATCAACATCTACAACACTACTGAAACATATTTGTCACACCAAACATCCCAAAAAAGCGAATCACCCTGCAATACAAAGAGCGATTCGCTTAATATATCGGTTAGAAACAGTTTAGAACCTATCTTATAAGAACATTAAACTGCCAACCTATTCAGGTACATAGATAATCTCACCATTCTCAAGTTCATAAGCAACACCCACCTTTTTACCTTTTTTACCGCTTTTATTCTCTTGGTCTTCCGAGGGGGTATACCTGTTAATCTTCTGCCCTTCCTTGGTTATTATCTCCATATTTTCCTTTCCAGGGTTTTTCACAACGGTGAAATCCTCCTGACTGAACATTTCTGTCATATTATACCGTGTAACCAATGCTACCATCAGCGCAACGGCAAACACCATAGCCACATCAAACAGATTGCTGACAACGCTCATAGGGTCGTTATCTTCATCTGCGCCCAATAGTAATCCCCTATGTCTTCTCATGCTTTTCGCCTGCTTTCATTCAACAATTCGGCAAGAAATTCCAAGTTTGTCATATCTTGACGATACCAACGCTGTTTAACCTGCTGAGTAACGAATCCGATACCGGCAGCAAACAAGCCCACGACTGTAGTAGCAAATGCCACCTGCATATTATATGCCATTGATGCTATATCACCGGCTGCAAGACCCACCAATGCCGGTCCCATAGGAATCAATGTACCCATCAGTCCAAGCATAGGCCCCATTTTTGTCAATGTTTTCGATGTAGACAAATCTTTATCTGCCTCTACCTCATACTCTCCAAGTAATCGCTCTACATGAGCCTCACTGTCCTTAACTTTCAAAATCCTGCCTATATACGTCACTACTAATGAGGTATTCTTCTTAGGCAACCGTTCCTCCAAATCTTGAATATTAGAAGCATCTAATTTATCAAACTCTCCCTTCAACAAAGCTCCGGTTCTCCTCATAGACAGATACTGCCCGAAAAAGCTGCCTATAAGCAGTAATGAGCGTATAAACATCAGTATCAGCAACACAATCACAGGTACTAATAAGCCTGTTGAAATCCAATAAAGAATATCAGAAATGTAATTCATAATTATATGTTATTTAAATTGTTTTTTTATTTTTACGTATCTAAAGACCAAGCCTGCCGCAGCTCCGGCTATAACCAATGCAATCAATCCTGCCAACGCAGCCCAATCCACTTCACTTATTCCCTTTACCGCAGTAGTGCCGTTCACCGTGGCTATCACGCCGAGAATTCCTATCAACGCATTACACAGGAATAGCAGTTCCAAACGCAACTCCTTTTCTGGTATAAGCCACTTCATGAACAGGCTACCCAATGGTATCACAAGCACCACAACGGCAGCAAGACTCCATGAAATTAACGAAAAAGATACTCCCGGGAATGAAAAAATAACAGCCACAAGACAACTGAACAACACAGGGAATATAAGTATCCCCGGAAACCAACGTAAAGCACGATATGCCCACAGCGTTCTCTTTTTCACTTCTCCGGCAGTTTGCATATATGCTGCCAACATGCAGAACGACATCTGAATAACAACTTCCACAGTAAGTACCACAGAGATATCGAGCATCAGCTGCGTATTGGCGAGCCAATCAGAGATTTGAGATTTAGACTGTTCTATTGCATAAGGATAGGCAAACCCGACAAACAATGCACATATAAGCGAGATGCCGGCTACAGAATAAACCTTCCGGTAGGTCTGTTTCAAAATAAAATTAAAACAGACCAATATCATCAATATAAAAACAACCGTTTCCATTATTCCTGCATCTTTTTACGGCGATGACGCACAAGAAGAATCAATATTACGATCGCTCCTACGACAATCGCTCCTACGATAACATTATTCAGTACCGTAGTTACCTTGTCATCCTGAACCAACTCCTCTTTTTTCATCACCATTCCTTTTTTCTCTCCACTTATGGAAGATTCCCTTATCTCTTTTATATTCTGTTTATATTCATCGGCAGCATTTTCATCAGCCTTTGACGCTATAAAGTCACGCAATTTGGCATTATCACACACAAAACCTGAGCATGAGGGCTTGTATTTGTTTACAAGTTCAGTATGCAGCTTGGCAATATCAGCCAACTGCTCATCAGTGGCTTTCCACATACCTTTACGGGCGGTCTCCATCATCACGGCAGTCATTTCTTCAAGAGCCGCAGGATTGCCGGTCTCGAAATAATTCTTAACACCAAGACCGAACTTATCTTTTACATATACATTATATATTTCATCCCACATTTCATTATCCACAGCCTTGGGTTTCATAACATTCCAGCCATAAGTATTCTGAATAATCTCGGCAAACGTATTGGCAGAACCTGCTTCTCCTTTCATCTTTTCCTTTATATATTCAGGATTGAATATCGTGGTACGGCTTTCTACGCCTATCGCCTCTTTCACCTCTTGCATGCGAGCCTTATTACGATTACGGTAATCGCTCAAGTATGCGTCAGGATCTTTACCGGTAACACTGCGTACCGCCAAATTCATTCCACCCATAAACTCATACACGTGGTCAAGACTCAATGCGCCCCATGTATTGCTCTGCCGAGGCTGTATTACAGCATCGGTATTGGACAAAGCTGCCTCAAAAGCATATTGGCGCACCGCTTCCCAATTCTTCTCACTTCCATAGAACGCACCCATGTTATTCAAATAAACATCGGCTATTTCCGATTCATTCTCCCAACGGTCTCCACTTTGCACCATTCCTTGTATCCCAGTACCGTAGTTTCCGTTCACTCCGCCAAACACACGGAATGTGGATATTTCACGCGCTTCTTTTGGCGACAACCCTTTTTCTATCAATCTTCGTTCAGCTTCTACGGCACTTGCCGCCACTTGATTTTCATACTCGTCATCCTTGGCGGCAGCAGCCATTTCCACAGCTCTATTTATAAGAAACAACCGGGAAGCCGCAATGTCCCGCAACTGACCGCTGGTTTGAACCACCACGTCTATACGTGGACGACCCAATTCTTTTGAAGGAATCAACCGTAAATCAGTCACACGCCCGAAAGCATCACGTATAGGCTCTACCCCAAGCATATAGAGTACTTGCGCTATCGTAGCACCTTCGGTCTCTATAAACTCTCCGCTCCAGAGAGTGTAGCTCACCTTATGAGGAATACTGTCATTATGACGTTTCTTATACATTTCGATGGTATTGTTTGCCAATTGCACACCTTTCTCCCATGCGCTCTCGCTCGGTGTGGCCTCGGCATTAATCGCATACAAGTTCCTGCCTGTAGGCAAGGTGTTTGGATTAGCCACCGGATCTCCTCCGGCTGATGGTGCAGTATAACCTCCGTTCATGGCATTTATCAAAGACTCCAGTTCACGTTCCGGACTTTCCTGTAAAGCCTTCTTATAATTATGCACATTTTTTATCGTACGTTCAACCTCCATAACAGCAACAGAAAAATTGATTTCCTCCTTAGAATATTCCTTTTTCTGAATAGAGTTTTTTATCATCTCTGCCATTTTACCTGAAGCATGCGCAGACTTCGGCTTAGTCTCTGTAGAAGATTTACCTTTCTGCTCTTTTTTCATCATAGAAGCCTCCATCTTCTTTAATTGTTCTTCACTTGCCCCAAAACTCTTAGCCATTTCAAGCGCAGCACTTGTTTTCTTTGATTTTTTCGGTGACACAGCCGCAGCATGAGGTGATGAATTTGCGCCCGACATAGCCATCATCATAGCCATCATTCCTTGCGGAGCTTTTCTTGACGCATCTATTTCACGTGCCTTAGCCAATTCTCCGGCAGTAATCCCCGCAATATGACAAATCAGTTCATCACTTGCAGCATCAGAATCAACCAGTAACCTTGTCACCAAATCTCGTGCAGGATTCAAATAACGTGCCGTGAAAACAGACTTATGTTTTTCAACGTCACCTTTCACTTTATTGCGCTGTTTATCAAGAGCAAGCAAACTGTAAGCAACAGGTTCTACAGTCATGGCATACACGCTGCTTTTTATTCGCTCACTGCTATAAGGAACACCCATTGTGTATAATTGACCTGTAACTTTTTCATTTGCCAATTCCTCGGCAAAAGTTTCGATACGCATGATTTCCTCTTCTGTATATGGTATTGACATCACACTGTCAAGGCTCAATTCGCGGTGAATACCCATTTTTACAGCCGCTTTCTTAACCGCTAACGAATTTCGCTCCAACACCGCTTTTTGAGCATCGGTTAAAGCCTCTCCGTCACCAAGACTGTTATTATAAGCTTTTATGGCTTTATTAAGTTCTTTGTATATTCCTCTCACATTGCTTTCCATAAACGGAGGCGTAAGATAGGATTGCAAGCCGGCATACGAACGGCGTTTAGCAATTACACCTTCACCCACATTTCCTATAGAGTATACATACAAGTGAGGCATAGCCCCTACAAGTCTGTCCGACCAATCATTATTGCTTAATGCCACCTGTTTTCTCGGTGTGAATTCCAAACTTCCATGCGTACCGAAGTGAATCAACACATCGGCACAGAATCCGTATTGTGTCCACAAATAAGATGCTATATAAGCGTGTGGAGGAGCAGCATCAGTACCATGCACCACCTTAAATGAGTTATCACCATTTCCCGCAGCATTCTGTGGCAAAAGGACTACATTACCCAAGTCTACACGTGCCACGCCTAAACGCCCGTCATCGCTTACCATATAATCTCCCGGAAATTCACCATTTACAGCCACAGCTTCAGCATACTTTTCCGGTCTCAATGCTTTATTTACCCATTCTTCATATTGTTCTTTTGTAACAAGTACAGGATTACCGTTTTTCATGAAATCCGAATACGCTCCTTCAGCATAGTTGCCGAACACCGAGCCCTGTGCCTGTATCAATCGGCTTAATTCGTCGACTGACGCAGGCAGATTAACGCTATATCCCTCTTGTTTCATACGTTTCAGTAAATTATAAAGAGAAGAACATACTTCCATTCCTCCGGCGGTCATAGCGTTTTGCCCCGGTCCTTTATAATAATAAATTGCCACTCGTTTTTCTGCATTAGGCTTATTTTTCAGACCGATATAATTGTTTACAGTCTCCACAAAAGTTTCAAGGCGTTCAGGGATAGCATAAGCGTGTTGCAATCCTTCTTCGTCCTTATAATGTCCGAATAAGGCATAAGGACGTATCGCCCCATCTATCTCCGGAGTTACAATACTCTGGGACATAAAGCCCCCGCTCATTCCCAATTTGTCGTTTTCCCACTCTTCAACCAAACGATTAACATTTAATGGAGCGAATAACGGAATATTTTTTTCTTTCAAATAATCGACAATATAGTCACCCATACGACCATGAGCCATATTTATTACAGCCGACACATTCACGCTATCTGCCATTCCCGAACCGATAAACGCACGCATATTACGCACCGGATACACATTATTGCCGGTTTCCTCTAATTTCTTAATGAGTTCAGTTGGCTCACCCATTTGACCTGTTACAACCACGCATGGGGCATTCAACAGATATAATCCGTTATCAGCCAAGAACGCATTGTAATCCTTTATTGTATTAAATCCAAGTTCCTCTTCATCCGGTTTTTTAGGATCAGCATGATAAAACATGTCATTGGAACGCAATGTTGCCGGTTCCGGCTCTTTCACCGATATAATTTTACCATCTATATACTTACGCACATAATTCAACATGCTTCTATAATTACGCCGCCCTCCATTTGTAAGATATTTACGCAAATCCTCAACTTGCACCGAATCCAATGATGTTATATTATTAGCCGGATTGGTTGCCGCAGTCGTCAATATAGGGATTCCGTTATATGCAGCATCTTCTATCACCGCTCGTTGTTCTTCCGTTATGCGAAGTCCCATAGCGTTCATGAACACCATGTCATAAGATGTTATATTATCTATATCATCCGTTTCAAGTGCTGTTATTTTTATAAAAGAATTATCATTAGCTTTGGAAATCTGCCCTAAATTAATAACCTGATAATTTATAAATGCCACATTGGTAACACCAAACCATACGTTCCATGCCACCACACATAAAATTACCGACAACAAAGCTCCACTTCCTATAATTAACCTTTTTTTCTTCATTTCCGCAATCTTTTATTTTCACTTAAAAAAATCTTCTATGTTTACCGACAATCCCGCCATAAACGTTGTTCCCGTTGTACTCGGCGAATTGCTATAATAATATGAAGGCACGTAGTTGAACAGATTGTCCACTGTCAATGTGAGATTTATACCTTTCCATATACGATTAGACAAGCTTAATTTCCATATTGTATATGCCGGATATGTCTGTCTTTCGGTTTCTTCATAAGATGTAGTCGAAGTATATACATCGGTAGTAACCCGAGATAAGAATCGCCCATTCAACGACAAATTAAAGCCGTAATCTTTCCAGTTCTTGCCATACTCCACACGTGCTGTGGCAGTATGAGGACGCGTAGACGATGTTAACGGTTCTCCTTTCTTGATATGCTCATGCGTATAAGCGTATGAAAGGCGAGCCGATATACCACATGGGAATTTAGCAACTGCATTGGCGTCAACTCCATACACTTTAAGGTTAGCCATATTCGTATATACCATGCCTTTCAAGTCATCATTCCACGCTGTAGTGATTCTGTTATCCACGATATTATAAAATCCCGTAACAGTCAGGTTATATCTACCCTTGATATATTCTGCCGAAAGAGAAAAGTTATGACTGGACTCGGCTTTCAGATTTTTATTGCCGTAAATCATGAAAATACTTGCCATGTCAAAATTCATATACATTTCTTTCAACGTAGGCGCACGAAAACCGCCTGCATAAGAGCCTCTCAACGAACAATTGTTGAACTTATACATTATCCCCAGTTTTGGCGAAAAATGCTTTACGTCAGCCTCCGAAAAATGATCGAAACGCAACCCCGTAATAATATTGAACCGCTTCGTAGGATTCCAATCAAACTGCGCAAAAGCATCTGTTGTATATTGTGTGTAACTTCCTCCATCGGTAAACTGATAAGACATCAGATAATCACGCATAAAGTCTCCACCCACTGTAAGAATATTATCACCTATCTCATGGTTATAAATTCCCCTTACCGTATGTTGCACATTACTGTAATCCCTGACATCAGTTCTGGATAAGGGTTGATAATCACTTTTATCATATTGGTCAAACGAATAAGACAATTCCAAGTCATTTGCACCAAATTTATAATTACCTTTTAATCCACCATTGAAATCACGATAACGTTCCTTGCTCACTTCCGATGAATTACGCTCACGAAAAAAATAACCTGCACGAGCAGTTATTTTAAGTTTTTCAAGAGGTGTGATAACAAATCTTTCCTTGACGCTCCAAGTCTTGCTGCCGTATATTTTGCTGTAGTCGCCATCGCCTTGCAAATTCACGGCATCAACCGCAGTATGTTGCACATTAGTCATACTCTGTACAATACCTTGATTCACTCCGACCGACACACCGTAGCGACGGCTGTTATTCGCGCCAAAACGCGTATTCAGATTCACCGACCACGGTTCTTTGGCATCCCGGCTGATGACATTCACTACTCCACCCACAGCATTTGAGCCATACAACGAAGATGCTGCACCCTTCACAATTTCCACACGCCCAACGTTATCCATGTTAAGGCGGCTATAGTCAATATTATCCAAAGTCTCCCCTGCAAGCCGCTCCCCATCAACAAGAAACAACACCGAATTTCCGCCAAACCCCTGCATATTAAGCGAAGTCTGCTGATTCATGGAGTAAGAGAACTCAATACCGGGTAATTCTGACTGCAACAAATCTCCTATATGTGTAGCATCGGCTTTTTTAATATCATTCTGTGTGAGAACACGTGTTACAATCGGAGCATCCTTCAGCAATTTGGGAGTTCTCGTTCCTGTAACCACTACAGTATTAAGATTCAGGGCATCCTGCACCATAAAAAAATCAACAGGCTCTGAATGTTTTCCCTCCAAAACTTTTATTTGGGGTATGTAGCCTATATATGAAACCTGAAGTGTATATTTTTTATTATCAGGAAGTGTAATACTGTATATCCCGTCACCGTCGGCTGACACACCTATAGCAGGCAATTCCTTGACCGTAACCACTGCCCCTGCCAACGGGTTATTTCCGGTATCAGCAACAGTACCGGAAACAATGCGTTGTGCATACGTCTCAACCACAGATAACATGCACAACATCAAACACAAATACTTAAAACATTTCATCATCTTCAATTCTCAAATTCAAACGGATACATGTATTCTATTGTCATATATCCTTTTACTGAAGCTTCATTCATAAAATTAGAGAGTCTCAATGCGGCATACGTTCCGTCTTTCAACCTCACCAAATACACTTTTTTTGACATGGTGTAAATAGGCGGCATTGTGCTTGTATCCACATTAAGCCACTTGGACAGTTCAGGATTATAATAGGATTCCGTATATAGTATAACACCATCCATCATCCCCGACATATCCACGGCAATTCGGTCGGTTGTCCAAATATCTGCCACAAATGCACCATCAGGTATCGAGCCTAAAGCCTTTAATGCGCCGAAATCGGTAAATTCGGTTTCTAAAACTACACCATTATTAGTTTTCGTATCGTATCTATGCACTGCTATATCCCAATTGACCGGCTCTTGCATTCCCTCACCTATTTCTACTGTTTCAATCTTTTTTTTATGAAAATCTATGAAATTCCAGTTAGTGTATTCTGAAGCGTTGATATAGACAACACCGGAATTGGCAGATTCATCCACTTTAATAAACCCATAGTCATTTTCCGTTTCCGCTGCAGGCTCGTCATACATACCGCCCATTATGCCATTACAAGCAGAGAGTGATAAGATTAATATCACTCCCGGCATTAACGACTTCATTGTTTTCAATGATTTCATCTTATATACTGAATTATTCTGTTACAGGCATATCTCCCGTTGAGAATTCTATTGTCAATCCTCCCATAACGGCAGGTACTGAGAACGTGAACTTAGGGTCTTCTTTAAAAATATCTATCACAGCCGTCAATTCACATTCATAGTCATTGGTCGTTCCGTTCATCCCCATCTTGGTTACACCTACTCCGGTCAAAGTATACAAATCATTTTCCACTACCAATGATGCTTTAGCTATAGTGAAAGTTCCCCATGTATCAGATACGTAATCCACCTTATATGTTCCGTCTCCGTTTGATTCTACTGCTATGACTTGATCATCTGTGTACATTCCGTCAGGGAAATATTGAGCTACCGCCTTAGAATACCCAGAATAAGTGCCTGCAACTACAAGATCGGCAGGTATTTCGCCTTTAATAAATTCAATTGTAAGTCCGCCCATAACCGATGGAACGCTGAAAGTAAACACAGCAGAAGATGACGATACTTGGACAACACCCTCAAAAGAACAATCATATTCCTTTTCTACTCCCTGATGTCCCATTTTAGTTATGCCATCACCTTTTATAGAATAAGAATCGGCGTCAATTGTTACAGTTGCATCGGAAATAGTAAAAGTTCCCCACGTGTCAGAAGTAAAAGTAATATTTACGGTAGCGTCACCTGTGGCTGCTATTTTCACTTGTTCTTTTGCTGTCACAGAATTTGAAAAGTAATTACACGAAGCCAGTGTATAGCCATCATAGATTCCGGCAACTTTTTCAGCCGGTTTTTCAGCCGGCTCATCCTTTTCATCACTGCAAGATACTGCGCTCAAAGCAAACAATGCCATCATGAGCATGTAAAATTTAATTTTCATCGTTTTATTATGTTTATATTCTTAAATAATTATTTACTTTTTTCGATAGCAAAATTACTTTCTCAAAAAAGTATCGGCAATCCCCATTAATTGGGAATTGCCGATACTTCTATCACTATTTTTAGGTATTTTTCTTTCTAACAAAATTATGGTATCGTATCCTGTTCTCTCAACCATTTTATAAATTCGGGCAAGCACTCAGCCGATGGCTCTGCCTTTTTCACTTTAAGGGAAATATGCTTACCCATTCCACCTAAGATATTGAATTGGAAATCGGTATTATTCTCATAATCTATAACCGGAGGATTCTTTCCTTCAAATAAGGCTATAGCTTCAGCAGTCATTGCGTCAAGTTTAAGCAGCCACGGGCTTATATCGTTATAGAATAGAGTATCACTTGCGTTATCGGAAACTTTCATCTGTTTAAGTGTTCCGCATGCAGCATTCACTTCTTTTAATTTATTCAAAAGAGCCTCATGATTAGGCTTTCCTCGTTTAATCGACAACTTATAACGCATAATCAAGTAATCCAATGCGTCAGTATCATAATATCTCAAGAATGGAGCGGCAATGCGCAGAGCCGGAGCATATTTCTCGCCAACAGCAGCAAATAACGCATTTTCCCAACTTCGCTGGTTGTTAAACGCAGCGTTATTCCAAGTGTAGTCGGCAACGCTGAACAATGCGATTTTAGACAACGCTCCCTGTTGCATAGGATTTACAATAATAGAATTAGCCCCTGCTATATTGGTTTCAAGCCGTGCCAAATTATCGATATGCGACTCGTCTATAAAATTAGTATAGGTATCCATTATGAATAGTTTTGTATGGTCCTCATCATTACAAGGATAATTCCACCACCAACTTATGTCTCTTCCCAAATGCGTTTTTATTACTGCAATATCCTCATTATTTGGAACTGACCACACATTTCGTCCGGTAATATAAATATGTGTCTTTTCGGGTGTCGACTTCAGTGATTCAAAGAATATACGAGTCTTTTCAGGTGTTGCCCATGAATAAGCGTATAATTGCGGTACATAATGCAATGGTTTTACGGTATCGGCAGGTGCGGCATTACCCTTATTCCATCGATCGTCGATACGATGCTGCAATTCGGTAACATTATTTGCACACAAATTCATGATTTCGGTTTCCGATGGGACACCCACATCATCGACAAATACACCAAACTGTCTTACACCCAAACCATGCATGCTGTCAAATTTCGTCATTATCTTATCGAGAACCTCCTTGTTCTCAGGATCGGCAAAAGCCTTACCCGGGTGAATCGCCCAAATAAAATTAATCTTAGTCATTTGTGCTGTAGCAGTAATATCCTTCATCATATCTTGTGACAGGTAACCGATGCGTAACTGCTCCTCTGTAATAGATGTAGGATAAGGTTCACTCCAGTATAGCGAATGGTAAGAATCGGATTTTGCTCCATACATATATGTATTCATTTTATAACGAGCCATAAAACGGAATAAATCTTTGGTGACCTCAGCTGTATATGGTACACCATAATACCCTTCTATGATACCACGATTCTTAATGTCGGCAAAATCATATATTGTCACACATTTCAACTCAGATTTGCCGCAATCAAGAATTTGTTCCAATGAGGCAAGACCGCAGAACACCGCATCTGTATTTTCACCTACAATGGTTATTTGAGCTACCCCTTTCTTATCTGCAACAAGGCTTAATATATGCCTGTCATATTTAGGCAGAGTAAAAACTGTTCTGTCTAATTTCAATGCCGATATTCGTTTGTCCGCCACTCCTTTGGAATTGTTTATGCCAAGCAAAAGATTGGTTTTTCCCTTTTGCACTGAATTTGAGACAATCACATCCAAGCCCGATTCGGAAAGGATCTGTTTAGCCCGATTCACGGTGATAGTGTCTACACCAACCTCTGCCACAACATTTACTTGCTGAGAAAATGCGGCTTTACCGTCAACCTCATACTGCTCCTGAGGAACAGGATAAATAGAATAAATGTTATGAGCTTGAATATTAAGCGAAATAAATAACGCAATGATTAGAATTAATGTTTTTTTCATTATAATTGTTTTAGGTTTGTAATTTTATGGAATTAATCATCTTACAAAGATTAATAAAGCTACCGATATAGTTTTATATAAAGCGAATAAGAAAGCGTTTACCCTAAAAAGCTGTTAAATTTTAACTAACCACAAAACGAATGGCGGCACGCCTTAATCAAAACATGCCACCAAATTCAGTCAAAAAAACCATTACAAAATATTCCTTAAAATAATCTCGAAATAAAATTCAAACAGTTTCTAAACAATTTCTTATTTTACGATATCTTTCAAGACAGGAATAAGTTTGTCGGCGTATGCACGGAAACCAATATCGGTAAAATGAATTCCGTCAACGGTTCCTTCATTATCATATCCGCTTAATCCCTCACAAGTCACATAATATAAGTTATCGGGATTGTCTGCTTTCAATTTTTCATAGTTCTTACGCCACTCTTCATTCTTCTCGGCAAGATAATTCTTTGTAAATTTATCATATTTGGTATAGCTGTACATAGGACCTTCAACCATAATTATAGGTACGTTTGGACGCAGTTTTCTTAACGTATTCACAAATCCATAAGTCAAATTCTTGCACATATCTTTCGTACAATTTGGTATCGGGTCAAGCACATAAGCAACCACATCAGGTATTTCCGCCATGGCAAGTGCCATATAGTTATCCATCTTACCCTCGCCACTGAAACCAAGATTTACACATTCCACATTCAAGTCGCGCTGTATCATGTTGGTAGCTACCATACCGGTGCGTGTAGCACATCCTCCTTGCATAATACTTGTTCCATAGAATACCACCTTTTTCTCTTTACGCGGATTATTCAGCATAGGCTTTTGGATTACAGCCGCACTATCAACACCTATTTCCATCCAATTCACCCCGTCATACAACGGTAAATATATCATATACTCGCGCATTTCCTTGCTTGGAAGGTCATCGGCATAAATTTTAGTCTGTATCGAATCTTTTTTATACGGACGATTAGTGTTTACATATTCCCATTTGCCGTCATCATTAAGAATATACAGATCTGTTCCCTTTATTCCGGTATCGGCCATGTGCGCCATGTGAAAATTCCATGTAAGATTGTATCGTATACCTATACGGCTTGAATTTGAAGAAAAACGTATAGCCAGTCCTGCACTGTTTCTTGCACGATCCCACAATGCCTCTCGTTTTGTATCTTTCATAATACTATCTTTCAAATAAGCAGGAAGACGATGATAAGGGGACATGGTGTTATCAAATCCCTTGTTTATCATTCGAAATTCAAGAGCATTAACGTACTTGAGTTCTTTTTTCTCTTCGGCTCTCAAAGCAAAAGCCACACTTACCAAAGCCAATAGCAACAGCAAGTTTTTAATAGTTTTAAGTTTCATAATATAAGACATTATAATGTTATTTTTCTTTTCCTGTCAAAAGCAAAGCCAATGGCTTGCTGTGACATATTATATAATTTGCGCCCAACGTAACAGCGATAATTATCGAAGCAAAAAATGATGCGAATATCAAAGTAGGCACAAAACCAAGATTCATTTCTATCAACGGTTCTCTTAACACCGTCAAGGGAAATAAAAAGAAATAATGGAGCAAATACACAGCAAGGCTCTGCCTGCCTATATATTCACACACACGCCCCGAAATTGAACCACGTGGATTTTCTGTTCCGAAAGCCCTAAAACTCCATGACTTAGCTACACTTATCGAGACTATTACCACACATACATACAACAATTGTCTCGCTATGTCAACACACTCTACCGGCAGCGAAAATTCCCACGACCAACACACATAGTACATCAAAAAACTACCTGCTACAATCGCAATCGTTATCCACTTTGAATCAGACGTTACATTGTCAAAGGTTTCTTTCACCGAACGAGCCATAATGCCAAACATAAACACCGGAAAGAATTCAAACAGCAACGGAACTCCTATCAACGAATTTATTTTCTCCGTAAACACAAATTTCGTCAACAAACCTAATACAATCCATACAGCGACCACCACGGCAAATTTAGCGGCAACACTCTTACAACGTTCAAGCACCGAAATCAAAGCACAATACAACAATATTATCTCAAAGAGACATAATGTAAACCAATAGCCGTTTTTCCCTGTACTGAAATACAACCCTTCCCATGTAGAATCAAATGGACTCTGCAAACCACTATGCGGAAAATAATAAATCCATAATGTACTCACGGCAAAAAACGGGATAAGCAATTGTTTTGCTCTCGCCTTAACATCCGGTATAGCAAGTTTCCCGTCTTTAATCACTTTATACGTAAAATAGCCGCTTATAAAGAAAAACACAGGCATGTGAATCTTCTCTACAAATTTAAAAAGAACTGCATTGTCTATCTCACGTATGCACATAGTAAGAACATGCCCTATAACCACCATAAAAATGGCAACCCCTTTTAACATGTCAAAATAATGCAAACGGATACTTTTGTTCTGTTCCATCTCTGATTTACGCTTAATTTTGTGTCACACAAAAGTAATATTTTTAACAATATTCCACAAGACACCACCCCTATTTCTCAAGTCATTTCTTATGCCAACTAAAATCAAAACAACTACTGAATAGTGACAAAATTGGTCACATTAACATATTTTAGTAATTGGGGGGGGGTAAAACCACAATTAATTGTTTAAATTTGCGAAAAAGTAATTATAAAATACGACATTTTTACATAGAAAAAATAGAAAAACAAGTGCAAGGAATACTTAAAACTGCATGAAACTAAAGAATATTTGGGAATTATAAGGATATAAAACCTTTAAAAATACAACGTTGACAATATGCGAAAATATATACTCATCATAATAGTATTCTTGGCAAGTATGTTAAGCGCATTCAGCCAAACGTCATCTACCCCACTGGATTCGATGAAAATGAGTTTTGAGCAAGATGCGGCAAAACAACGTTCGGATTTCGCAGCATACGAAGCACAAGCTCTTGCCGACTATGAACAATTCGTAAAATCCATTACTAATATTTGGGGTGGCGACACAATCATAAACGACACACCCAAAGAATGGGTCGAATATGATACCGATTTCCACTCGCGCTCCATAGTCAATTTCGAGAAAGGAGATATTCTGATTGAGGTGGCAATAGATGAAGACGAAAATTCCGATATTTCAGCCATAAACAGTCGTTTGGCAAAAACAATCGAACGATTACTAAACAGCCGAGGCTCATCAAATCCATTCAAGGCAGCTAACCAATCAGAACCGCTAACCAAAGCTCCGATTCTTGATAATATTGTAGATTTCTCAATGTTTGATTTGGACACGGTTGCAGTTGCAGTCAATAACCGTCCGGCTCCACCTAAACCCACAGTAAAAGGCAAGCCGTTGGCTGTAAACCAATCACAGGGTAATTCCAACGGTACATCTGTCAACAACGCTAAGGATAAAAAGAGTTCCGACGTTTCAAAAAGTTCTTTAGCCGAAAAGCGGGATAATGCTCGTAAGAAAGCCGAGGAAAGAGCAAATGCGCTTAAAGACAAGAATAACAAGTCTTCTTTGGCTCAAAAGATTGCGCAACAAATCAACAAGAAAACATCATCAATAATCGGGAATGACGGAAAAAGCCGTAAAGTAGTACAAGTACAAATGAGCCTCGTTGCCGACAACCTTTCAAAAAACGCATATAAATATAAAGACATTGTAGCGGAATTTTCTAAAAAATTCCAAGTGGAACAACCTTTGATTTTTGCCGTTATGGAAGTGGAATCGGCGTTCAATCCTGAAGCCAAAAGTTGGGCTAACGCATACGGATTGATGCAATTAGTCCCAAAATATGGAGGTGCTACGGCATATCAATATGTGTACAAGAAATCATGGATACCTGAACCTGCCTATCTATACAACCCTCGCAACAATATTGAGTTGGGTACGGCTTATTTAAGGATACTTATGAATACATTCTCAGATGTAAACGATACGCACTGTCAACGGTTATGCGTGATTGCCGGATACAATACCGGTCCGGGCAATGTGTGCCGAGCATTCGACAACACAAGGAATCTGAGCAAAAAGATATTTGCGCTAATCAACAAGTATGAGTACTCTCAACTATACAACCACTTGATTGTCAATCTTCCGGCTCAAGAGACGCGGAATTATGTCAAGAAAGTGACAGAAAAGAGAGAAAAATACATGAAGAAATAACAATTGTTTTACACAACCAAGGAAAAATCATGTACTGTCCGGAATGCGGTTATAAGATAAATGAACAGGATGCGATATTTTGCCCTGAATGCGGAACGAAGATAGCTGAGGATACGCAGGATTCAGCGGTCAAAAATAATTTTTACGCATCCGGTATCATATTTACCGACGTGAAGCGTCTTGCCGCCAAATTGCGCACAGAAGAACATACCGTTCATAAACTACTGGAATACTATATTGGTGTAAAACAAAGTTACGGCGTTTCATACAGCTTGGTTGATACAGGAAACTATGTATCCGACAATATAGTTACACCGCCCAATCCCGATAGCGGCATATCCGGCTACATGGATGTATTAACCGATGCATACAATCGTCAAGCCGACAAGCGGGAAATCAATTATCTGTTTATAATAGGTGGTAACGACATCATTCCGATGCCTCGTATTCCGCACTATTGCATCGATGTAAAAGACAAAACGATAGACACCGATATACTATACGCATTCCCCTACGGCAAAAACATGATGCCTATGCTGCAAAATGCACAGATTTTCAGGTATCAGCAGGCTTTTCTTGTAGGACGTCTGCCGATAGGAGAAGATACGACATCGGAAGATTTCCGTAACTATTTGGAAAGAGCCGTAAAAGGTGCAGAAGGAATCCCGCTTACAGAAGCCTACGGTCAATGTGACCCTAATTGGAAAAATGTTTCTGCTACAGTCATAGATGATTTGATTGCAGCCAATAAATTAAGGAATCTGGACGGGTACATATCAGCCGATTGCTATTTCCGCCGCTTGATACTGTCACCCGGTATCACTACCGAAAATGTAAACCGTGTTTTTCATGACAAGGCGCATCTATACTATTATAATCTGCACGGATGTAACGCCCTTGAAGCAAGAGGATGGTTCGGAGCACATAAAGGGCAGAAAGTCTCTATACCCGTTTTATTACCCGAGCATATAAGTTCCTGCCGTGTTCCAAACATCATAGTATGCGAAGCATGCTACGGTGCCAGATTCATAGGTCTTGACAAGCGGCACAGCATGTTACTTTCGGCATTATATGCCCAAGCACTGTTGTTTTTAGGTTCGTCACGCATCGCATGGGGAAACGTAGATCCTGTTTCTATCACTGAATATACTCCGGTATTACCTGTATATGCCGATACAATGGCATTGGGATTTATCAGTTCAATATTAGGCGGATACAGCGCAGGACAAGCTTTATTAATTGCCCGAGATATGGTTTTGAACCAAGAAGGAGATTGCGAAATAAATCCTAACACAATATCAACAGTTACGGAGTTCAACCTTTTCGGCGACCCATCATTATTTGCAGTCACGCCCGAAATGTTCCAAGACCGACCAAAGACGTTGGACAAGTCCAAAGGCATAATGAGCGGAAAAGCATACGACTGCAAAATGGAACAATTGGATTTATCCGGCAACGGCAATTCTATACTTAACTTGGTTCGTAAAAATGTGGATAAGAACATTTCACAAATACGTAACAGCATCAATAGCCATCTCTACGAGTATTACGGAATAGAGCCGCGGAATCCCGACAGTGTATTTAAGGTAAAATACGCCGATGGCAGTAAAGAATTGAGATTTAATTATGACGTTCTGCCCGGTTCTGAAATATCCATGACATACATAGTAAGAACCACAGAAAACGGCAAAATAAAAGAAGTAATAATGACTAAATAACGATAACAAACACAAAAACTTATATATTATGAATTGTCCGAAATGTAATTCAGAACTTCGCGAAGGTGCAAAATTCTGCACCCAATGCGGACAAAAAATTGAGACCTCATCCCTATGTCCTCAATGCAATGCACCATTGAAGCCGGGAGCAAAATTCTGCACCCGATGCGGATATAAATTAACCGTAGCAACGGTTGAGGTAAACGCTCAAGCCGAGACCAAAGCATCTCCCGTTCAAGTTCCGGACGACATGAATACGGCAAAAGGCAGAATTTACTGGAACGTTCAACCGGGACAAGTAGCCCGCGTAATAACTGAATCTGAATTTGAGACATACAATAAAATACAAGGTATAATAGTTCCCGAAGGAACAACTGCCTACATAAGAGCCAACGGACGTACCATAGCATCTATAAGCGGAGGAACATACGATTTGGCCAATACCTCTTCGCCTTCATCCTTTTCTGTAGGGAAAATGTTGAAAAAAGGTTGGCAAATGATAGTAAACCTCTTCTCCGGCACAAAAAAGAACAACACAGGTGTTAAGACAGAAGAGGAAATATATTTGCATCAGCAGAAAGTGATTTTGGAAAACGCCGAAAAAGGTGCGGCTTTTTCTGTCATAATACTCTTGGATAAGGCATTTCCGTTAATGATAGGAGCTAAGCAAAGTAATCTTGATGATTATAAGAACTTCGTTCCGATGCAGATACAAACCCGCCACATCAAAATGGGTATAGGTGTAAACGCTTATTTCAAAATTTCCGATCCGGAACGATTCATACTACATTACCTGACTGACAAACAAAAGCTTAATTCAGCGTTAATTGTTGATGAAATAGCTGATACGATACGCGTAGTTCTGCAAGATGCACTATACGATACCGAACTTGAATCAAACCGCATTCCTACCGACCTGCATACTCTATTAAAAGACCGTATAAATGCAGTTGCTGCAGAGACGTTCTTCGGGCTTTCTGTGGTTCGTATCGTTGAAATTTCGGCTAAAAGCGAAGACTTGGAGCGTTTTTCACAATTAAGTCAGGAATTATACCTGTCTGAGAAAGAACTTGATTACCTGCTCCGCACAAATGATTTCAAAAATCGCCTTGCCGATGCAGTCAATGCACAAGAGATTCACCAAGCTGAAACTGAACTTGATTTAAGAAAAAAACTTAATGCCATAAACAGGAATCAGCACAACGAAGAACTGCTTAACGAGGATGAATTGCTTAAATTCGAGCATTTGTTACTTAACGAGCGAAAGATACGTGAAGCGAAAACCGAGAATGAGACACAAGCTGCATTGGCTGAAATATACAAGACAGGTCTTATCAGACAGGACGAGCTTGAAACTCTTGCTCATCAAGTAAAGACAAATTCTCATCAGCGTAACGTATCCTTAGCAATGATGCAATTACGCGATGGAATAGAATTTGAAAGGGTTCGTCTTGAAGGTGAAACCGAAAAAGCAGTAGTAATCGTCAAAAAGGAACTTGAAATACAAGGATTACGTGACGATTATGCCGACAGCCGTTTCAATAAGAAATTGGAACAACAACGCGCCATAGAAGATACCAAACTTGATTTAGAGCAACGCAAGCGTGACATTGCCTATAATGACGTTAAACGACAGCACGACCTCAAACGTGAAGACGATGATGCACAATTCCGTCAATTCCTTGCAATGCAAGCCGCAGAAGAACAATCTCGGGAAAACCAGCGCAAGCATGAGGCTGAAATGGAACAGAATCGCCTGAAGAATGCTGAAGAATTAGAACGCATGAAGTGGGAAAATGCGCAGACGCTTTCTGATGAAAAAGTATGGGCATTGAACGGCGGCGACGGTGCTGTTGCATACGCTCAAAACAAGTACAATGCTGACCGCGAGCGTGAAACATCAGAACGTTTGGAAGCTCAAAGACGTGAATTGGACGCACGCATAGATGCCGAACGAGCTGCACGTGATGCCGATCAGCAGGACACCAAAGCACGCATGTTTGAAATGATGAATAACATGATGTCCATGGCAAGCGGTATGCAGGCTCAAAGAAGTGCCGACAACAACCAACGCACACAGGAAAAACTGGACGAAAAAGACAGATTACTGCGTGAACAAGACGAACGTATCCGCCGCCAAGAAAGCAGAATGGATACCGCCTATGATCGCGCTTTGGATTATACCACTCGCGATAATACCGCAAAACAACCAAAACCACAAAGAAGTGCAGATAATAACAATCCGAGACCTGAGGAACAACAGCCCACAGAAGAAAAAGTCATATCGGCAAAAGTATGCTCGGAATGCGGAGAAAAGGTTGATACCGATGCCGCTTTCTGCGAAAATTGCGGTTCTTCCATTAAGTAATTTTTAATCACACGACAGCAATGATAACTCTTTTCGGAATAATTGAATATAGCATGCAGAATATCGGAACCAAATCAGAGGGGCACTCAGCTCTTTTGAAATGCAATGACGGTAAAGAATACACTCTTTACAGAACGAACTGCATGCCGGTCGATGATACATTCTTTGCCCCCTATCACGGTAAGAAAGTATATGTTACGGGAAGTGTGGAAGAACAAACGGAACACTTTTGTGTAACATCAATATCTTCGGATGAACCTTCCGAAACAATTATTCAGAAAAAAGAAAAGTAAAAAACCAATCAATAACACATCAAAGAGCGATGAACAAAGAAAAATTTTGCACTGAATGCGGAACACAGATAGAATCTGACGAACGATTCTGCCAAAACTGCGGCACTGAAATTCCAACATCGGGCGAGGATAAAGAAACGTCCATTATAGGAGCAGGAGCACGCGCCAATATTATGGGTGGTGTCAACAAGACATCCAATACCCATAACAATGTAAACACTTCCAATGTCGACAATTCTTCTACCGTAAACCATAACACCACTTACGTTATGAACGAGAAGAAAGCCGAATATTGCGAAGTGTGCGGTAACGCTCTTGAAGAGAAACATGCACGTTGTCCAAAATGCGGTAAGGAAATATGCCTTGAATGTAAAGTGAAAGGTAAAAACCGCTGTATCGAGTGCGAAAAGAAAGCCATTAATGAATACCGCACAGAATTTCAGAAACTATACCTTGCTACAAACGGTGAGATAAGATTTACCGAGCGACAAATCATGAATTCATTGGCTAACCGGCTCGACTTGGAAGACTGTACTGAAAAAATCGAGAAAGAACTCACAGCCGAATTAAAACCGGCTGTCAAAGCCGTACAGCCCGAAGTCACACCCATTGCAACAGCTGCAGCCTTTTCGGCACGTACACCAAACACAAAAATTTCGCAGGTCGGAGCAAAGGACTTCACACCGGTAGATAACACAAAATCAGTTGAACACAAACAGACAGGAGGAGGCAGCAACATGAAATGGTTTATAGCTATTATTGTATTAGCAGCAATTATCGGATTCTTCGCCCTATCAGGAGGTAACGAAAACAAACAGAACGATATGGAACCGACAGCCCAAGAGACTCAAGAGGCGTCAGTTCCGCAAAGCGAACCGGCTCCGACTGTTAAAGAAGAGCCCCAAACCGTTTACACCGAAGAACCGGCAAGTGAAAAGAACAATACGGTCAAAGCTGCCGAAGAAAAGCCGGATGCAAATTATGAAGCAGGGATGAAAGCATACGAAGCCGGCGAAGGACTTGAAGCTATAGGTCATTTCAGCAAGTCGGGAAGTGCAAAAGCTTACTACATGCTGGGAATAATCTATGAAAGCGGTTGCGGCAACGTAGGTATAAACGATATGCTTGCAAGAAAGAACTTCAAAAAGGCTGCCAAATTAGGCAGTGCCGAAGCTCAAGCAAAATTATAATATTTGAATTTACGAACTAATTAACAATTTATTTTTATGAAAAAAGTTATTTTCCTAATTACAATGATGGTATGTGCCGCAGTTTTTGCACAAGCACAAAGTGAGAAACCACGTATTTTTGTTGAAAAAATCAATAAAGCCGATGCTGTATCAAATGATAATGCAGTATTGGTTCGCCAAGCTATTCTTGACGGATTGACAAAAACAGGACGATTTGAACTTATTGATGCTGTTACTATCAGCGGGCTTGAACCGGAACTTGAGAAACGCCAAAAAGAAATGGCAGATTTCATTTTGAACGCCAATGTACTTACCGTTTCTACCAACCAAAAAGTCAAAGACGGAAAAACCAAATACGGTTGTGTACTTAAGTACACCGTTACCGTAACCGATGCAAAAGAACAGACCACAGTAGGTACTAAGGCTTTTGACCACTCTCCTTCAGGTCTTGGCGGCTTAATGGATGCGCTTGAATTATATGACACTAAAGAAAAAGCCATCGCAGGAGCAGCCGACATGATTGATCTTGACTTAAAAGAATTAATAATAGAAATATTGCCTATCGAAGGAACCGTAAATCCTTCAGATTATTTAGCTAAAAAGAAAAAATTGCAAAAGTGCTACATTAATGTAGGCTCAAGCCACGGAGTTAAGAAAGGCGATTATTTTGCAATCATGGATGCTACCACAAGAGCAGGACGCACTGTTTACAAAGAAGTTGCTCAGCTTAAAGTGGAAGAAGTTGTTGATGAAACCTTATCTTATTGTAAAGTAACAAAGAAACAAAAAGAAGCTCTTGTAATCATAGAAAAATATGCAGCCCTTGACGAAGAAGCTCAAGCTAAAGAGCCTCTAAAAGTCAAGCAAATTCAAGAGCAAAAGACATTTGGTATTTTTTAATTAAAACCGTATGAAAAAAATATTTGCTATACTTTGTTTGCTGTCATTCATCTGCATAAACACCGTTAAAGCAGAAGAATATTTGTCGATAGTAAGCTTGGAATCCACCGGCGGTGTAAGAGGAACCTTCTTATCGGCAGGTGTAGGTGACGGTAAAGACGGTTGTAAAGCAAATGCCATTCAATCTCTATTCTACACCCTGTTTTTTCAGGGTGTAGAAGGGGTGGATGACGGTAAACCGCTTGTCGTTAAAGCTAATGAGAAATATACCGATTCATTTTTCGATTTCAACAAACGATATGTTCATTACTTGGTTGAAACAGAGGAATATGTTAAACCAAAAAAATCGGGAGGTGTTCACCAAGGTACTTATAGAATCACCATACGCCTTACGCAACTTATAAATGACGTAAGAAAGAATACCGGTTACCGGGAAAAGCAAGAAACTATAAAACAGACTCAGCCGAAACCCACGGTAATTGTAGTTCCTTTCAAGAAAGACGGAGAAAGCTATAAATCCATTTTGGAGAATGACTTCGACCGCCGCACGGCTGTGGAAGAAGTTAAAAAAGGGTTCAACAATTGCGATATACGCACTATGGATCTATTGTCACACATTCAAAGCGCAGAACGACGCGGACAATATGAGGAGAATGCCGGTGCAGTGGAATCCAATGACAGAACTCTTCTCACAAGTTCCAATGCTGATGTCTACGTAGTTGTAGACTTGAAAAAAGAAACCACATCTTTAGGTAGCCGAGTATCATTGATTCTTCATGCTCATGACGTTGCCACCAATGCCGATTGGGGTTCACAAACGGGCGGTTCAAAACAGTATTACCGCACTGCTCCTATGGATGCGTTGTGCCGATATGCCGTAGAAGACAACATAAAGCCTTTCTTGGAACAGATATTGAAGTATTATTCCGAGCCTACCCGTACATCTCTACAGATCACATTGCTTAACGATGCGGGCAATACATTGATGAGCCTGCAAGACCCGGCATGCACCAATGGCGACAGCGTTGCCGATTTCGTCATGTACTGGCTTGACGATAACGCTCACAATGGTGATTATCACATGCAAGGTGTCGTTGACGAACAAGTGATTTTTGATTATATCATGATACCTAAAGCCGATAAAAAAGGCAGAAAAATGAATCCGTTTAAATTCTTATCTCAACTTAAAAGAGATTTAAGAGATGAAGGTATTCAAGCCGACTCTCGTGTTGAAGGTGGAACAATCATTTTAACGGTATCAAAATTCTAAACTTTAATACAGAACGTTATGCAAAAGATTTTATCAACTTTTCTGCTTTCGGTATGCGTATGTTTCGGTATCGCAGCAAATGTGCCTGATTGGGTTACAACACACCCGATATCAGATAAGGAATACGTAGGTATAGGCATGGCATCCGTTTCCGATGCCGACTATATGAAGAAAGCTACCCAGAACGCCTTGGCTGATATTTCGTCACAAATTGCCGTCAAGGTAGAGAACAACTCATTCTTGCATCTTATAGACGTAGACGGAAAGTCCCGTGACATGTTTGAGGACAAAATCAAGAGTTCACTTGCAGCATGGCTCGAAGGTCAAGAACTGAAAGATACATACAAAACCGATAAAACATACTATGTATATTACGTTCTCGACAAGGACACTTATGCTCGTAATGCCGAATCCCGCAGAAAACATGCAATACAATCAGGACTTGACTATTTGCATAAAGGGCAGAATGCCGAAAATACGATGAATCTTTCGCAAGCGGTACAATTGTATGGGAAAGGACTTGAGACCGTAGAGCCTTGGGTATTTATGAACTTGACAACCATAGAAAACGGTCATGAAATAAATATACCTTCAGAACTTTACTCTGCTTATGTCAACGTTTTCAGCAACATGGCTATTACAACTAATGTAACTCTTGTGGAGGGAGAGTCATTTAAGGCTGTCCCGACACCGATTGCCGGTTGCCTTTCAAAAAACGGTAATGTGATTCCTAACGTAAAACTTAAAGCCGAATTTATTTCCGGCAGCGGTGCTGTATCTGATGCTATAGAGACCGACCATACCGGAACAGCCGAATTTTACATTACAAACATCACATCCAAAGACAAGGTACAGGAAGTACGTATTTCCATTGATGACTCTTTCTTGAACTCCTTGCCAAAAGCCTATAAGCAACTGCTCAAGAATCAAGCCATGCCATCGGCTAAAGTTACCATTCAATTAAAGAACAGTCCGGTAACAGCTTATATTCACATCAGCGACGACAACGACTTGGAAGGTATCGAGCGACAACTAAGGAGTTTGTTCACCAATAACCATTTCGTTGTAACCGAAGCCCCCGACGCTGCTCAATGTTTCATTGAAATATCAAGCGTAATAGAGAACGGTAATACCGTTACAGGAGGCAGCTACGATTTGAACACCTGTTATTGTACTTTGACTATTAAGATTTATAACAATAAAAGTGAGCAACTCTTGCTGGATTATTCGGTTGACAGAGTTAAAGTTCTCTCTCCCGTACACAAGAAAGCAAATGAAACAATTGCACAGTGCATAAGGGAAGTTATGAAGCGTGTTAACCGTAATTTACCCAATCAAATAAAGAAGTTAAACTTAAATTAAACAAAACAAAATGAAATCTCATCTTTTATACGTAGCTGTTCTTTTGGGAACTCTATGTTTAAGCAGTTGCGGGTCTTCAAAAAAAGTAGAAAAAAGCCCTATAAAAACATTCGTAATGCCTTGTTCCGAATTGAAAAGCGGTGAAGGCGTAATACGTGCGTGGGCATCAGGAAAATCGGATAGCGAAACCTCAGCACGCAAAAAGGCGCAAGTTGCGGCTTCAGCCGATTTAGCAGCAACACTTTCCAGAACCGTCAACGCAACCACAGAGGACTATACAACTGCCCTATCTGAAGGACAATTGTCAGCCGTTTCCAAGTCACTACTTAACGATAAAACCAAAGTAACCGTCAACAAGACTATTACCAATGCGACTATCGTGTGTGACCGTTGGACTAAGGATGAAAAAACGGGACAATACACTAATTATATGGTACTTGAAATCAAGGGAAACGACTATTTGAAACTTCTGTATGAGGAATTAAAGAACAACAAAGATATTTCAATTGACATGGAACTTCTTGAAAAATTATTCATGAAGAACATCAATGAAAGTAACAATAAATAATCTTCGGTCTAACCACCGACAATAAAAAAGGAGCTGCGTCAAAATTGTTTTTTGGCTCAGCTCCTTTAGGTTTATAAGAACAGCCTTGTTATCTTAATGTACCTGCATTTGCCTGATTCACCATTTCCTGATTAGCAGTGATATAGATTTCAACACGGCGATTCTGCGCACGCCCTGCCTCAGAATCGTTACTTGCCACAGGATTTTCCCATGCAAGACCTTGAGCCGTCATGCGATTGGTGGGAACACCCGACTCCATTAAATATTGTTGTACAGTCAACGCACGTTGATTAGAGACTTTCTTGTTTGCCTCAAGGCTACCCACATTATCAGTATAACCGTAAATGGTAACATCAGTTGAAGGATTATTCTTCAAGGATTGTGCAAATTCGCTTAAAGACTGCTTGGCATTAGCACTCAAATCGCTTTTATTGAATCCGAACAATATACCGCTGTCAAATGTAATCTTGATAGCTTGCAGATTATTAGTATCAGTAACGGTTTCTACTTGCGCACCCTCGATTTTTTCAAGTTCAGCCTTTTGCTTATCCATTTTCTTACCTATCAGTATACCTGCCGTTGTACCTGCCGCAGTTCCTAATACTCCGCCTATCAATGCACCTTTTCCTCCTCCGATTAAAGCCCCGATGCTGGCACCTACCGCTGCACCGCCTGCCGAACCGATAACTGCACCCTTCTGCGTATTAGTCGCATTTTGAACAGAACAACCTGTTGTTCCAAATAGCAAAGCAAGGCTCAAAGAAACACTCAAAAACTTTTTCATTTCAGTAATTTTTATATCCGTTATTTAAATCATTGTTTTTACAAAATTACAAAATTCTGATTTATTTTGTTCTATTGCACGCCGCAATACGGCTCTTTTATACACTTATAAACTATTTTTTATTACTTTTGCAGTAGAAGACAAACATCAAATATATAAAATATGAAGAAAAATGTATTATTGAGCATTATTGCTCTCCTATCAACCGGAGTTTCAGCCAATTCTCAAGAAACTACCAATCAAGATAGTACCGGATTCTCGTTTACCGATGTAAAAATAGTAAAGCAAACATCGGTTAAAGACCAGAACAAGACCGGAACATGTTGGTGTTTCTCTACCAATTCTTTTTTGGAGAATGAAATATTGAAAAAAACCGGAAAAGAGGTGGATTTGAGCGAAATGTACGTTGTATATCACTGCTATGCCGACAAGGCTATGAAACACATTCGCATGGATCAAAAAATCAACTTTGAACAAGGTGGCAGTACCCTTGACGTTCCTTATGTGTGGAAACGGTACGGAATGGTGCCTGAAGAAGTATATACAGGACTTAATTATGGTGATACAAAACATAACCATTATGAAATGATTGCCGGACTTAAAGGTTATATCAATGGAATTGCCAAAAATCCCAACCGCAAATTGTCGACAGCATGGTTTAACGGATTTAAAGGAATTTTGGATGCCTACCTTGGGAAACTTCCGGAAAAATTCACTCACGAAGGAAAGGAATATACACCTGAGAGCTATGCGGCTTCTCTCGGAATAAACATTGATGACTATATACCTTTCACCTCGTTCACTCACCATCCGTTCAATGCGCCTTTCGCTCTTGAAGTTGCCGATAACTGGATATGGGGGGAATACTACAACGTAAAAATCGAAGAGTTAAAAGAAATTGTCGACAACGCCATTAAAAACGGTTATTCTGTAGCATGGGCAGCCGATGTGAGTGAACCCGGTTTCCAATGGAAAAAAGGTGTGGCGCTAATGCCGAAAGAAAAGACTGCAGATTCTCTTGAAGGTACTGAACTTGCACGATGGACCAAGCTATCGGATAAAGACAGAGAAAAAGAAAAATATGAATTTAACGGACCTACCGAAGAAATAACCGTTACACAGGAATCACGTCAAGAGACTTTTGACAACCACACTACTACCGATGACCACGGTATGGTAATTGTAGGTTCTGCCATAGATCAAGAAGGGAACAAATATTATAAGGTAAAGAATTCATGGGATACCAACCAAATTTATGACGGCTACATCTATGTATCTGAGGCATATTTCCTTGCCAAAACCATAGACATCGTGGTAAACAAAGCTGCTATTCCTGCTAAAATCCTCAAAAACTGCAACTTATAAACTTCAATAGAATCTCACAGCTAAGGCGGTGTGTCAATGCGACATGCCGCCTTTAATACAGGCCTAACTTTGCCATTGAAATAAACAACATAGAAAAATATATTGGCTATAAAGAAATATATGACTGGATGTTGGGCAATTGGATAACAGAACTCAACAACAATAACATTACAATCCGTACCTATTGAAAAAGAGCCGTTAACGGCTCTTTTTCTGTTTTAAGACTCCTCTTGAATAAAGTCATCTTTCCCGGCTCCGCACAAAGGACAAACCCAGTCATCCGGCAAATCTTCAAATGGTGTTCCGGCTGCAATATTACCATCAGAATCACCGATTTCAGGGTCATAGACCCAGCCACAAGGCACACATACATACTTTTTCATAGACATTCATTTATTTTAATAGATACATAAATACAACAACAAAACCTACTTAAAATTTCACTTCCTCATACACTATTTTTTTAGAAGTTGCTTTAATTTTATTTCGATATTATTTTAAGGAATATTTTGGAATGGATTTTTCGTCAAATTGCACAGGTAATAGTGGGCTATTTCCAAGCTGTTTGATGAAAATGACAGCCCAAAGAGCCTTAAAAAATCCGAAACATGACACAAGTAAAACTGTAATAATATTTTTCAATATAATTCAAACAACTTCTTTAAATCATAAAAAATGCGCAAGCTATATAACATTTAGCCTGCGCATCTCCACTTTCTATGAAAAGAAACAGCATCCTATTCTTCATATTCTTCAAAGTCATCCTTAGTCACGCCGCACAAAGGGCAAGTCCAATCATCCGGAATATCTTCAAATGCAGTACCCGGAGCAATACCTCCATCAGGATCACCAACTTCAGGATCATAAATCCAACCGCAAGGAATACAAATATACTTTTTCATAATCATCATATTTTATTTGTTTAACAATCATTTTCTCGACACAAAATTAATTTCGTTCATTCACATACGCAACAATATAAATCTATCACTCAATAGATTTAATTAATCCTCTCTTTCCACCACACTACATTTCCCAAAACTTCCTAAACAGAAAATTTTAATATTTCTCGTTTTTAACCACGGCAGGGTATTGCAAATATCAAAAAAGTTGTTTACCTTTGCACTCGCAAAACAAGGATGGCGGGATAGCTCAGTTGGTTAGAGCGTCGGATTCATAACCCGGAGGTCACGAGTTCAATTCTCGTTCCCGCTACAAATGCAGAACTGCGAACGCAACGAGCCTGAAATCAGCTTGTTGCGTTTCTTTTCTCAAAACATCCGAGACAAAATCGGGACAAATTTTGTTCGGGATTTAGCGGATTGCCACAATTCGCTAAATAAAAAAATGCTTAAAAAGAAGTCTTCCGCGCGGATTGGAATTAACAATTCACATACCGCCTCGCTTGATGAAATCAAGCAATTCACATTCCCAAAACTGCGAGAAAACAAAGAAGCGTGGTACATAGAGTTCTACGCATACGATCCTTTGTTCAAAAAAATGCGTCGCAAAAGAATCAAGATAAACAGAATTAAATCAATCAAGGAACGACGAAAATACGCCCATTCTATAATACAAAGATTGACACAACAATTAATAACAGGTTGGAATCCATGGATAGAGCAAGATACTGAAAGTATCATTTTATTTAAAGACGTATTGGAAAAGTATAGCCGGTATAATGACAAAATGTTTAAGGAAGGTATTTTTAGAGAACTTACACATCAGAATCATTATTATAGGATAAAAAAGCTGCTTGAGTATAACGAAAATCGTATTGTTCCGATAACATATCTCTACCAAATGGATTTACGTTTCTGCAATGATTTCCTTGATTACATATTTGTAGACTTGGGGCTTTCCGGCATATATCGTAATGCGTGCTTAACTTTCTTAAAGACCTTATTAAATTGGTGTATCGAGAAAGGATATACCAAATCCAATCCTGCACAGCTAATCTCCCCTATTCCAAAAAAATTAATGCAAAAACGGCGAAAATTGATACCAAGTGACACCATAAAAAAAATTGCAGAATGGCTTTTAAAAAACGACCGTCATTTTTTATTTTCATGCTATCTATTGTATTATTGTTGTATTCGACCAATCGAGCAAACAAGGTTAAAGCTATACTATTTTAATCTGAAAGAAAGTACCTTAACAATTCCGGCAGAAGATTCAAAAAACCGAACAACCCAAACCATAACAATTCCAAGAAAAGTAATAGAATATGCATTAGACATTCGCATATTCAACAATCCACCCGATTATTATCTATTTTCAGACAATTTAGAACCTGGCAGCAGACCGATAACAGCAAGGTGGCTCACTGAACATTGGCAAAAAATGAGCAAAGCACTAAGATTAGACAAAGATTACACCTTTTACTCGCTAAAAGACACAGGAATCACAGAGATGTTAAACAAAAAAGTAAGCAACCTTGCCGTTCGAGACCAAGCAAGACACAGTTCTCTTGCGATTACCGATACCTACACCCGACATCTTACGAAAGCCAATAAGGAAATGCTCGATTTTGAAGGCTCTTTTTAGCCCTTTTAAGCTCTTACTGCAAAGAGATAAAACTTTACAGGTCTCAATGCCGACATGAGGGAAAAGACAAAAACATTAAAATGAATTAATCTTGATTTCATTTTTTTATTTCAAATAAAATTACTATCTTTGTAATGTAATCAATGGGAGATTACAACGATATTTCTCGAAGCCGAAAAAAGAAGAGGAAATCCCCAACCGTTTTAAATATGAGAGTAACGATTTCATTTAAGGTTGGCAAAGCGAAAGTAAGAGTTACAATTACTTTCTAAGCCTAAGGGGGCGAAAGCCCCCACGGTTGGGGTTTTATTTATATTGCAAATATACATATTAAAATGGAAACAAACGAAGAAAAAAAACAAAATTGGGGTGGCAAACGCTCCGGAGCAGGACGCAAGAAGAATAATCACGGCAAATATTACGGGTTTAACTCCACCCCCGAAACCGATGCAATTCTGCAACAGATCACCACAAGCAAGACCGATTTTATCAATAATGCGATTATGGCTTACGCCAAGATTTGCAACATTAATCCGTAATAGCAAATTCTTGTAATTACACGGGGGCTTGGAACCAATCACATATATGTATTCTTATCTAAAGCTGTCAATCACATCTTTCAGCTCGTCAAGAAAAGGGGATACATCCCAACCCTCGAAACGGCTCACCATAATGGAAAATTCGATTTCCGCTTTTATCCGTTTTACAGCAGCGGCTCGAGCCTTACATTCCAGTTCCCAAAGGTCAACAACCTTTACCGGAGTTTCTTCTACGATATAAGAGTTGACAGAGAGGTTATAATCATTACTGCGGATTTCATCAATAGAAACGGTACGCTCCTTGCCTTTCTCCACATCACACATCACAATATCCGTAGTGGATTTCGCTTTGTTCAGCACTATTATACACGTTGCAATCGAAGTATCCACAAAATGCCCGCCGGGGACACATTCCACACGCTCGATCACGTTCTTCTCCACAAACCACCGGCGGATTGAACCCTCACGCTGCCCGCGATAAAGCACGCCCGGGAAATTCAACACTGCGGCACGCCCGTTATCGGCAAGCAAATAAAGAATATGCAAGAGAAAGGCATAATCGGCTTTTGACGGAGGGGGTAAACACGGAGCACCCATAAACCGCTCATCAGGCTGCGGATTCCACTTTACCGAAAAAGGAGGATTGGCTACAATAGCTTCAAACCGATGTTCCATAAACGCAGGAGATACAAGCGTATCGCCTGATACACCCTCAAAGTTTTTGAGCCGTTCCCTGCACACTTGCAACTGCTCGGGATTTAACTCCTGACCGTATTTTTTCACATCATCATCGAATACAGCAAGCAGGTTTCCGCTTCCGCAAGTAGGGTCGTACACTTCATGGCATGAGCCTACAAGTGCTTTCAGTCGCTCAGCGAGTGCCGTATCTGTGTAAAACACACCCTTTGCCTTGAAATCCTCCCTGATACTCTTGATATTGTATTCCATAACATTTTAAAAGGTTATAAGAAATAATTACGGATTATGACTTATTCATCATTAAATCTGTTTATCATATTTTCAAGCCAAAACTCCACTACATCACGATATGCACTCCGCTTGCGGTATCTTTTCCCATGAATCGTAATCTCTCCAACCCAACGAGTACCGCTTACATAGCCAACTCCTCGCCTGTAAAAATGGGTGTGTGGCTCATTATATATAGTTCCGGTTCTTACTGCACCCATAATCTTTGCATATTTTTTTCAACACAAAGAGAGTGCAATTTTATCAGACAGAAAAAGACAAAAAAAACTATTTTCCTATTCATCCATCACACGATAAAACACTCCTTTTTTAAGTTCACTCATACCGTTTTCCGTAAACGTAGCTGTAATTTTTTCACACAGATACTTCTTCCCGTCTATATAAAACACACCGCGAACATCTGGTATACCATCCTCCCACAAAAATGAGAACTGAAACTTTCTCCGCCCGTCTATCTTATACCCCGGAACTCGCAAATCCTTTAACCGCATAGAAAAATGATTATGTACGACAGTGTTTGCTGTAGTAATATCAGTTTTATCTAAGGCAGGGTAAGGAATTTGATATTGGGTAGAATAAACACCGTCACAATATGCTACATATATCACACTGAAATACTCGCTCACTTCACTTTGTGCTCCGGCTTCAAGTTGCAACTCCGGCAAGGGGCGATAATCAGGATTCGAAAATAAGCCTGTTGCCTGTTCATCATCATACCCCGCATCAAGATTCGGTAAATCAAGAAACACACAAAGCCCCACATTCATTTCTGTGTAATCAATACATACAGGTACAAATTCAAGCTCGATTACATTTTCATTACCCTCCTCTACAACATCCTCACCAAAAACATTCAACGGCTGAATTAGAATACTCCATTCAGTGGTAAAACCCAAATAATATGAAACCAGCCGTAACATACAACACATATCAAGATCAATGATATAATGTTTTTGACGAAGATAAAGTGCATATTCACCAGCATATTCAGCAGGCTTGTATCTTACAGCATAGGCTAAGTCGGATAAAGAATTCCATGTCATAAAAAGCGAACTCTTAATAAACCAACTGCAAGAATAATACTTCTGCATATTATGCCCGCACTCCTTATATTTCAATGTTGCAGTTTCCTTATACTCGCATTCATCCTCACGTGTAAGCTCTGTCGAGAATCCATCAAGCACTCGATTAAGTGTCACACTATGAGCACTGGCTAAAGCACTGCGGCGAAAAGCAAAACTCACGCGTTTTTCCTTATGATTAAAATCAAACTCTCCGGCGAGGAATGGTTCAAGTTTCTCAAAGAACTCAGCTACGCTCCAATGTGGCAATGCCCTTGCAAATTGAGGAACATCCCAAGCATAAGGCAACGCATTACATATAATCAGATACTTCTTTTCCTCGTCATCTTCCCATTCCGAAAAATCATATTCATATTCCATAGCCTCACATATACGCTTAGCTATCACTATCAGATAAGGGAAATAAGACAATCCTTCCACACTGTCAGCCCAGTGGTAAGCTCCGTCCTTATAGACCACCTCATTCTGCATATTTCCCGATGAAGAGTTAACCCAAGGCAAAGCCACATACTCCTGACCGTAACGTAAACCCTGCCAAGCAGTATAAGCCTTCTCCGGGGGAACAAGAGAAGCAGGCTCCCCAAGATCAAGCTCATTTATGTACACATCATCAAGCGTAACATCATAGTTCTGCGCACTGCGACCCTCCAAAAACTGTGCCTTAACCTCCGTTTCATTAAGTTCTACAATAGCTATCGCACCACTCTTATAGAAATTTCTGTCGCGTATTTCACAGTCAAACGTCACAGCCGGGTTATCCACATCCTTTCGATTCAAATGTCCGAAAATAGCAATATTTCCGGGACAACCTGCAAGAGGAAATGAAATAGAGAAAGAATAGCTGTCAGAATCAGTGAAAGACCTGTTTTCTGACACAAATTCAAAGGAAGTTCCTTTTTTTAGAGTTGCTATTTTACCATTAACAAGTATCTGCATATCAAGTGTTTTTACGTTTCGATTTTGGAGTTTTATTTCTTATCAATTTATCATAATCATCTTGAGCCTTCTTTATCCCGGCATCACCGGTAACAGTATTCACCGTAACAAAAGGCTCATCAAGACGTTCATTCAAGCGACCTATAACAGCCGCATACCCAGCAAGAGCAACAGCTTGAGCTGTCAAAGATTCCGACAAAGCATTTCCGTCACTCGACGAAGCAATAACCGTTGAAGCCATAACAGATCGAGATACATCATCACCCCTCAGCGAGCCAATCGTATTAGTCCTTTGTGCATAATCCAAAGCCTCAATCATAGGACGAGCCACAGGCGACGCAAGTAGTTCCTGACTTGCCACCCATTCGCCTTTATGCACAATACCGGCAGGCTCATACTTTCCACCTTCAGGAGTGAAACCACCCGAAGCATAGCCCTGTGCCGCAGCTGCCTGCTGCTGTTTCTTCAAAGCCACCACCTGAAGCATACCCGTAGCTATAGCAAGAGCCATAGCGGCAGGAGCAAGCGCAGGACCCACAAGCGGGATAGCCAGTGTAGAAGAGTAAGCATTAAGCCCCGCAATAGCCGTTTGACCGATAGTCTGTATTACCTGCATTGCAAATTGTTTCTTCGAAGCCTCACTCTTAGCCTTGGCTATTTCCTTCTCCTTTTTCTCCTCAAGTTTGGCAATTTTATAAGAATTGCCCTCCGCACGCGCTATTTCCTTATCATAGCGTTTCTCTATGCTCGCCGTCTGGATTTCAAGTTCTGCCTGCACTATAGAGGACATCGCACCGAAAAGTCCGCTCAACGAATTGTTTACAAGCTCAAAAGTTTGTGTCAAAGCCTGACCGCCATCACTCTCAAGCCACTCGCCAAACTCTTTCACCTGTTCGATATATGGATTTTCCGTCGGCAAAGGCGTATCGGCAGCCACCCTGCCCGGTTTATACTTCTCCTGCAAATCTTTAAGAGCCTTAAAAAAAGTCTCCTCTATCCGTAACCTTTCCTCAGCATTATCCTTTGCCCACACAAGTTCCTGAGCATATACAGCCTTCAGCACTTCCACATTCTCGTCATAAAGCAGCTGCCGATTATCGGCATTCAGACCGAACACTTCATCCATGTAGTAATTTTCCATCTCCTGCTTACGCCTAAGGCTTTCACTCCGAGCAACAATAGCATCCCAGGCAGGATCATTTCCGGGATCCTGCCATCCATCACCATCAGGAGCACTCACACGCATTTCACCGCCACCGTTCACAGCAGCATTCACCCATTCAGTCCCGCGCTTCTTCCGCATTGCGATAAGAGCATCATAATAGCGTGATTCAGCAGACAAACGCTCATTGCCTCCTTCCTCATGGCACTGCACAAGACGCCGTAAATGCTCAAGCTCTAAAAGCTCCATAGCGGCATCATACCCCTCTTGAGTAAGCTGACCCTCGGCAAGCCGTTTTTTCATTACACCCGCAAGTTCGTCATATCGACGGTTCTCTCCATCTACCGACAATTTCACACCCTCTTCTTCACGTTTTTTGACAGCCTCCCAGTAATCACTCTCCGCATTAAGGCGCTCCACACTGCCCGCAGCACCCTGTTTGCACAGTCGGTCATAATATTCCACATCAATATCGGCAAGTCGTTTGCGATACGTCTCATAATCCGTCACACCCACCGCATAATACGCCCGGGCTATAGCAATTTCCTTATCTCGCCACTTTTTCACCCCGGCAACACCGTCAGTCCCATCCGGATCATCACCCCCGGTCTCATCATAGTCACTATTGCCCCTATCCCCCGCTATAGACACTATCTCTTCCCCATAGAGTTTCTCGATAGTCTTTTTCTTTGCTTCTAAAGCCTTCAATTTATCATCAATGCGGTCAAGCTGTGCTTCAAGAGACCTGATTTCAGCCGATTTACCAATAGCCTCATGATAAGAGCCCGGGGCTGTAGCACCGCCTGAGGTCTGAGGACGTGGCGTCTGAGATGAAATGCGCTTTTGTACTGTCTCAAGATACTGTTCCACGGTTGCACGTTCTGTGCTGAGTTGTGCCTTTTCTGAGCCTATTTGCAGAAGCATTTCCTTTGCACCTTCAATCTCATATTTTTTAGCAAGAGATAGTAAATACGCATCCAAAGCTTTTTTATTTTCCTTATATTTTCCAGATGTTTCATCAAGCCGGGCATTATAATTCGGAATAATACTATTTAGTTTATCTATTGCTTTTTTTCGGGCATCAAGCGAAAGTGTTTCATTTTTTGCAGCAGAAACAAGAAATTCTATTTTAGTTTTTTCATCTACCAGTTTTTTCTGCGCATCATCACGTATTTTATTGAGAGCTTTCTGAGCCGAAACTGCCTCCTTGGTGCGCGTAGTCCACAACAGCAAACCACCTGCGACAGCCGTAATCGCAGCCGCAGCCAAGCCTATAGGAGACAGCTTCAGTACTATCGAAAGCGCACGAAACGCAGCCGTGGCACGTGCCACATTTCCCGAAAACAACGCTACCGCACCCGCACCGGCATATATCGTCGCTGTCCATGCAGCCTGAGCCGTTTTCACCACTCCAAGCCACACAGTATGCGCCTTGGTAGTTATCGTAGCCCAATTCACGGCAGCCGAATAAGCAGCCACGGCAGCCGTCACAGCCACAAGCACACCCTTATATTCAACCAAGAATCCCACAATCGATACTAACATCTCCATCATTGCCGCCTCGCTCTGTTTTGACGCTTCCACCACCGGCAACAAACGTTCGCCCAACTCTCTGCGCAACTCAGCCACCCGCTCCGTAGCTTTATCAAGTCTTGCCTGAACCGTATTATTCTGCTCATTGTATTCCTCAGTAGCCGATGTAGCATTATCAAAAGCCTTCCTTGCAGTTTGCATTTGAGTTTTAAGCAAACCGGTCTTCCCCGCAAGCGTTTGGAACGTTTGAGTGACACCCGCACCGGCAGTGCCAAGTTCTTTCAACGTAGAAGCCTGCCCCATTTGATCCATTTGAGAAAGGGAATCGATAAACATCAGCAAGCCCTCCGTAGAAGAACGTTTCAATGACTCGGAAAACGCATTCACATCCATACCCGCCTTACGTGCAAATCCGGCAGGATCTGCATACATCTTTGTAATCACACCCTGAATGGCTGTAGAAGATTTCTCGATACTCACTTTCTGGTCGTCAAGCAACGCACCGAATGCAAGCATTTCATCCATCGACATGTTGGTACTGTTTGCGATCGCACCGAGACGACCTGCAAAATCCACCAAATTAGGTGCTGAAGCAGCACAATTCTGTGACAAAGTATTAATAGCCGAACCCACCGACAACATCGCCTGCTCTGTACCCATTTCACCCTCAAGGTTAAATATCCCCGCAAGCTGCGAAATCACCTGAGGGGCCTCCGCTCCCAGCTCATCCATAGCCACACCTATGACATCGGCGGCACGCACAAAGCCTAAAACATCATCCACCGTGTTTTTACCCAATCGCCCCGCAGCTGCGGCAAGCTCATTAAGTTCCACACGGCTTGTGCGAGTATCCATCTTCTTAAATTCCTCATTAAGAAGTTCCACCTCCTCACGCATCATTCCGGTGAATTTCTGCGTATTAGCCAAGGCAGAATCCATCTCAGCAAAATCCTGCACAAATCCATCGGCAAGGCTTACAATTCCGGAAAATTTATACATTATAGCAAATATACTGGTCTGCCACACTGCAAGCCAATCAGTGAACTTCTCCATGCCGCTGCGTTGGCTTGCCACAGCACTGCGCACATTATCAAGCTCGCCTTTCACGCGCGCAATCTTAGCCGCCTGCACATCCCACGCTTTAGTGCCCCGTTCCATACCCTCCAACTCCTTAGTCAGTTGCTTAAGCGTTGCCCGCAATTCTTTAGGCGTAGCCGAATCAAGCCGTTTCAAAACATCGGCAACATTAATGGTTGCAGTTTGAATAGATTTTATTTCACGTTCAGTAGCTGTTAGTTCTTTACGCAACCTTTTCAATTCTGTTTTATTACCCTCTTTAGCCGCCTTAGCTATGGCATCTCTGTAATCGGAAGCTCGTTGCTTTAATTTAGCTAACGTTTCTTCAGCTTCTTTTCCATTCACATTCAGATTTACGGATGCATTTGTAGTATAATTACTCATAATTTCGTTTATTTTTAGCGAAATTGAGAAAAAAAGAAACTACCATAAAAGACAAAAAAGCCGGACTGACAGCCCGACCCTTGTTATAACCTCTTATCTTTATGCTTCCCGCAACATATTTGAATAAACTTTTTCAAATAATGAATCATATACCCCCACACAAACAACGCCAAGCCGATCAAAGGAATCCAAAAAAACAAATCATAAACAACCAACAACACCAATACAGCGATAATCAACACCCATATAAACACCGATCTCAAATGCGTACCAACGAAAACGACCAACAATAAAGTCAGAAACAGCAAAACACCTCCAAGGCTAATTTCGAACGGCAAAAAAAAGCACAATTCCATATCACTGATTATTATATGACAACAAAGTTACATAAAAAAAATATTTTTTACGCCCGGTGAACAAGAAAAAATATCACCGTTACAAATGATTTATAAAAGACTGAGAACCAACGATAATAACAGCGCATATTTCAGCAAGAAATTACGAAATTCTTGCGAATTTCCACCCTTCAAAACAAAACAAGATTGTCATTCAGGCAATTAAAAAGGATTAACAAGGAAAATTTTCCTTGTTTCAGTCGGAAGACCCCCGACCGCCCTACGGCAACCGAGCTTCCCGTCTTTCAAAAATAAGCGGAATATGTATGAGAAGAGACATGTGTGGCAGGTCGTTTTCTCACAAACAATTCCGAAGTGGAACTACCTCATCAAACCTATCAACTGATGCAGGTTATTTTTTTAAACGTTACTTAATATCAAAATTTCCAACATTTTTCAACAACAAAATAAGCCCTTTGCTCGGCTCAAAGCAAAGGGCTTGGGTGTAATTAATAAACAACGGTTCAGTGAACACGAAGTGAGCCTAATTTCATTGACATATCCGATAATGCACGGTTGAAAATTTCGATTTCTTCTTCATTGAATTTGGCTTTTTTCCCATTTACAAGATAGCCGTTCAAACGTTGATACAGCCAGTTCTTGGTTTTACCGAAATAGTGTTTGGCTATATATGCCAAGTTTAAAAAGCCTTCAACTTCCGCAAGTTGTATTTTCACCGATAGTTCGTTCAAGTTACTTTCTACCGTATTCATCATTTTATCGACAGCCT
>JAFUKL010000040.1 GCA_017473615.1 Muribaculaceae bacterium | reverse complement strand
TTATTGATTACACATTTAATCATTTACTCTGTTAATTTGTTAATCAGATGCCTTTTTACTGCATTTAAACTTGTTTACTATGATTATAAATAAGAATAACACACAAACGGTATAATAACTAACAAGTAGCTGAAAGTCACTAATTGGCGGTTTAATATAAATATATAAAAGAGCAATAGTTATATTAATTAAATTAGCTGTTACTATAAGTCTATACCAATTACAAAATTTAAATACATAACTACAGACATAAAGTAATATAGTTGTAATAAGAGAATTTCCCGTCAAATAATTTAATAAATCATATGTCTTAGTAATTACATCAAAACAATACAATGTATTATTCACAAGCATACCCACCATTTGTATAACCGGAATGTATTTAATCAGCAATAAGAATCCTTTTTTCATCTCAAACAAATTTTATTCTAAATATATATCTGAATGGTATTTCATTAGATTACGATTACAAATATATAATTTTTATCAAGAATCAAAAACATATCATGCTACAAAACATTGAAAAGTTTCCACCTTTCCTTTTTAGAAGGAAAAAAATAGCAAAAAGTTTCCTTTTCATAAGGAAAACACTCAATCAAACGAAAACAATAGAACACAATAATATCCTTTAAATCCAGTAATCTTTTTCCGTTATTGCTTACATGCTGTAAAATTAATCTCCAATACTTTACCGATTTAAAGTATTATTTATCATTTACATCTAAGTTATTTCATAAACTTTTTTCTAAATTCAATAATTAATACTATCATTATGAAAGGGTCTTTTGAGTCATTAAAGTCTATAACGACTTAAGCCAACGCTCTGCACTAAACATTTTATCATCATAGTTTCTCACGATTAGCCTTTCTCAATCTCATCATTTTTTCACTAAAGCCACCATCATTCAAGAAATCGGTTGATAGTCGTTGCAATTGTCTATACAGCAAATAATCAGCTTGTTTAATTAAAACAATAACCATATTGGCAATCGTCTCGGCAGAGCGAGTTTCGGCCAACTTCATGAAATAGGCGCTATCATTATGCTCCTTCCCTATCCTTCTCATAGCTTCAACTTCCACCGAATTCGTTTCCCATTGACAATGATTGCGAGTATGAAGATAATCTTCAAAATCTACCAATAATTCATGTAAACTCGCTTTAGCTACATTAAGCAATTTAATCTCCGTTTTCGATGAAGTAACCGACGCAGCACACCCCTCTACAATATTTTGTTTACCAGAACGAGCCGCTTGAACCATTTGATCAATAGTACGATCTCCACGCCGGAGATATTTATGACAAAAATAATAAGTAAGACGATAAATAACCTCAGCTTTCTGATAGCTAATCAAATTCTTATAGTTTGTTCCTTTCAATGGCAATAATTCTTCACTCATAACATTAACAGCTTAGTTTCACAAAGATAAGCAAAATGTTCAATTCCCATAAGTCTCTAACGACTTTAGAGCCACTAATCAACCTTAATATCCTTATTGACTTTATTGACCCTAATGACTTTTATTCTCGGCAAAAAGATATTTTCTTATCTATTATCCTTTAGAATCTGTTTAAATTTTATTTCGAGATTATTTTAAGGAATATTTTGGAATGGATTTTTTCATCAAATTGCGCAGGTAATAGCGTGCTATTTCCAAGTGATTTGATAAAAAAGACAACCAAAAGAGCCTTAAAGAATCCGAGACATGTCCCAAATAGAATAGTAATAAAAAATACAAGAAAATTTCAAACAGATTCTTTGCATTTAAGGGCTTTTTGTACTTTTGTTGGAAATTTAAAATTTATGGAAGATAACGAGGTTTTGCTCACAGCTGTGAGCGAGAAGTTGCAATATATGGGGCGTGCTTTGCGCAATCCTCATCAATTCTCTATTCATCGAGGTGGGTGCTATTGTGTCATCGGTGAAAATGGCTGTGGAAAAACGACTTTGGGTAAGATTCTTGAGAAAGGATGGAACATTTGCACCAATGTGATTCATGGCGACAAACGGAATCTTACGATTCGTAATATCGAATTTTCCGATATTCATTCGTTTACCGGCTGTGATACAACATATTACCAACAGCGTTTTGAATCTACTCAAAACGATGACATTCCCACCGTAGCCGAAATAATTGGAGATAGTATTTCACAAGAGCGTTTAAATGAACTTTGTCGCCGATTATCGCTTCACGACATTATGCACAAGCGTATAAACTTCTTATCAAGCGGTGAATTGCGTAAGTTTCTCATCATAAATCTTTTTTCGGATACGCCGGATATACTCATAATCGACAACCCATACATTGGTCTCGATTCTCAGTCGCGAGGGTTGCTTAATGAAATGCTTAAAGCGATAACAAATACCGGAACGGCTGTAATTCTTCTCCTATGTAATCCCTCCGATATTCCCGAGTTCTGTGATTATATTTTACCCCTGAGAAACATGGAAATAGGAATGTTGAAAAAACGTGATGAATATGATGACGATTTCTTGAACAGTTTGTTTCCTACTAAAGGCAATTCTGACAAATTCCCGATAGTTTCCCATCACGAAAACATAGATTACCATACAGCCATCGAGTTACGTAACTGTAATGTGGTTTACGGCAATACTGTGATTCTGCGCAATGTGTCGTGGACGGTAAAAGCCGGAGAGAAATGGGCTTTGCTCGGAGCCAACGGTAGCGGGAAAAGCACGTTATTAAGTCTTGTTAATGCCGACAATCCACAAGGATATTGTAATGACATCACTCTATTTGACCACCGTCGAGGCTCAGGAGAAAGCATTTGGGATATTAAGCGACGCATAGGCTACATTTCACCTGAAATGCACCTCTACTTCAACGCCACAACTGATGTGCTGAATGTAGTGGCAACAGGATTTTTCGACAACATCGGGTGTTATCGCCTACCAAACGACGAACAGAAATCCGTAGCCATGCAGTGGCTTAAAGCATTCGGAATAGAACATCTTGCCATGCGACGTTTTCCTACGCTATCGTCGGGCGAACAGCGTCTTGTGCTGATAGCACGCACCTTGATAAAAAACGCTCCGTTGCTCATTCTCGACGAACCATTACATGGGTTGGATATGACAAACAAAGCACTTATAGCGAATGCCATCGAGCGTATAGCGTCTATTCCCGGCACATCATTAATCTACGTAACACACTACGCCCACGAAATCCCACCTTGCGTAAATAACATAAAACGACTCCTTAACGAATCATAGCAAGAATCCACTTCGTTAACACAGTGAATAAGCAAGAAAAGAATAATACTATTATCATATTTTTGCATTAAGCGATAAGCCAGCCTTAACCGAAACTGCACTAATGCAAGGCTGAAAAACAAAAAGTGCAGACTTTCGCCACATGCTGTCAAGGCTCACCACAAGCCATAATTCTATAGAGAAAGTCCGCACCGTTTATCACGATACGATATCTCAATAGAATTATTTCTCCCACTGCTTTGTTTGAGTCCTTTTATAAAAAAACCATAATCAAAAGCAATTCGAGGCTCGATATTTGTTTCGAGGTGGTGATTCTTGACAGCACTGAGCCTTATTTATATGGCAAAAATATTAATTCTTCACATTGTTGCCATTTACTTCGGGCAAAGTTAGAAATTTATTTCTATTATAGAACTTTATTTCTTTTAAATATTATTCTTCGATTTTTATTTATTTGTGTTTCTTTTGTTTCTTATGGCTTAAAATACTACTTTTGTGTTGGAATAATAAAAACTCATTATATCATGTCTATTTTAAAACCTAATGTACCTGTGGCTATCTGTTGCGACCACGCCGGATTTGACACAAAACAGGCTGTTATCGAATATTTCAAGCAAAACGGTATTGAATTCAAAGATTTCGGAACTCATAACACCGATAGTTGCGATTATCCTGATTTCGCTCACCCTTGTGCCGAAGCTGTGGAAAAAGGTGATTGCTATCCGGGTATCGGTATATGTGGAAGTGGAGAAGGCATCAACATGACACTTAACAAGCATCAAGGCATACGCTCAGCTCTTTGTTGGATTCCGGAGATTGCTAAACTTACTCGTCAGCACAACGACTCCAACGTACTGGTTATGCCGGGACGATTCATCAGCAATGAAGAGGCTCTTGAAATTTTGAATGTGTTCTTGAATACCGAATTTGAGGGTGGACGCCACATCAATCGTGTCAACAAAATACCGGTAAAATAATCACCAGCGTACTTTCACCGTTGCCCCCCCTTGAGGCATATCGCACTTAAACGGCGGGTGCAATTTAGATATAGAAATTTCCCCGGCTACGGTCGCGGGAAATTCTTTTTGTATGGATTTAACTATACGTCCTGCCACGTGTTCGAGCAATTTTGACGGTATCGCCATTTCTCTATCTACTACAGCATATAATTCGGCATAATTCAACGTGTCATCAAGATTATCACTTTCAAGTGCCTTCTCAAACGGATATTCCACCTCAACCGACACCTCATAATGATTGCCCACACGACGTTCTTGCTCCATCACTCCATGATAAGCATAGAATCGCATTCGTTCAAGTTTAATACTTGTTTTCATCGGTTTCTTCCTCTTGTTCTACCCACACGTATGCACCTATATCTATCGAATCCCCTCCGAAACGATTCACTCCATATCTATCTATCGATGCACTGATAGGGCATAAATTTGCATCGCCTGTACCTATTGCCATACTTTCATTTTTCAATCGATAATCAAATATATAATCTTCGCGAATGGTATAGAACATAGGATCGCCTTCCCACACACAATTAATGAAATTATCGTCATCCTCTCCGGAGGACTTCAATAAACAATTACGCAAAAAAACATTTGAACCGGTCAAATCGCCAATGTTTATATCAGAAGACAGCCCATATATTATACAATTGTCAAAGTTAGCTTTCATCAATGGTACCCCTTGCAGCTCATCTTCAGGCAACACATAATCAAGACCCAAAATTGCCCCACCAATAGCACTGAAAAGATAATAATTGGCAAGAGTGCAATTGACAAAACTATGTTTTCCTCCTATCAATGCCACCACATTTCCTCCGGCATCACTGAATTCAGTACCTTCGGCATCTATCCATGAATGGAACGAGGTAAGCACCGCATGGGTGGCATTGTGCAGTACACTATTAAACAAGTGCAGTTTTCTGCGATCGTAAATTCCACAAGAGTCGGCATAAACGCCATAAGTAGAACCGCGCATAAGCACATACTGCATTTCATTGTCGAAACTCTCAGGAGCTAAGACTACGCCACCCCATTGTCCCGACATTATGTCAAAATCTATATCTCCCACCACATTATCGGTGCGGTCGCCACGCAACGTGATCGGTGCATTCTGAGTACCCGTTGCGTCAAGAGTTCCTCTGACTTCAACAAAAGCCTTATCATGAAAGCAGATAGTAGCCCCGGGTTCAATAGTAAGTTTCGCTCCCTGCTCAACCACAAGCGAATCAAAAATAACGTATGGCTTTTCAGCAGTAAGATAAGTATCGGTAGTAAGCACCTCGCCATATTTGCGCACAACATCCTGTCCCCAAGCTGTAACAACCACCTTCTGTTCAACTCCATTGGTGAAGAACATAATATTATCCTTAACTTCAATGGGATTATTCTTGTCGTTTGGGTCGATATAAGCCTCAACAAAAACGAAAATACTGTCGTTTCCTCTTATTTCCACATTGTGAAATTCCTCCCCGGTCATACCATCTACATTCAAATAGAATTTACATCCGTTCACTCCTTCCAACTTTATAGAAGAAATATTTATCATCTTCTTATGACGGTTATACACGGTAAACTTCTTGGTAGGCGTACCAAGTTCGGTAAACACAGTATCAAAAGCGAGAGTATCGCATGAGAACGCAAGCACATCACTGCTGCTTGTTGTGAAATCGTCCTCGATGCAAGCCGTAGTCATCACAGCCACCACAGCAACAATCGCATATAATATTTTCTGCAAATCCTTCATCTTTATAAAGCACAATAATACGATATAAATAACGAAAATCCCCAAAGAATTATTATATATTTTACTTATGTAAAAAGAAGATGGTATGCTTTAGGACTATACTTCATACTTTGGCACAATTCCTTTTTATGATTTCGAAGTAGTTTTAATTTTATTTCGAGATTATTTTATGGTTCGAGACACAAGCCAAGTAAAACTGTAATAATTTTTTTACGAAAATTCAAAACAGTTTCTAAATGTTTTAGGATAGTTTACCTGTTTTCAATTCGGTCTCAAGATACTCATAGATATAGGCTGTACTTTGCGTATATAACCCTGTTTTCAAATCACATAATTTCGCAAAAGTATCAGATGTATAAACAGTTCGTAGTGCATCATGCATATTTTTTCCTTGTTCATCTATAAGAAGTAATACCAATTCCTTGGTGATTTCTTCTATCATAAACTGTTCCTTTCCCATCACACAACTTTTAAATATTTTATAGCCTTTTCTGTACCAAAGAAATATTGATAACTTACTCCTTTCATATATTTAAGTTCTTCTATAAACTTATCCATATCTATAAGCCCTGATATATAACGACGTATTTGCAAGCCTACTGTGTCATTTGCAATCGGTCCGATTACAATATCATAATCATGGACTGCTTCTCTTGTCCTATTACGCCTATTTAATAGCACAAATTCAGCCCATTCTTTTGTATATCCATCAAATTTCAACACAGAAAGTTTCTCACGCTCTATAATTGATTCATCAAAATCAAATTCATTTACAATGGGGTTTCCACAACCTAATTGTTCGGTCTTCTTTTCTGCTAACTCCATTGCTTGTTGTTCATCTTTTGAGAGATAAAATCCACAACCAAAATCTTTTCCAACTTTTGATTTACTTAAATCAATTATCTTTACTTCAACATTTGAGCCATGATAAAGTTTCATACCAAAGAACCTCCCTTCCGAGCACAATAAACGGTTAAATCTTCAATCACATCTTCAAATGACAGAGTATGTTCTATATTATAAAATTTATCCACAAAATCTATACCCTGAAAACGTTCCAAATATCTATATGCCTGCATTGTGGTTAAAGAATGAGCCTTAGCAAAATCATTTATTATTGCCACTATAAATTCCACTTTATTTTTTAATTCTATGCTCATATCAAATCAAGCTTATTTTCTTGTTACAAATATACTGATAATCCTTTTATATAAAACATTTTCTATATAAAAAATATCATAAACAAAACAGGTTACAACACTTGTTATAACCTGTTTATGTTTTATTGTTATTTCTTGTCTAAGTCTTTGAGAAGTTCTTCCACTGCTACGCGAAGTTGGGTATCTTCGCCCTTAACTATGGTCTCCGGTGAATTAGCCACTTTAATGTCCGGTTCAAGTTGTTTGTTTTCAAGATAGCTTCCGTCATCAACTCGATAGCCAACAACAGGAATACCAAACACAAGCGACGGGTCTTGCAATGTTTCCCACGATACACTTGTCATTGTACCCGGAACAGGCATACCCACAAGTTTTCCCAAATTACCGAATTTATATACATACGGTGTTCCATGAGCATTGCTGTAATTAGCCTCGCATTGCACCATAATGCTCGGTTTGTTCCAACGACGGCTCGGCATATCGCATGCTTCACGTCCTCTAACCACCTGCGTAAAATACTTCTTTCCGCTGAATAGTATTTCCACATCCTCATGCAGACGTCCGCCTCCGTTAAAGCGCGTATCAATCACTATTCCCTCTTTCTTGTTAAACTTACCCAATATATCGGAATATATATTTCGGAACGAACCGTCGTTCATCGATTGAATGTGTACATATCCAAGACGACCATTTGACCAACGTTCAACATCGGCCTCGCGTTGCTTTACCCATCTCCTATACAGCAGTCCGTTCATCGTTCCCTTGGTGATAGGCAACACCACTTCTTCCCAACGAGAGCCATCAGCAGGATTAAATATCGACACTAATGTTTTCTTTTTAACAATGCCATTCAAAAGTAATGCAAAATCAGTGTTTTCTGTTATTTCTTCACCGTTTATCTTTTCTATCACACAGCCTACTGTGAGTTTGGTGTTTTTATGGTCAAACGGACCTTTTTCTATCACCTCAGCCACCTTCAAACCTTTACCCTTGTGATTCCAATCGTAAAGCAAGCCTAAATCGGCAGTAGATTCACCTCCACCCGGAGCATAATAGCGTCCACCTGTGTGCGACACATTCAATTCTCCAAGTATTTCGCTAAGCATTTCTGCAAAATCATAATTATTATCAATATGAGGCAGGAATTTAGAATATGCCTTATACATCATATCCCATTTTACGCCGTGCATATTCTCCTGATAGAAACGTTTCTTTTCTTGCTTCCATACATGGTCAAACATATATGCACGCTCATCGGCAAGATTCATTTTCACCTCAGCACTATATGTGATAGGTGTCATTTTTCCTCCTGCTCCCATTTTGCTCATTCCTCTTCCAAGCAAGAACAACGTTTTACCTGTCTTATCAGCACCGAAAGATGTAGCCTTTGTAGAACCCACACGCGATTCTTCGCGCTTACGCAAATCTATCTTCATCACTTCTATACCCTTATCTCCTGAACGAGTATAATATAGATTTTCGCCTTCTCCATCCACGATTGCATCATAAATATCAGAAGAATTGCGAGTCAAGCGCACAATGCGGTCGCTGATACCGTCAAGTTCAACGACAATATCTTTCTTTTCATCTTTTTTCTTGCCATCTTTCTTTTTATCGTCCTTTTTGTCGCCTTTCTTATCTTCTTTTTTATCCTTCTTTTCTTTTTCTTCCTTATCTTTCTTTTGCTGTTTTTCAAGTTCCTTTTGAAGTTCATAATCTTCCTTGCTCAACATATACTTATCGTAAGCATCTTGATTCATGAACACCATCATCACGTCCATCAATGAGCCCCAAGATGCATGGCTACGCATACCATAACGGTCGGTCGCAAACACCAAAGCATTTCCGTCTTGTGTCCAACGAGGGCTGACACTGAAATATCCACTGCCTGTAATATTTGTCACTTCTCCCCCCTGAGCACTTACTATTGCCACATCGCTATATGGATCATGACCATTGCCTATTATTTCAAGTGCAAACCATTTTCCATCAGGGGACCAAGTGTAATGGAAACCTCCATCGGTACGATACCAATAAGTACCGTCGGTTACTTGACGCGTTTTCTTAGTTTCAAAGTTATACACCATCAACTTGTTACGGTCTTCAATAAACGCCAACTCTTTTCCGTCAGGAGAATAAGTAGGATAAGTGCGTTCCACCTTATCATTTGGAAGCAATATTTCTTCCTTGATTACTGTTGCATTAGGGAAATTCAAATCTTCTTTACGCACAATTTCTGCCGTATATAATTGCCAATTGCCTTCTCTTTCACTCGCATAAGCAATTTTACGATTTTCCGGATGCCAAGTGATACCTCTTTCTCCGGCAGCAGTATTAGTAATACGTTTTGTAGTGTTATACTCTACCGATGTAACAAACACCTCACCTCGAATAATGAAAGCCACTTGTTTTCCATCTGGAGAAACCACCGAGCCATACGCTCCCGATGTTTTTTTCATTATGGCAGGATTATTTTCATCATCGCGTACTATATCGATTTTAACCTTTACAGGCGATTTTCCCGGTAATTGTGTGTAAATTTCTCCATCATAAGCATAGCACAACATATCCTTATTGCTCACCGACAAGAAACGCACCGGATGAGTCTTAAACGAAGTTACCGACTTCACCTGTTTCGGATTATCCAATGAGAAACTATATACATTGAACGAACCTCCATTACGTTCGCTCAAAAAGTACACCGTATTGCCATCGCCGGCAAGTACAGGATTACGGTCTTCACCGGCACGATCGGTAAGATTTTCATGTTTCCCGGTATTTACATCATAACGCCACACATCGCGAGTAATAGATGAAGTGTGATGTTTACGCCATTCGTCTTCAAATCCTTTTTTATCTTGATACAAGAAGAATTTTCCCGATTTATCATAATTCACCATTTCAGCAGGAGTTCCAAGTACTTGTGTAGTAGCACCACCACTCACGCTCACTGCATAAAGTTCATTCATTGCCGATGTTGGAAACATGGCACTTTCTGCCGGGTCTTGTATTGCTGCATTAAACAGCACCGATTTTCCATCGGGAGTAAAAGTAGTAGGAATTTCACCGGCAGAGTTAGTCGTAAGACGTTTTGCCTTACCACCGGTCGAAGACATCACATAAACATCCATGTTACCATTGCGATCACTTGCAAATGCAATTTTACTGCCATCGGGACTCCACACCGGAGAGCAATCATAAGCATCTTGCGTTGTCAACTGCACTGCCGAGCCACCCGTAGCAGCCACTTTATAAATATCACCTTTGTAGCAGAAAGCAATTTCCTCACCATTAGGGGAGATTTTCACATCACGCAACCACAACGGTGTAGCAGCTCCTGCCACGGCAAAAGCCGACACCGCCATCATCGTCAGAACTGTCTTTTTCATCTTATTGTATTTAAATTTATAATTCTCTTTTTCTGATAACTCTACCATAAGAAACCGTATTAAATTTTATCACAGTTTCTAAGTAATGTTACAAATTTAGCACTAAATTTGTTATTTTCCACACTTTGCACTACCTTTGAATTATACTTAACTCAAAAACATATCAATCTATGAAAATAAAATCACTGATTATAAGCACTATTCTCATGGCCACATCATGTAATTTAACTGCAAAGGACATTCAATTGCCCGAGCCTGCAAGAAAGGGAGGCATGCCGCTTATGGAAGCTATCAACAACAGACATTCGACTCGCGAATTTTCCGAAGCCACACTCACCGAACAGCAATTAAGCGATATGCTTTGGGCTGCATGCGGATACAATCGTCCTGACAAACGCACTGTGGCAACAGCATTAAACCGTCAGGAAATGAGCGCATACATAGTTACACCAGAGGCTATATACAAATATGAGCCTAAAGAAAACAAACTGATATTCATAAACGACGGAGACCACCGCAATGTGTTTGCAATGCAGGATTTCGCAAAAAAGGCACCGCTTAACGTTGCGCTTGTAGCCGACATGGCAAAGCAGGATAAAGAAGTCTTCGCAGGAATGACCGTAGGTGCCATGAGCAACAACATCTACCTATGGTGTGCATCCGAAGGTCTGAATACCGTTGTCAGGGCAAGTTTCGATCAAGAAGGAATGAAAAAAGCATTGAAATTAAACGAAAACGAGCAAGTTTTGCTGGTTCAAACCGTAGGAAAGTAATCTCATGCTGAAGATTCTTGTTTTTCTCTTGATCAGCCTTTGTTGCACATGCCTTATAGGATGCGGTGCACCCGATGACTCCGAAAACGGACCTGTCAAGAAATTCAATTTATCGGCACGGCAGCACGGCAATGAATATATGCAAGATTTTGATTCCGATACAGCCACCGTAGTACATCGCATAAAGACAAGGGGGATAAAAGGCTCTTTGGGTAGAACCTTCAACGACAAAAACGATTTGCAGCTTACTGCCGCAAGTGCAATAGGCATCAATCCGGTGCATTCGTTGAACGATGCTTACAACATCAAGTTACCCATCCGGAAGATTGCCACATGTGAAGATTTTTTCCTCGATTCACTCACTCATTCCATGCCATATTTAGTGCCAAAAGCAGCGAATCTGTTGCATGACATAGGCAAGGCTTTCTCCGACACGATATTATCACGTGGAGGACGCAAATGCCAAATAATAGTAACCAGTGTCTTGAGAACCGACAACACAATCAACCGACTGAAACGCCGCAATGTGAACGCAACCACATCTTCATGCCACATGTTCGGCACTACATTCGACATAAGTTGGTTGAGATTCCACCATTGCGATTCCACTTATATAATGCACACCGGCGACCTGAAGAATATTCTTGCCGAAGTATTATATGAAATGCGCAAGCAAGGCAGATGCTATGTGAAATATGAACGCAAGCAAAGCTGTTTTCACATCACCACACGATAACGGCTGTGCCATTCAACGATTAACACCAATATTAATGATGAATAGCGAATATACTGAATATATAAAGGCTTATGCCAAGTCGCAAGGGCTTGAGAATTTAAACATAAAAGCCGCACTTATCGATATGGATGGCGTACTTTACGACTCCATGAAGTACCACACCATAGCTTGGCAACGGCTCGCCACAGAACTCGGTATCGAATCGACACGAGAAGAATTCTACTTATATGAGGGAATGACCGGAGCAGCAATAATCGACTTGCTTTTCAATCGGGCATTCGGGAAAACGGTAGAACCGGAAGAGGCCAAACGATTGTATTCGATCAAAGCCGAATATTTTCTTGAAGTGGGGAAAGTAGAGACTATGCCACATGCCGATGAAATGCTGAATATCTTGCGGAGCAACGAAATCACAAGAGTACTGGTTACCGGTTCGGCACAAGCGTCAATATTAGACCGATTAGAACATGATTATCCGAGAATATTCGATAACGACAAGCGGGTTACGGCACTTGACGTTAAAAACGGCAAGCCACACCCCGAGCCATATTTGCGAGGTATAGAAAAAGCCGGTTGCAAAGCCGAAGAATGTATCGTAATAGAGAACGCACCGCTCGGCATACAGGCTGGAAAAGCGGCAGGATGTTTCGTTATAGGCATCACCACCGGTCCTATCCCGAGGGAAAAGATGATTAGTGCAGGAGCCGACATCGTATTTGACACTATGAACGACTTCGCATGCGCTTTACCGGAACTAATCAAAGTCCTTAAAGGCTACTGCTGACAACCATTAACAAGCAAACGTCTATGTCACAAAAGATAATTTTCACCAACGATGTAAATCAAGCTATCGAGAAAACTCTCGATGGAGTCGACTACAACAAGCTTTTTGTACTCACCGACATAAACACCGCTCATTTCGTAATGCCAAAGTTTAAAGATACATTGAGCAAAAACGGTGTAATCGACATCACAATCAAGTCAGGCGACGTAAACAAAAATCTTGAGAGCTTGTCCCACGTGTGGAAACAATTAGGGGAAAACGGAGCTACACGCCGCTCTGTACTGATAAATCTCGGAGGTGGCATGGTTACCGATCTCGGAGGTTTCGCTGCGTCCACTTTCAAGCGGGGAATACGATTCATCAACATACCCACTACTCTGCTCAGCGCAGTAGATGCTGCTGTCGGCGGAAAAACCGGCATTAACTTCAACGGTTTGAAAAACGAAGTGGGCGTATTCAACGAGGCTGATACCGTAATAATATCCACACTTCCGCTGGACACATTACCTATAGAAGAGGTGAAATCCGGATATGCCGAAATGCTTAAACACGGCTTATTGAGCAGTCCGGAGGTATTCAACAAGCTATTGGAATATGACTTCCAAGACTATAACCCCGAGCTACTTCTTGATTTATTGGAAGAGTCGGTGAACGTAAAGCGGGAAATTGTACGGCAAGACCCTCACGAAAACGGACTAAGGCGCGCCCTGAATCTCGGGCATACAGCCGGACATGCTTTTGAAAGCCTTGCCATGAAACGCATGTCTCCCATTCCTCACGGATACGCCGTGGCATGGGGTATGATTGTCGAGCTTGTGCTGTCACACATGATCTTGAAGTTTGACAGTTCTGTCTTGCACCGCTATGCCGATTACGTCTACCGCAACTACGGCGCATTTAATATAACATGCGAGGATTATCCCGAACTGCTGTCTCTCATGCGACACGACAAGAAGATCAACAGCGGAGAAATCAATTTCTCATTGCTCGGCTCTATCGGGGACGTAAAGATAAATTGCATTACCGATGAAGACGATGTAAAGGCGGCATTGGACATTTATCGTGACCTCGTTCACATTTAATATCAATTAATCCTAATTTATAAAATGCTTAAATACCACACAATTGATATATCATGCCGAGCCATACCTAACGAGGTGTGTTTGGTGTTCAATATTACCGGATGTACCATAAAATGCCCCGGATGCAATGAGCGTACACTATGGAAAGACAAAGGTACTCCGTTAACTTTCAACGAGGTGCGCTCCATTTTGAAGAATTACAACAGTGCCGTGACTTGTGTCTGTTTCATGGGTGGCGAGCATGAGCCGCAAGAAATCAATAACCTTGCACGCTTCGTCAAGCACAATTATCCGTGCCTGCGCACAGCTTGGTACTCGGGACTTAACAGAATACCGAGGAGTATCGAGTTCTGCAACTTCAATTATCTCAAAACGGGCGCATACGAGGCATCTAAAGGCGTACTCGGCGAGCAAGGTACCAATCAACGAGTTTTTATGGTATCGGAAGACTGCTCATTGACCGACATTACCGATAAATATCTGCACACTGCACCTATCGATGAGAAACGCCCCGACATGGAACCCGTTCATGAAGAAAACGTAACGCCTGAAGAAGACACTGAAGAAAACAGCACAACCGATGCAACCGACGAAGAAACCGCTCAAGAATATCAGGCTGAGGAATGCGAAACTGCTACTGAGGAAGACAACACTGTTACGGTAGCAGAACCGGAGACGGTAGCAGACAAAGAAGCCGATAAGGAAAACGAGCAATCGCCGGAAGAAGGCATATTAATGGAAATTTAGAAGTTACACTTTCCGACTTTCTCATACAGAAAAGGCTATCCTACATTTTTGTTGTAAGACAGCCTTTCTTCTTTTTTATCTGAGTTCTTGCCCCGAGCTTAACCCTGAATGATAGCTTCACTTGGACAAACACCGGCACATGTGCCGCAATCGATACAAGTATCTGCGTCGATTACATAGATATCGCCTTCAGAAATAGCCTCAACAGGACAGTTTGGTAGACAAGTTCCACATGCTACACAATTTTCAGTAATTACGTATGCCATAGTAGTAATATTTATTAAAGATTAAACATAGTAGGTGCAAATTTAGTGTTTTTCTCAAATATAAACGCCTTTCCGGGCAATATTTTTAATAAAATCTTGAAATTTTCCTTTTTTCAAGACCTTATAGGAACTAACAAGAAGTTTCAGTAAATTTGCAGAAAATTTTATTCCGATGAACCCTTTATTCAGTATCATTACAGTTACTTTTAATGCAGAAAGTGTGATACAGCCCACCCTTAACAGCATTAAGGAACAGGACTTCAGCGACTTTGAGCATCTCATAGTTGATGGAGCATCCCGGGATGGCACTCTTGAGCTGGCACGAAACGCCGGCATTCCGCAAACGGTCATTTACTCCGAGCCCGACAAGGGGCTGTATGACGCCATGAACAAGAGCATCGGGCTTGCCAAAGGCAAATTTCTCATATTCCTCAACGCAGGCGACAGCTTTACCGGAAAGGACACATTGAGCAGACTGGCTGAACATGCCGATGCCGACATCATTTACGGTCAAACGCAAATCGTCAATACACAACGTGAAGTTATCGGGATGCGACATCTCACAGCTCCTGCCACGCTCACAGCCGATAGTTTCAAGCGCGGTATGCTTGTGTGCCATCAGGCATTTGTCGCAAGGCGCAACATTGTCCCTCTCTACGACATGACTTACCGATTCTCCGCCGACTATGACTGGTGCATCAAGTGCCTGAAGAGTTCACGTAAAAACGCCTACGCCGGAGACGCCCCTATCATCAACTTCCTCACCGACGGACTTACCGACAAATACCACAAAAAATCGCTCAAAGAACGTTTTGACATAATGTGTAAAAACTATGGGACAATAACCGCCATATTGCTCCACATATCATTCATCCCCCGCTATCTCCTGCGCAAACTCCGCTAACACTCCTTATCAAAACAACCTATATACTTTAAAACGCAGTATGCGTTGAACAACAGAAACTCAGGCAATTTTATCCACATAAATAATTGTGTGAGGGTCTTACTTCTTGCCGCTTTGCAGCTTTCCTTGATAACAAGCCGCTCGGCTGAAAGCCGATATTTCCATAACCGTAAGTCAAACGCAGTGCGACCTACGGAAAGAAGATAACTGACCCTGCACCTGAAAGGTGCAATAAGTTCGTGATACAATACAGCCATTTGGGCTATTATGGAATATCGCCCTAAATGGCACGATTTTCAGAAACAGAGGGCGTTCTCCTTCATTTTCCTCCTAAAAGATAGACACCGCAGAAGGTTCTGCTATGCCGTCGAGCTATTTAGAAGTTGTTTTGTTTTTATTATTGCGACTGATAACTATGTTTTAGGGAGGTGAAGTCTTGACCGGAGGGGCTTTGGAATATACGCAAGCCGAATTCAGGCATTACGGCTATCAAATGTTCTACAACCCGTGATTTTGTATGCTCAAAATGCTTCCACGCCACATTATCTATATAACAATATACCTCTAACGGCAAACCGGTAGGTACAGGTTGCTTTACACGAACAAGGAAGAATTTATCTTTACGAACATAAGGCTGCTCACTTAAAAATTTCTCAATATATCGAGAGAAAAGAGTAAGATTTACCTTGCGCGTTTCTTGCACATCACATTCCACATCATTTATCGCAGCGTAAAGTCCTTTTTCTTTCAGTGATTCTTCTATTTCGGACGTACACAGACGTACAGAATTAAAGTCAATAAAAAGTTCCAATGAAATGCGACGAGCCTTATCAGTAAAAATCTTGCTATAATTCTTAAACGACTCCGACATAAGCAAATAAGGAGGAATAGTTGCCACCGTATTGTCCCAATTTCGCACTTTCACAATATTCAGCGTTACTTCTTCCACTGTACCATCTATGCCATGCTTTCCCATTTCAATCCAGTCGCCCACATGAATCATATCGTAAGCGGCAAGTTGCACTCCTGCCACAAGCCCCATTATAGTGTCCTTAAACACCAATGACAGCACAGCGGCAAAGGCTGTAAGTCCGGTAAGCAACGTTCTCGGGTCTTTATCTATCAACGTGGCAATAATCAAGATAATGGCAAAACACCACACCACAATTTTAATCATTTGGAATATTCCCGAGGTTGGTCGGTTGGTGTTGTCGGATGCCTGAATTTTATCGTTTACGCCTGAAATAAAGCGACTTATAAGAGCTGCCACAAGTGCAACAAGCGATGACGACACCACCCTGCTTATCACCACATACACAAACGTATCTTTCATGATACAATAAGGTAATGCCATGTATATGACAAGGAACGGTAGAAAGTACCCCAATGTGCGCATCACCTTGTCGCTGAAGATATAATCATCCCATGTATTATTGGAACGCCATATTACTTTCTCGATTGCTACACGCAACCGGTTTTCATATACAAACATCACCATAAGAGCCACAGCCACCACGATACCCGACGCTATAACCTGACCCTCTACCGATGCTTTCCCGCTCTCTAACAGAGCCACCCATTCATTTAATGACAACATTGTTATTCTTTCTTTTTAACAAACGCAAAGATAAGCATTAATTAAGAAGTAGTTTTGAATTTTCTTAAAAATGTTATTCCCGTTTTACTTGCATCTTGTTTCGGAAATATAATTAAAACAACTTCTGATGTTCCCGAAAAAATATATACCGAAAAAAATTAGCCGAACCTCACGGCTCGGCCAATCTTCACTTTAAAACTTTATTAATTTTATCAAAAGCGTTCATTCTTTATTGACATGTCTGCTTACAAGTTCCTGTAAACTCATTGCCGTTAGCTTTCAGATAATCTATTATATCCTGAGTGGAAGGATCTTTATCGTAATCATAGATATGCAACACATCAGCAACTTTGCCGAAATCACTATTACTGATTTTCAAATCCTGTCCAAGCTTGAAATCTCCGCTGTACACTTCAGCCTGAATAGCACAACTTGATACATCAAATACACAATCATCAATAGTTACCACTGCGTCAGCTCCAGATTGATATACAGGACATTGTACTCCGACAAATTTACAATTCTTGAATGTTACATTTGCTGTTCCTTGTATATTGGAACTCATAGCCCAGCCGCTTGCCAATGAAGGTACACTGAAAGTAATTCCTTCAAATGTTATCTTTCCTTTGCTAAACAGCCCCTGTACCTGATGCTCGCCTGTATGACCTACGCCCGAAATTGTCACATCAACGCCTTCCTTTGCCTTAACCACCACATCATCGGTTGCACTGCCTAATGTAAGATAGTTTCCGCGTGTACCGTCAAGTGCTATATTTCCGGTTAGGACTACTGATTGACCATTCTTCAACGCAGCAAGCAAGCCGGCAGCAGAAGAAGCTACCACTGTCACAGTTCCGTTATTTACAACTGTACCTTTATTTGATTGCAAATATCCGGTCAAAGCATCTACGTAAGTTGCTTCAGAGGTGATACCGTTATAATCAAGTTCTACAGTTGCACCGCCGGTAATCTCAGCATTGATGGTAGAATTAGCTACGACACCGGTTACAGCACCGATTCCACCCCATGTTTCAGTATAGCTTTCAGAAGAATAAACATTGTATTTTACACTGTTGGTTCCGGCTATCTTAACATTTGTTGTTGTTACGCCCTCTACCGAACCTGCAAACAAACCTGCTTGCGAACCTACAATATTTACATTTTCAATTGTCAAATCATTAACCTTTGATGCGCCCAAATAGCCGAATAATCCGCTTCTCCAACCTCCGGCAACATTCACGTTTGAAATCTTATGTCCGTTACCATTAAGAGTAATCCACATAACAGTCCAAGGTGTCCAGTTCACTCCGGCAAGGTCGATATCGGCTTTCAATTCAAATGTCACTCCGTTAGCTTCACTTGAATGGCTTTGTCCTGTAAAGTATGATGCAGCCTTAACAAGATCTGATGCATTATTCAAATAGAATACGCTTTTCCAACTTGCATCATTACCGTTATATAACAATCCGCTTGCATCGTGATATTCCATATTTACGCCATCCAATGATGCAGAGTATTTACCATTACCCACCAAGTTGGTCGGAGTAGTTCCTTCTTGATAGCAATCAATCAATTTTACACCGGAAACCAATATTTCTCCAATAATAGCTCCAACTTCTGCTCCAGCTTCTATAATGCTATTCTTTACTATACAATTAGTATAAGTACGATTACCACTTGCCTCATTTATTGTTCCTGTTATACCTCCGGCTGTTTCGGTTACAGCTTTTATAGTTACATTTTCAGCAGTACAATCGGTTGCAGTTCCACTCATGTGAAGTCCCACAATACCACCCCAACGTTTTGTGTCAGCTGTAGCATCCACTGCTACAAGAGTAGAGTTCTTTACAGTAACATTTTCGATATTACCTGCCAAATTAGTTGCTACAGTTGCAATACGTTCACCATTTGACTGTATATTAGCTTTGTCTATAACCAAATCCTTGACTGTACCGCGGAAATGCGTAAACAATGGCGCTGTCAATCCAAAGATTGAATAACCATTTCCATCAAATGTTGTATAATACTCCAATGTACTATAAATGTAGCCGCTCTTCCACTCTGAGCTCAACACGATGTCATTAGCAAGCTCTATATTTTTTCTTCCAAAGAAATTATGATCTGCATTTGATTTTTCAGCAACCCAAGCCAATTGCGCACCGTTTTCAATCTTATATGTAGATGTTGTAGCATCGTATGTAGGTTCTTCTACCTCACCTAACCAAGTATCAGGAGTATAATCGCCGCTGTAGATAGGATCAACTACTACGGTGAATTCAGCTTGGTTTGTCAACAGGTTACCAAGCACGTTGGTACGGTAGTTGCGCTGTACCGGTGCATTTGGAACGTTTAATGTGATATTCTCATTCAAGCCGGTCTTGATTTCCATTGTAAGGTCTGAAAGCTGTTGAGTGTCACCTCCCGGCACCAATACGTATGCTGTTGCAAGATACTTGTAGTTTTCTCCGTTTACCGTCAAATTTTCTTTCGCGATATTGTCTACGTTACTTGCCCAACCG
>JAFUKL010000023.1 GCA_017473615.1 Muribaculaceae bacterium | reverse complement strand
GTTGTTCAAGTTAACGCTCTTCAATGCAGTGTAGCGGAGCTTGCCTTGATAAGAAGGCTGACGGAATACCACGGTACTGCCGTCTTCGCTGATTTCAACACTTTGCAACGATGCGCTTTGCGCAAGCTGAACTGTCTTGCCAGTAGCAAGGTCTACTTTTACAAGACCGCCGGAACCGTTGATAACGGCAAACGAACCGTCATGGCTCATTGCCGACTGCGCAGCCGAAACACCTGCAGGCAGGTTCACCTTCTCAGCTGAACCGACGTTCAAAAGCTGAGCAGATGCCACAGAACTTGCAAGAACTGCGATAGAAAGTAAGATTTTTCTCATTTTCTGTTAGTTTTTAGGTTAGTAATGTTATTAAAATGTATCTCTAATTATCTTAATTAAGGAAAAATAATCCCTAATCTTAACAATATTTGGGTTTATGTTTTGTTTTTTGCGAATTTAATAACGCTATTATTAATGCTTTACCGCAAATATAGCGAAAATATTAAAAATCAAAAATAATTTCCCCAATAAATTTAAGTGCTGAGAATTAAGCACAAAAGTGATGAATAATTCTTCGATTTTAAATTCTCTAATTAAGATATTTGAAGAAAGAGTTTCTAATATAGAAAAATATGGGATGTGTTCCGGCAAGAATACATCCCATTTGTTTAGGGCTTTAGTGATGCTAAAGCCTTAAATTACGGTTACTTATAGTACAACTTTAGTGGCTTTTGAGCCTTGACGCTTGATGAAGATACCGTTTTTAGGATTATCTATCTTCACACCCTGCAAGTTGTAGTACTCAACAGGAGCGTAATCATTGGTTGTAATGTCTATGATATTGCTCACCACATTTGTTAAACCGTTATAATTGTATATGCCGTGATTTGTTAAAGTGAGGTCAGCTGTCTGATTGCCTGAACCTCCGTTACCGTTATTGAAAATCACCATAGGAGATTTAAGCGTATCGGTAGTGGTGAATGAAATTTCCCAGCGTTGGTTCTGGTTGTCGTAGCTCATGACAGAGCCTGACCAAGAGCCTAAATATGTCTTGTTGCCGTTACCTGCATCCCATACATAAGCATAAACTTTACTCCAGTTGGTATTAGAATTGTCGTAATAGAATTTCCATGTGATGTTTTCACCCGGAGTTGTCGGTGTGCCGGGTATTTCACCGGCTCCGTCAATTGTTTTTACATATCCTCCGGCATTGTAGTATCCGCCATTTATCCATTTAAGGTCGGCTGTTTGTTCACTGCCGTTGTTGAAAATGATACCGGAGCCGTCGGGAATTTTGTCGGAGCCTCCGTATGTCCATTTCCAGATGTTGTTGCCGAGATATGTGCATGATTGACCTGGCCAAGAACCTCCGGTATAGTTAATACTGCTACTCCATACCCAAGCTCTGATTGTTCCGTTCCAATCTGCTGTGTTTTCAAAGAAAGCAGCTTGTTCTCCTTCACTCATGGAGGGTTCGATGGGTGCTTCCGGTTCTTCTGTGCCACCACCGGCAATACCACCACCATTGTTTGAAGAATTTTCTTCCTCTGTTCCGTCATAACTTTTCTGTGCTGTGATTACCGGTGCAGAATTATAGATATACATACCATCTTCACCTATTTTACCGGGAGCAGAAGTCAGGGCAGTATTGAGTACATACACGCGTAAGTTGCCTTTTCCTGAGCATGACACGGAAAGCGTGCCGTTGGTTACAGTTATAGTATCACCCGTTACCGCATCTACGTAAGTACCGTTTTCTATACCGGTGAAATCGGCGTTACCGCTTATTGTGACAAGAACATAAGAGTCGGTTGTACTATCTGTATAACGGCGTTTGAAAGCGAAGTTGCCCGAGCAACCTTCGGTGCTGTATTGTCCTTTGCGAAGAGCCGGAACGGCTGCGCGTATGCGGTTCAGTCGCTGTAGGTGTAAGGCAAGCGGATGTGAAAGAGTAGCTGCTATATTACCGGTTGCACCGCTGTAGGTCGCAAAATCGGTAACATCGATGTCGCCTTTGATGTATCCACCGAAATAGGCGCGTCCTGTTTCTCTCAGTGCAATATTAGGTCCATTATCAATTACATATCCCTTTCTGAATTCTATTTCCGACCCGTAATAGATGCACGGAATACCACGGAAGGTAAACATAAGGCTCAGGTTTTCAGCCCAAGTGGATTGAGATTGGTTGAAACGAGTGCTTTCCGGTGCTCCGTCGGGTGCATAGTCGTGAGAATCTACATACACCACGTTGTAGGTGGCATCGTTATAATATTTATCGCCGTATTTTACGCTGAATGCTTCAGCTGCAGTACGAAAATTCCAGTGCATTGGAAAGTCAATGACGCTTAAACCGGAATAATTGCTGTAATCAGGTGTGTGGTAAGTGTTTCCGTTAAGTAAGGCGTTTGATGATTCCGGCATACCCGAGTCGTCTTGATCATCAGTACCTTGTGCGTCGGTCGATATAATATTGGTGTGGTTTCCCTTTGAGCCTTCCATTACCACAATGCCATTCCAAGAAGTCTCGCTTGTGTCCCAAGCGTAGTCCTTTGATTCTTTCCAAGTATAATAATATGGAGAACAGTTCTCATGATTCCGATAGGTTACGTTACGCTCTCGTGCGCATACTTCACCGTACATGAAAAACGGACCGTTATTGCGTTTTTCCTTATATTGTTCGGCAAGTTTGGTGAATTGAGGAATAAATGCCTTGTTGAAAGTAAGGCGTGAGATGTGTCCGCTTGTATCGATGCGGAATCCGTCCACTCCCATTTTGATGAACTCGCCATAACACTTTACAAGATAATTGGTTACGTGTGGGTTTTCAGTATTGAGATCGACGCAATCGCCGGCAATCTGACCGTACCAGCGGGAATAATCATCCCAATTCCATTCGTTGCCCACATGATGCCAGTAGTTGTTCACATCATGATTCTTACCATCGGTATTTTTCATTTGAGCCAACCGCTTCGCATATTGCTCGCTGCCTATCAAGTCGAGATAGTTATCAGGCAATTTGCCGCCGTCCTTTACTGTATAAGGAATCATGCAATCGTCTATGGTAGCCTGATTCTTTGCAGGATCTCGAGTGAACAATTTGCAAAGGTACTCTTCTCCGAAGTTCCCGGTGTGGTTAAGTACAATGTCAAGTATAATTTTCATGTCGCGTTTATGAGCGGCATCTATAAGATCCTGAAATGCGACATCTTCGCTTTCATATCTGTTGTCTACTTTAGAGAAATTGAAAGCGTGATATCCGTGGTAATCATACCCCGAAGCATTTTCTACCACAGGAGTAATCCACACAGCCGTGAATCCGAGAGCCTTGATGTAGTCAAGTTTCTCGATAAGACCTTTGAAGTCACCGCGCCATGCGGGATCACCCTCATTGCGTTCTTGATTGTCCCAGCATTGGGTGTTGTTGGAAGGATCTCCGTCATAAAAGCGTGTTGTCATCACGAAATAAATCGTTTCATCCCTGAAGTCGTTACGGTCGCCAACGAATGTGGCTGCAAAAGAGGTCAAGGAAAAGACCATTGCTATTGCAAACAGCAACAAACAAGTAATAATTCTCATAGGTTTTTAAGTTAAAAAGTAAAATTCATAGCAAATATATGAAAAAATAAGTTTCAAATAATGGTTTGCATAATAAAATAGTTACATTTGCGGTAAATCCATAAAAGCAATGTCGATTATGAGCGAAGAGATAAAAAATATATTGGAAAAGGCAAAAGCGGCTTCAAGAACGCTTAATTTACTTTCGGATGAAAAGATAAATCAGGTGTTGCGTCACGTGGCTGATGAGGCGGAGGCTTGTACAGATAAAATTCTTGCGGCAAATGCCGAAGACTTGGCACGAATGGATAAAAACAATCCCAAATATGACCGCTTGCTCTTGACAAAGGAACGTATTGCAGGAATAGCCGGCGATATGCGCCGTGTAGCCGAACTTCCGTCACCGCTTGGCAAGGTACTTGCCGAATGGACGCAGCCTAATGGTATGACGATTACCAAGGTGAGTGTTCCGTTTGGAGTGATAGGTATTATATATGAAGCTCGACCTAATGTGACTTTTGATGTGTTCTCGTTGTGTTTCAAAAGCGGCAGTGTAGTGATTATGAAGGGAGGAACTGATGCTTACAGCTCAAATTCTGCCATTGCCGAAGTGATTCACAAGGTGTTGCGTGAAGAAGGGGTGGATGATGCTGTGGCAACGCTATTCCCACCGTCGCATGAAGCCACTGCCGAACTGCTTAACGCTGTGGGTTATGTAGATCTTATCATTCCTCGTGGAGGTAAAGGGCTTATCGGTTTTGTGCGGGACAACAGCCGTGTGCCGGTTATCGAAACAGGTGCCGGAATATGTCATGCCTATTTTCATGAGTCGGGTGACTTGGCTAAAGGGGCGGCAATAGTGAATAATGCCAAGACTCGCAGAGTGAGTGTGTGTAATGCCCTCGATTGCTTACTCATAGATCGTAGCCGTATTACCGATTTACCGGCTCTTTTATCACCTATGGCAAAGAATAATGTGGTGGCTTATGTCGATGATGAAGCTTATGCCGCACTTGCCGGGAAATATCCGTTGGTTGAGCGTGCCACCGAAGAAAATTGGGGAATGGAATATATGGATTATAAGATGAGTATAAAAACGGTGGACGGAATAGATGAAGCATTGGAACATATATCCCGTTATTCGTCTAAGCATAGCGAATGTATAATAGCTGAAGATGATGCGGCGATGAACCGTTTCCGTAAAGAAGTGGATGCAGCCTGCGTGTACACAAATGTCCCTACTGCATTTACCGACGGCGGACAGTTCGGATTCGGGGCTGAGATAGGTATTTCCACACAGAAACTTCATGCACGCGGACCGATGGGATTACCTGAAATCACCACATATAAGTATCTTATATCAGGCAACGGTCAAATACGTAATAATTAGATGTTGTTTTTTGCTGAAGGATATTTGCTCTTCTTAATTGGTGCTTCCTCATGTAAATAAATGGCAATATAATTTTTAAGGAATATTATCCGGGAATTTGTGTTGTAACTTTGCATCACAGATTTCCGGAAATTTATATTTGAAATTTATTGTTTAATGCTTTTAAAATTATGGAAAACACAGATGAAAAAAATGAAATTGATGCGTTGGATACAGTTGTTGATGACGCTTTTGCGCAAGTGGACGAAGTGGCTGAAGAAGGACGACAAGAACCAATGACAAAAGAAGACGTTCCTGCCGAACCGGGAAACGATGATGCCACAATGAAGATGCTTAAACGCTTTCCGAGGGTGTGTGGACGTATAGCGGAAATCATGAAGGAGCATGCCGAAAACGTGGCACTTGAATTACTTAGTAAAGGGCTTGGTTTTGATGATGCGGTTGCTAATGCCGATAAAGAGGGTTATTTGCGAGGAAAGAATGAGAAAATAGAGCTTGTGAAAAACCATCGTATGCCGCAACTTGATACCTCTACGGCTGTAGAGGATAACGCCGAACAGAGACGCAGCCTTTTCCCGCAGTACAGCAAAAAAAGCATTTGGGAGTGAGATTCAAACATCTTTTCAATGTAGAACTTTTCAATAAAAAACTATGAAAAACATGAAGAAATTAATTGTAGAAACGTTTGTAAAACTATTGACATCAAAGGGTATATGGGCAGCTTTAGCTTTTCTGGCTCTTGTCTATATGCTGCTTTGGGGCAGTGACGGCAGCGAATTGCTTGCAGTGGCTCTTGTTACAGGGGTGGAAGGTGGAAAACATGTCGTTAATGGACCGCTTACGCTTGATGCCGTAAATGAATCGGGTAACGGAATGCTGCTGAATGAGATAGACAAACAGATTGTGAAAATACGTCCTATGGCAACTCCTATCGATCAGCTTTCCCGTTGTGCCGGAGCCAAATCTTCCGGTAGCATGGTGGTTGATTACTATAATGTGGATACCAAGGAGACGAAGTGTGAATTAAGCGAAACTTATGTAGAGCCGGATGAGAGCGAAGTCTCGGAAAATGCTGCCAGAGCAACGATTAACACCACGAATAATGATGTATTTGATGTATCGGACACTATCCTTGTATCTGATGTAACCGGATATGCCGAAGACGGGGTGACGTCATCGCAAAACGGACTTGTTCTCTATGTGGTATCGAAAAACGAGGACGGAAAGTTGAATGTAATGGCTGTTAACGGAAGGAAAATAGGCGAGGTGGATTGCTGCGTTCCTACAATCCCGGCAGGGACTCCGTTGATAAGAATGGGACGTGCTGCGACTGAGCTTGACGTTCAAAGTCCCCAATTTGAGGCGTTGCCGAAGAAAGCCCAAAATAATTGCCAGATTTTCAAGATGCAGATAGAACAGAGTACACTTCAGAAGATTGCCAACAAAGAGGTGGGATGGACCATGAGCGATCAAGAGGAGGCTGCAATCTACGACATGCGTTTAGGAATGGAAAAGAGTTTCTTGTTCGGGGTGAAACGTAAAATTTATGACTTCAAGAAAAAAGAGAATGTGTTGTTTACCGGTGGTATATGGTATCAGGCGGGCAAGGATTTCATGCTGGATACTTCCCAGAAAGAAGATAGCGTGATCGAGATGATGCGTAATGCGTTTACCGGCAATGCCGGCTCTAAACGAAAAATTCTGGTGGGAGGCTCTAAATTGATAGGTGAATTAAACAAGCTTGACTATACCCGTGTGGTCAACAATACGGAGACTACTACCAAATGGGGAATAGACTTTTCTGAAATAAGTTCTAAATTCGGTCGTTTGTATGTATTGTTGAGCGAAGTGTTTGATGATTGCGGAATGGAAGGATGCGGATTGATAATAGATCCTGAATATATTCAAAAGTACAGTCATCTTCCCTTTGGAACAGAGGCTCTTGACTTAAAGAGTGCCGGTGTGCGGAATACCGATGCGCTGGTGATTACGGAAGCATCTTGCTTGGTACTGCGTTATCCAAAGGCTCACATGAGAGTGACATTGATATAACGATAGGATTGACAGAAGCGGTGTACAGATATAGGTTCACCGCTTCCGGTCTTTTTTATGAGAATGATTTTATCTTTTCGGCAAGGGCTTTGGTGGATGCTGCCACTTGTTTTCCGTCTTCAAGCCAATCAGAGTCGAAATGTATTTCTGCCTGACTGTAGTAAGGGTATCGCTTTTCTATTGCTTCGGTAATGAATTGGGCGAGTTCTTCATTGCTCTTGTTCGATATAATCGGTCGTTTGCTTTTGGCTTTGGGTGTGGAAAGTCTTCTCATGAGAGCTTCGTGGGAAGCATTGAGGAATACGGTGATACCTTTGTTTTTCATGAATTCCATATTGTCGAAGTAGCAAGGCGTACCTCCTCCGCAAGCGATAATCGTATTTTCAAATTCACCTACTTCATGGAGCATATTCTTTTCGATGATTCTGAAAGCCTCTTCTCCGCGTTCGGAGAAGATGTCTTTTACACTTTGGTGGTATCTTGCCTCGATATAGTGATCAAGATCAATAAGTTCTTTGTTCATATAAGCGGATAGGGAGCGTCCCATAGTAGACTTTCCGCTACCCATATATCCGATAAGAAAAACAGGTTTCATGCGGTATAATTATAGTGAAGTCGCAAAAATAAGGAAAAAATTGTAACTTTACCACCTAAATTATGATTTATGGCAAGAAATTATAAATGGTACGTTGTCTGGGAGGGGACAATACCCGGAATATGTGATTCTTGGGAAGAATGTAAGGCACGGGTATCTAATTATCCCAACGCAAAATACAAGAGTTACAATACCCAAGAGGAGGCGATACGGGCATATAGGGGAAATCCTGCCGATGAGATGGGTGTGCTGCGTGCTATCGCCAATGCGCCTGTTAAGCATGTAAATTATGAGACTGTTCCTGAAATTATACTTGACAGTATAGCCGTAGATGCTGCTTGTAGTGGAAATCCGGGTATAATGGAATATCAAGGGGTGGATGTAAAAAGCGGAGCAAGGCTTTTTCATAAAGGTCCGTTTCCTAAAGCCAGTAATAATATAGGGGAGTTCCTTGCCATTGTTCATGGTCTTGCCATGCTGAAGAAGCAAGGCAGTCCTATAAAAACCATTTATAGCGATAGTGTGACAGCTTTGGCGTGGGTGCGAGACCGTAAATGCAAAAGCAAGATACCCGAATGTCCTGAGAATGCCGCTCTTTTCGATATTGTGCGCCGGGCTGAAAAGTGGTTACAAGAGAATACATATACTATTCGTGTTCTTAAGTGGAAGACTGAAGAATGGGGGGAAATACCTGCCGATTTCGGACGAAAATAATCGAATGTGCTGATTTTTGAAATAAAGAAATCTATTGTATCTTTACGCAACAGAAAAAACAAGATTATGGGAACAGCAGGAAAAACCGAAAAGGATGTGTTGCTAAGTGATGAGCGGTATCACAATGTGCTTATAGTGAGATTGAATGCACTAAGCGATGTGGCTATGACTGTGCCGGTCGTATATTCGGTGTGCGCAGCTCATCCCGACAAATGCTTTATCATGCTTACGCAGCCTGTGGCATCTACGCTGTTTGTCAATAAACCTGCCAACCTTGACGTGATTGCCGTGGATGTGAAGGTGAAGTATCACGGGTTGAAAGGGATGTACAAGCTCTATCGTGACATGATGGATGCTTATGGAATAGATGTTGTCATAGATCTTCAAGGTATATTCCGCACATGGATTCTCGGGATGTTCTTTTCGTTGCGCGGTATTCCAGTCAAGCGTATCGATAAAGGAAAGCGAGGAAAGAGAGCTTTAACCCGACGGTACAACAAACGCATGTTCCCGTTAATATCTTTTCGTGAACGTTACCGCGAAGTGTTCTATCGAGCAGGCTTTGCTTTTCAAGAGACATTCAAGTCGCTTTTTGAGGGAAAGAAAGCCGATTCTTCTGTTTTTGCCGAAATTTCGCAGCCCAAAAAAGCAGGAGAGCGATGGATTGCTGTTGCTCCGTTTGCAAAGTATCCCGGGAAAGTCTATCCTATACATCTCATGAAGAAAGTAGTAGACGAAGTGGCTTCATGGGAAAATGTGAAAGTATTCCTGTGCGGCAGTGCCGAAGAACACAAGATACTGGCGCAATGGGAGGCTGAATATGACAATGTCACTTCACTTGCAGTGAAGAAATATGGTTTTCCTTTGGAATTGTCGCTCTTAAGCCACTGCGATGTGATGGTGTCAATGGATTCAGCCAATATGCATTTAGCTTCACTTGTGTGTGTGCCGGTGGTGTCGGTATGGGGAGCAACACACCCATACTGCGGATATATGGGTTGGCATCAAGACATGAAGAACGTGGTACAGTTGAATATGGTGTGTCGTCCATGCTCGGTATTCGGTGATAAACCATGCCATTTCAAGGATTTCTTTTGTTTGAGTGGAATATCTCCTGCATTGATAGTCTCCCGCATTAAAAATGTCTTTGAAGGAAACAGAATAAAAGTCGAGCAATAAGCCCGACTTTTATGTTTATAATGGAGAACCTTTGAATAAAAAACTTTTTAATGGTTGGAGTTTGGGATATTTATTGTATTTTTGTTGAGAAATTGCGTAATTGTTTTTTAAAGAACGTATGCAGTGTTCGGAACAGAATGTAACCGAGTGTTCTTAAAGGAAATGGGCATGACAACTTATCAGGAAGAAGGACGATTGAAAGAGGCTGTAAAGTCTCTTGCCTGCAAGGATGGCTTGCAGTTGATGTGCCACATGCGTATGGGATGTGAGCCTTTACCTTCTGAACCTATGATAAAAGAATTGATAGGTTTGTGCCGTTCTTTATTGTTCCCCGGATTTTTTGGCGATGCCGATGTAAACGGCTATAATCTTGAGTACGCAATCGGGCTGCAATGTGAACGGTTGAAAAACGTACTTGAGAACCAAATCGTTGCCGGAATGTTGGTTACAGCGAGGGATGTGTGTGCCGATGAACACACACGCATAGAGGAAAGTGCTTCTCGAATAGCAATCGATTTCATAGCCAAACTTCCGGAATTACGCCGTGTGCTGCATACCGATGTATCGGCTATATTCAGAGGTGATCCTGCTGCGACTTCTACATCGGAGGTTATTTATTGTTATCCCGGGATAAAAGCAATTATCAATTATCGCATAGCGCATGAACTATTGATAGTGGGTGTACCGGTAATACCTCGCATGATAACAGAAAGTGCGCATTCCGAGACCGGTATAGATATTCATCCGGGAGCAGTAATAGGCGAATATTTTGCAATAGATCACGGTACCGGAGTAGTGATAGGAGAAACAGCCATTATAGGTAGGAATGTTAAACTTTATCAGGGTGTAACATTAGGTGCACGCAGTTTCCCTACCGATGAGAATGATAATCTGATAAAAGGTATCCCTCGCCATCCGATTATAGGCGACAATGTCATAATTTATTCCAATGCCACTATACTCGGGCGTATCACAATAGGTGATAATGCTGTCGTTGGAGGAAATATATGGGTTACCGCCGATGTGCCACAAGGTGAAAGACTAATACAAGCAAAAAGCAAACAACATACAAAGATAGAAAGAGATGAGTGATAAGTTTGAAATGGTTGCCAAGACGTTTCAAGGGTTGGAAAACGTTCTTGCCGATGAATTGAAGGCTCTTGGAGCAGAGGATGTGGAAACCGGTCGTCGTGTGGTCGCTTTCAAAGGCGATAAGTCAACAATGTACCGTGCCAACTTCTGTTGTCGTACCGCATTGAGAATTTTGAAACCTATATATAAGTTTCATGCATCTACTGTGGATGAACTTTATGATGAGGTTAAGAAATATGAATGGGACAAGGTTCTTTCGGTGAAACGCACCTTTTCTATAGATTCAACAGTTTATAGTGAGGAGTTTCGCCACTCAAAATTTGTCACATACAGAGTTAAGGATGCTATAGCCGATTATTTCAGTGAAAAATACGGAGAACGTCCTTCCATTCGTTTAAGTAATCCCGATGTAATGTTTGATGTTCACATTTCGGGTAATGAAGTTACGCTGTCGCTTGACAGTTCCGGTGAGTCGTTGCATAAGCGCGGTTATCGTGTGGCTCAGACTGAGGCTCCCATCAATGAAGTTCTTGCTGCCGGTATCATAAAATTAAGCGGATGGGACGGTAAAAGCAATTTTTACGATCCTATGTGCGGTAGCGGAACATTCCTTATAGAAGCTGCTTTGATTGCAGCCAATATCAATCCGGGAGTGTATCGCAATAGTTTCGCTTTTGAACGTTGGGACGATTTTGATGTGGATTTGTTTGAGGCTATTTATAATGACGATAGCGGAGAATGTGATTTTGAATGTAAGATATACGGTTCTGATATTTCTCCTAAGGCTATCGGTATTGCCAAAAGCAATATTAAAAGCGCACGTGTGGGAAAATATATAGACATACAGGTGAAACCGTTGCAAGAGATTACCGATGTAGCTGCCGGAGGCGGTACTCTTATCACTAATCCACCTTATGGCGAACGTATTTCGGTTGAGGACATGGAGGCTTTGTATGATTCTATAGGCTCGATGCTAAAAAATGAATTCAAGGGTTATAATGCTTGGGTTATAAGTGAAAATAATGATTTATTTGATAAAATAGGACTTAAACCGTCCTTGAAATATCCTATATTGAACGGTTCGATAGAGTGTGAACTTCGTCAGTATGTGATTTTTGAAGGAACTTACAGTGATTTCAGAAAAGAGGGACGTTCTGTTAAGAATGAAGATTTCAGGGGAGAAGCTAAAACCAAATTCTTACGTTCGCGTTTTGAACCTACCCTTGGCGTAGAAGATGAGGATGTGCATGATGAAGATTCTCCTGTTGTTTCTCGCAAAAAGACAGGCAAACCATTACGCCGGGAAGGTGCTGACCGCCCCAAAAACAAGTTTGAAGGGAAAGAACGCCGTTTTGAACGCGGCAGTCGTTCAATCTATAAAAAAGAAGGTGAGGGAAAGCTGGGAGAACATCGCTTTGCTGATAAAGACAAAAAATTCGGTCGCGGAAGTTTTGTTCAAAAAGATGAAGAACGCAGACGGGATCGCAGGGAACGTCGCACACTTCATACGCCTAAGAATGCTCTTGAAGAACGTTATCAGAAGTCTTATCATGAACGACGCCGTGATGATGCAGAACGCAGTGAGGCTCAACGTTCGTCTATAGATGGAAAAGATCACAGCGAGGAATTCTCAAAAAAAGTGGTTAGATTCCGTGAACCTATGCTGTCGAAAGAAGCAGAACGTCCTGTGATGCGCAGTCGTAGAAACGGCTTGAAAAATAAAGATACAGAGGAATAAAAATTCATAAAATACAGATAATGGAGAAAACTATTGATATATTATTACTTGGTTCGGGAGGGCGTGAATCGGCTCTCGCATGGAAACTAAGACAGAGCGAGAGACTTGGAAAATTGTATATTGCGCCCGGTAACGGGGGAACGCATGCTTATGGGGAAAATGTTGCTTTGTCGCCACTTGATTTTGAGGCTGTAAAAACTTTTGTGATAGAGAAAGGCGTAAATATGGTGGTTGTGGGCAATGAAGACCCGCTTGTTGCCGGTATTTATGATTACTTCAAGCAAGATGTTTCTTTGGCGGCAATTCCTGTTATAGGTCCGTCAAAAGAAGGTGCACAGCTTGAAGGAAGTAAAGATTTTGCGAAAGCGTTCATGAATCGTCACAATATCCCTACAGCTCGTCATTTAAGCGTAACCAAGGATACGATAGAGGATGGTTTCCGTTTTCTTGAGAGTGTTGAGGCTCCTTATGTACTGAAAGCCGACGGACTTGCTGCAGGTAAAGGAGTGCTTATTCTTCCTACGATAGAAGAAGCAAAGAAAGAGTTGGGTGAGATGCTTAACGGAATGTTTGGAGCATCTTCGGCTACGGTTGTAATAGAGGAATTTCTCTCCGGTATAGAATGCTCTGTATTTGTCCTTACCGATGGTAATAGTTATAAGATTCTTCCTGTAGCAAAGGATTATAAGCGCATAGGAGAAGGTGATACGGGATTAAATACGGGAGGAATGGGTGCTGTCTCTCCTGTAAGTTTTGCCGATGATGTGTTTATGGAAAAAGTGCGTACTCGTATAATCGAACCTACTGTTAACGGATTGAAATCGGAGAATATAACTTATAAGGGCTTTATTTTCCTCGGGCTTATAAATGTAAAAGGCGAGCCTATGGTTATTGAATATAATGTGCGTATGGGAGACCCCGAAACCGAGGTCGTGATGCCGCGCTTAAAGAGCGATTTGGTGGAATTGTTCCGGGCTGTCGCTGCCGGCGAACTTTCAAGATGCGCTTTGGAAATAGATTCTCGTTATGCAGTTACAGTGATGCTTGTGAGTGGCGGCTATCCGGGTTCTTATGCTAAGGGAAAGGAAATAACAGGTATTGAGAATGTTTCCGATAGTATTCTGTTCCATGCAGGAACTAAAATGGATAATGAAAAATGTTTGACTAACGGCGGACGTGTGATAGCTGTGACTTCTTATGGGGAAACCAAGGAGGAGGCTCTCGGGCGTTCTTTCGGAAGTATCGCAAAGGTGCATTTTGATGAAATGTATTTCCGTCGGGATATTGGAGCCGACTTGAAATAATTTCCGGAAAGAAAACGGCACGATTGTGGTACTTAGCTTATTGCTAATAAAAGGCTTTCTATCGGAGATATGTTTCGTGAGAATGACATAAATAAGTTCTTGAACGGTCGTCAATTTTTTATATTGACGGCTGTTTTGTTCGTTATCCTTACGTGGGTTGCATCAGGCTTTGGTTGTAGTAATCCGCAAAGCGGTACACCGGGGGTATGTTTATCATCTCAGTCGGTGCTTCGTCTGTCTCCGGTTGTGTCGTTGTTGCTTAATCTATGCGGGTTTATTGGTGTGTGTGCATTAATGTCTCTTTTGAATAAGGCTTACACGTTTACAAGAGATGTAACGTATGTATTCGCATCCGCTTTTATGCTACTGGGTATAGCCGTACCCGATATAGCCGTGCAATTATATGACGGCACGATGTTGTGTTTTATGTGCCTTTTTATGGTGGCACTTTTGTTTGGAATTTATCAAAGCCCATATCCGCAACGAAGAGTATTTCTCATATCATTGCTGTTGTCGGCATGTTGTATGTACAGTTATGCGTTCATGTATCTTATCCCTGTGTTTTTTGTCGGCTTTTTGCAGATGCGTTCCATGTCGGTTCGCAGTGCATTGGCTATGGTGTTAGGGCTTGTAACCCCGTTCTGGATAGTTTTGGGCATGGGAATAATGGAAATCTCGGAACTGATGCTTCCTCGATGGGAGAATATTTGGAACGGAATTGACATGGAACGCTCAGGATTCTTTATCGGAGTTGTGGCTGTGACAGCTATAGTTACTGTGATAATGTTAGCGAGAAACATATTGCAGATAATCAATTATAAAATGCAGGTAAGGGCGTATAACGGCTTTTTCTTGGTGCTTACCGTTGCAACGATGGTAGTGATGGTGGTGGACTACACCAATCTTTTAGTGTATTTGCCTATGCTTAATGTGTGTTTTGCTATACAGATGGCTCATGCTTTTACCATCAAGAAATATTTGCGCCGTTATATATTATATTTTTTATTTGCGGCTGCATGTATAGGAGTGTATGTGTGGCGAGTGTTTTATTGATTAAGTCCTATGAAAATAGTTGTTGAAAGAAATATACCCTATATCGAAGGTGTACTTGAAAAGTGTGCCGAAGTTGTTTATCTGCCATATCAAGAGATTGATGCTCGTGCGGTGAAAGATGCTGATGTTCTCTTGGTGCGTACTCGGAACAAGTGTAATGCGGAATTGCTTTCGGGTAGTTGTTGTAAATTTATCGGAACAGCTACTATCGGTACCGATCATATTGATATGGATTATTGTTCCGCCAATGGGATAACCGTTGTGAATGCTCCGGGTTGCAATGCTCCTGCCGTGGCTCAGTATGTATTGTCTTCGATTGGGTATTGGATGAAGAAAGAATATATATTCAATACCAACGGGCTTACGCTTGGTATTGTTGGCGTGGGGCATGTAGGTTCGATAATAGCACGCTGGGCAAAAGACTTGGGGTTTAAGGTTTTGCTGAACGACCCGCCGTTACGTCGTTTGTCAGGAAGTGCCGACTATTTGCCGTTGAGTAAATTGATGAATGATGCCGATATTATAACTTTTCATACTCCTCTAACCGATACCGGATTGGATGCGACACGGCATTTGGCAAGCCGTCCGTTTATCAATGGATTGCAGAATTGCCGTTTATTAATAAATTGCGCCAGAGGTGAAATTGTGGATAATGAGGCTTTGGTGGAATTTATGGAGACCTCATCCATAAAGGATGTTGTGATAGATTGTTGGGAAAAAGAGCCTGACATTAATAGAGAATTGCTCCGCAAGGCGTTTATTGCCACACCTCATATTGCCGGCTATTCTCAAGAAGGTAAAATGCGCGCAACCGCCATGTTGCTTGATTCTTTAGCAAGGCATTTCGGTTGGGAACTTGATATTCCCGTAGTACAAGCACCGGCTAAAGGTGCAGAAACCGTAACGTTGGATACCATAATGTCGAGTTATAATCCGCTCGTGGACACACAAGCACTTAAAACAGCACCCTGCTCATTTGAGATGCTGCGTAATTCTTATTCACTCCGTCCCGAGGTGAAGTGATTGGTGGAGTAAATCCTTTGCTTTGCTTGATACATTACAAAACCGTAAAGAAAAAAATAATATTTCTGTATCAAGGTGCTAAATAAGAGATGTAGATTTATTGTGTTTAAATCGACTTCTATAATTGAAGTATTTTACTTTATACCTATATAATAGGTATAGGTTTGTGGGTAATGTGTTGATAATTAGAAAAAATCTTAAATTTGAATTGTAATAATAAATTTTTGCCTAATTTTGTCGCCGATTTAAAAAAAGGAAGGTTTTTCGACTTATGAATGAGAAGTTTTTTTCGATTGTGGTTGAAAATCTTCAAGAAAAAAGCATAAGCAGATGTCAAAGAATTTGGTGATAGTGGAGTCTCCTGCTAAGGCGAAGACTATAGAGAAATTTTTGGGTAATGATTACAAGGTTCTGTCAAGCTATGGTCATATAAGGGATCTTCGTAAAAAGGATTTCAGCATTGAGATAGAGAAGAATTTTGTTCCGATATATGAAATTCCAGCCGAGAAGAAAGAACTTGTAAAGGAACTTAAAAAGGCTGCAAAAGACGCCGATATGGTGTGGCTTGCATCCGATGAAGACCGTGAAGGAGAAGCTATAGCATGGCATCTGTATGAAGTGTTGGGTTTACGTCCGGAGACGACTAAACGCATTGTTTTTCATGAAATAACAAAAGATGCTATTTTAAGGGCGATAGAGACACCTCGTGACATAGATATAAATCTTGTGGATGCGCAGCAGGCTCGTCGTGTTCTTGATAGAATTGTAGGATTTGAATTGTCTCCTATACTTTGGAAAAAAATAAAGCCGGCACTTTCGGCAGGGCGTGTACAAAGTGTGGCTGTAAGGCTTATAGTTGACAGAGAGAAAGAAATAGATGCTTTCAAAAGTGAACCATATTTCAGAGTGGTTGCGCAGATGTCGCTTGCTGATTCAGGCGCAGAGATAAACGCCGAGTTGAACAAGCGACTTACTACAGTGACTGAAGCGGAATCATTGCTTGAGGCATGTAAAACGGCGAAATTTACCGTGAGTGATGTTTCGGTGAAACCTGTAAAGAAGTCTCCGGCACCTCCGTTTACGACATCCACATTGCAACAAGAGGCATCTCGCAAATTGGGATTCACTGTGTCGCAAACTATGATGGTGGCTCAACGCTTGTATGAATCGGGGCATATTACATATATGCGTACCGACTCGCTGAATTTATCTTCGCTTGCAATAAATACGATAAGCACTGAGATTAAAGAACGAATAGGTGAAGAATACTTGAAGGTGCGTAAGTATCACACTAATTCTAAAGGAGCACAGGAAGCGCATGAGGCTATACGTCCCACATATATTAATAAACATGATATTCCGGGTACTGCGCAGGAAAAGAAATTGTACAATCTTATATGGAAACGTACTATAGCTTCCCAAATGGCAGATGCTGTATTGGAAAAGACTAATGTGGATATAGCAGTTTCTGGGCGAAATGAGAAATTTATCGCAACAGGAGAAGTGGTGAAATTCGATGGATTCCTGAAAGTATATATGGAATCGGTTGACGATGATAGTTCTGAAAAGGATTCTGATTTAAATATGCTGCCGGCATTGAAAGCGGGTATGAATATGACGGCGGAAACAATAACGGCAACCGAACGTTTTACCCAGCACCCTCCTCGTTATACTGAAGCAACTCTTGTGAAAAAGCTTGAAGAACTCGGTATTGGGCGTCCGTCAACCTATGCACCTACTATTTCTACTATACAGAATAGGGAATATGTGATAAAGGGAGAAAAAAACGGGGAAAAACGCGAGTACGGGGTATTGTGCTTGAAAGGTGGAATATTGAAACGTTCCAAGAAAAGCGAGACAGCCGGAGCTGATAAAGGTAAATTGATTCCTACCGATATGGGTGTGATTGTGAATGATTTCTTGCAGGAGTATTTTCCGTCAATTATGGATTATAACTTTACGGCTACCGTTGAAAGCACTTTTGATAAGATTGCTGAGGGTGAGGAGAAATGGAACGAAGGCATAGGCGATTTCTATAAAACATTTCATCCTGATGTAGAGAAGGTCTCTAATCTTCGTCTTGAACATAAGGTGGGAGAGCGTGTGCTTGGCAGCGACCCTAAAACAGGTAAACCGGTATCGGTGAAAATAGGACGTTTTGGTCCTGTTGTTCAGCTTGGCAGTGCCGATGATGACGAAAAGCCTCATTTTGCGTCTCTTAATAAAGAACAGTCGATAAATACGATTACTTTGGAAGAGGCGTTGAAGTTGTTTGACTTACCGCGTGAATTGGGAGAATTTGAGGGTGAGGTTGTAACCGTTTCGGTGGGTCGTTTCGGTCCTTATGTAAAACATGCCGGTAAATTCGTTTCAATTCCAAAAGGCTTGGCTCCTGAAACAATTACAATGGAAGAGGCTCAGCAACTTATTGTTGACAAACGGGAAAGCGAAGCGAAAAAGGTGCTTCGCGCATTTGATGAAGAACCGGAATTGGAGGTATTGAACGGACGTTTTGGAGCCTATATAGCATATAAGAAAAAGAATTTTAAAATTCCTAAAGGTACTGACATTGAAAGTTTGACACTTGCCGACTGTATTAAAATAGTGGAAGACGAAAACAATGCGCCAAAGAAGAAAATTGTTCGACGCAAAGCTGTGGCGACCAAGAAAAAGTAAGATGTGATAATGTTAAACCGTTTTTCTGATAGAATTTCGGGTAATAAAGGAAGGGCAAAAGCGGAAAACTTTTGCCCTTCGTCGTCAAACAATAGAAAATAGTAGGGCTTACAGTGCTATAAATTAAGTGTTGTAAAACCTTATTGTTAAAGGGCTGTTATTCTTATTGTTTTTCTCGGTATTTGATTTTATTTTCAAAAATAGTGTATGTTTTTATTACAAGCACATTTTTTGCAATGTTGTTGATAATTGTGATTATAAATGTTTATCTTTGATTGCAATATTGCAAAAAACAGAAATTGAACAATGAGAAAGAAACTTTTAGTATATGTAATGTGTGCAGCGGCAGCATTTGTGAATATAGGGTGTGGCGGTTCTTCGAAGGTTGACGGTAAGGCGCATGGTGATGTTGTGAAAGGAGTGAATGCTCAAACTCTTTGTGAAAATGATGGTCGCTATGTGGAGGTTGACACGTTGGAGAATCTTATTGTATATTACCCAAATTTTTCAACGATAGACCTTGTGTGCGGAGAGATGCCTGTAAAAGAGGATACATGTGTGATATTTTGTGCAGCAGCGGCATTTACAGGCTCGTTTATCGAGAACTTTAAGCATTCCAATGTGGCGGGTGATCATGTTTCGAGCGGTAAGCGGTATGAAGGATATGAATGTCGGGTGAATACGGGATGTTTTGTTTATTATGGCGGACATGAATGGGATTTTATATATGGTGAACATTCTCGGGATTTGGATAAAGCCGCTCAGAGAGGAGGAATGGGGTATGCCCAAATAATGATGATAAACGAAGGAAAAGTGAAGCAGAACTACCGTACTAATCCAAGGAATACCAAAGATGTAAATGAGTTTCGGGCTTTGTGTGAACTTAATGGCAGATTGTGCGTGATAGATTCGAGAGGTTTTGTGAATTTCAGAGATTTTGTAAAAGATTTGTTGCAAACAGGTGTGTCCGATGCTATATATATGGATATGGGTGAAGGGTGGAATTACTCATGGTGGCGGCATTCCGATGGAACTGCCATTGAAATTCATGAGACCCCCAGTGCATATACAACAAATTGGATTACTTTCTATAAGTAGTTGTTTTTTAAAAGAAAATTTAAAATGGTTTCTAAGTAAATGTTTATGGAATTGAACGAGCATAACAAGCAAGAGTTTCCGCCTATGCACACGGCGGAACATATATTAAACGGAACTATGGTAAAGATGGTTGGGTGTCGCCGTGCCGAAAATGCACATATCGAAAGGAAAAAATCAAAGTGTGATTATAAGATGGCTACCCCTCTAACCCCCGAACAGGCTAAGGCTGTAGAAGCCAGAGTGAATGAAGTTATCAACTCTGATATGCCGGTATGGACGGAATATGCTACTCAGGAAGAGGTTAAATCTCGCTTTGATATGTCGCGTCTTCCGGATAATGCAAGTGAAACTGTTCGTATAGTTCATGTAGGCGATTATGATGAATGTCTTTGTGTAGGGGCACATGTGGAAAGAACATCGCAAATAGGAATATTTCGTATATCCAGTATGCGTTATCAAGATGGGGTGCAGCGTATTGTTTTTCGTCTTGATAGTTCAGAGTAGAAGTGAATAAAAAAGGTAAAATTTGTTGATAAATAAAATTTAAATGTCTTTAACAAATATTTAAAATGTTGATTTTTAGCTGATTGGTGGAGATATTGCTGGTTTTATTGAAAATTTCTTCAAATATTTTTTTGTAATTTGGAGAAAGGTATTAACTTTGCACTCGCTTTCGGGAAAAACGAGAGTGGCAAGTGAGCTGCGACGAAAGATTCCCGTTGGTGAGATAAAAAGAAGAGAGCATTGAAGTAATTGCGATAGAGACAAAGACAGGAAGCACAAGGGAAACAAGACTGAAGGGAATGCGGTTCTCTACTGACGATTCTTGTTCCGGGTGAAAAACTTAAGGCT
>JAFUKL010000022.1 GCA_017473615.1 Muribaculaceae bacterium | reverse complement strand
CACACACACACAAGTGTTTTTAATAGTAGGTAAGAACACCTTTTGGTGAACATATATGCGACGTGCATAGTCTTCGGGCTGTGCGCGTCGCATTTTTATCATTAGCCATATTGGGCTAATTAGCTCAATGTGCCTGATAAACCCAATAAAATTAAGAATAATTCAAAAATCGAGAAGTATGAAAAAGAATCTACAAAGTTTTATTTGTGCATTAGCATCCTTGGTATGGTGTTTTAATGCAAGTGCCGAGGTGGTGGAATATGCTTGTGGCGCTACAGAAAATGATAATGTGACATGTAGTATTGACACCGAAGCAGGTGTTATGACTGTGAGCGGTATAGGTAATATGGCGGCATATACTTATGATACCGTACCTTGGGCAGATTATAAGACAACGATAACATCGGGTGTGGTTGAAGAAGGTGTAACGAATGTAGGTGGCTATGCTTTTTATCAATTTTCGGCAATGACAAAAGTTTCGTTGCCAAGCTCCGTTACATCTATTGAACTTGCAGCTTTTGCGGGTTGCACGGCTTTGACCGGGATAAGTTTGCCGGAAAATCTTATTTCCATTGGAAATTATGCATTTGGGGAATGTAAGTCGTTGACTGCAATTGAAATTCCTGAAAAAACTTTGAGCTTTGGAAGGTCAATATTTGAGGATTGTCATAAACTTACTCAGGTTAAGCTTCCTTCTGGAATAAAAAAATTGAGCGACAACATGTTTTATGATTGTACGGCTTTAACAGAATTGGATTTGCCGGAAGGCTTGGAGACTATAGGTGGACAAACATTTAACCGTACGCCGATTGTTAATATTACATTACCTTCAACGCTTAAAACTATTTCAAGGGGAGCTTTTTATCAGTGTAACAAGTTGAAAAGCATAGTTATACCTAAATCTGTTACGTATATAGGCGCTGAAGCGTTTTATCAATGTACTTCTGTTGAAACTATGATAGTGGAAGATGGAAATACAAAGTATGATAGCCGTTATAATTGTAATGCGATAATTCAGACTTCGACGAATGAATTGATTTTTGGGTGTAAGACTTCTACAATTCCCAAGACTGTAGAAAGGATAGGAAAATATGCTTTTTATGGAATTCCTGTACAGGCGACTTATATTGTATATCCTTATAGCGTAAAAGAATTGGGTAATCAAGCATATTATTACGGTAATTATGTCATTAAAGAACTCTATTTTGGAGCTGCATTAGAGGCGCTTGAGACGTTTGCTTATTATGGGCAAAAAAATCTAACAAAAGTGGTATCTTTTGCAACAGTTGCACCCTCTTTGGATAGTTCTTCCAGCCCATTTATGTACACTTATACAGAAACAAAAGCAACCTTATATTATCCAAAAGGCAGTGATTATACTACATGGACAAGCTATTTCAAGAATATGGAGGAAATCGAGTTTAGCGGTAAATGTGGCGATAATTTGTCGTGGGAGTTTGATACGGAAAATTATATGCTGAAAATCTCAGGCAGCGGGGCAATGACAGATTACACTGTATCAAGTCCGGCTCCTTGGAATGCTTATGCCAAAACAGTAGAAACTATATTGCTTGCCGATGAGCAGACAACGGTTAGTGACTTGGCGTTTGACGATTGTTTAAGTCTTGCTGCCGTGATATATGAGGGTGATGAAAAACTGACTGTGGAAAGTGGCGCATTTGATGGTGACAACGAAACTGCGGTGTTATATGTAAAAGAAGGAACAAAAGACAATTATCGTGATTTAACAGCATTTGCCGATGTGAAAGAAATAACATTGACACTTGATGCTGACGATGTGAAAATAGGATATGAAGAGAGTGTAACTCTTACTCCTGCTTATAGTCTTGCCGGTTTAGTGGGTGATGTGGAATATACGTGGACTTCTACCGATGCTATGGTGGTTGAAGTGAAAGACGGTGTGGTTACACCGGTAAATCCGGGAACAGCCGATGTAAAAGTGTCGGTGCTAACGCCGTCGGGTAATACGCTTGAGGCTGTGTGTAAGGTGACTGTCGTTGACGCTGCCACAGGAATAGACAATGTAAAAGCGGAAACTGTGAATGATGGTGCGATTTATGACCTGCTGGGACGCAAGGTAGTAAATCCGGCTACAGGAGTTTATATCAAGAACGGCAAGAAATTGTTTATCGTAAAATGAGTCAAGTTCCTTTAATTTAGAATCTGTTTAAAATTTTCTTGAAATTTTTATTACAGTTCTGCTTGGGACAAGTTTCGGATTCTTTAAGGCTCTTTTGGTTGTCTTTTTTATCAAGTCGCTTGGAAATAGCTCGCTATTATCTGCGCAATTTGATGAAAAAATCCATTCCAAAATATTCCTTAAAATAATCTCGAAATAAAATTTAAACAGATTCTTATAATATTCAAATGGATTAGATTAGGAATTAGGATATAGAATAGTGATAATTGTTTTTTTATTCAAGAAGAAGGGCTGAGGTCGGATTTTAACCGAAAACTCAGCCCTTTCTTTATACATGTTTATATCAGTATGCGATTCTGCTTTATTCTACTTCGCGACCTTCAACGATAGCTTCGGTGTCGCGTGCGATAAGATATTCTTCATCGGTAGGAATAACCACCACTTTCACGTTTGAATCGGGTGTGCTAATGACAGATTCTATTCCTCGTGTGGAAGCGTTAACTTCTTCATCGAGTTTTACGCCGATGAAACTTAGCGGACGACATACATTGGCTCTTATGTGTGTTTGGTTTTCGCCCACACCACCTGTGAATACTATTATGTCGACACCACCCATTTCGGCTGCGTATGCACCTACGTATTTAAGAATTCTTTGCTCATACATTTCAAGACCGAGTTTTGCACGTTCATTACCATCGGCTATGGCAGCGTCTATCTCACGCATGTCGGATGATACGTCGGTTACTCCTGCCATACCGCTTTGTTTGTTGATGATTGCTTGCAGGTCTTTTGCTGTGAGATTATGCTTTTCCATGATGAAAGTCAATGCTCCCGGGTCGACGTCACCTACTCGTGTACCCATCATAAGCCCTTCGGTAGGAGTAAGTCCCATTGAAGTGTCGATGCTCTTTCCGTGGTCGATTGCGGTGATACTTCCGCCGTTGCCCACATGGCATGTGATAATCTTTTGGTCTTCATATTTCACCCCGAGAAATTCGCACACGCGTTTTGATACGTAGCGGTGGCTTGTGCCGTGAAATCCGTAGCGTCGCACTCCGTCTTCTTTGTAGAATTTGTATGGGAGAGCATACATGAAAGACTTGGCAGGCATAGTCTGGTGGAATGCGGTATCGAATACGCCCACTTGAGGCACATTGGGCAGAATGCTTGAGATGGCATCGATTCCTGCTATGTTCACAGGATTGTGGAGCGGTGCTATGTCGTAGCATTCTTTCACTTTGGCGATAACTTCGTCGGTGATAAGTACGCTCTTGTTGAACTTTTCTCCACCGTGTACTACGCGATGCCCCACGGCGTCGATTTCTTCAAAACTCTTTATGCAACCGAATTCTTCGCTTGTGATTGTGTTCAAAATTGACTTGATTGCACCTTGATGGTCGGTGATGTCAAGCTCTACGATTTTCTTTGAACCGTCGGTAAGCTTGAATTTGATGAAAGCATCGGGTAAACCTATTTTTTCCACTCCGCCTTCTGCAAGCACTTTGTTTTCTTTAATCTCGATAAGTTTGTATTTTACAGAACTGCTGCCGCAGTTGAGAACTAATATGTTCATTTTTTTGTGAAAGAATTTAGAAGTTGTTTTCAGTCTCTTTTTGCGCTATTGCTTGATTGCATGTGATAATCAATGTCTTGTAGATGTCTTCAGGACTGCATCCGCGAGAAAGGTCGTTGACCGGTTTTGCAAGACCTTGAAGGATGGGTCCTACGGCTTCGGCATTACCGATGCGCTGAACCAATTTATATGCAATGTTTCCTACTTCAAGATTAGGGAATACAAGTACGTTGGCTTTTCCTGCTACAGGGCTGCCCGGAGCTTTGCTGAAACCTACCGATGGCACGATTGCTGCATCGGCTTGCAGTTCGCCGTCGATAATCAAGTCGGGATTCATTTCCTTTGCAATCTTGGTAGCTTCGATAACTTTGTCTACTACTTCGTGTGATGCGCTGCCCTTGGTGGAGAAACTCAACATTGCCACTACCGGGTCAACTTTGGCTACGGCTTTGGCTGTTTGTGCAGTGGAAACGGCTATTTGTGCAAGTTCATTGGCTGTAGGTGCCGGTATTACAGCGCAGTCGCCGAATACAAGTATGCCGTCGGTTCCGTATGGAGACCCTGCCGGCAACAGCATTACGAATGCACCCGACACCACGTTGATACCCGGTGCGGTCTTGATTACTTGGAATGCTGCACGAAGTACGTTTCCTGTCGTGTTTTGCGCTCCTGCCACTTGTCCGTCGGCTTCTCCTGCCTTAATCAGCAGGCAACCTAAATAAAGCGGATTCTTTGTGGTTTTGCGCGCAGTTTCCATGTCGATACCCTTGCTTTTTCTTAATTCATAGAAAATTTCGGCGTATTTCTCGATTTCGGCATCGTTGGTGTTGTCTACGATACGTGCTTTATCTATATGTGTCAAGTTCAGTTCGGCGGCTTTTGCCAATACTTCGGCGGGATTTCCTATAAGAATGACATCGGCTACGCCCTCTGCTAATACTTGATTTGCTGCTTGGAGGGTACGTATTTCTGTACTCTCCGGCAGAACTATGCGCTGCTTGTTTGCTATAGCTCTGGCTTTTAGTTCTTTAAAAAGGTCGACCATAATAATGAAATAATTTTACATACAAAAGTAGCAACTTTTCTTATGCAAACGTAGAAATATTGTATTTTTTTCGGTTAAAATATTGCTTATATATAAATAATGTGTTAGATTCGCAAATGATAATATTCAATCTAATAAGAAAAACGCTATGTCAAAGAATAAATATACATTGGAATTTAACATGAAAGGGACGCCGGCGTCGCTGTTGTGGATGTATATCGCTACTCCTAACGGGTTGAATCAGTGGTTTGCCGATGAGGTGGAGCAGAAGGGTAAACAATTCATTTTCTTTTGGGATAATTATCCTACTGAGGCACTGCAGATGTCGCTGCGCTCGGGCGAGCGTATAAAATTTCGTTGGATTGATGACGATGATAAGTCTTATTTTGAATTTAAGATAACAGTATCCGAAATGACCGGCAGCACGTTGCTCACGGTGACTGATTTTGCCGAACCTGATGAAGAAGAGGGGTCGAAAGCGTTGTGGATAAAGCAGGTGAAAACGTTGAAGCGTAAGTTGGGGTGCTGAATCGGTGCAATTTTGTTTATGCCGATTAAATTGCTTAATTTTGCAGCCTGTTAAAGTTTGGATGAATGATAAGGGTTAAAAGGCTATATTTATTTATACTCAAGACTTTTCTGCCGCTGTTTTTCATGACATTTTTTATATGTCTTTTCATAGTGATGATGCAATTCCTATGGAAGTATATAGACGATATGGTGGGGAAGGGCTTGGATATAGTGGTAATTGCCGAATTGTTCTTTTATGCGGCACTCACGATGGTTCCTATGGCATTGCCGCTTTCTATATTGCTCGCATCGTTGATGGTGTTCGGGAATTTGGGCGAACATTTTGAGCTGACGGCGATGAAAGCGTCGGGCGTCTCATTGCTGAAAGTAATGAGTCCGTTGATGGTGTTGATATGTATGGTTTCGGTGGGTGCGTTCTTTTTTCAGAATAACGTTCTGCCTAAGGCCAATGTGAAAATGTGGACATTGTTGTTCTCGATGCGCCAGAAATCGCCTGAATTGGAAATACCCGAGGGAGCTTTTTATGATCAGATTCAAGGTTATAATCTCTTTGTGAAATCTAAGGACAAGGAAACCGGAATCCTGCATGACATGATGATATATGATGTGTCTAAGGGTTATGGCTATGCCAATGTGATTGTGGCTGATTCCGGTAAGCTAAGTTTTACGGAAGATAAAAAACATCTGTTCTTGCAGTTGTATAGTGGTGAGTCTTTTGAGGATTTGAAAGATGACCGCACTATGGGTAGGAGAAATAGTGCGCTTTATCGGCGTGAGACTTTTTCTCTGAAAGAGATACTGATACCGTTTGACGCCACTTTCAATAGAATGGATGATGAAAACATGAGTAATCAGTATGTGGGAAAAAATTTGGCTCAATTGCAACATACTATCGATTCTGTTAATGTGAAAGTGGATTCCATTGGAGGGTCTATTGCACAGCAAACACTAAAAGACCCGGTTTGCGGTGTCCCTTGGCGGCGGAGTACGCTCAAGAAAGGGGTGCAGGTGGAAGAAAGTGTGGGGCCTGTGGCTATGGAGAAGCCATTGGAACTCGATTCGATGTTTGGAGCGCTTGAATTGGAGAAAAAGAAGATGCTTGTGAATAATGCTCAAAAACGTGCATTGAGCGTAAGACAAGAATTTGGATATAAGGGATATTCGCTTGAGGAAAGCAAAAAGACCATCAGGCGACATGAAATAGAATTGCAGAGAAAGTTTACGTTGTCGTTTGCATGTCTGGTCTTCTTCTTTATAGGTGCGCCTTTGGGAGCTATTATCCGTAAAGGCGGTTTGGGAACTCCTATTGTTATTTCCGTATTCCTTTTTATCGTATATTATATCTTTGATAATATGGGGTATAAGATGGCGAGGGACGGGCACTGGGAAGTGTGGCGCGGCATGTGGCTGAGTTCAGCGGTGCTGTTGCCCCTTGGAGTGTTCTTTACATATAAGGCTGTAAATGACTCGGCGGTATTCAATCCCGATGCCTATATGAATTTCTTTAGGAGATTCATCGGTATGCAGCAAGTGCGTCACATGGAAATGAAAGAAGTTGTCATGGATGATGTTATAGCCGATGTGGCTGTGGCAAAAATAAATGCGTTGAAGACCGAATGTATTGATTTCTTGAACATGCATGCCAAAAGGCAGTCTTATCTAAAGTATTGGACGTGCGGCTATTCTCAGGAGGTGCGTGATAAATTATATGCTGATATAGAGGATTTGGCAACTTATTTAGGTAATTCAAAGGAGCAGTTGGTTATAAATAAAACGGCTGATTTGCCTATTTTGCGTAATTTGGTGCTGTATCAACCGGTTAAATTGCCTAAGTTTGGAGTGGTGCTCATGATATTGTTCCCGATAGGTTTGCCTATATATATATTAGGAGTGAAAAGTCAAAAGACATTTAAGCAAGAGCTGGGGCAGACGGTTAAGGTGTGTGATGAACTGCTCAAGCTTGTTGATAAGTAAGAATTTTAGGTAGCTTTTAAAAGAAGTGCAGAATAATAGTTATGAGTGTCGAGTTTTTTGTGTCTCGGCACTTTTCTTTTGGTGGAATTTGTCTATTAACATACTTTAACTTATGTGTAAATATTCTGAAAATTAGAGTGTTGTGGAAACAGTGGGTAATTTTTTTGTCTTTTTGAGGGAAATATTTTTTTGTAATTTGGAGAAAGGTGTTAACTTTGCACTCGCTTTCGGGAAAAACGAGAGTGGCAAGTGAGCTGCGACGAAGGATTCCCGTTGGTGAAGATAAAAAGAAGAGAGCATTGAAGTAATTGCGATAGAGACAAAGACAGGAAGCACAAGGGAAACAAGACTGAAGGGAATGCGGTTCTCTACTGACGATTCTTGTTCCGGGTGAAAAAACTTAAGGCTTAATGAATCTTGTAAAGACGAAAAGAAGAGCGTAACGGGCGAGGAAAAACGAAAAAGTTGAAAAAAGATAAAAACAACGGAGAGTTTGATCCTGGCT
>JAFUKL010000021.1 GCA_017473615.1 Muribaculaceae bacterium | reverse complement strand
TAAACTTTGTCTACGGTCTGACCGTCGCTGATGGCACGGCTTGCGTCGCTGCCGTCATTCAATTCCACTGTGAATTGAACAGTCTGATCGCCTTTCACGTCCTGTACGATGCTCTCGTCGGAACATGATGTAGAGCATAGCATTCCCACTATACCCAACACGCTAAAAATTAACTTTTTCATTTCTTTTTGTGTTTTAAATTAATTAATTAAAAAAACAGTTATATAGTCTCAATTTTCCTCACTTAATATCTTTAAAGCCTTCTTAGCCCCATTAGCCCTATTGGGCATATCAGCCTAATTGGGCTAATACGCCCAATTAACAGCCTCTTAAAGAGCCTATTCTCCAAAAACTGCACAAATTTATGAAAAATGCTTAATTTTACCCCCCCCGAATTGCTAAAATACGTTAACGCCACCATTTTTTATTACATTCATATTATAAAACACAACATAAAGACTATATAAGGATTAAATCACTTCAAAAAAAAGAGCTGAGCCAAAAATAAATTTTGACTCAGCCCCATCATCTTATACCGTATAACCGATAAATCAATGTTTCAGTAATTCACGCATCTTTTCCATTGCAGCCGAAAGACCGTCAATATCCTTACCGCCTGCCTGAGCGAAATGCGGTTGACCGCCACCGCCGCCCTTGATAAGTTTTGCCGCCTCACGCACAATAGATGAAGCGTTCATGCCTTCTTTCACAAGGTTGTCAGAAAGCTGCACGGTAAGCATCGGTTTACCATTTTCCACAGTTGCCGCAATAAACACCGTATCATTAAGATTATCAGCCTTGAGGGCAAAAGCAATACCCTTAACCACCTCGGCAATACGAGGACCATAACAAGAAACCACAGTCAGCCCATCTACATTTTCAGCCTTTTCAAGCAATTCAGCCTTTTGGTTCTTGATACGCTCTTGCAAGAATTCTTCGGCTTGCTTACGCAAATCGGCATTCTCGGCAAGAGACTTCTGCAATGCAGGAATTATATTAGGAGCATTATTGAGCAATGCACTTATTTGGGTCATTGTATCCTTTAGACTATACATAGCATCCTCCACATTGGCCCCGGTTATCGCCTCTATTCGGCGAATACCTGCCGCAATACTGCTCTCGCTGATGATTTTAATCATACCTATATTACCGGTATTTGCCACGTGTGTACCGCCACAAAGTTCTATAGAATCGCCATACTGAATCACACGCACTTTGTCGCCATATTTTTCACCAAACAATGCCATCGCACCAAGTGCCTTAGCTTCAGCGATAGGAATATCACGATGCTCACAACGTGGGGTAGCCTTACGCACTTTTTCGTTGGCAAGTCGCTCCACCTTGCGTATTTCCTCTTCGGTCATCTTCTGGAAATGAGAGAAGTCAAAACGCAAAAGTTCCGGACTTACATAAGAGCCCTTCTGCTCTACATGCGTTCCAAGCACTTCACGGAGCGATTCATGCAAAAGGTGAGTAGCAGTGTGATTACAACAAATAGCCTGACGGGCATTCTTGTCTATAACGGCACGGAAACTCTCGGTCACATCCTGCGGTAACTTATTCACGATGCAAACGCTCTGGTTATACTCTCTCTTGGTATCCACTACATCGATAGTTTCATCGGCAAAAACAAGTCTGCCCTTGTCTCCTACCTGTCCGCCCATCTCACCGTAGAACGGAGAGCGTGCAAGAATCAACTGATAAAATTCTTTATTGCGTTGCTTAACCTTACGGTAACGCAATATTTCTGTTTCCACTTCATCCAAATCATAACCGACAAACTCGGCATCCCCATCCTTCAAGATAACCCAGTCGGTAGCCTCTACAGCCGCAGCGTTACGCGCACGCTCTTTCTGTTTTGCCATTTCGGCATTAAACTCGTCTATATTGGCAGTAAGCTCGTTTTCTTTAAGGATAAGTTCAGTAAGGTCAAGCGGGAAACCATAAGTATCATAAAGAGTGAATGCCTCCACTCCCGAAATTTCGGTCTTTCCGGCTGCCTTTGTCTCGTTGATTACCTTATCGATAAGTTTTATTCCCGTTTCAAGAGTGCGCAAGAACGCTTCTTCTTCCTCCTTTATAACCTTCTTTATAAGGTCGCTCTGTGCCACAAGTTCGGGATACGCCTCACCCATTACGTCAATCAGAGTGTCAACAAGAGTGTATATAAACGCTTGTTTCTGTCCCAAGAACGTATAGCCATACCGCACTGCACGACGCAGTATACGGCGAATCACATAGCCCGCCTTGGCATTTGACGGCAACTGTGAATCGGCAATAGAGAAAGATATTGTGCGCACGTGATCGGCAATAACACGCATTGCCACATCGGCTTTAGCATCGTCGCCGTATTTCTTGCCGGCAAGAGCCGCAATCTTTTGTATCAGAGGCTGGAACACGTCGGTGTCATAATTAGACTGCTTACCTTGCAGAGCCATGCACAAACGTTCAAATCCCATACCTGTGTCTATTACGCGCGCAGGAAGTCCTTCAAGTGTTCCGTCAGCCTTGCGGTTATACTGCATAAACACAAGATTCCAAATCTCTATCACCTGCGGATGACTTTGATTTACAAGTTCACGTCCGGGAACTTCTGCCTTTTCCTCTTCGGAACGCAAGTCGATGTGTATTTCCGAGCAAGGACCGCAAGGACCGGTATCACCCATTTCCCAGAAGTTGTCGTGGCGATTTCCGTTGATTATATGATTTTTCGGCAAATGTTTTTCCCATATAGCCGCAGCTTCATTGTCACGTTCAAGCCCTTCAGCCTCATAGCCTTCAAATACAGTGGCATACAGGATTTCAGGATTTATCTTAAGCACATCTACAAGATATTCCCACGCCCAATCGATTGCTTCTTGCTTGAAATAGTCACCGAATGACCAGTTACCAAGCATCTCAAACATGGTGTGATGGTAGGTATCCAATCCCACCTCCTCCAAGTCATTATGTTTACCGCTCACTCGCAAGCACTTCTGCGAGTCGGCAGCTCGCTTGAAACTCGGCGTTACAGTTCCAAGGATTATATCCTTGAACTGGTTCATACCTGCATTGGTAAACATTAACGTAGGGTCATCCTTAATGACCATAGGAGCTGAAGGCACAATCTTATGACCTTTGCTTTGGAAAAATTCCTTGAATGAATCTCTGATTTCTTTTGATGTAAGCATATATCTGTTTGCTTTTAAAAATATTCCGCACCGTTTTTTTCCAATAATTTCGGAAATAGGTCACAAAATTACTTCTTTATTATTATTTTTGCAAAAAATAGGTGGCTAACCTATTGAAGAAACGTGAAAAACAATTTGCTATGGACGATTTAAACAAGAAATTCTACAAGATAGGAGAAGTGGCGGAAATACTGAATATTCCCGCATCCACACTGCGTTTTTGGGAAAAAGAGTTTACTATATTGAAACCTCGCCGCAATGCCAAGAACACACGTTTTTATACTCCGCAAGATGTAGAGACCATACGCAAATTGTATTACCTTGTAAAGGAGAAAGGTCTGAAACTTGATGCAGCACAAGCCCAACTCAACCGTAACCGAAAAAATGTAGACAAAACATTTGAAGTAGTGGAACGTTTAAAATCGGTGCGCGCGAATCTCATAAGACTGCAAACAGCCATCGAGTCTATTCACTAATGCGCGAGCCGGTATCAAACCTCATAATGCAATCCCTCCAACCAAATAAAAGACAAAGGCGGGATGTCATAATTAACAAACTGCGTTGTTATTATCGATATCAGCTTTCAGTCATATACTTCAGCACATGACTGAGAGTATAATCTCAACGCCTTGCATCTTGTCAATTCTTACAAATCTAAAGGAGCTGAGCCAAAATAAATTTTGACACAGCTCCTTATCTTATCAAAACGAATATCAAAAACTTACTTAGCCTCCCAACCAAGTGCACTTGCGCCAAGGATAGCGGCATCACTTTCTTTAAGTTCTGATACCAAAAGTTTTACTTTTCCCTTATAACAGCCAAGAATATTCTTGTCGAGAGCTTCTTTTACCGGTTTCAGTATAAGATCGCCGGCTTTGGTAAGCCCACCGAACAAAACGAATGCTTCAGGGCTGGAGAATGAAACGAAATCGGCAAGAGCCTGACCGAGAATCTCCCCGGTGTACTCAAATATGTCTTTTGCAATCTTATCGCCCGAAATCGCAGCATCATAAACATCCTTAGACGTAATTTCGTCAACCGGAAGATTGCGAAGAGTTGAAGGCTCGTTACGTATTTCAAGAAATTCGCGTGCAGTGCGCGCCACACCTGTAGCAGAACAATACGCCTCAAGACAACCTGTGCGTCCGCAGCCACACATACGACCGTTACTGCGTTTCATGATTACGTGACCGAGCTCTCCGGCAAAACCGTCGTGACCGTACACCATCTGACCGTTAATCACTATACCGCTGCCCACACCGGTACCCAAAGTAATCATTATAAAATCCTTCAAGCCGCGAGCAGCACCATAGGTCATTTCACCTATAGCTGCAGCATTGGCGTCATTGGTGATTATCGTAGGTATTCCGAACTTTTCAGTAACCAAGTCAGCCAAAGGTATCGGAGTAGCCCATGGTAGATTTACCCCGTCTTCAATAATACCGGTAAAATAGTTGGCGTTAGGTGCGCCTATACCTATTCCCTGAATCTTGTCGTTAGCGTCATTAGCATCTATAAGACGTGTGATTTCAGCGTGCAGTTCATCGATATAATCTTCGATTTTGCTATGTTTCCTCGTTTTAATAGAGCTGCTGGCAATAACGTTGCCGCGAGCATCCACGATACCGAAGGCGGTGTTTGTTCCACCCATATCAATACCTATAACATAAGGTTTAGTCATGACTGTCATTGTTTAGTTTTATGATTTATTAAGTGAATTATAGTAGGCAAAAACCAAATTCAGCGGCTGCAAACGCTGCAAGCAAAGCAAAACCTATCCACACTTTCTTAGCCTCAAAGTGTGGAAAGCTAAGGAAAAAAGAATTTTCAGGAGTTGGGACATGCGCAGGACGTTCACTTGCACATGCTGCTTCGGTTGCTGCTGCCTGTAGTGCCATATCTTTCATTTCTTCTGTTTCCATATATTTTTATTTATCAGTTATGATATTCTTACAATTTAAACGGTATTATTTCTATCTCAGAAAGGCAAATCATCGGTTTCTCCCTCGCTTGCACTGAAATCAGGAATCGGAGGAGCTGGAACTGCATTGGGTACAGGAGATGCAGCCGGCTTTTGAGCAACGCCTACAGCTTGTGTATCGGTTTTTTCTGCTTTCCATCCGCGAATGCTTGTAAACCATTTTCCATTCCATTCACGGCTTTCTATGTCAAAACTCAAATTCACAGTGTCGCCCACTTCCAGCGGATACTGATTGGCACGTTCACCGAAAAAATCAAAATGTATTTTTTTAGGAAAATTCTCGATGGTTTCAAGGACATATTCCTGCTTGCTCCAAGCATTACCTGCCTTAGAAGTACCGCTTTGCAATTCTAATTTTTGTATGATTTTACCTATTACTTCCATTTCGTGTAAAATATCTTCAAGTTATATAATATGTTATTTATTTTTCAACTTACAAATGTAGGAAATCATTTTGGACTTTTGCTCAAATCTTCAAAAAAATAACAAATTTTATTTCTGGGAGGTTTACTCCTACTCCGGGCTAAAAAATATACATAGGGCTATAAATAGTGAATTTTGGTGAATTTGGAAAGGCTATTTGGAAAGTTTGCGCCGTTGCATTACCTTTGCATGATATTCTTGTTCATCAAGAATTTATTTGAATTCAGTATCTAAGCAACTTAAAATTAATATATGGCAGAAGAAAAAGAACTTATATCAACTATTATAGAAGGAATACAAGAGCGAAAAGGTAAAAACATCACTCATGTGGATATGAGCGGAATCGAAGGAGCAACCACAAGAGGCTTTATAATATGCACAGGAAACTCAACCATGCAAGTAAGCGCCATCGCCGACAGCGTGCGCGAATATGTGAGGGAACACATCGCGGTAAAGCCTTACAATTATGACGGATACAAGAACAGCCAATGGATTGTGCTGGATTATGGCACGATTTATGTACATATATTCTTACCGGAATACCGCGAGTTGTATAATTTAGAGGCATTGTGGAACGATGCCGAAATAACGGAGATACCCGATTTGGATTGAACCTATCGTGGTGTTGCGTGTTTGAGATATAACGAAATAAAACCCATACCGATAAAGTAACATAAGATGAAATTTAATATTTATTGGCTTTATGCAATAATTGGTCTTGCATTATTAGGCGTCTGGTTCATGCGAGACGATGCAGTATCAAAGGATGTGAGCTGGACCGAATTTGAGACGTATGTTGAAAAAGGCGGAGTGAAAAGCATCGTTGCTTATAGTGACAAGCACGTTGCCGAGGGTATTTTGACCGATTCGATGACTAATGTGCTGTTCGGCAAAAACGATCGTCCACTAAGCGAAAAAACTGTTTTCAAAGGAAAAATAGTGACTAACATACCGTCAAATGACAAACTCGATGAAAAAGTAGCCGAATGGCAAAAGGAAGGTGTATTCAACGGCGATGTGAAATACGAAAAAAGCAGCGACTTCAGCGGGCTTTTATGGACTTTCGGACCTATCCTGCTGCTTATTGCCTTTTGGTTCATTATGGCAAACCGCATGTCGGGCGGCGGTGGCGGTGGCGTGTTCAGCGTGGCTAAATCCAAGGCAAAACTCTATGAAAAAGACGGCGAGATAAAAGTCACATTCAATGACGTGGCAGGGCTTTCGGAAGCTAAAACCGAAATCGCCGAAATTGTAGAGTTTCTGAAAAATCCGCAGAAATACACCGAACTTGGCGGTAAAATTCCTAAGGGAGCATTGCTTGTGGGTCCTCCGGGAACAGGCAAGACGCTGCTTGCCAAGGCTGTAGCAGGCGAGGCAAATGTACCGTTCTTCTCAATGTCGGGAAGTGACTTCGTAGAGATGTTTGTCGGTGTCGGTGCAAGCCGCGTACGCGACTTGTTCCGTCAAGCCAAAGAAAAATCACCATGCATCGTCTTTATAGATGAAATCGATGCGGTGGGACGTGCCAGAGGTAACAGGTTGAACACCGGCTCTAATGATGAACGGGAAAACACGCTCAACCAATTGCTGACCGAAATGGATGGTTTCGGGACTAATAGCGGTGTGATTATACTTGCAGCAACCAACCGCGCCGACATCCTTGATAAAGCATTATTGCGTGCAGGACGTTTCGACCGCCAGATTTACGTGGAATTACCCGATCTAAATGACCGAAAAGCGATTTTCAATGTACATCTGCGCAATATAAAGAAAGACGAGAGCGTGGATGTGGATATGCTTGCGCGCCAAACTCCGGGTTTCTCGGGTGCCGATATTGCCAATGTGTGCAATGAAGCCGCACTGATTGCCGCTCGCCACCAAAAAGATGTGGTTCAACGACAGGATTTCATGGATGCCGTGGATAGAATCATCGGAGGTCTTGAAAAGAAAACAAAAATAACAACTGCCGAAGAACGACACTCTATAGCCGTTCATGAGTCAGGGCATGCCGTGGTAAGTTGGCATTTGCAATATGGGAATCCGTTGGTTAAAGTGACAATCGTTCCTCGCGGCAAAGCTCTTGGAGCAGCACACTATTTGCCCGAAGAGCGTCAAATAGTCCCTACTCAGGCAATGCTTGACGAACTATGCTCCTTGCTTGGCGGACGAGCTGCCGAAGAGTTGTTCCTTGGAAGAATTTCAACCGGAGCTGCCAATGACATCGAGAGAGCGACAAAATTGGCATACGCAATGGTCGTTTATTATGGAATGAGTGAAAAACTTCCTAATATATCTTACTATGATTCATCCGGTCAGGAATACGGTTTCACCAAGCCGTACAGCGATGAGCGTGCAAAACTTATCGATGAGGAAGTATCGAGAATCATCGCCGAACAATATGCGAGAGCAAAAACAATGCTCACTCAATATGCCGCTGGGCATGCACAGCTCACGGAAGTGTTACTCTCCCGGGAAGTCATCTTTACCGAGGACGTAGAGCATATTTTCGGAAAACGCCAATGGGTTTCACGCACCGAAGAAATTTTAGAAGAAGCGAAAGCAAAAGAAACTCTGTCAACCGAGAATGAAATCACCGGAGAACCTAAGGAAGAAACCGCCTAATTCCTTTCGTCAGAACATTTTATACAGTAAAGGTTGTGTGTATGATATTGACACACAGCCTTTACTGTATAAAATAACAATTCTCGCCCACCAAAGCTGAATTTTCTGACTACTAAAACACTATACGGCAATGAGTTCCCGTCCTAAGTTACGCAGCGTTTCCTTAATCTGTTCCTTCCTCTGTTCACTGGGACATTTCATGCCATATATATATTTAGACAGCAGGCTCTTGTGAATTCCCATTGAACGAGCAACCTCCGATATATTAAGCTGAGGAAACCTTTTAAAAATTGCCGCAATGTCATTCTCATAATCCGGCTCTTCCGTTTGAAAGAAACTGCTTATATGTATATCTTCATCTATACATTCCCAGCGCACATCATCTCCCAAACGACCTATCTTATATGCCTTACGCTGTTCCTCGGTGGCATCAAGTAATGTAGGAAACGCCTCCAATGGACGACTGAGAGTTTGCCCATCATCTGTCTCTATCCAAATACGATTTGAATCAAACCAAAGCTTTTCAATTTTTGCCATAATATTTCTTGGATTTTAATTACTCCCCATGAAATTCATTCCATTTTTCTATGAATTCTTCCTTATATTGTTCTATAATAGTCATAGCCCTTCTTATATCATTAGGCTTTATTCCATTATTTTCAACCAATTCAATTTTAGGTTCCAACACAATTTTTGCAGTACCATCTCCATTTTCCAAATGAACATGTATCGGTAAATGTTCATTTGCATAAAAGAAAAAACGCAAACCAAATATTATTAATATTGTAGGCATAATAAAAAATTTACATCACAAATATAGGTCTAAAATTTTAGACCCGCAAATTTTCTTTCGTCAGAACACAGCTGTGAGGGAGATTCTGCAAGTGACTCCGTTACGCATAGCATTTAGAGAGGGCATGAGGGAAAACTCTGCCCTCTTTCGCTTTTCTTTAAGATTCTGTCGGCAAGGATTGCCGGCAAACAACCCAACAAACTCATTCACGGGGTCTACAAGAAACGCCACTATATTACCGGCTACACTTGACCCCCACAAGGTATAACCGTCAGCCACAATACGGCGTTTCACCTTATAAAACCACTCCCCTATCAACGCACCAGCCACAGGAGTGATAATCAAATCTTGAATCGATGGTATCTCCATAAATGCTTCTATACCATATTCCCAGAAAAACGTAGAGATACAGAATCCATATAATGCCGATTCCCAAAAATTGAACCCTTGGCTACGTGCCGCCATGAAATAAGCAGCACCGCCATAGGGATGCAGTACATAATTGAAGATAGGATTATCACCATCCCAATGTGCACCTCTTTTCACATGATTACCCCATCGCTGAATCCAAGGAGTTCGTCTCAACTCTTCAGTATTCCAGTTGGTAGCACTATCAGGCAATGCCTCAAGTACTCCGAGAGCCACAAATCCTGCCGCATAAAGCGCACCTGTATTAATCCACAATCTGCCCCAATTCTTATAACTTGCAGTCTTGGAATAAGGCATATCATAAATATTGATTTGAGACAACAGACGCTTGGGAATCGGAATATCCGCTACTATTTTATCCACCGTAATTTCATCGGGACACAATGAACCAACATCAACATTTACAGCCGGCACAATATTTTTCAACGGCATTATCGGAATAGTGTCATGCGCCATCACCACATCGGAATACATTATGGCAAAACTTACCAAACAAAAGATTCTGCTAATCCTGTTCAATCTACTCATAGGGCTATAAATTTTCACAAAATTACCATAAAGGCTAAATTCCGAAATGTTCTAAAACACACCGTAAATATTCCATTCTATAAGTAAGAACAATAAAACGTCTCCAAAAGATGTAAAAAAAGGAAATGCGACCGTCACAGCCGTATTTCCCTCTCGCTACTACAAATTTCAAAAAAATTATTTACCTTAATAACAACTTATTAGAATCACTGATTCATTACATCTGATTACGATCTATCAATCACAAATTCACATCACAACCTTAGTGAATTTTCCACCTTGTCGCTTGATATATACACCATCTACAGGATTTTCCACCTTAACTCCCTGCAAAGTATAGTATTCAGCATCCGCATTTTGCTCTGCATTTATGGCAGAAACTGATACAGTAAAGTCGTCTATAATATTAACTGTTTTTGTCACTGTTTTACCATTTGAATTTGCTTTCAGCTGAATATTCACATCTCCGGTGTCAAGCATCTTGATATTCAATTTATCTCCACTGATTTCAGCAGACACCTTTTTATCGTCAGAATTTCCAATAACCTCTACTATTATACCCACGTCAAGATTATCCTTATCAGTAACAATTTCGGTAAGTTTAAAAGACCTTGTTTCATTCAATCTAAGTACATACTGATCCTGCATTAAAAATTCAGGTGCATAATCATCAGTGAAGAATAATTTTGCAGGAAAATCACTATACCCACTGAAAAATGTCATCTGCTGAAGTAACTTACGTTCACCACTATTTCCATCATAAGCAATTATATATTGATCTCCACCAAATGCCTGCGATGATCCAACTGTCCAAATCATATCATTTTCATGATCGACGCTCAAGCCTCTATACATACTATATACACCATCGGTTGCTACGTCAGCCAATTCACCAAACTCGTTAGTATCTATATCATAATAATAGATTTTAGATGCTCCACTTGAATAATCTGCCGGAGAAACCATCTTCCAAACCAAACGATTTATTCCTTCTAATGCCTGAAGAACCGGTGCATACCATGAAGACCAAATTGACTCGACGTGTGCTATATCAGAAGGGATTTCAACAATTGATGTTTCTAATGTATATGGGTCGATTCTAACCAAATAAGGCATTGAAGGGGTATCTTGCCAACTCCAATTATTATAAGCACACGGAGCGGTCCATAGTGAGCCATCTTTTGCCAATACAAGATCGCCGAATGAGTCAAATTCCGGATTCAAAGAGTTAGGAACTATCGTTGTTTCAAGCGTATGAGTTTCGGCGTTTATAACAAGAATACCTTTATTCTGTTGTGACGCAAAAACATAATTACCCACTCTAACCATAGTACCAATTTGATGCAAATAAACATCTGCAAGATAGTAACTCTCTCCTTCATTAGTATATTCCCCAACATTCTTTCCACAATCAGTACCATCAATAAATTTCACTACTATATTATCTACCAAATTTATGACAAAGATACCATTAGATGTTCCTAAATAACCTATGTCTTCACTTACACCTAAAAAATAACGTCCATCGTAATTATGACCATCATTCCTCAATTCTTCTATTGTATAATCCTTTATACTTTTCATTGACAAATCCGCAACAGCAAGATGACCTCCACCATACGCATCTTGTTTAGATGTCACATAAATACGATCCCCATAAAGGGTACCATATTGGCTTGTTTCTCCAAAACTTTTATCATTATTTTGGCTCTTATAAGTTACATCAGAAAAAGTTGCAGTTTCCATATCAAAAAAATACAATTCTCCTGATGATGAATAATATGCACCTTCTGATAGAAAAAACACTCCATTACTTAGATTTTGTGCCATCACAGTAAATCCTGCTACTGCAAACATCACAAAAAAATAAAATTTCTTCATAATTCAATTATTTTTAAATAGTTAAACGATAAAAAACACGTTATCAACCATTAAGAATAATCGCTTTCATGAAGAAACTCCAATATCAGTAGCTACACCATGACACCTGTTTATAGTCCACACGCACAGAAAGTGTAGTTTAAGAATGCTTCAATCCACGAAAGCATTATCCTTAATAACCGGCACAGCAGGTCTTCTGACTTTCCCATTACTTTTCACGCCTTCCCAAGTCGTAACGACTCAGTGACTTTATATGAAAAGAATCTTATCGGGATTACAGCAGCGGGACTGTTGGGGATTCGCACCCCATTCCCTCTTAGGAGACTTCCTTAAAAGTCTCAACTGCGCCTTTAATAAAATACTTTTTTTCAGGCTCTCTTGCCCGAAAATATGCAAGGCACGGTTTTTCTGTTTTTACAAAATCACTTTTGTGGTTTTCCCTCCTTGACACTTAATAAACACGCCCTTGGATGGATTTTTAACCTTAACACCTTGCAAGTTATAATATTCTATAGGAAGATTGTCCTCAATCAAAACATCATCGATACCCGACATCTCTGCATCAGGATGCAGGTCTTCTCCTCCCTGTATCTCGGTAGAAGTTTCGCCTATCCAACCGCAATATTGATTCAGAGCACTATACACCTTAATAAAATGAACCGCAGGTAAATCGACATGATTGCCCTGTTCATCTACAGCCCAATCGATTTTAAACCCTGAATCGGAGGAGTTAGGCTGATTGTCCACATATCCGTAGTCATAGAACGAAAGCACATAATAAGAACCATTACCGCTTTGGTCATCGGCATTATCGGCAAGACGACAACCACTAAATTCCAACTCGGTATCATCTATCCATTCAGGCCAATAGTTTTGTGAATGAAACGAATTCTTCATCACGTATCCTGTACCACCCTTATTGTCCTCCCACTTCACATAAGTGCGATCAGTTATATATTTATAAGTAGGGTCAGGTTCTGCCACATGATCGGCTGAAGGCTTATAATATGTCAATTTATAATCGTGAATGGTTTCCTGTTTGTCGTATTCACTGCCAGCCAATTCATACCATTTATCGTCAGGTTCTCCGTTGCCGTTTTCATCGTAGCTCACCATTACGATACCCGGCTCACAACTGCCACCGGAAGCACTTGACGCAGCAGCAAACGCATTACCATATATCTTGAAATCATACTCACCTTTTACATTTACCACCGGGTGGTCAAACCCGAATACCACATATCCGCCCCATGCTCCAAGGGAAATCATTCCGGGTGTAGCCCCATCGGTCTCATTACCACAAATATTCTCAGCCACTTTAGCCAAAACAGCGTCTTTATCATCGCCATCTTCATACTCGGGCATAACATTCACAAATTGCCCGGGAGCCGGTATAAAATCATAGACTTTAGCTATATACGGATTTGCAGCATTTGCAGCAACAGCAGCTCCGAGAGCTACCATTAAAATCAACTTCTTCATATCTTGTTTTTTTATCATTATTTTCCAACAAAAGCAAAATGAGCAGGAATATCTCCGGTGCGTACACTCCATTTCATCACGCCGTCCTGCCCGAAACAATACAATGTGCCGGGATTGACATAATTCTTAGCATCGGTCACATATATATCTTTCGTTACCGGATTTACCGCCACACCGTATGGTTTCTTTATCTTTTTTTCTGTTCCGTCAGTGATAAAATTTCGGGTCAGTACCTCATGTGTTTTCACATCCACTACCGCATAGGTCACTTCATCGGTCATCGTAATATTACTCCATGAGATACTCACCACATACAGCATATCTCCATCAAGCCACATCGATGACACCGGCACATCGAGTTCAACTTCTATTCGTTTCTTGCGCACATCATAGCAGTATAATCTCGACTCCTCTTCGTAATAGTCACCTCGGGTAGAGACCCAAAGCCCGCCATAGTCATCACCTGTGACACACTGCAGATTTATGGCTATAGGCACACGTTCCTCCTCTTTAAATGACTCCAAGTCTATAACCGAAAGCGTATTTTCGTAGTTAGGTACCATATATCCGCCGGAATTTGCCACATAGATTTTCCCATCCACAATTTCAAGTTCGTCGGGCTGAAATCCTACTATACAAGTATCCACAATAGCAAGCGTGGTTGTATCCACTTTCGCCACATACCCTTTCTGTTCATAATCAGGCTTGATTTCAACAGGCCCTGCATAAGACGTCACGTAGGCATAACCCTCATGAAATTTTATATACCTGCAATTGGGAATATTTATCTGCCCTATACGCTTAGCCGTAGCAACATCCATTACTTCTATCTTATTAGAGCAATTTATTACCGCATATAGCTTGGAGCCATACACCGCTATATCATTCCCCACATCGCCCAATTCCTTAGGTACCGAAGGATTGGCATTCCCGTATATATTGCGTGTATAAACGCCTGTGGTATAGTCATAATAGTCCAATGTACTTTTATTGCTGCCCATATTGCCCTCATTAAGCAAATAAAAGCCCTTTATATCGCTTAACTCCGGCTTAGACACCGTGACACTCTCAGGAATGAAAATCTCATCATCATGCCGACAAGCAACTACGGCAAGCAACGCCACTAATAATATATAGTATCTTGTCCCTATCATCATATCTCAATCTTTAAAATCGCCTTATAGTTACGTCCCGGCATAGGATAATTAACTATTACGTCATAATATTGGTTGAACAGATTATTAACCTCCGCAGAAATCTTCATGTTAACCTTACCTACTTTGAAAGAATAACCTGCCGAAAGGTCATGCGTATACCAAGGCTGTTCATAGTTAGCACGTATATTGGAAGAATTGTGGTATCTCTCGCCAACATAAATGAAACTATAGTTAAGTTCCGCTTTTCTCCAAGTTCCATGCAACACTACCGAACCGTTATGCCACGGAATATAAGAAATCTGCCCTTTATAAGTGCCTGCACCCGGTTCATTGTCGGTAGGGTCGGTATAGTCTTGCGCACGTTGATAAGTATAACTCAAATTGGCATCAACCTCCACATCATAAGGGAACATAAAGCGTGCTTGCGCATTCACGTCAATCCCCCTTATCTTCACCTTGCCTATATTCATCATCATCCACCTGTACTGACCCGAACCTTTGGGTACTGAAATAATCTTATCGGTTACATAATTGTAATAAGCATCGGCACGCATACTCAATCCGGTAAGCACACCGCAATCTACAGCCGACTGATATTGAAAGCCCACGTTATACTGGCTCACATATTCAGGATTAAGATTGGCATTACCTATATCGGTATAATACAAATCATTGAATGTTGGCATTCTGAATATACGCTTATAAAATGCTCTGAAATTCAGCGGAAACGTCTCTACAGGCTTATATGACAAGAACACTGCGGGAGTGTATTCGTCAAAACTCTTCACACGCTTAGTCTCACTACCCGTTCCGCTTACAGCCGTGCTGCGGTCGGTTACAAATGTTCCGAGAAGGCTCGCCTGCGCTTTCCATCCTCGCCATTTATATGCCGTAGCCAACGCCACCAATACACTGTGCCGCTTAGGATAAACGAAATTAGTCAACGATGCGTCGAGCGTATTCCATGTGTAATCCACCGACAAATTCACTTCCCAATCCTTAAGCAATTTCACTTTATTTGCAGCAGACACATATACTTCCTGTTGGGTAAACTCATTATCGATATACATCAGCGTAGTATCCGGATTAAGATAGCGCATTTTATCCCTTGCGTATTTTGCGTTAAGCAACAACTCATACCGTTTGCCTATACGTTTCTGAAAACTGCCTTGGGAGAAGAAATTTCTGTCCCATTGGCGTTGGGATGTTTTCCACACATTATTCACTATTGCACCCGGGATTCCCCTTTCCGAATCGTAATAATATGCTTTGATTTTCCATTTACCACCTGATATTTTACCGTAAAGTCCTCCTTCCAACCGCAATGAATATACATCACCGTTTTTACGTGTAGCCGTGGTGTCCCATGCAAGCGTACCGTCACTGAACACCTTCTTATAGCGAAACTTGTATTTTCCGTTGGCATCTATATATTCGGCGTTCATGGCAGCACTCACACTATTGCTAAGTTTCTGTTCCACCAGTATCGACGGATTTACCAACCCAAAGGAACCGGTACGAAACAGCACCTTTACATTAGTACGCTTACCGGCTGTAAATTTAGGGGTACGAGTTCGTAAATATATTGTTCCGGCAGCACCGAAGTCCTTAGCCGGCTGGAAGATGTCACTTTTCTGACCGTTATATAACGACACCTCCTCTATGTTATCGAGCGAGAATTTACCTAAATCGATTTGTCCGTTCTGTGCATTGCCCAACTGGATACCATCATAAAATACGCCCATGTGGTTAGTACCCATGCTTCGTATATCAAGCGTTTTAACACCTCCCACACCGCCATAGTCTTTCAATTGTACACCCGAGAAATAACGCACTGCATCGGCAACAGAAAAACTGTTAAGTCGCTGAAGCTGCTCACCCTCCAATTTCTGAGCGGGAATAACCTCAATATACGGCTTATATTCGCGTACAATACTTACTTCGTTCAATCTAAGCGTAGTGTCAAGAGCCTCAACTTCCACAGCCAAGACATCATGCGCCTGAAACAAAACATTCACCAGCACGCCAATAAAGCATAATATTTTCTTTCGTAACATTCTAAGTCGTTTAAGCTCTAATTACCGAGAGCCGTTAAACAATTAAACGACATGGCAGGTCTTCTGACTCGCTCTCACCCTCTTTCACCTTCCTTCCCGCAATAGAATAAGCAGTGGAATAAGATTGGCTACTGGGCATTATCCGAGAGCATATACAGCAGCGGATTCTGTCCGGGATTCTCACCCGATTCCCTTTTCATTGTCTTGCAACGATACATCGCTCAACAACACCATATCGCCCACAAAGTTACACCTTTTTTTATTCAAATCAATACTTTTCTCAAAATATTCATTACCTTTGTAATATTGCAGTTGCAATAGACATAATAAGAAAGCGCATTTTTGCTTTATTCCGTTAGCGTGAACTTCGACAACTCACTTTTGTAATATCGGGAGTTACAAGCACACTTTTAACGAGAAATTTGCTTTATTTGGAGAATTCGGTCCATATTTTGGAATCGGGATTTTTGGAAAGATTAAACTTGAATCTGAAGGTGAATCATTGACGGTTGACACATTTAGCGAAAAAGGAGGAGTAAAGCGTTTTGACATGGGATTAGGTTTCAGATTTGGTGCTGAAATCAATAAACTCATACCTATTTCTATTGGATATGATTTTGGATTAACCAACATAAACAATGACAATAACGGTAAATTCAAGAATTCAAACTTAATGGTATCAATCGGATATAAATTCTAACAATCATTTTAATACAATAAGAAACAGGCTGTAGGAATTATCCTCACAGCCTGCCACTTTAATGTTTAGTCCTATTAAAATCTGACAATTATCTTTTTCGCTTCATTTCCAACACGTACAAGATAAATTCCCGGCTGATTTACAGCAATCGTTGAATCTGTTCCTTTATATATCAATTCGCCACTGATAGAGAACACTTCTACTTCATTTTCGATAATTCCCTCCACTAAAATAGAACCGGCTATGGCTCTTACTTTCAAGTTTTCTGCCAATTTATCTTCAATCGAAGTTGTCTGCTCTTTTATTTTGAATGTTTTCCACACAGCAGCACTCTCGTATGCCGATTTTGCACCTACCGGAACATACAACGTACAATTAGCAGCTGCGACGTTCTTGAAGACATCGGCAGTAATAGTTACTGGTGTAGGATTATTGCAATATATTTCACTCAAAGAACTACAACCTGAAAATGCACCATCTTTTATAGATGAAACTTTTTCACCCAAAATTACTGTTTTAAGACTTGTATCATCACCAAACGCATAACTGCCAATAGTGGTTACATCATTACAGAGTTCAATTTTTTCTAATGTTTCACAATAATAAAATGATTCATCTCCTATATTAGTGATACCGGCAGGTATAGAATATTCTGCTGCCTTACCTCCGGGCCATGCTATCACTTTCCAACCTTGGTAGTCACATAACATTCCGTCTATTGATTTAAACTTGGTGTTTCCACTTTCAACAAGAATTTCTTTAAGTTTATTACAAGACATAAATGTATAATCCCCGATTGAAGTACATTTCTTCGGTATGGTTATTGTCTCTATTGCTGTTCCACGCAAAGAGGACATTCCCAATGACTTCAATCCCGCCGGTAAAACAAGGTCAGAAAGATTTGCCGAGTTCATAAATGCCGACATACCTATAGATGTTACGCCGGTTCCTATTTTGACACTCTTCAGATTATCACAATTGGCAAATGCCGTCTGCCCTATATTAGTTACATTATCAGGAACAACAGCCGCCTCCAATGAAGTACAATAATAGAATGCACCTTGCGGTATCGTAGTTATATTCTGCGGTAGAGTGATTGAAGTCAGTTTTTCACAACTATAAAAGCAAAAAGGTTTCAATGTTGTCACACTTTCAGGGACTGCTATACTTTTAATATCCGAGCATTCCCAGAATGCTCCGTCCATGATAGTAGTCAATCCTTCCGGAAGCACTACATCCTCATATCTTTTATTTGGATATGCATATAACGTGGTTATGTTCTTATCATAAAGCCCACCGTCATAAGACGCATAATTAGGATTCCCCTCATCTACCGTGATTTCTTGAAGTTTCTTTGCGCCATAAGTAATGTATGTGGCAATAGAAGTTACATTTTTAGGAATGAACAGCGATGTCAATGAATTACAATAACCGAATGCACCATTTCCTATAGTGGTTACACTTTCAGGAATAGTTATTGTCTTGATTCCGGCACACACTTCAAATGCACTTTCTCCAATAGAGGTTATCGTATTGGGCATAGTTATGCTTGTAATAGAATAGCAATAGTAAAATGCCGAATTACCGATAGCTGTAACCGTATATTCCACACCGCCATCTGTTACTTTCTCCGGTATCACAATATCTCCGGAATAGTTCCCTGATTTCACCTCAACTGTAGCGTTATCGGCTGACAAAACACCATAGGTTATTCCATCCACAGTGAAAGCAGCGGAATAAAAAGTTGTTGTCACCATCATACACAACGCTAATAAAGTAATGCGTAATTGTTTCTTCATATCAAATTCATTTTTGGGGTTAAAGTACTATAATTATAAAGCGAATAACTTAGTTTCTACCCTAAAAAAGCACTTGATTTTCCGACGTAATTTCAAGTCAGGTTCAATAAAAAGATAGAAAAAATTACGCCCGACAATATAAAATCATCGGGCGTAATTAATGAGTATTTCAAAAGAAGATTATCCTACCAGTTCTTCATCAAGAACTCCGGCTTCTTTCTTCATATTTGCACGTTCTATATCATCAAGATTTGCAACTACAAGCGAATTGTACTCGCGAAGACCAGTTCCGGCAGGTATCAAGTGACCGCAAATTACGTTCTCCTTCATTCCTTCCAAATAGTCGGTCTTACCGTTGATAGCCGCTTCGTTAAGAACCTTAGTGGTTTCTTGGAATGATGCAGCCGACATGAAACTTGAAGTTTGAAGAGCTGCACGGGTGATACCTTGCAAAATCTGCTCTGATGTAGCAGGAACAGCATCACGCACTTCGATAATCTTCAAGTCACGGCGTTTCAACGCAGAGTTTTCGTCACGTAATTTACGCGCTGTGATAATCTGACCCGGTTTAACAGTTGTTGAGTCTCCGGCATCTACCACGACTTTCTTACCCCATATACGGTCATTTTCATCCATAAACTCACGCTTGTCAACCACTTGTTGCTCAAGGAAACGGGTATCGCCCGGATCAAGTACATTTACCTTACGCATCATTTGACGCACGATTACTTCAAAGTGCTTATCATTAATCTTCACACCTTGTAAACGATATACGTCTTGAACCTCGTTAACTATATAATCCTGAACTGCAGTCGGTCCCTTGATATTCAAGATGTCGCTCGGAGTAATTGCTCCATCGGACAATGCTGTACCGGCACGCACATAGTCGTTTTCTTGAACAAGAATTTGCTTAGCCAGAGGTACCAAATATTTCTTGACTTCACCAAGCTTGGATGTAACCGCAATTTCACGATTACCGCGCTTGATTTTACCAAATGACACTTCACCATCGATTTCACTTACGATAGCCGGATTAGACGGGTTACGAGCCTCGAACAACTCGGTTACTCGAGGCAGACCACCAGTGATATCACCTGCTCCACCTACGGCACGAGGTATCTTCACAAACACTTCACCCGGTTTCAATTCCACACCCTCTTCTACCATCAAGTGAGCACCCACCGGTAAAGAATATGTCTTGATAAGTTCTCCGTTGGCATCAAGCAATTGAGCTTCAGGTACGCGCGTTCTATCCTTAGATTCTATGATAATCTTATCACTGATACCGGATGCTTCATCCACTTCATCACGGAAAGTAACACCTTCTATAACGTTATTGAACTTAACCTTACCGGCAACTTCGGAAACGATAACCGCATTGAACGGGTCCCATTCGCATATCAAATCGCCCTTCTTGACTATATCTCCGTTCTTCTTATACAGCTTGGAACCATAAGTGATATTGGCAGTTGTCAGTATCATCTTGGTATTAGGTTCTAAGATACGCATTTCAGCCATACGACCTACTACCACTTCATGATCTTCAGCCTGAACACTACGCAATTCATCTATTTCCAAAATACCATCATAGCGTGATGTGATATTAGAAACTGCAGCTATATTTGAAGCCACACCACCGACGTGGAATGTACGAAGTGTCAACTGAGTACCCGGTTCACCGATTGATTGTGCAGCAATTACGCCGACAGCCTCACCTTTCTGAACCATACGATTGGTTGCAAGGTTACGTCCGTAACATTTAGCGCATACACCTTTCTTAGCTTCACAAGTAAGCACTGAACGGATTTCAACGCTTTCGATAGGTGACTGCTCGATACGCTTAGCTGCAGTATCGCTAATTTCTTCACCGCTCTTGACGATAACTTCACCGGAAATAGGATCTATAACATCATGTACCGATACGCGTCCCACGATACGTTCACCAAGTGAAGCAACAACATCTTCGTTGTTCTTGACTTCGGTACAAACGAGACCACGCAAAGTACCACAATCCTCTTCGGTGATAATCACGTCATGAGCAACATCGACAAGACGACGTGTCAAGTAACCGGCATCGGCTGTCTTCAACGCTGTATCGGCAAGACCCTTACGTGCACCGTGAGTTGAAATAAAGTACTCAAGCACGCTCAAGCCCTCCTTAAAGTTCGCCAAAATCGGGTTCTCGATAATCTGTCCGCCTTCTGCACCGGCTTTCTGCGGTTTTGCCATCAAACCACGCATACCCGACAACTGACGAATCTGGTCTTTAGAACCACGCGCTCCCGAGTCAAGCATCATATATACTGAGTTGAATCCTTGGTTGTCACTTGACAATTGCTTCATCAGAATGTCGGTCAAGTCAGAGTTGACGTGTGTCCAAATATCGATAATCTGGTTATAACGCTCGGTATTGGTAATGAAACCCATACTATAGTTGTTCATTACTTCTTCCACTTGGGCATAACCTTCATTCACAAGCGTTTCCTTTTCTGCCGGGATAAGCACGTCGCCCAAGTTGAACGACAAACCACCCTTGAACGCCATTTGATAACCCAAGTTCTTGATGTCATCAAGGAACTGAGCCGAACGAGGTACACCGCAAGACTTGATTACCTTACCGATAATGGTTCTTAAAGATTTCTTTGATATAATCTCATTTACGTATCCTATCTCCTTAGGTACGTACTGATTAAACAATATACGTCCTACTGAAGTTTCTTCTTTCAGTACTTTCACACGATTTCCGTTCTCATCGATGTCATCTACCACAACCGACACTATCGCATGAAGAGTAACTTTACCTTCATTATATGCTATTTCAGCCTCTTCCGGTCCATAGAATTTCAAGCCTTCACCCTTATCACCCTTGCGGAGCTTGGTTATATAATACAATCCAAGCACCATGTCCTGAGATGGCACTGTGATAGGCGCACCATTTGCAGGGTTAAGAATGTTGTGTGAACCAAGCATCAACAATTGAGCTTCTGCTATAGCTTCATTACCTAAAGGCAAGTGAACCGCCATCTGGTCACCGTCGAAGTCGGCATTGAACGCCGTACAAGCAAGCGGATGCAACTGGATAGCCTTACCCTCTATCATTCTTGGCTGGAATGCCTGAATACCCAAGCGGTGAAGTGTCGGGGCACGGTTCAACAACACCGGATGACCCTTCATCACGTATTCAAGAATATCCCAAACGACCGGTTCTTTACGGTCAACGATTTTTTTCGCACTCTTTACAGTCTTTACGATACCGCGTTCTATAAGTTTGCGGATAACGAACGGCTTGTAAAGTTCAGCTGCCATATATTTGGGAAGACCGCATTCATGCATCTTCAACTCCGGTCCTACAACGATAACCGAACGAGCTGAATAATCGACACGCTTACCAAGCAAATTCTGACGGAAACGTCCTTGCTTACCCTTCAAACTGTCTGATAGAGATTTCAATGGACGATTTGCATCGGTTTTTACCGCACTCGACTTGCGTGAATTATCAAGTAGAGAATCAACAGCCTCTTGAAGCATACGCTTTTCATTGCGCAAAATTACTTCCGGAGCCTTAATCTCGATAAGTCGTTTCAAACGATTGTTACGGATGATAACGCGACGATACAAGTCATTCAAGTCACTTGTAGCGAAACGTCCGCCATCAAGCGGCACCAACGGACGCAATTCCGGCGGGATAACCGGTATTGCATTCAAAATCATCCATTCAGGCTTATTGCGATTCTTAGATGCACGGAAACTCTCCACTACTTGAAGACGCTTCAATGCTTCGGTCTTACGCTGTTGTGAGCCTTCTGTATTTGCCTTGTGACGCAATTCGTATGACAATTCGTCAAGATTAAGTTTCAAAAGCAGTTCATAGATAGCCTCTGCACCCATCTTGGCAACGAACTTATTAGGATCATCATCCTCAAGCAACTGATTTTCTTTCGGGAGCTTATCTATAATATCAAGATATTCGTCTTCCGACAACAAATCAAGAGGTTGAACTTCTTCAGCCACACCGGGGTTGATAACGATATAACGCTCATAGTAGATTACTGCGTCAAGTTTCTTTGACGCCAAACCCAAAAGATAGCCTATTTTATTAGGCAATGAGCGGAAATACCAGATATGCGCCACAGGAACCACAAGCTGAATGTGTCCCATGCGTTCACGGCGCACTTTCTTTTCGGTAACTTCTACACCGCAACGGTCGCACACGATACCTTTGTAACGGATTCTTTTGTACTTTCCGCAATGGCATTCATAGTCCTTTACGGGACCGAAAATACGCTCGCAGAACAATCCGTCACGTTCCGGCTTATACGTGCGGTAATTGATGGTTTCGGGTTTCAAAACCTCACCGCTCGACTGTTCCAGAATTTCATCCGGAGATGCCAATCCGATGGAAATCTTCGAAAAGTTAGTCTTTATCTTGTTATCTTTTCTAAAAGCCATATTTATCTTCTTTACTTTATTATTCTAACTTGATGCTTAGTCCCAAACCGCGTAATTCATGCAATAGCACGTTCAAGGATTCCGGAATGCCCGGGTTAGGCATTGCATCGCCCTTCACAATAGCCTCGTATGCCTTGCTGCGTCCTACCACGTCATCACTCTTGACTGTCAGGATTTCTTGAAGAATATGAGATGCGCCGAATGCTTCAAGCGCCCAAACTTCCATTTCTCCGAAACGCTGACCTCCGAATTGAGCCTTACCGCCCAACGGCTGCTGAGTAATCAATGAGTACGGACCGATACTGCGCGCATGCATCTTATCTTCAACCATGTGTCCCAACTTCAAGAAGTATGTTACACCTACGGTTGCAGGCTGGTGGAAACGTTCTCCGGTACCGCCATCATACAAATAGGTTTTTCCATAACGCGGCAATCCTGCCTTGTCGGTCCACTCGTTCAAGTCATCAAGGTTACAACCGTCGAAAATCGGTGTTGCAAACTTAACACCCAACTCACGACCGGCCCATCCAAGTACTGCCTCAAAAATCTGTCCAAGGTTCATACGAGAAGGCACACCAAGCGGGTTCAATACCAAGTCTACAGGTGTTCCATCTTCCAAGAACGGCATATCCTCCTGACGTACCACACGTGAAACAATACCCTTGTTACCGTGGCGTCCCGCCATCTTATCACCGACACCGATTTTACGTTTTTTAGCAACGTAAACCTTTGCCATCTGCATGATTCCTGATGGAAGTTCGTCACCTATTGAAATATCAAATTTCTTACGACGTAATTCCGCATCAATTTCTTTGTACTTACGCAAATAATTGCCTACAGTAGCTGCAATCATGTCATTGGCATGTGCATCAGAAGTCCATTTGCTCAAGTTTACCACTTCATAGTCGATTTCTTTCAACAGAGCCTCTGTGAAGTTTGCAGCCTTAGGTACAATTTCTGTTCCCATGAAGTCCTTTACACCAAGCGATTGCTTGCCTTTAGTAAGTACAAGAAGTTTCTTAATAAGAATAGCCTTTAATTCCGACTTCTTTTCATCATATTCTTCATCAAGCATAGGCAATTGTGCATTAGCAGCCTTGCCTTTCTTTTTCTTCACGGCACGCGCAAACAAATGTGTATCGATAATCACACCCTTCAATGAAGGTGATGCTTTCAATGACGCATCTTTCACATCGCCCGCTTTATCACCGAAGATTGCACGCAAAAGTTTTTCTTCCGGAGTAGGATCGCTTTCTCCCTTAGGAGTAATCTTACCGATAAGAATATCACCCGGCACTACATGAGCACCTACACGAATAATACCGCGTTCGTCAAGGTCTTTTGTAGCGTCTTCGCTTACATTAGGAATATCTGAAGTCAATTCTTCCATACCGCGTTTAGTCTCACGCACTTCAAGCGTATACTCATCCACATGGACAGAAGTCAATATATCTTCGCGCACAACACGTTCGTTAAGCACGATAGCATCTTCGTAGTTATATCCCTTCCAAGGTATATACGCAACTTTCAAATTGCGTCCGATTGCCAATTCACCGTTTTCTGTAGAATAACCTTCGGTGAGTATATCGCCCTTCTCCACACGCTGACCCTTGTCGCATATAGGGCGCAAGTCGATAGTAGTGCTTTGGTTAGTCTTACGGAACTTAGGCAACTTATATTCTTTAACAGGAGAATCGAAACTTACAAATTCCTCATCTTCCGTTCTGTCATAACGTATTCTGATTACGCTCGCATCCACATATTCGATTACACCGGCACCTTCAGCTTGAATCTGAGTACGCGAATCGTATGCCAACTGTGCTTCGATACCTGTACCTACAATAGGAGCTTCACTGCGTAGCAACGGAACTGCCTGGCGCATCATGTTTGATCCCATCAATGCACGGTTGGCGTCATCATGTTCCAAGAAAGGAATCATTGCAGCGGCTATAGAAGAAATCTGCATCGGTGAAACGTCCATCAACTGTACCTCTCCCGGAGCCACCACAGGGAAATCGGCATCATAACGAGCCTTAACCTTATTACGGATAAATGTTCCATCATCGTTAAGCGGAGCATTTCCCTGAGCTATTATCTGACCTTCCTCTGCTTCTGCCGTCAAGTAAACTACTTCGCTATTATCCAAATTCACCTTACCGTTCTCTACAGTACGGTACGGTGTCTCGATAAATCCCAAATCATTAATCTTGGCATATACGCAGAGTGAAGATATAAGACCGATGTTAGGACCTTCCGGTGTCTCAATCGGACATAGACGTCCATAGTGTGTATAGTGAACGTCACGTACCTCGAAACCTGCACGTTCACGAGACAGACCGCCGGGACCTAACGCCGACATACGACGCTTGTGAGTGATTTCGGCAAGCGGGTTGGTCTGATCCATGAATTGTGACAACGCATTGGTTCCGAAGAAAGTATTGATAACCGACGAAATAGTCTTAGCGTTAATCAAATCTATCGGAGTGAAGACTTCGTTGTCACGCACATTCATGCGCTCTCTGATAGTACGAGCCATGCGTGCAAGTCCCACACCGAACTGATTATAAAGTTGCTCACCCACAGTACGAACGCGGCGGTTACTCAAGTGGTCGATATCATCCACATCGGTTTTAGAGTTTACAAGACCTATCAGATACTTGATAATCTCGATAATATCTTCCTTGGTAAGCACCTTCACATCCATCGATGTGGTTAAGCCTAATTTTTTATTTATACGGAAACGTCCCACTTCTCCCAAGTCATATCGTTTTTCAGAGAAGAACAGGTTCTGAATCACTTCACGAGCACTTGCATCATCCGGAGCCTCTGCATTACGCAACTGACGGTAGATATATTGGATAGCCTCACGTTCCGAGTTGGTTGTATCTTTTTGAAGTGTATTGAAAATGATTGAATAGTCATTTACATTAGCGTCTTCCTTATGTACAAGAATAGTCTGTACTCCCGAGTCAAGGATTTCTTGAAGATTTTCTTCTTCAATCACTGTTTCACGGTCGAGAATAACAGCATTTCGCTCGATAGACACCACTTCTCCGGTATCTTCATCGGCAAAGTCTTCAATCCAAGTTTTCAGTACACGGGCAGCAAGACGGCGTCCCACTGCTTTTTTCAGATTTGTCTTATTAACTTTGAGTTCTTCAGCAAGTCCGAAAATCTCGATAATATCCTTATCGCTTTCAAGACCTATCGCACGTAACAATGTAGTTACAGGCAATTTCTTCTTACGGTCGATATAGGCGTACATCACATTGTTGATATCGGTAGCAAACTCAATCCACGAACCGCGGAACGGGATGATACGAGCCGAATACAACTTTGTACCGTTGGCATGCGTACTCTGCCCGAAGAACACACCCGGTGAACGGTGCAATTGTGACACTACTACACGCTCAGCACCATTGATGATGAACGTACCTTTATCGGTCATATACGGAATCGGTCCAAGATATACATCCTGAACTACTGTAGCGAAATCTTCATGATCGGGATCAGTGCAATATAGTTTCAACTTTGCCTTCAAAGGCACACTATACGTTAATGCACGTTCCAAACACTCCTCTATCGTATATCTTGGAGGATCGATATAATAATCAAGGAATTCCAATACAAAGTTATTGCGTGTATCCGCGATAGGGAAATTCTCGGCAAAAACCTTATAGAGTCCCTCGTTTTTCCTTTTTTCAGTTGGTGTATCTAATTGCAAGAAGTCCCTGAATGACTTCAATTGCACGTCAAGAAAGTCCGGAAATGGTAGCGGATTCTTGACAGACGCAAAATTTACGCGTGGTTGTTTAATTGTAACTGACATTGAAAAATATATTAAGTGAACTCAAATTAAAATAATAACACAAAAAGGTTAAGAATCGACTGTTTAAGGGATTCTTAACCTAATTACCTGAAATTCAGGCAATATTATTTAAGTTCAACTTCTGCGCCAGCTTCTTCGAGTTGTTTCTTAAGACCTTCAGCGTCAGCCTTAGCAAGACCTTCCTTAACAACACTTGGAGTACCGTCTACAAGTTCTTTAGCTTCCTTCAAGCCAAGACCTGTAAGTTCCTTAACCAATTTAACAACAGCCAACTTGCCTGCGCCTGCTGATTTAAGAACTACGTCAAATGAGCTCTTTTCTTCTTCAGCAGCAGCTGCAGCTCCAGGAGCAGCAGCAACAGCACCAGCTGCAGCAGCCGGTTCGATACCATATTCTTCTTTCAAAATTTGAGCAAGTTCGTTTACTTCCTTTACTGAAAGGTTAACTAATTGTTCTGCAAAAGCTTTCAAATCTGCCATTTTTGTATAATTTAATTTGTTTGTTTTTATTCTTTATTTGATAATGTTTCAAGTATGCCATGCAACTTATTGCCACCTGACTGCAATGCTGAGATAACGTTCTTAGCAGGCGATTGCAACAATGCCACAACATCTGCAATAAGTTCGTTCTTGCTCTTCAAGCTTGCCAAGAAATCAAGTTGTTCAGCACCCATATAAACTGTTTCCTCAACGTAAGCAGCTTTCAATACAGGAAGCTTATCATCCTTCTTGATAAAGCTTTTAAGCAATTTAGCAGGAGCATTACCTGTGTTGCTTAGCAACAATGAGGTCGAACCCTTCATTGCAGGATATAGACCTGAGTAATCTACATCTGACTGCTCCATTGCCTTTTTAAGCAATGTATTCTTAACCACAACAAGTTTCACTTCAGCCTTTGCACAAGCACGGCGCAACTCAGTGGTCTTTTCTGCGTTAAGTCCCGCAGTTTCAGCCAAATATACGCAACTGTAATCCTTTAGGATATTAGAGATATTCTCTACAACTGTATATTTATCTTCCTTTCTCATTTCTTCTAAATCTTTAAGGGGTTACTCTTCGACTGATTTAGTATCAATCTTTAGACCTGAACTCATTGTACTTGAAAGATAAATACTCTTTAGATAAGTTCCCTTAGCAGTAGCCGGTTTAAGTTTAATCAAAGTGCTGATGAATTCCTTAGCATTGTCTTTGATTTTATCAGCATCAAATGATACTTTACCGATTGATGCGTGTACGATACCGTTCTTGTCTACTTTAAAGTCAATCTTACCTTGTTTCACTTCCTTCACTGCCTTAGCTACATCAGGAGTAACAGTACCGCTCTTAGGGTTAGGCATCAATCCGCGAGGACCAAGCACTCTACCCAAAGCACCAATCTTACCCATGATAGCAGGTTGTGTAATAATCACATCAATGTCGGTCCATCCACCTTTGATTTTCTCAATGTATTCATCAAGACCTACATAGTCAGCGCCTGCTTCCTTAGCAGCAGCCTCAGCATCCGGGGTACACAAGCACAATACACGTACCTGCTTACCTGTTCCGTGTGGTAATGAAACCACGCCGCGAACCATCTGATTTGCTTTACGAGGATCGACACCCAGACGTACATCTATATCTACCGAAGCATCAAACTTGGTGAAAGTTATTTCCTTAACCATCGCTGCTGCTTCCTTAAGAGTGTACACTTTTCCTGGTTCAATCTTCTCCTTAATTAACTTTTGATTCTTTGTCAGTTTACCCATGTCAATTTAAGTTTTAATTGTTTTCCGGGAAAGCACCCTTAACAGTGATACCCATACTTCTAGCTGTTCCTGCAACCATCTTCATAGCTGAGTCTAAAGTAAAACAGTTCAAATCAGGCATTTTATCCTCTGCAATTGTCTTCACCTGTTCCCAAGTAATTTCAGCCACTTTCTTACGATTAGGCTGAGCAGAACCGGATTTCACTTTAGCAACTTCCAAAAGCTGTACAGCTACAGGAGGCGTCTTAACGATGAAATCAAAGCTCTTGTCGGTATAATAAGTAATTACTACCGGAAGTACTTTGCCTGCTTTGTCTTGAGTACGGGCATTGAATTGCTTGCAAAACTCCATGATGTTAATACCCTTAGAACCCAAAGCAGGTCCTACTGGCGGTGAAGGGTTTGCCGCTCCACCTTTAATCTGCAATTTGATCTGTCCAGCAATTTCTTTAGCCATTTTTCTTCTTTTTTTTGTTTAGTTAGGCGGGTTTAACTTGCACCGTAACAAAATTGCTTGTTATTCCCTTTCTACTTGCGAATTATCCAATTCAAGAGGCGTCTTTCTGCCGAATACCTTCACCATCACCTTCAGTTTGCGTTTTTCGCGATTTACCTCCTCAATTTCACCGGTAAAACCATTGAACGGACCGTAATTCACTTTCACAGTTTCACCCACAATGAAGTCATTAGCGACTGCATCATCAGTTTCCTGCTGTTCATCGGCAGCTCCAAGCATACGAGCAACTTCACTCTCACGTATCGGTTCCGGACGACGTTCCTTATCCCTTCCGCGAATGAAGTCAATCACGTTAGTTGTATTCACCAATGTATTCACAACCTCTCCGGTGAGTTCAGCCTCGACAAACACATAACCGGAATAAAGATTCCTTTCTTTCAGAACCTTTTTCCCATTACGTGTAGTATAGACTTTCTCAGTAGGTATCAATACTTGAAAAAGATATTTGCCAAGATCGGTATTCTTCATGGACGCATCCAGAATTTCCTTCACTTTAGCCTCTTTTCCCGATATAGCACGCAATACGTACCATCTTTTCTTTTCTCCAGCCATTGATTTACCACTTTGAATATTCATAACTTACTTGACCGACGATTAGAAACCCAAACCGTAGATTAAGTGCATTATCGCGTCTATTATCCAGTCCATAGCAAATATCACTATTGCGATTATGATGGAAGCTACCATAACCACGACACTGCTCTCGACCAGTTGGCTCTTGGTTGGCCAAGAAACCTTATATACAAGTTCGTTATAAGATTCCTCGATATCCGTAAATATTTTTAATTTCTTCATTACTTTAAAAACTTTAGCACGGGAAGAGAGGCTCGAACTCCCGACACCTGGTTTTGGAGACCAGTGCTCTACCGACTGAGCTATTCCCGTAAGCTACCGGTCACCGTAGTGACCGGCTTATTATATTAATCGTTTTTTGATTAGTCAAGGATGTCAGTAATTTGACCTGAACCTACTGTACGACCACCTTCACGGATAGCGAAACGAAGACCTCTATCACATGCTACAGGAGTAATCAACTTAACAGTAATTTCTACGTGGTCACCCGGCATTACCATTTCTACGCCTTCCGGAAGAGTAATTTCACCGGTTACGTCAAGAGTACGAACGTAGAATTGAGGACGATAGTGGTTCTTAAACGGAGTGTGACGACCACCTTCTTCTTTCTTCAATACATAAACTGAAGCCTTGAATTCAGAGTGAGGTTTAACAACTCCAGGGTGACAAAGCACCATACCACGCTTAATTTCATTCTTATCGATACCGCGAAGTAGAAGACCTACGTTATCACCAGCTTCACCTTGATCAAGAAGTTTGCGGAACATTTCAACACCTGTTACAACAGACTTCAAGTCAGCACCAAGACCCATGATTTGAACTTCGTCACCTACCTTAACGATACCTGTTTCGATACGACCTGTTGCTACAGTACCACGACCTGTGATAGAGAACACGTCTTCAACCGGCATCAAGAATGGTTTATCGATATCACGCGGAGGAAGTGGAATCCATTCGTCAACAGCAGCCATAAGCTCCATAACTTTTTGTTCCCATTGTGCTTCACCGTTCAATGCGCCAAGAGCAGAACCGCGGATGATAGGAGTATTGTCACCATCATACTCATATTGAGAAAGAAGGTCACGCATTTCCATTTCAACAAGTTCGAACATTTCTTCGTCATCAACCATATCGCACTTGTTCAAGAATACAACCAAACGAGGTACGTTCACCTGACGTGCAAGAAGGATGTGTTCGCGAGTTTGAGGCATCGGACCGTCAGTTGCAGCACAAACGATGATAGCACCGTCCATCTGAGCAGCACCGGTAACCATGTTCTTTACATAGTCGGCGTGACCCGGACAGTCAACGTGTGCATAGTGACGATTTGCAGTCTGATACTCTACGTGAGAAGTATTAATAGTGATACCACGTTCCTTTTCTTCCGGAGCGTTATCGATAGAATCGAATGAACGCAACTCAGAAAGACCTGCCTTTGCCAATACTGTAGTGATAGCAGCAGTCAAAGTAGTCTTACCGTGGTCAACGTGACCAATTGTACCGATGTTTACGTGCGGTTTTGATCTTTCGAATTTCTCTTTTGCCATAACTTTGTTATTTTTTTGATTAAATGATTAACTTTTCTCTGTTTCGTTTCATAACATCAACAAGACCGACATCGCCGCCCCTGTTATCATTTTTTTCATTGAGCCGGTGACGAGATTTGAACTCGTGACCTCTTCCTTACCAAGGAAGTGCTCTACCCCTGAGCTACACAGGCAAAAAATTTCGAGCGGAAGACGAGGCTCAAACTCGCGACCCTCAGCTTGGAAGGCTGATGCTCTATCAACTGAGCTACTTCCGCAAAATCAAGTGGGCAGGGACGGATTCGAACCGCCGAAGGCGTCAGCCAACAGATTTACAGTCTGCCCGTTTTAACCACTTACCTACCTACCCTACTTTTGAGCCTCTTGTCGGATTCGAACCAACGACCCCGAGATTACAAATCACGTGCTCTGGCCAACTGAGCTAAAGAGGCATTTTGTCACCCTTTCGGATTTCTTAGCGGGTGCAAAGTTACGCATATTTTTTAATTCACAAAATATTCGCATGATTTTTTCTTAAAAAATTATTCAAAATCCGCCTAAATCAACTTACCTCACCGCTTAAAGGTACTTCCACACCCACAAAAAGTCAACAAAGCTGTTGTTTTGAATTTTACTCAATGAGTTAGTTTATTGCCGAAAAAGATGGCTTCGGATTCTTTAAGGAACAATCTCGAAATAAAAATCCAAACAACTACTAATCAACAAAAGCAAGGAGCGACAAAAACATCGCTCCCACAAAAAGAATATTTCAAAATTTCAAATTCATTTATCTTTCTTCGCTTTCTCCAATTGACGCTCCAATGCCTCTATGGCAACATCCACAGCTTCTTCAAAGGTATCTGCTATCTTAGAAGCAAACAAGTCGGAGCAAGACGGAAGCACCAATTTAATACCGGCTTCCTTATTCATCGCCGTTTCAGGTTTCACTACTTTCAGAGTCACCTCCGCCAACGTGATTTCCTCATTGCGCCGTGCCAATTTTTCCAATTTCTTATTCACAAAACCTTCCAGTTTTTCAGACGCATCGAAATGAATAGATTTAATTTTTACTTCCATATCATCCTCCTTTTTTAATTGCTCTTGGATGAGCATGTTCATAATTTGTTTTAAGTTCTCTATATGTTATATGAGTATAAACCTGCGTTGCCGCAAGAGACTCATGTCCTAACAATTCTTTCACGCTGTTCAATTGCGCACCGTCGTTAAGCATTGCCGATGCGAAGGTGTGACGCAACACATGCGGGCTATACCTACTGCAACCGCCAACCCGGCTAAGACGTTCATGCGCCAATCGATAGACAAGCGTAGGATATAACGGCTCTCCGTTTTCCCTGACAAAAAAATATTCCACATCGCCAACAGCCTTTTTTCGCAACTTACGATATTTGGCAATAGCTGTTTCGAGTTCTTTCCCAAAAGGAACAATTCTGTCTTTATTACGCTTACCGCACACTTTTAGTTCGGTTGCCGCCACATCACAATCACGCAAACCAATAAGTTCGGAGCGACGTATCCCCGTGGTATAAAGCATCAGCAATATAAGATTGTCACGCACCGACACAAAATCGGTTTCATCCACTTCCTCACCAAACAGGCTGTCAATATTACCAAGCCTCACACAATCGGGAAGACGCTTAGAACTCTTTGCCACTTCCACTTCATCGGCAGGATTGGTTTTCACTTTTCCGCATTTCATAAGATACCGATAAAACGCACGCAAGGATTGCAATTTCCGTCTCACCGTACGTGCCGTATTCCCGTTGCATGCCAAGAACGCCATCCATGTCCTTATATCACCCGGTGTAACACTTTCGGCATCAAACGTCCCTTTACCTCCTGTCAAATACAACTCGAATTGTTTCAAATCGTTGCTATAAGACAAAACGGTATAAGCTGAAAGATTCAACTCATACCGTATATATTTTATGAACGATTCGATAAGCATAAGCAAACGTTTTATCCGTTACGCTTACGAATTTACGCCATTCGCTCGATATTTCCAAATTTTATCCCGAGTTTTTCTTCCTCGGGGCAGAAAATTCTCAATTAATCTTCGTTAAGGTGCAATTTCTGTACGTAAACAGCCTTCATCATCTTTTTGCGGTTAACTACCGATGGCTTTTCAAAAGCCTGACGGCTACGCAATTCTTTTACGACTCCTGTTTTTTCAAACTTTCTTTTGAACTTCTTCAAAGCTCTTTCAATGTTTTCACCTTCTTTTACTTGTACGATAATCATTTTATTTCTGTTTTAATTGTTTTATCTTGATTATTATTTTTTAGCGGTACAAAATTATATATTACTTTTTATTTGTCAAAACTTTTCACCGCCATTTTTAGACTAAAGCCACTATAATTCATTGTTGCACATCATCCCGACATGCAACAAGCCGCACAATGGCAATGCGTATATTATTATATGTTAGACCGTTATATTCTCAAATAGGGGTAAATACAACCTCCTCTCATTTAAAATCGGACGCAAAGATACATAATTTTTCTTAAAAACAGCATTTGTTTCAAAATTTATCCGTTCTATTTACCTAAATTAGCAAACAAAAAACAATAAGTATGAAATTTTCACACAAACACATCGCATTCAGTTTGCTATACTTTACGATTCTCTTCAGTTCTTCGGCACAAGAGAGCAGCAACAATCTATCGGACAAGCAGTTAATGATAAAGCCCATTACCACAGTCTCTCCTTATTTCAATCTACCGACAATGGGATACCGCACGTTCATTAATACAGATTCACTGATATTCCTACGTCCGGATATTTCTTTTAAGTTCGTCACACCACCTGTTGCCGACATGTACACGTGGCAACACAACATCAATTCTTACGATTTCAGCAACTATGGGAAATTAACAAACTGGAACAATGGATATATTTTCGGATACAGCGGTTACACATCCACTCCTATATCAGGCAGTGTAAGGAATGCAGGTTTCGGCATATCTCACAACTTCACCGATAAACTGAACTTTACCGCATCTATATCTGCCCTCAAGTACAATATGCCGGGATTCACCTATAATTCCAATTTCTTTAGCGGACAATTGTCATACTCGTTCAACAAGAACTTTTCAATAAGCGTATTCGGCGAGTACGAATCAGATAATTTTTTCAACAACAACCGTTATCACTATTCCAATCCTTACAACCATAGCATCGGAGGATTCTTAACAACGACTACCAACGACAACATCTTTGGCGTGGACATAGGAGTAAGAAAACGTTACAATCCATTAACAAGACGCTGGGACGCAGTACCTATAGTTCGCCCACACTTTAAACTGGTGGGGAACAAACTCGGTGTAGATTTTGGAGAATTACTGCTCGGATTGTTTGATTCTGTCGGATTATTTGATACCGATGATTGGAATACACATCACGACAACAAGTCATCCGAAAAAAGAAACCGCGACAACATCTTGTTGCCTCGCAAGCACTAATTCACCACATTATAACCGCTGCCGGTTTTAACCACGGAATAACGGGTCAACCCTATCTTTTGCGACAAGGCTTTTCCATCCAAGGGAGCACCCCAACCGCTCATTACATCATATCGGGAACCACACTTTGCGCACACAGCCTCATAATTGCTGCTATCTACCGAGATGCGTACATCTGCACGACGTTCCACCGGGCAACTCATGTCATAAGCCCTCGGTGCGTTCTCAAACAAGTCGCACACAAGCAACACCCCTCCATAACCGGTATAAATATTAGCATTATACGGATAATTGGTCGGAACGCCCTCATTCTTATTGAATATACGATACATTCCGGGAGATACCACCCCATAAGTATCCCAATATCCGAGTGTACTCAAATTGATATACACAGGATAAGACGGAAGCATATTGTCATCTATTTTAGAGCAAGATAGACAAAACAGCAACTGCACTGCCACTCCTATTATATATAACAGTCTGCCCATAGCCAACAGTTTCTTTTTGCATTGTCATTTCAACATTCATTCCCCAACAACCGTTCAAAAGCAGAATGATAGGTATCAAAATCGAAATCTTCAAGTATGGAGCAATACATCTTTTCTATTTTTTCATTACAAAGATTGCCGATAGAACCTTCATGTGTATGATTCACCTCCTTTACAGGAGAAAACTGCCCTGCCTCAATATCTAATCCCACTTTCTTATAAGCGTCCCGGAACGGCATACCATCGTGCGCCAACCGGTTCACTTCCTCCACCGAGAACATCAGGTCATAACGGCTGTCAGCCGACACCGTTTCATTCACCTTTACGCCCGTCACCATTGCCGTCACCATAGAAAGTATATTTTTCAATTCACCGAACGCAGGAAGAAACGATTCTTTTATTATCTGCAAGTCTCTAAAATATCCGCTCGGCAGATTATTGGTAATCAATGTTATTTCGTATGGCAACGCCTGCAACTTATTACACTTGGAGCGTGTAAGTTCAAACACATCGGGATTTTTCTTATGCGGCATAATGGATGAGCCTGTCGTATATTCATCCGGCAACTTGATAAACCCGAAATTCTGGCTGTTATACATACACGCATCATACGCCAGTTTGGAAACCGTGGCAGCTACATTTGCCAACGCTTGAGCTACAATACGCTCTGTCTTTCCTCGTCCCATCTGCGCATACACCACATTGTAGTCAAGTGAGTCAAACCCGAGCAGACGGGTTGTCATTGTGCGATTTAAAGGAAAAGAAGAGCCATATCCTGCAGCCGAACCAAGAGGATTCCTGTTAGTCACCTTATAAGCGGCTTGCAAGACCATAAGGTCGTCAACCAACGATTCGGCATACGCTCCAAACCAAAGTCCGAAAGATGACGGCATAGCCACCTGAAGATGCGTATAACCCGGTATCAGCACATGTTTATATTTCTCCGACTGGGCAATAAGAGCCTTAAACAATGACGTTACATACTCCACCACACTTTCTATCTCACTACGGATAAACAAACGTAAATCCACAAGCACTTGGTCGTTACGGGAACGTCCGGAATGTATCTTTTTCCCCACATCGCCGAGACGCCGGGTAAGCATCAGTTCCACCTGAGAATGAACATCCTCTATACCGTCCTCTATCACAAATTTACCGGCAACTATTTCCGCATATATTTCACGCAAGGCATCGGTCAATTGCTCCAGTTCTGCCCTATTGAGAAGCCCTATCGTTTCCAGCATCGCAATATGAGCAAGCGAACCAAGCACATCGTAACGTGCAAGATACATATCCATTTCTCTATCTCGTCCCACAGTGTAGGTCTCAACATCATGATCCACCTGTACTGTTTTTTCCCATAGTTTTGTCGCCATAATCATTTATTTTCAATACCGCAAAGATAGACAAAAGAAACTTGAATCTGTTTAAAATTTTATTAGAAGTTGCTTTAATTTTATTTCGAGATTACTTTCAAGGAATACAAGAGCGAAGATATTGCCTGTTTTTCACTTTTATTGTTCCATAACAAACCGCCACGGCTTTCTTTCCGAAATTTTGTACTATTTTTGGAAAAAATTTAACTGAGAAGATATGAACAGCGAAAAATTCCATTTTGAAAAAGGTCTCAACTACCGTATTTTTCACATCAAGAACCCCACTCTCAAGCTCGAAGATTTCATTATACCATTTCCTTGCTTTATATTATGCACCAATGGTACTGCAAAAATCAGTTACAACTCAGAGATATACCACATTAAAAAAGATACTCTGCTTTGTATTGCTCCCAACACCACATTAAGAGGATTGGACGTAAGTGATGATTTTCAAGGAATCGTAATCCTGTTTTCCAGCGATGCCATCATCGACTCCACAATAGGAATCATGGCTGACTACTTGGCAACCATCTTCATGTACCCTGAAAAGTCTTTGACAGACGACCCTCAAAGCAAACGCATCATCACAAATATATTTGATATCCTTGATACATATAACAATCTTGAAGAAAAATATGTGCGCAATTCAGATTTCGTGTATGGAATCATACGATGTCTTATACTCACAGTTGCCGAAATATCAAAGCACGTTCTCGATAAAAACGCTTTTGCCGGCGCAGGATTCTCAACTACCGACAATTATTTCAGAGAGTTCCTACGGTTGCTGTCATCCCATTGCAAGACACAGCATAATGTAGCGTTTTACGCCGATAAATTATGCATAACACCAAAATATCTCAATGAGATATGCCGTAAAAAGACAAAAAAGACCGCAAAAGAGGTAATCACAAGAAGCGTCATCGCCCAAATCAAAAGTGCGCTTATCGTATCAGGGACATCGGTTCAACGCATAGCCTACGATTTCAATTTCTGCGACCAATCCAGTTTCGGTAAATATTTCAAGAAAGCGGTTGGCATTGCACCAATGGCATTCCGCAACAAGCACATCGAAAACCCTGAGTTAAACGATGATTGAAAAACCGTAATAACATTTTAAGAAAATTTTATTACAGTTCTACTTGGGACAAGTTTCGGATTCTTTAAGGCTCTTTTGGTTGTCTTTTTTATCAAATCGCTTGGTAATAGCTCGCTATCATCTGCGCAATTTGATGAAAAAATCCATTCCAAAATATTCCTTAAAATAATCTCGAAATAAAATTTAAACAGATTCTTAATATTTTGCTTAACTTTGGAGATGTTTTAAAAAATCCTTTATAACTGATTATTTTTATGCTAAGCAAGCTATTTAAACCTCTATTAATTACGGCTGTCGCTATATCAAGCATGAGTGCTGTGGCACAAGCTCCGATTTCGGTAAAATGGATTATGGGAGAAAACGGAGTGCAACCAAACAAATACAGCGGCAAATACATCTTCACCAACATCAGTGATGAAGAGTTGGGCAACAATTGGTCATTTTATTATAACCAGTTCCCGCGTACAATGAAAATCAACGAAGATGCTCCGCTCTCGTTGAAAACCGTGAAAAAAGGATATTTCTATTTCACGCCCAACGAAAAATACCGACCGCTTGCACCCGGTGACTCCATTGTGATAGACATCATACAGAACGGTTCACATCCGGGTATATGTTTCGGTCCTGATGGCGGACACTTTGCTTTTCATGGAGAAAAGGCAATAGGCGTACCATTTATACGTACTGAAATGAACAACCCTCTGCAATGGGCGGCAAAAGGCAAAGAATACGTAAATTATCCCGACGGAAATTTCATGTTCAAGAAAAATGCCGAGATAAACCCGGAATCAGCTGACAATGCACTTGGCGTATATGACATCATGCCTACACCGAAAAAAATAAGCAAATCAGGTAAAAACATAACCGTCCCGGGCAATATAAAGACCGAATATAGCGAAAAATCCCTTGACATTGCAGCTGCTTATCTTGCTGAAAAAGCAAGCGGTTGCGGCATTTCGGTAACAGAAAAAGCCGATTTCACCGTAAGCATGTCCTTATTGAACGACAACAGCAAAGATTACGAATACTATACGTTGCAAGTAACCGGAAAAGGAATCAAAATCGCAGGTAATTCTCCTACCAGTGTTCTGAATGGCGTAAAGACCTTTATTGCGGCTTTAGAAAGAACCGGCGGAACCAACGAATTGCAAGAGGTTACAATAACCGACTACCCCGACTTGAGACATCGCGGTATGATGCTTGACATAGCACGAAATTACACTCCTTATGAAAGCGTTAAAGATTTCATCGACATTCTTGCGTCATATAAAATAAACATTTTCCAGTTCCATTTTAATGACGATGAAGCATGGCGACTTGAAATCCCCGGTATCCCCGAACTTACTTCATTCGGTTCTCGCAAGGGAATGACCCATGACGAAAAAGATTTCCTTATGCAAACCTACGCAGGTAATGGTAATCCCGATGACAACACCACAAGCGCAAACGGATACATCACCACCGATGAATTCATCGAATTGATTAAGTATGCACACAACCGCGGCGTGGAAATCATTCCGGAAATAGAAACTCCCGGACATTCGCGGGCTGTAATTCTTTCCATGAAAAACCGCTATAACAAATACATCGATACCGATCCCGAAAAAGCTGAAGAATTTGTCGTATGGGACAACAACGATACCACAAGCTATATTTCCGTACAAGGCTACAGCGACAATGTACTGAACCTTGCCATGCCGGGAACTTATCGTTTTGTCAAGAGAATAATAGACGAGCTCGAAGCTATGTACAACAAAGCCGGAATTAAGCTTAAAACAGTGCATATAGGAGGCGATGAAGTTCCCGATGGTGCTTGGGAACACTCCCCTGCCATTAAAAAGATGAAAGAAGAGGGCGGATACAGTACCATAAGACAGATTGAAGAGTACTATATCGACCAAATAACCTCTTATCTTGAAAAGAAAGGTATCAAGGCAGGAGCTTGGCAGGAAGCTGCATTGAAACACCCTGATGACTTCCATAAGAAAATCGCTAAACGTTTCTATATGATTAACGGATGGAGTACCGTAGGCAGTCGCGATACAATACCTTATTATATTGCAAACAACGGATACCCCGTAATCCTAAGCAATGCCAATAACTTCTACCTCGATTTCATGTATTCCCGTCACCAAGACGAGCCGGGACACAATTGGGGAGGTGTCGTCGATGAATTTACATCTTGGGATGCACAGCCGTTCAACGTGTACCGTTCGGCACGCCGTGCTATTTCAGGAAAGATTAACGACCTTTCCACCATAGAAAAAGGTAAACCGGCTATCGTTAAGAAAGAAAATATCGTGGGAATACAAGGGCAATTGTGGGCTGAGACCATTCGCGGGTATAAAACCGTACAGCATTACGTATTCCCAAAGATATTCGGTATTGTGGAACGTGCATGGAACGCCTATCCGGCTTGGGGAGCCGATAATGAAGACAGCAAGCTGTATCTTGAAGAGCGTGCACACTACAACCTGAAAATAGGATTGAAGGAATTGCCACAGTTGGCAAAGCGAGGAGCTGAGTTCCATATAGGGCAACCGGGTATCATCGAAAAAGACGGTAAACTGATAGCAAACAAGCAATATCCGGGTGTTACGATAAGATATACATTCGACGGAAGTACTCCCAACGAGAACTCGCCCGAATGGCTCGCACCGGTAACGATCCCATCCGGGACAACATTAGTAAAGGCAAAGGCATTCTATCTCGGAAAAGAAAGTGTAGCCACATTCCTATGGTTAAACCGATAACAATATTACATTTATGTCACTATTCAGAGCTATTTTTTCAATATTATTTCCTCCGCTTGCCGTTATCGATAAAGGGTGCGGTTCTATCCTGATTGTAACCCTGCTAACTCTTGCCGGGTGGATTCCGGGTATTATCGGAGCATTGATAATAGTAAACAAAAGTAACTGATTTCACAATAAGGGCTGTACAATGATATTCTTGTACAGCCCTTATTGTTTATTTTAAATACTGCTCTATGCTTTTCAGCACTATATGTTCCATTATTTCGTATGCTTCCGTATTAGGATGTACGCCATCATTACTATACTTTTTCGGTAATCCGCCGTTTTCATCCGTAAGCGGTGCATAATAGTCGACATAAACAAAACCGTTTTTCTCGGCATATTCCTTAATCATTCCGTTCAGCGTCTTTATATCCTCCGAAGGCTTTATCGAAGGTATCCAATAAAACCCGGAGCATGGCAACAACGATGCCAGAACTGGTGTTATACCGTTCACTTGCGCCAATTGGCACATGGAAACTATATTCCGGAACACATGTTTCAATTCAATAGTACCATTGTTTTTCGCTATATCATTAGTACCCGACAATATAACCACAGCCTTGGGATGCAAATCCACCACATCGCTCTGAAAACGCACAAGCATTTGCGATGACACCTGTCCGCTTATACCCCTGCCGGCAATATTATGTTTTTTGAAAAAATCGGGACGCATTTTTGCCCAATTATCGGTAATGGAATTACCCATAAACACCACAGCCGGTGACTTTGTCAAAGATTTATTCATTTCCTCATACCGACTGAACTGCGCCCAGTCCTTCTCAGTCTTATCCTTAACTCCTGCAGCCATTACTGCACAATTCAGCGTAATCGCCACAGCCGAGCATATTGCCAACAACCTTGTTTTCATAACATCAATTTAAATATTTAAAAGAAATAAAGTCTCGTGAATCTGACGATTACGAGACTTTACACAATCATTGTACCCGGAGCGGGACTTGAACCCGCACAGCTGCAATAGCCAAAGGATTTTAAGTCCTTCGTGTCTACCATTCCACCATCCGGGCAGCCTCTTTCGGCTGAATGAGTGCGGTAAACACACTGCTCTCCTCCAAAAAGCACGACAAAGATAGTACTTTTCCCCGCCTTTTCCAAATTTTATTTCATTCAGAAGCAGAAAAAGCCATATTTTTGAGATTTCGTTGCTTTAATCAGAAGTTATATTCAAATAATTTCGGTGGTTGCGTCATCTGCACTATACCATTTGGAATACATCAGATAGTTATGCGCAATCTTCTGATTGATTTCTTTGCCTTGCTCGGGAGAAACCATCTTAATGAATTTTGCCGGTACACCGCCCCACAATTCGTATGCGCCCACCTTTGTTCTTGCCGTAACCACACTCCCTGCCGCAATTATAGCACCTTCGCCTATTTCGGCATCATCGAGCAGCGTACTACCCATTCCTATCAACGCATAATCATGCACCTTTGCGCCGTGAATAGTAACGTTATGACCCACCGACACATGGTCACCTATCTCAATAGTCGATTTCTGATAAAGAGTATGCAGCACCGAACCGTCCTGTATATTCACACAGTTGCCTATGGTAATGGTATTCACGTCACCTCGCAACACAGTTCCGAACCATATACTGCAGTCATCTCCTATCGTTGTATCACCTATTATAGTAGCGTTGTCGGCAAGAAAACAATTCTTGCCTATCTTTGGCGTAAAGCCTCTTACTGATTTTATCAATGCCATTTTCGTATCTTTATATTAGATTTTTTCGGTTCGTGCATTAAGCCAAGCTTGTTCCTCATCGTTCAAATACGGTGTCAAACGCATGCGCACCTCGTCATGATAAGCATTTACCTGTGCTTTTTCTTCCTCACTCAGCATTGAAACATCTATCAGATTCCTGTCATACGGAAACAACGTAAGTGTCTCAAATTTCAAGAAATCGCCAAATTCATCGCTATGACCCGCAGGAACGGTAAGAACAAGGTTTTCGGTGCGTATTCCATATTTACCGGCTTTGTACAATCCCGGTTCGTTGCTGGTAATCATTCCCGGCTTGAGAGTAGTAGGATTTTCATTCAAACGAATGTTTTGAGGACCTTCATGCACACCAAGGAAATGTCCCACGCCATGCCCTGTTCCATGAAGATAAGTCATCATTTCGTTCCATTGGTATATACGTGCAAGTGCATCGAGCTGGCTTCCGCGTGTTCCCACCGGAAATTTTGCTCTGCCAATAGCCAAATGTCCTTTCAACACAAGCGTATAATCATGTTTTTCAACTTCTGTAGGGTTGCCGAGCGACATTGTGCGGGTAATATCGGTTGTACCGTCAAGATATTGTGCGCCGGTGTCCACAAGCAACAAACCTTCTGCCTTAAGCACAGATGCCGTTTCGGGTTTTGCCGAATAGTGTACAATAGCACCATGTTCCTTGTATCCTGCTATCATACCGAAACTTTCCCCGCGATACAACTCGTTCACGCTGCGACATTCGATAGCTTTATCGGCTACATCGGTCTCGTTGACGGTTTCCGTACCTGCCATTTTCTCTACCCACATCCATAGGCGCACAAGAGCAGCACCATCACGCTCCATCGCCTTTCGAGTACCCTCTATCTGTACTTCGTTCTTAATGGCTTTAAGCGCTGCTATAGGAGACTTGGCATATACCTTATAGCATTCAAGTGCACGGGCAAGCGTATCGCTCACCTGATTAGGATCGAGCAAAATGGTAGAGCTTACCGATACATGCTTGCCAAGCCAATTCTGCACATCATCGTATGGCATCACCTTAACTCCTATACGGTTCAAGTGAGCCGCAACCTCATCATCAATCTTTTCTTCATCTACAAAAAGAACTTTCTCACTACGCGACAAGTACAGATAAGACACCACAAGCGGATTACACTCCACATCGGCACCGCGTATATTCAACGTCCACGCTATTTCGTCAAGAGCAGGAATAAATATTGCGTCAGCACCATTAGCCTCCACGGCATCAAGCACCCTTTCTACCTTGCTCTCGGCAGTTTCACCCGCATACTTGACATCATGAACAAAAGCCTTTGTCATCGGACGAGGAGGACGCTCATCCCAAATAGTATCGGCAGGGGCAAAATCGGTGGCGAAACGAAGACCGTTGGCACCGCAGAATTCTTCCAACTGATTGGCTTTCATAACAGAGAACAAGCGACCGTCCACTGCCAGAATATCATTTTCCGAAAGCTCTCCGGCAAGCCATTCGTTTATGGTAGCCTCACCCGGAATATCCTCCTTATGAAGTTCAAAGCCCGAATCCTGAAGTTGCTGTGCTGCCTGCAGGAAATAACGCGAATCGGTCCATAACCCGGCTGAATCCAATGTAACAACAGCTGTACCGTTACTGCCGGTAAATCCCGAAACCCAATCACGCACTTTCCAGTGCGGATTAACATATTCACTCTGGTGAGGGTCGGTACCGGGTATTATTACCGCACTCACTTTAACTTTCCGCATCGCCTCGCGCAACGCCTCCAAATTCTTTACAGTAGCTTTACTCATATCGTAATTCCAATTTCATTTCTTGTTAAAATTTCTTCTTCCACAAAGATAATAATCATTTTCTTATTTGAGGAGGGAGTTGTAGAGATTATCATCGTTGATTACACGCAGTCCCTCTTTCAGCAAATCGTTCCGCTTGTTATATATGACGGTGAACGCTTCCTGATCAAATACATCACGGGCAATCAAGGATTTCACCAGCAATTCCAATAGTTTTTTGCTTGTATTGAACTGCTGCTCGTCATATTTCACGCCTTCTTTCTCACCCATAGCTATAAGGTCTTTCATCATTTCGTCAGTCACAATAAAACCCTTATCAAAAGCATTCACGTCGGCATACCCGGCTTTCAATTCATCACGATGCTTATCTATAAAAGCAAGCGTATATTGAATTAATACACCTTTTGCGCTCAATTCGGCATAATACTTGCTGTAATCAGTGGTATCCACCGGTACAAACACATCAGGGATTATACCACCGCCTCCGTATATCACGCGTTTTGCTTTCAATGTCGTATATTTTAAGGAATCTGCCACGTGTATACTGTCGGCATGCTGAAGTTCGCCGTCCTTTAAACGATTATAGACATCCATATCATAATCTTCCTTCGCTCCCGGCTTATACGGTTTCTGGATGCAACGACCCGAAGGCGTATAATAACGAGCTGTTGTCAAGCGCATCATAGAACCATCATCAAACCCGAATTGACGCTGAACAAGCCCTTTCCCAAAGGTGCGACGACCTACCACAACGCCTCTATCCCAGTCTTGAACCGCACCCGAAAGGATTTCACTTGCCGACGCCGAATACTGATTAACCAATACCACGAGTTTGCCACTTTTATACCCTCCCTTACCGTTGGCGGTAGCATCATATCGGGGAGATTTATTGCCTTCGGTGTAAACGATGGTCTGCCCGCTTTCCAAGAACCAATTGGCAAGTTCGATTGCCGTATTCAAGTACCCACCGCCATTGTCGCTCAAATCGAGAATAAGCTGTTTCATACCCTTGCTTTTCAGTTCCTTAAATGCTTCTTCAAATTCATCGGCTGTAGCCTCGGCAAACCGGCTTATGCGTATATATCCCGTAACGGGATCTGCCATATAAGCTGCATCTACGCTATATATGGGAATTTCATCGCGTGTGATACCGAATTTCATCGTTTCTTGAACTCCGGGACGTTTCACTCCCACTCTCACAAGCGTACCTTTTTTTCCCATTAATCGCTTGCGAATGTCATTGGATTTCATTTTAACGCCGGCTACAACAGTATCGTTTACCGACACAATGCGGTCGCCCGGACGCAGTCCTACACGTTCGCTCGGACCGCCAGACATCAAGGAAATCACATACAGCGTATCCTGTTTCATATTAAACGATATACCTATTCCGCTGAATTTACCTTGTAACGGCTGTTGCAGTTCCTGCGTCTCCTCGGCTGTATTGTAAGTGGAGTGCGGGTCGAGCTTGTCAAGCATGCCGCGGATGGCATCCTCCACTATCTTATCCTCATTTACGCTGTCAACATAGAATTCGCTTATCACATATTCAGCATTCATCAGTTTTTTCATATTACGCTGAGAATGATTTCCTGAATAAGCCGCAGGCACGGTGCATAGCACAAAAAGCAGTACCTGTATGATTTTAAACATCTTCATCTTCTTATCTTTTCTTGTCTTCTTTATTTACTTCTACCAACAATGACTTATCTCCTGAGACAGGCACATAGGCACTCACATCATAACCGTGAGCAAGATGCGCCCTGACCATAGTAGAACTGATAAATCCATATTCGGGATATGAACAAAGCAGCACCGACTCTAATCCGCTGGTAGAGCGGTAAATGTCGGAAAGATTCTTTTCATACTCAAAATCCTGAACAGAGCGAACACCTCGGACGAGACAACTTGCCCCTTGAGCATGAGCAACGTCTATCACCAAGCCGGAAAATGCCACCACACGCACCCTATGGTTATCCTTAAAAACGCTCTCTATAAATTTCATGCGATTATTCAAACTCATAAACGAGTTCTTCTCATTATTGTTTACTACAGCAACAATAATTTCATCGAAAAGCTCCAAGGCGCGATTTACAATGGATTCATGCCCTATGGTGAAAGGGTCGAATGTTCCGGGAAACATCGCTACACGCCTTTGTTCACTGCAATTCTTCATCTTCTTCAACCACAAGATTGTCTATGATAAAATTCTGGCGTTCCATTGTGTTCTTGCCCATATAGAACTCAAGCATCTCCTTGACGGAGTCTTCTTTGCGGAGCGAAACACGGTCAAGACGCATATCCTCTCCGATAAAGCCCTTAAACTCATCCGGGGAAATCTCACCAAGACCCTTGAATCGTGTTATCTCGGCATTTTCTCCAAGTTTCTCGATTGCAGCAATCCGCTCTTCCTCCGAATAGCAATAATACGTCTCCGGAGACGACTGAGATGCAGAGCCGCCCCCCTTACGGGACTTGCGTTTAGCCTCCTTTTTATTACGCACACGGAACAAGGGCGTCTGCAGTATATACACATGCCCCGTTTTTATCAATTCGGGGAAGAACTGCAACAGGAATGTGAGCATAAGCAAGCGTATGTGCATACCGTCCACATCGGCATCGGTGGCTATAATCACCTTGTTGTAACGCAAGCCATCGATTCCTCCCTCGATATTCAATGCCGCCTGCAAAAGGTTAAACTCTTCATTCTCATACACCACCTTTTGCGTTTTGCCAAATGAATTCAGTGGTTTTCCGCGAAGTGAGAATACAGCTTGAGTTTCCACATCACGTATCTTGGTGATAGAACCACTCGCCGAGTCACCCTCTGTAATAAAAATCATGGAATCGGCACGCTTATCTCCCTTGGTATCATTGAAATGCACACGGCAATCACGCAGTTTGCGGTTATGCAAAGCCACTTTCTTGGCACGTTCGCGGGCTATCTTGGTTACACCTGCCATTGCCTTTCGTTCCTTCTCGCTTTCAGTGATTTTACGCAGCATGACCTCTGCTACATGAGGTTCTTTGTGAAGGAAGTTGTCAAGTTCTTTCTTCATGAAATCATTGACGAACTTATATATCGTGGGACCGTCTTTATACATAACGGTGCTGCCTAAACGTATCTTGGTCTGCGACTCAAATATAGGTTCCACCACTTTCAAGCTGATAGCTGCCACAATACCGTTGCGAATGTCGGCATACTCGAAATTCTTATTGAAAAATTCCTTTATTGTACGGCTCAAGGCCTCACGAAACGCAGTTTGGTGAGTACCACCCTGTGTGGTGTGCTGCCCATTGACAAACGAATAAAACTCTTCGCCATACTGAGCTGCATGAGTTATCACCACCTCTATATCCTTATCCTTAAAGTGAATCAAGGGATAAAGAGGATCATTTGTCATATATTCGTTCACAAGGTCGCACAATCCGTTACGGGAATGATACTTTTTACCGTTATAAACAATCGTAAGTCCGGTGTTCAAGAACGTATAATTCTTAATCATACGTTCCACAAAATCCTCATTATAGCTGTAATTTACAAAAATCGTATTATCAGGCTTGAATTGGATCAGTGTTCCGTTTTGCGCTTCGGGATTGGCATCAACCACACCGCTTTCACTTATCAGTTTACCTTTTTCAAAAGAAGAATACGCTGTCATTCCGTCACGGAAACTCTGAACATAGCAGCATTCCGACAACGCATTGGTTGCCTTCAAACCCACACCGTTAAGTCCCACCGAACTTTTATAGTTCTGCGTGTCAAACTTACCACTTGTGTTCATCAGTGTAGCAGCGCGAGTTACGTAATCCAATGGAATACCGCGCCCATGATCCCGTATCGACACCATGCCGTCCTTAACCTCCACCTCTATCACAGAGCCATGTCCTGCGGCATGCTCATCGATGGCATTATCCAATATTTCCTTTAAAAGAACATATATACCATCATCGCTTTGCGAGCCGTCACCCAACTTGCCAATGTACATACCCGGACGTCGACGAATATGTTCCAACGCCTCAAGCGTAACTAATTTATTATATCCGTCACCGTTCACCTGCTGTTCCGTTTCCTGTATTTCGTATTCTTCAGCCATATCAGTAATCATTCTGCCCTCATTTTCAGGCATAATATCATTAATCCCACAAATTTAATAAAAAATTTCCCTTTCTCCGCAAAAAACTCACCACTTCCATTGATTCTAATGTAGGAAAAAACTATCTTTTGCGCCTATCCCTAATAAGAAAACAAGCGGAGTTTAACACCCCTTAAACTTGCCGCAAACACCACATTATCGTACTAAACACTTAACTACCCGTTGTGAACCTCGTCCCCCACAACCTACATATTTATACATCAACCAATAAAACCATTTTAGCAATGTATTGTTTTGCAATTCCCCACACGCCTCATTCCATAACGCACACGCCAAATCCAAGCAACCTTCTTTCTTATACAACCCAGCCAAAAGGACTTTCCTATACATTAAATATTTCCACAACATTTTCTTACATTCACATTCCGAATGTTCTACGGCATCAATTGCCGCAGTTATGGCATACTCACGCCGCTCATGATTCTGTGAATAATTAGCACCGGTAATAGAATCATCATGTACTGTAACATGGACATATATTCCCGTATCAAGAACAGCCACACGAGGATTCTGTAGTAAGACTCTTACCCCAAGTTCCCAATCATTCCAGCATTTAACGTTTTCATTCCACCTCCCGACTTTATCAAACAGCGACTTCCGCATTATATAACGCTGCGTTGAAAGCCCGGCATGGAAAATATGATTAACAAGAAAATCTTTCCGAGCAAAATGAGAATGGAATATATGTCCGTCTTTATTAAAATCCAAATCAGTAACAACTACATCTACATCACCTTTGCACTCTTGTACCTTTCTCACATATTCAGCCACAAGACAATCGTCCATAGTGTCATCACTGTCGAAAAACATCAACCATTCACTATTCACAAGTTTTGCACCCGCATTGCGTGCCGCACAAGCTCCGGGAGTAGTTTCTTCTATTACATCTATCGTAAAATCCGGCGTTTCATTTTCTTTCTTAAAGTCCTGTAACACCTGCAAAGTATTATCGGTGGAATTATTATCCACAAGCACAAGATGAAGGGGGCGATAAGTCTGTACTCTCACCGATTCAAGCGTAGCCTTCACCATCCCCGCTCTATTATATACCGGTATAACTATAGATACTTCTATTTTACTCATTACCTCTACTTTTCCAAAATTCGATATATTGTGCTGCCACTTTCACATGATCGTGATGACGCTTTACGTATGTCACGCTATCTTGCTGACGCTTATGCACATCATCCCTATTCAATATCAAATATTCCAATTTATCACACACATCCTCTTCATTGGGAAGGACATTTACTATGGGACGCAATTCCGTTTCGCCTAATATTTCATAATTCTCCTCTTCACCACCTCCCACAAGTACAAGGCCTTTAGCCATTGCAAGCAGAGAATTCATTGATGGAGTGTATGAGTACAATTGTTCGAGCAGAACATCACTGCTGTTCATCATATCGCAATATTGAGCATAAGGAACCGATTCGACTCTCACTATTTCCATTTTATCAGGGTATTTCTCTTGTACACGTAACATAGCTCGATACATCACATCAGTGCCCTTATATTCCTCCCGATTTTTTTGTACGCCTATAAAGAAACGCAACTTATCAGTCTCCGTGTGAGGTTCTCTCGGTGTCAGCACTCCCACGTTAATCGGGAACGGTATATAGCGGGTCTTTTCAGGAAAAGCTCGACGATAGCACACGTCGTACTCATATAATCCGCTTATTATGCCATCACAATCTTCAGCTATATATCGGTTCAGTTCACCCTTTGCTCCGTTCAACCAATCAGAAATAAACCGTTCTGAATAAGATGTTTGTCTAATCTTGTCTCCTATATTAAAATCACCATATCTGAACACTTTTTCAAGACCCGTTTTCACCCAATAATAATCCATCCCGCACGCACACAAGAATACTTTTTTATTATGCTTACGCAAATACCGGTATATCGGATATATTTTGGGAGGATTAAGTTCCACAAACATAGGATTTATGAGTTGCACCACATCATAACCTCTCATTTTAGGCAGAGCTTTCAGCAGACGCCACAAGAAACTCACCGTATCTTTCTTCCCTATAGTATCTCTCCTCAAATCAATATCTCGCCGGTAATTTTTCCAAAAATCACCGTGAGACGCTACAGTAACGGTATGTCCCAACGCACGCAACCCCTCCGCCAACGTCCAATGCACATTACTATATTCACCAAGCAACAATATCTTCATAGTTACAAAGATAAACAGAAATCAGAAGAAAACCACCGTTTTTTCACTAATCTTTCGTATATTCGCATCAAAGAACAAAACGAATGAAAGTTTTATTTATAGGCGATGCCAGCAATTTTCACAATACACTCGCCCATGCCTTAACCGACATGGGTCACACCTGCGTAGTGGCTTCCGACGGATCCGGATGGCAGAAAACCGGCAGAGACATAGACACTACACGACAACCCGGCAAATGGGGAACTATTAAGTTCTCTTTTAAATTGCTTCACACCCTGTCGCAGATGCGGGGGTTCGATGTGGTTCACATCATCAGTCCACACTTTCTTTTGCTTCGCCCGAGTAAATTGAAAAAAATTTTAGACTTCATAAAACGACACAACAAACTTGTCATCTATTCGGCATCAAACACCGAATATGCCTACATACAAACATGTCTTGACGGCAAAACTTTCAGATACTCCGATTTCAGAATTGGGAATAAACCATCGCCATACGTTCTTTCAGAAGAATGGAAAAGGCACAACCAATGGAACAACAACTATACCATAAACTATTTTAAACACTTCATTAATAGTATGGATGGTATCATGGCATGCCTATATGAATATTATATGTCATATAAAGGCTGTTCAACACCTCTTTCATACGCAGGAATACCTATAGACACAAAAGTTTTACAACCACACTTTATTGATGGTACACCGCCGAAAGTAAAATTTTTCATAGGTATACAGAAGTCAAAAAATATTCTCAAAGGAGCCGACCGCTTACTGGATGCGTTAAAACGAGTATGCGAACGTTATCCTGACCAATGCGAAATGACTGTAGCGGAGAACGTGCCGTACAAAGACTATGTGCAGATGATGAACTCATCACATGTAATTCTCGACCAACTTTATTCCTACACCCCTGCCACCAACGCACTCATTGCCATGGCACAAGGCATGGTGGCTGTATCGGGAGCTGAACCCGAATACTACGATTTTATTGGAGAGAAAGATAATCACCCGATAATAAACGTTTCACCGTTACATGACGATGACATATACAACAAACTCGAATGGCTGATTCAACACAAGCATGAATTGCCAAGATTATCTCACATGAGTCGGGAATTTGTTGAGAAACATAACGACAGTCACATTGTAGCACAACGACATATTAATTTTTGGAATAAACTCAGTAAAAAATGACATTAGAAGTATTAGTTTGCACTATCGATAATGGTATCGACAACATTATGAATCTGCTACTTACACCCACCGAGGGAGTAAGTTACCTCATTTCGTGGCAACATTCACACGCAAATGAGAACTACACCATTCCGCAAGAACTAATACGTAATGACGTAAAAATAGCACACATTCAAGGCAGAGGATTAAGTCGTAACCGCAACAATGCAATCAGTCACGCTACCGGCGATATTTGCCTCATTGCCGATGACGATTGTTCCTATCGACCTAAATATTACAAGGCTGTCATCGATACATTCCAAAAATGTCCCGAATTAGACATTGCTACTTTTAAAATGAAATTCTGCTATGACAATAAACGTTATCCTCAGCAACCTTTTAACCTGAATAATTTAGAGAAAGGTTACTTTGTTACGTCTTTTGAAATTGCTTTCCGTCGCACTTCAGTTCAAGGCAAACTTTGGTTCAACGAGCATTTCGGCCTTGGCGCACCGGTTCTTCAATCAGGAGAAGAGAACATTTTTATTCTCGATGCCATTAAAGCCGGAATGAATTGCCAATACTTCCCAATAGTCATCGTAGAACACAATCACCCCACCACAACATCATCAAGAGCAGGTAATCCGGGCGTGATTATGGCAGAAGGCGCATACATAAGCATAGCATATACATGGACTGCACTTCCCCGCCTTATCCTCAAAGCATTTCGCCTGAACAAAAAAAACAGCTTAGGCTTTTTCAAAAACCTAAGCTATATCTTTAAAGGCGTTTTCTATATCAAACGCAACATTTAGAAGTTGTTACATATATTTGGCAATAGTAGAAGACAATCGCTCAATATCGGTTACACGTTCCACAACTTCACCCTTACGGTTAATTATAAAGATTGCCGGAAATCCGCCCACGTTATATTTAGGCAAATTCTCCGAACTAAGTCCTTCGGAGTCATATACCGTTATCCACGGGAGATTCTTTGCAGCTTGACGCCATGTAAATTCATCGGTATCATAAGCTATCTGATATATTTCCAAACCTCTATTGCCATATTTTTTATATTCATCGGCAAGAATCTTATTAAATGCAGGTGAAAGTTCCGAATTATAAACAGTGAAGTTCAACACCACCACTTTGCCTTGAGCCGACACTTTGCTGAGTTGCTGCATTTTTCCGCTCTCGTCTTGCAACGAAATATCAAGCAACGGTATTTCCGATACCACCATCGTATCCATCTTCACTACAGGATTAGCCATACGTCGGCTGTTCACAGTCAACGCCACAAGATATGCGGTGCGGGGATCATTAGGCTTGAATGAATTATAAGCGTTAGCAACAGCACCTATCATTTTCAAATCGTCCTTATCCTGTGGGTCATAGAGCGGTTTTTCTCCTATATACTTATTTATGATATAATAAGCCAATATGCTGCTTGGGTCGGAAAGAATCTTCTGAGCAAGTTCCTGTTTCCACGCTTTCATATCCTCAGCGTTAGCACCATGCATCAGCATGGCTTTCTTATCCACAGCCATCATATCCTCAGCAAGCGCACTCCCGCTTAATGTATAATCGGTGCTGAATGCAGTCACACTACTTTCGATATTAACATTGTCTACACTGTCTATCGGGAAATAAATAGCTTTATCATTATACCTCAATCTATAAATATCGGCATTTTGAGGAGCTTGACTTGACACCTTAAAAGAGCCGTCTTTTGAAGGTTTTACAGAATCAACTATAAGCCATAGCCCGTTATTGGACACTTCCATAACCAATTTTGTCGTATCACTTGCGCCCTCTATTTTTCCGGTCACATTAAAATTATTTCCTCCACAAGCGACAAGTAAAGTCGCAAGCGATGCCCAAACGCATATTTTTGTCTTTTTCATAATCCTTTCAAAATTTGCCCCAAAGTTAATGATAATCTCTCAATAATTAAAACGCCCATCACAACTAAAGAATCAGAAACATGTCACAAGTAAAAACCGGACGAAGATTCACCTTTGACGAATTTGCAATCAAATCGCACAATTCTTCTTTTTCTGTTCAAATATTTACATATATAGATTCAAAAGCAAAAAACAACAAACGCCTTATCGCACAAAAAAGCGACAAGACGTTTATTTCGATTTAAAATCAGAATGCAATTATTTAACCTTTGCAGCCAATTCAGCACCTGCCTTGAATTTGACAGATTTCTTTGCAGGGATAACAATCTTAGCCTTAGTTGCAGGGTTGATACCTGTACGTTCGCCCTTTTCTACCACACTGTAAGTTCCAAAACCAATCAAAGCAACTTTTTCTCCCTTAGCCAATTCTTCAGCGATAGCTTCCAAAGAAGCTTCCAAAGCTGCCTTAGCCTGTACTTTTGTCAATTGTGCTTTTTCTGCAATTGCATTCACTAATTCTGTCTTGTTCATAATTCTTGATTATTTATATAATTTAATATGGTATTATCGGCGCAAATATAGACCATTCCGAGTTTAAAACAAAAAATATTTATAAAAAAATGTTGTATTCGGCTCAAAAAAAGCCTGATAAGCACTTTTTTTATGATTAAAGGCACTTTTTTAGTACTTTTGTAAGCATAATTTATTGTTTTTGCGTTAATAATATGACGCACGGCAAAATAACAGTTTAACTACAACAATTTAAATAAATCATGTTTAATTCAAGCGGATCTGTTTTTAAGAACTTTCCTGCGGTCACAAAGAATCTTCTCATAATAAACATTCTTATGTGGCTTGCTCAGATAACATTGCCTAAAGCCGGCATCAACCTGACAGAATTGTTGGGACTTCATTTTTGGATTGCGAGCGACTTCAACCCTGCGCAATTATTCACCTATATGTTCCTGCACAGCGACAACGATTTCACTCATCTATTCTTCAACATGTTCTCATTGCTCATGTTCGGACCTCTGCTTGAACGCACTTTGGGTAGCAAAAGATTCTTGTTCTATTATTTATCGTGCGGATTAGGAGCAGCTTTGGTTCAAGAGGTCGTTTGGCAATTTACTTGGAAAGAAATTTTCGCCCCATTCTTCGCCAATGCCGGCGGATGGACTATGGATCAGGCATATCAAGCTATCGACACGGCTCTTGCCAACGGTGATAACATTCCTGCACTCAATGCACTGCTTACAATAGGCGCATCGGGAAGTATCTTCGGCATACTCCTCGCATTCGGCATGCTGTTCCCCAATCTACCCCTGTATTTAATGTTTATCCCTATACCAATAAAGGCAAAATACATGGTTATCGGATACGGAGCAATAGAGTTTTTCTTCGGCATATCAGGCACAATGAGTTCGGTCGCACATTTCGCTCACTTGGGAGGAATGCTGTTCGGTCTCATCATTTTATTCATTTGGAAAAAGAAAGGAAACATCGGTGGGAACTATTTCTAACCTCAAATACCGTTTCAATTCGGCAAGCATGTTGATGAAAATAGTCTATATCAACATCTTGGTGTTTCTTGTGTTACGCATAGCCGGTATCGTATGCCATTTTGCCGGCATAGACACCATGCAGGTTCTTACGCTTGTGGAATTGCCGTCATCACTCACATTATTGGCAAAATCACCTTGGACTATAATTACCTACATGTTCTCGCATTACGACATATTTCATATTCTGTTCAACATGTTGGTACTCTATTGGTTCGGTTCAATATTCTCCGATTTTTTCACCCATAAGCAATTATGCGCTTTATATATAATAGGAGGAATTGGAGGAGGCGTGCTGTATATGGTTGCTTACAGCCTGCTGCCGACTTTATCCATGTCTTCAAGTTGGTTGATTGGAGCATCGGCATCGGTAATGGCTATTGTCATAGCTATTGCAATGAAAGTCCCTGAATACAAACTCAATCTATTGCTGTTCGGTTCTGTTTCGCTCAAGTGGATAGCCATATTCTACATAGCCGTCGATTTACTGAGTATCAACGGCGACAATATGGGAGGACACATAGCTCATATAGGAGGAGCATTAACCGGCTTGCTGTTTACCATGATGATAAACAAAGGAATAGACATCACCAAACCCATAAACCGTATTTTCGACTTATTTGCCAACGGTAAAGGTGCTTTTCGCAATATTTCGGTCAAGCACAAAGTCGGGAAGAAGACACAAAGAAAACCCGAACCGGCACCGACCGATTCAATGAGCAAAGAAGACGAGAACACACTCGATACGATTCTTGACAAAATCAAGAAATCGGGATATGCATCATTAACCGAAGATGAAAAACGCCGGTTATTTCAAGTAAGCAGCAAGAAGCAATGAGCATATTAGGAAACATAGGCGGCAAGATTCTTTCCATCATGAAGAATATCTTTATCCTGCTCACATGGACAGCGGGAATAGCACTCATTTTGTCAGCCTACTGCGGCTATGTCAATCCGCAAGACAGTGCCAAGTTTGCCATTATCGGCATGATATTTCCCATTGCGTTGGCAGCCAATCTGTTTTTCCTGCTTTTCTGGCTTATTTTCAAGAAATGGCTTATGGCTGTTTTAGTCATATTGCTTTTGGCAGCTTGCGCGTCGCCCATCGCCACATTCTCGCCTGTCAATATCTCTCCGGCTGTAACATCGCACCGCGATAGCACATTCAAGGTTCTCACATACAATGTAATGAACTTCGACGACCTTGATTCCCTCACTTACAAGGGAGAAAATCGCACTTTACGGTACATTTTGGACAAAGATGCCGATTTCGTCATCATGCAAGAGGCTTCGGCAAAAATCAAGATGGACAAATTGGAGAAGATTCAACCTCTCATGCGGGAATTAAGCGAGAAATACCCTTACCGTGAACTCAAGTTGCGCGATATCGTGATTCTTTCAAAGTACCCCTACAGCATCGACGATGACAACATCACAAGCAACGCTCCTCATAAATCAACGGCATATAAGATTAACGTAAACGGAAAAGACCTATATATAATAGGAGTACACCTTGAATCGATAAAACTCACCGAAAGCGACAAGGCATTGTACCGGGAAATTACCGACATTTCAAAATCCACCGGAAACCTAAATGAAAAAATGATGGAGGACATCAAAAGCAATCTGCTCACAAAACTATCGGCAGCTTTCAAGAGAAGAGCGGTTCAAGCCGAAGACCTAAAGGCATATATCAACTCTCTCGGAAATGGCAGCGTAATCCTTTGCGGTGACTTCAACGACACCCCATCTTCCTATTCCTATCGCACGATTAAAGGCGATGACATGAACGATGCATATAAAGAATGTGCTTTGGGACCTGCAATCACTTTCCACACCAACCGTTTCTACTTCAGAATAGATCACATTTTATACAAAGGCGGCATTGAGGCTGTGGACATCGAGCGGGGCAATCTTAAATCATCCGATCACTACCCGCTGCTTACCACGTTCCGATGGAAACAGTAGCGGATGCAACAATATTAAAATCGAGAATATATCAACCATTTAAACAAATACAGAAATGAACAAAACATTATTAACCGTAGCAAGTGCAATAGCCGTTACCCTATCGGCTTGCAATTCCGAGAAAATGGAACAGAACCCTTTCTTGGCGGAATACACTACTCCTTATGAGATTCCGCCTTTCGAACAAATCAAGTACGAGCACTATCTTCCTGCTGTTAAAGAAGGTATAGCTCAACAGAATGCCGAAATCGACTCCATCATCGCCAATCCGGCTGTCCCCGACTTCGAGAACACAATCCTCGCGCTCGACAACAGCGGACAATTGCTTAACAAGGTGGCTTACGTATTCTTCGCTCTAAGCGAAAGCGATAACACACCGGAAATGCAAGCGTTGAATCCTGAGATTTCTTCACTCTACACTGCACACAGCGACAATATGGGGATGAATGAGGCTCTTTTCAACCGCATCAAGAGTGTCTACGACCGTCGCGACAGCTTGAACCTCAACACAGCGCAAAGCCGACTTCTTGAAAAGTACTACAAGAATTTTGTTCGTTCAGGTGCATTGCTTGAACCGGCTCAGAAAGATTCTCTTAAAGCCATCAATCAAGAGCTTTCCAACGCATTCATCGCTTACAACGAAAATGTACTGAAAGGCACTAACGCTTGGGAACTTGTGGTTGAAAACAAGGACGAATTGGCAGGACTTCCCGAAGGTACAATTGCAACCGCTGCCGAAGAGGCTAAAGCACGCGGAAAAGAGGGCAAATGGGTATTCACTCTTCATGCTCCGAGCCGTCTTGCCGTACTCACTTATGCCGACAGCCGCGAACTTCGCGAAAAAATGTGGAAAGGATATACAGCTCTCGCTACCGACAGCATCTACAGCAACGATGCCAACATCAACAAAATCATCAAGTTGCGTACAAAGAAAGCCAATATGCTCGGTTTCGACTGCTTTGCCGACTACGCTATCGACAACGTAATGGCTAAGACCACAAAGAATGCCGAAGACCTGCTTTACAAGATATGGACACCGGCTGTTGCCAAGGTTAAAGAAGAAGTTGCCGATATGCAGGCTTACGTTAATGAAGAAGGCAACGACTTCAAAATTGCCCCTTGGGACTACTATTACTATGCCGAAAAGGTGAAAGCAAAGAAGTTCAACATCAGCGAAGACCAAGTACGCCCATACTTCAAGCTTGAAAACGTGGTTGAAGGTATCTTCTACGTAGCCAATAAACTTTACGGCGTTACTTTCACCGAAATGAAAGACGCTCCAAAGTACAACCCCGAAGTCACAGTTTATGAAGTGAAAGACGCTGCCGGCGAACACCTTGCAGTGTTCATGACCGACTACTTCCCTCGCGCAACCAAGCGTCAGGGTGCATGGATGAGCGAGTTTAAGGGTGCTTGCAACTACGACACCATCAACGAACGTCCGGTCATCTACAACGTGGGCAATTTCACTCGTCCGTCAGGTGACATGCCGGCTCTTCTCACTTTAGACGAAGTTGAAACCACTTTCCACGAATTCGGACACGGTTTGCACGGCATGATGACACGTGCGGCATACCGCGGACAGGCAGGAACAAATGTTGACCGCGACCTTGTGGAACTTCCTTCACAAATCATGGAGCACTGGGCTTTCGAACCTGAAGTACTTGCCGTTTATGCCAAGCATTACCAAACCGGCGAAGTCATTCCTGCCGAACTTGTAGAAAAACTTAACGCATCGGCTAAGTTTAACCAAGGATTTGCCACCACCGAACTTGCCGGAGCAGCCCTTCTTGACATCGAATGGCACAAGTTGAACGATGGAAAAGACGTAAATGTTGCCGATTTCGAAACAGCTGTGGCAAAAAAACTCGGCTTACCCGAAGAACTGACATTCCGCTACCGCAGTACTTATTTCAAGCACATCTTCGGCAGCGACGGATACGCAGCAGGATACTACACCTATCTATGGGCTGAAGTGCTTGATGCCGACGGATTCGAGCTGTTCACCGAAAAAGGCATCTTCGACAAGGCTACTGCCGATGCTTTCCGCACCAACATACTTGAAATGGGCGGCAGCGACGATCCTATGAAACTTTACATTCAATTCCGAGGTCAAGAACCTAATCCCGATGCTCTTCTCCGCAACCGCGGTCTGAAGTAAATCCGGGGAGCGACATAATCGCATTACAACCCCTAAAGGAGCTGTGTCAAGTATGATTTTTGGCACAGCTCTTTTCTCTATTTAAACGGATTTTTTTGCTCTTCCCGTCGCCCTTTCTTGCACTTTTCTCCATTAAAAATATACAATTTGCCATAAATAAGGAGGTTAAGTCAAAAAAATATTGTACCTTTGCACGAATTTTACATGTAAAAAATATTTTATGGTAACACCTATCAAGAAAACCATCGATTTGGGTGACGGACGTGTGATCACCCTTGAAACAGGAAAGCTTGCAAAGCAAGCCGATGGAGCGGTTGAACTGCGCATGAACAACACTATGCTTCTTGCGACAGTAGTTTCGGCTAAGGAAGCCGGAGAAGGGGTCGATTTTATGCCTCTTCAAGTTGAATACAAAGAAAAATTCTCTGCTTTCGGTCGATTCCCGGGCGGATTCACCAAGCGAGAAGGTCGTGCAAGCGACTACGAAATTTTGACAGCACGCCTTGTTGACCGCGTGTTGCGCCCATTGTTCCCGGAAAACTATCACGCCGATACTTTCGTGAACATCACCCTTTTCTCAAGCGACGGCGAGGATATGCCCGATGCTCTTGCAGGACTTGCTGCATCGGCGGCTATCGCAGTATCCGATATTCCTTTCAACGGACCTATCTCCGAGGTTCGCGTTGCTCGCATTGACGGTAAATTTGTCATTAACCCCACTTTCAAAGAATTAGAACAGGCTGACATGGATTTGATGGTAGGTGCTACTTACGAAAATATCATGATGGTGGAAGGCGAAATGAACGAAGTTTCCGAAAGCGACCTATTGGAAGCATTGAAGACTGCTCACGAAGCCATCAAGGTACAATGTAAGGCTGTAATGGAATTTGCCGAAGCTGCAGGGGCAGGCGTTAAGCGCGAATACTGCCACGAAATCAACGACGAAGACCTACGCAAGCAGGTGTGGGACGCTTGCTACGACAAGGTTTACAAGATTGCTCAGGCCGGCAACCCCGACAAGCATTGGCGTATCGAGTCATTTGAAGCCATTTGCAACGACTTCATCGAAGCTCTCCCCGAAGAAGAAAAGGAAGAAAAGATACCGCTTATAAAGCGCTACTACCACGATGTGGAAAAAGAGGCTGTGCGCCGTTGCATCCTCGACGAAGGCATCCGCTTGGACGGTCGCAAGACTACCGAGATACGCCCTATCTGGTGCGAAACCGACTATATCCCGGGACCTCACGGTTCGGCAGTGTTCACTCGCGGCGAAACTCAATCGCTTGCCACAGTCACTTTGGGAACAAAACTTGACGAAAAGATGGTGGACGACGTACTCAACCACAGCACTGAGCGTTTCCTTCTTCACTACAACTTCCCTCCGTTCTCTACCGGAGAAGCTAAGCCGCAACGCGGTGTGGGACGTCGTGAAATAGGTCACGGTCACTTGGCTTGGCGTGCACTTAAGAGCATGTTGCCTACCGATTTCCCTTATACTTGCCGTATCGTTTCCGACATTCTTGAGTCCAACGGCTCATCTTCCATGGCTACCGTGTGTGCAGGATGCCTTGCACTGCTCGATGCCGGAGTGCAGATGAAGAAACCGGTTGCAGGTATCGCAATGGGACTTATCACCGACAAGGGCAACGTTAAGCATGCAGTTCTTTCCGACATCCTTGGCGACGAAGACCACCTTGGCGACATGGACTTCAAGGTGACAGGTACTGAAAACGGTATCACTGCCACTCAAATGGATATCAAGTGCGACGGTCTTTCTTACGAAATACTTGCTCAAGCTCTTGAGCAGGCACGCGCAGGACGTCTGCACATACTCAATATCATCAATCAAACCATCCCGGCTCCTCGCGAAGACTACAAGCCTCACGTTCCTCGCATCGTGAGCATGACTATCGACAAGGACTTCATTGGAGCTGTGATCGGTAAGGGCGGTGAAACCATCCAAGGCATACAGGAAGAAACCGGAGCCACCATCACCATCGATGAAGTGGATGGCAAGGGTATCGTGGAAATCGCTGCTACAAGCAAGGACAGCATAGAGGCTGCACTTGAACGCATCAACGCTATAATCGCTGTTCCCGAAGAAGGCGAGACCTACACAGGTACAGTAAAGAGCATTCTTGACTTCGGCGCATTCGTTGAATTCATGCCGGGCAAGGAAGGACTTCTTCACATCTCCGAAATCACTTGGGAACGCCTTGAAAGCATGGAAGCAAGCGAAATCAAGGAAGGCGACACCGTGACAGTGAAACTTATCGAAATCGACAAGAAGACCGGCAAGTTCCGCCTATCCATGAAGGCTTTGCTTGAAAAACCCGAAGGCTGGGAAGAACGTGCGCCGCGCGCTCCACGCCGTGACGGTGGAAACCGCGACAACAATCATAATAATCGCATGCCGCGTCGCGACGACAACCGCATGCCTCGCCGTGATGACCGTCGCGACAATCGTCGCCGTGACGACCGCCGCGAGTTCACAGGACAACGCTTTGAACATCGCAACAACAATCGCGAAGAGCAACAGCCGCAAGCTGCCGACGGACACGAAGAAATCATCTGATAACATCGTTCCGCTGCTCACAGCGACTGAACCATAAACAATCAGGGGATGCATCCGCTAAAGGTGCATCCCCTGATTGTTTCTCGTCGAATTTATCTATACTTCATTATAGCACTACTTTTGTAGTCTTGCTGCCTTGACGCTTGATGAAAATACCCTTTTCAGGATTTTCAACTTTCACGCCCTGCAAATTGTAATATTCCACAGGCGCATCGGCATCGGTATCTATTCCATCGATAGAAACCGTAGAGTCTATCACCAACGAATATTTAGACGGAGCTTTTGTCGCAAACACATTATTGGCACGCGGCACGGCATAACCCTTAACATACTCTTTCGATGCATTTCCACAATAGAAGTTACCGGCGCAGTCCCAAGTCGCAGCAAACATACTATTACCACCGGGACTGACAGAGCTTACCTCACTTAATGTTACATCCCCATCAGTTGCATAAACAATATCGTAAACCGCTAAAGTTCCGGAAGCACTGCTGGCTACAAGACGCATAGCGTCAGGAGATACTGCTACAGCTCCACGATTTCGAGCTTTTCCGCCGAAACCTTCAAAATATCGAAGTTCTCCATCAGCATCAAAATAAACTAATGCCGGCTGCGCATCTGATGGTGTTCCTCGATATTGACAATACCATACACCTCCACGATTATCGTATGCCACATTTACACCCTTGTCGTATGAAATAGTGTATTTACCATCCAATGCAGGATATGAGTTTGCCGTTTCCAAGGTTACGCCATTTCCCACATTATATTCTTTAGCACGATTAATTGAATAAGAATAATCTATAGAATTGGCATTGCGAGCTATAACTAAAATTTTTGTATCTTCTCCACCACCTTTAACATCCATAGCTTGTGTCGGTCCTGCAAGGAAGTTTCCATTTGCATCATTATAAATAGTTGCGTCCGTCATCGTCTTACCGCTAAGAAGAGATGTAAATTCGCCTCCGTTTTTAAGGCTTTCAACACTTTCAGCCACAAGGATATAATCCCCAAGATTATTATGACGAGAAACAAAGATTCGTCCGTCATCAGCTACTGCCACTTTACTGAAGTCGGCACCGGCACTTGATGATGTATAATATTTATGTGAGTGTGTTAAGAAACTTGGATAGAAACGTAAATCTTTATTCTTGTCTGCTATACTCTCCAAAGCCGGAGTAAACATATATAAACCACTACCCTCTGTTCCATCGGCTTGCGCACTTACGTATCCGGATGTTATACCATTTGTATAACCCTCTGCCACAAAAATAGTTCCGAAAGACGGACTTTCAGTGCTGTTGTCCACATCAAGACCGCATGGATGATAAAAACTCCAAGTCTTGAAGTTTACAGGGTTACCGCTTGTTGCACCACCTTTCACTTCGATTGCCCAAGTGAATTCGCCCATACCTATTCCGCTCAGGTCAAGCGTTGTTTCATATTCGCCTTTTGTAATTCCCTCAAGTGCAAGTGTCTTAACCACTTCGCCATTCTCATTCATAATCAATGCCTTCACTTCATCGGCATCGGCATTAAGCGAATAAGTCACATCTACAGTAATCAAGCCCTTGTTCGGGGACACAGGAGTACCTGATGTCAATCCGTATGCAAACGGATTTTGGGCGTTTGCGCACAGCATTGCACCCATACCTAAGATAAAGGTAAATAACTTTTTCATCTTCTTTAAGTTTTTTGATTAAGGAAAAATTTTCCTTAATATGACGGGTGATTCACACTCTGTAGGTACTTCGCAAGGGGATAACGCAGAATAGACACAATACAGGACACCTCACGGAGGGAAATCGGGAAAGCAGTGTATAGAAGATATTCCTTTTGTAGAGCTGCAATGATGCGGGTTAATTATAGTGTGAAGATGCCGTAAAAGGAGAGGAAAGGGATTAATTTTCCCTAATCTTTAGCATTCGGGATTCTAAATCGTGTATTATTGTGATAAAAATGAAAAATATTGTCGAAAAATTGCACGATTAATTAAAACTTATTAAATTTGCTCATTGTTACCATTGATTATCAGCAAGTAATGAGCGTTTAGAGAAACGTTTTTAATAGAAAATATTACTACAAAAAAATAAACATTAAAGAACAATTATTACTAATCAAAAAACTTAAAGAAGATGAAAAAGTTATTTACCTTTATCTTAGGTATGGGTGCAATGCTGTGTGCAAACGCCCAAGCTCCCTATGCTTATGATTTGAGCTACGATGCTGCCAATTACAATGTGCAGTTCAAATCTACAGGTGACGCACCTTCAGCCAATTTAATTCTGACAAAGGTTTCAGATGGAACAAAAACAACCCTTTCTTTGGGTTCTATCACAAAAGGAGAAAACTCTTTCTATTTGGGCGCATTAGAAATAGGAGAACTTGAAAAAACAGCCTATAATTGGGCAGTTCAAGTTAACGGAAATGCTATTGCAGAAGCAAAAAGAGTTTATTTGTCGGAAATATCAACAAAAGGAACAACAGCAAGGCCAACAGCAGGCGGTGTTGCTTTTGTTCGAGAGACAGAAAGTGATGCATTTGGTAAAATTGTAGTATCTGTAGGTTTTTCTCAGGGAATCTGGATTTATTCCCCTACATTAGAGAAAGAAGGAACATATCACACCAGCAAATTTAATTCATCTAACAGATCTTCATCTTTCCGTATCTGCGAAAACGAAGGCATAATTTATGTGCAAGATTGGAGCGATGCATATTCCGGAATTTGGACTTTTGACCCGATCTCTAAATCATTAGGAAACTTTTTCGAAGGAACAAGAGGTGACGGCGGTGCTTTTACCAATAGCAACGGTGAGATAATCGGCGGTGGCGGAACTTCTGTTGACATCGTAGGAGAAGGCGAGAACCGTTGCATGTACTCATTCCAAGAAGATTACCCGAGCGGAAATGCCGGAAATGTTCTTGTCAGATACGACATCGGCACTGCAAAAACATGGGGCAAAGTACCAGATAAAAATTACGGATTGCAGAATATGGACAACACCAATGTAGAGGTTTTGGCTACCGAAAACGGTGTATTCATTTCACAAATTAGAACTGTAGGTGAGACTGCAAACACAAAGGGTTGCCCGGCATTTAAATACCTCAGCAAAGACGGAACTACTCTATTCAACTCAGGCTCCGATATGACCGATTTAAAAGGAGCTGGAACAGGTATGGCAATAAACGAAGATGGTACTTTATTTGCTTTTTCAGAAGGAACTAACGGGATTAACATTTATTCTCTATCATGGAACAACAACGTTCCTGCTTTTGAAAAGCTGTACAATATTCCAAACTCAGCCGCAGCGCAAGTTCATCAACTCGATTTCGATATAGCCGGAAACTTGCATGCTTTTATCGGCGGTTTGGGTTATGCCGTATTTGAATTACCGCAAGATGCTCCTACTGCCACTACTCCTGCAAAGAAAGCATCTATGATTACCATCGACTCTACTGTTTCTGTCAAAGGTATCAATGTTGATGCTGATGCGCCTGTGGAATATTACAATTTGCAGGGTGTGAAGGTTGAGAATCCTGAAAAGGGTATTTTCATCAAGCGTCAAGGCAGCAAGACCACAAAAGTAGTGCTATAAACCGTTTCTTAAGCAAAAAAGAAAGTCCTTAAGCTCTTTAAAGACCTTAATTGACTTTAAAGGCTCTATAGTCCTTAAAGACTTAATCGACTTTAAAGACTTAAACATAAGGTTTTAAATCACCGAGGGAGATGTTCCGCACAGGCGCATCTCCCTCGCTTATTTCCGCAAAACATCACTGCGCCGACACCACCCGCAAAACGTCACCGATACGGCGCCGGTACACCGGCAGTCCTCACCCGCTCTACCCCCTCACACTTCACACATGCAACACACGCACTTCACACCAAAGTTCAGCATAATAGACATTTTTAACATAAATTAAGCTTGGGGGGGGCGGAATTTAAAATATGATTAATTACTTTTGTAGATGATTTAGAGAATTGGAATCAACGGGCGGTGTACAACGCCCGATTATTGACGAAAATATTTGTAAATGTATGAAAAAAAACAGGATATTTGTAACGTTACTCCTGATTTTTTGTGTATTTAATGTAAACGCACAACTTGAGAAGGATTCTCTTGTAGTATATTTTAAGCAAGGATATTCCGCTTATGATGCTAACTACAAGGGCAATGAGAAACGTATGGTTGCTTTCATAGAGCATATCAAGGACATCCAGAAAAGAACCGATCATAACATCGTGAGCGTACGTTTCCATTCAAATACATCCCCCGAAGGTACTTTAAGAATCAACCGACGTTTGGGCGACAAGCGTGCGGCAAGCGTTGTGGAACGCCTGCACCGCGACTTGACTTTCCCCGACTCCATCGTCTCCGTCGACCCCAAATTCAGCCGCTGGGACGACCTTCACGCCTACATGCATGAGCATAAAGACATGCAATATTGGGATGAACTGCATCAGATAATCATCGACAGCACTATCACCGACAGCCGCAAGGAAGTACTTGTGCGCCGCCTCAAGGGTGGTGTAGTGTGGAATTACCTGTTGGACAAGGTGTTCCCTGCAATGCGTAACGCCGTGGTTACAGTCTATGTGGGTATCAAGCCGCCCGAGCCTGAACCACTGCCCGAGCCGCTGCCGAAACCCGAGCCCGAGCCTGTGATAGAGCCGGCTCCGCTGCCCGAAGTGGAAATGGTGGAAAAAGACACGGTGCCGGTGGTGGTAGAGACCGGTCCGCACGACCAATTAATACTGAAAACCAACACAATAGGATGGGCTATGCTCATCTCCAACGTGGGCGTCGAATACAAGCACCGCAGCGGAGTGGCATTCCACCTGCCCATATATTTCTCGGCAATGAACTACTTCACACGCACGCTGAAGTTCCGCACATTCGCCGTTCTGCCCGAGGTACGCTACTACTTCCCGCAGTTTGAAGGATTCTTCGCCGGAGCACATTTCGGATTGGCATGGTACAACGTGGCTTTCGACAAGCTGTGGCGCTATCAGGATCACGGGCGCAACACCCCGGCTATAGGCGGAGGTATCAACGTGGGCTACAAGATGCCGCTCGGCAAGAGCAAGCGTTGGGGCATGGAGTTCTCGCTCGGCGCAGGTGTCTACAAGTTGCACTACGACAAGTTCATCAACGAGACCAACGGCAAACTTGCATACGACGAGAAACGCACATTCTTCGGCATCGACAATGCTGCGGTTTCTTTCACTTATACGTTTGACTTAAAACCCAAGAAGTAAGATGAAAATGAAGTCAATAAAACTATATATAGGCGTAATCGTTGCTTTCATGAGCCTCTCGTTCATGTCGTGCAACGTTCACGAATGGCCGGCTGAGGAGGCTAAAGCCAAAGTGCTGCTCCACCTCGACTATAACACGGCGATAGACGAATACCTCACCATGTATGCCGATATGGGTCGTGCATCGCGTTCTCCCGAGGACTACGACACACGCTACATCATCAAGGCATATCTCTACATAAGCGATACCGAGTATCTGCCGCAGTCGTTCGCCGAGTGGCGTTTCACTCGCGACGATGTGGACGACATCGAGTGCAGCCGCGAGTTGGAGCTGTCGCCCGGTAAATACAAAATCATGGTGTGGACCGACTTCGTTACACAAGGTACAGATACCGACAAGTTCTATAAGGCAAGCGATTTCTCCTATATCGAGATGACCGGAGAATACGATGCCAACAACGACTTCCGCGATGCTTTCGTAGGCTCAGTGGACTTGAACGTGGACTATGAAGACTTGTCAAACACTTCAGTGGTGGAAGAAACGGTGCTTATGGAGCGTCCGCTCGCCAAATACTACTTCATCACCACCGACGTGGAAGAATTCACATCGCGCTACATCGACATGCACAACCTCAAGAGTACGCCTAACGCCATCATCGTGGGTACTGAGCAGATCGACTACAGCAAGCTGTCGTTGAAGTTCTCCTACCCCGGTTATCTGCCTTACATCTTCAATATGTTCACCGACCGCCCTATCGACTCCATGCCGCCGGGAAGCGTGTCCTACGACTCGCACATCACCGACATCACCAACGAAGAAGCCACTTTAGGTTTCGACTACGTGCTTGTCAACGGTAAGGAATCCAGCGTGGATGTGAAAGTGGCTCTTTACGACACCGACGGTTCGCTGATCTCCATGAGCGGTTCTATCAATGTGCCTTTGGTGCGAGGCAAATACACCATAGTAAAAGGTAAATTCTTCACGCAGAACCAGAGCGGTGGTGTGGGTATCGACCCGTCATTCACCGATGATATTAACTTGTGGATACCGTAACCGCGGGGAGGCTAAAAACTATAATTCAGTATAACAACAGGAAAATGAAAAGGATATTCAGATATATAACGATGGCAGTGGTGTCGGCATTCGCATTTGCGTCATGTACCGACGAAAACCCGTTTACAGCCGAAGAAGGTGAAGTAAACGTGCGTTTCTCTGCCGTTCTCGATGAAGGGAATGATGCGGGACGCAGCAGTGTTGCGACCGATCCCGATGTGAATCAACTTTACTACACCGTCTACAAGGCACAGCAATCCGGTGAGGACTGGATAGACGTGGCAGGCGGTACAGCCCAAATAACCGGTTCTCAAATCACCACCGAAGGCATCACTTTGGTAAAAAATCAGGACTATCGTGTAGTTTTCTGGGCGCAGAAAGACAATTACTTCATCCCGGCTCCTGCCGAGGGAGAATATCCGGTGCTTGGCACTCTTAATCTCACTGACGAAAAACTTGCCGGCAACGCCGATGCATTCTACGCCGTTGAGCACCACTATAAGGCTACCGGCGGCACTACAGCGGTCACACTTAAGCGACCGTTTACGCAATTCAACTTCTACACCACGGCTGAACAGCTCGCATCAAGCACGCTTAACGTCACTTTCGGCGAAACGCTTTACAAATCGTTCAATATCATCACCGGTACTGTTACCGAAAAAGACAAGTCTGAAAGAAACGAAGTAACAGCAAATGTAGCGGTGGAAAGCACCACCGAGACCATTAACGGGGAGACTGTTCGCCGTTTTGCCAAATTCTTCGTATTGGCACCCGCTCACAGCCAAAACATAGGCGTCACATTCAGTCTTTCAGCCGGGGGCGACAGCTACAGCGTAACAGCACCGTGGCAGCAGAACTATTGCGTGCGCATAGCCGGCAATGTGGTGGAAGCTACCGCTTGGGACGGCAAGACATTCACAGCTCCCAAGACAACACCCGACAAGTGTTCGGTAACAGGCTATGCTCTTCACGTGGAATCGCCCGACCAACTTGCTCACCTGTTGAAAAATGGAACTCAAGCAACCACAATCCATATTTGTGCCGACATGGATATGGGCGGACACGCATTGAATGAAATCGCTGATTTACCTGCAAATGCTACCATTTCAGGATTGGCAGCCGACGGAGAGACCAAGCATGTAATTAAGAATCTGAAACTTAACAATGTGCAGGGATTATTCGGCGATATAGCTAATAATTTGAAAATCAACAATTTAGAAATAAGGGGGGTTACTTTGAATTCTGAATCCACAGATAACGTGGGCGTACTGCTCGGCAAAGCTGAAGGCGGCTTGACGATGACAAATGTCACCGTTAGCGATTGTACCGTAAAGGGCAAGCGCAACGTAGGTGGCTTTGTGGGCTACGTGGACGGTAACGCTGAATTCAACGACTGCACATCTGCCAAGGTAAGCACCACAGCATCAGGCGACCCCGCAACCATCTTAGCAGCCACCGATTACAAGACCACAGGAGCTATCGTGGGAGTGTTCAAGGGCAACGCCGAGGGCGAAACCCTCACGTTTGACGCCGACTGCTCCATCACAAGCTACACTACAGGCGCAGGAGCATATATAGCAGCCAACCAAAGTTGCTGGGTAGCCGACGGTTCAGAGACATGGAGCGGAACTCCCGATACAAAATATGACAACGCTCTCGGAAACGAAGAATTCTGCCGCGGTACAGTAAAATATGGTGCTGTGCGCATCATCCCACACTGGGACGGCAAGCGCACCGTCGCTCCTATTGGCACAGCTGCCAACGGAACAGTTAGCACCTGCGAGATTTGGTCGCCGTTCGACCTCGCCTACCTCCAAGGTAAATCCCTGACAACAATTGAATTTAAAATTGATGTTGATATGACAGGAGTTTGTCCTGATTGTAAAAATGGCAATGGCAATAGTACTATCTCCAACGATGAACTGAGTACATGTAGCAATTGCAAAGCATTTACTCCCATTGTGGAGTTAAACAATTTAACCGGCAATAACAAAACATTATATAATCTTTTTGTTCAAGGGACACATGAGGTTGGTGGTAAGCATAACGACGGTATGGGATTTATCAGACATACAAACACCGGTACCTATAAAGACTTCACTTTTGACGGAGCTATTATAAAATGTATTGATGACATTAGATATAGGAATGATGATCAAAACGGAGGAAACGCTTATGCCGGAACACTGACATCAAGAGTTGCTGCGTCCATGACAATAACTAATGTTCATGCAAAAAACGGACATGTAATAGGAATCAGTAAGTTTGGCGGTTTGATCGGTTACGTTCCGGGAGGAATAACTGCAAATGGATGTTCTGTAGATAATTATATTATTGAAAACCACAAAATTAATGTAATTAATAGTTATAGCGTTAGTATCGAAAAAGAAGCCCTTGGAATGCAATTGAAAGCTGAATGTGCTGAAAATTTCTATACAGAAGGTGAAGCCGGTGGATTAATAGGTTTTATAAGTTCTAATGCGTCTATTACTGATTGTCATACTTCAAATATTACGATGAAGTGCTACGGTCAAGCAGATAGGAAGACAAAAATTAAAACTTATAGGTGGACTCGAGATTGGATTCCAACAGGATTGTTTAGTGGATATTATACAGAATATTATTGGAAATCTACAGGCATAAATATAGACTATACCATTGCTGGTCGCCACGTAAATACATTTATTGGTGATATTCGTACACCTAATTCAAATACAGTTACAATTAATAGTTGTACTACATCAGGTACTTCTGCTAACGGTTACGACTATAACATTACAAAAACCGGAAAAGGTGAATTGGTGGGATGTTGTTACTTTGTTGGTAAGGACATAGAATTCCTCGGTGTAAGTATGCACGCAGGAGACTATAAAGGTACTGTAACTATTGACGGTGAAGATATGCCGTTTGTAGGCGGCTGATAAATAATAACTTTCAAGGATTGGGAGTGAGACCCGGGAGGAGAAAGATTTGAGAAGAAGCACATCCGCAAGGATGAAACTATTAATAACCGTAGTGTCAAACGAAGTGCGACCTACGGACAGTGAGGAAAACTCCTCACCGGCACCTGAAAGGTGCAACATCGCAGCAGTAGCTGCGATATAAAGTAGACAAATAAAAAATTAAGATATGATGAAAAAACTATTTTTGGGAGTAATGATGCTTGCAGGAATGATGACACACACAGCCTGCACATCGAGCGATGAACCGCAAGCAAGCGGAGAAACCGTAACAGTGAACTTGACGGCTGCAATAGATAATGCAGCCACAGCACGCGCCACCGATAATGCAGTGGACGTACTTCACTATGCTATTTATACTTCACGTAAAGCAGCTGACGGGGTAACTGAAGAACTAACTGCTACCGCAGTTAGCGGCAGCACCACGGCTAAAAACAAAGAGGGCAACTTCACATTGACAGTAGACCTTGTAAAGAATCAGTCATACCGTATAGTGTTCTGGGCACAAAATCAGAACTGCCAAGCTTATACACTTGGCAACCAATTGGCTACCGTAACTGTGGATTACAGCAAGGAGATTACCGACGCTTACTTCGGAAAATCAGATATCATCAATGTAACACAACCCATATCGGAATCGGTGACATTGTCACGCCCTATGGCACAATTGAACATCAATGCAAGCGATGTACTTGAGGCTGACCGGCTCGGCTACAAAATAACAAAAGCCGAAGTGACAGTGAGCGAATATGCCAACGTGATTAATCTGCTTACAGGTGCTACCACTAAAGCGGTGAATACAAGCGGTGAGCCTTTGGTATGGAGTGCATCGGCACAGTGGACTGATGGTTATACTTCTAATAGCGAAAACAGCACCGACAATTTGATTTCAAAGTTGATTCTGCCTACAGGCAACAACGTGACAGTGAACGTCAAGCTTAACGGCGGTGTAGCAGCTGACGGTGGCATTGCCATTGAAGTGCCTAATGTGCCTTTGAAAGCCAACTTCCGCACCAATATCGACGGCAACTGGTTGACAGTGGGTGGCAGCGAATTCACCGTAACCCTTGGCAACTACGGCGATAGCACAACCACAATCGACCCAAACGACCCAACGACATCGGGTTCGGGTTCGGGTAACACAAACGAATAAAATGTTTAACAAACAACAGAATAAAACTTGCAAAAGATTATGAAGAAATTATTTTTCTCAATGTTGGGAATAGGTGCTTTGCTATTCTCGACAGCTTGTTCCGACGAGAGCATCGTACAGGACGTGAAAGGCGATCAATCTGTACAGTTCACCGTCGAGTTGACTGATGGCAGCGACGCAAGCCGTGCCATCAGTGACGGACTGTCAGTAGACGAACTTTACTGCGAAGTGTATTCGGTGGATAACAATGGCGTTGCCCACTATTTACCTGCTCTTGACAAAGATGCAGTAAAAATGACCGAAACCGTCTACGAAGGTAAAAAGACAATGACGGCGAAAGTTGATTTTGCTCTTGTAAAAGGACAGAACTATAAAGTGGTGTTCTGGGCGCAAGCTGAGGGAGCATACACCATCGCTGAAAACGAAAACGGTAAATTAACCAACATCACCGTTGCCACAAGCGAATCAAAAGCCAACGATGAGTCAAAGGACGCTTTCACCGCTGTTGAAGAAATCACCGTAAGCGGTCCTATCAGCAAGACTATCACTCTTCGCCGTCCGTTCGCTCAGGTGAACTTCGGTACTACACAGCAGGACTACGAAGATGCTTTGAAAGCAGGTATCGATTTCTCAGCAGCATCTAAGGTTATCACAGGCAAATTGGCATCAAAGATTGCCGTTTCTCACGCAGCCACTGCCTATAATGCATTGACCGAAACTTCGGTAGACGACGGCACAGGTGTTACTTTCGGCTGGGCTGAAGTAAAGACTATGGTTGAAAACGAAGTATTGAATGTGGGCGATGTAGAATACAAATATCTTGCCACTGCTTATATGCTTGTTCCGGGCGGTAAGGCAGAATCCAATGTTACCGACCTTGAAATGGAAATCGAAACAGGCTTGAACGAAAACATCACATTGAAAGTGCCATTCGCACCGGTACAACGCAACTACCGTACCAATGTGCTTGGCTACCTGTTGACAAATACAGCCGACTTCACCGTAATCGTAGACCCGATCTACAAGAATCCTGACTACAACGGTGCTGAATTTACTACCGATACAGATATCGTTCTTAACGGCAACACCGTATTTTATGAAGGTACTAAGCCGGTAAAAGTTTCAGGTAACGGTACTTTGGTTTTGACTAACAATCCTATCTATGCTGAAAGCGGTTCGGCTGTAACTCTTGCCGCAGGTGCTGATGTAACCATCGACATCAACGGTGAAGTGAAACTTACCGGTGCAGCAGGCGGCGACGGTATCGAAGTTCCGGCAACAGCTAAATTGAAACTTACAGGTGACGGTAATCTCGTTACCATAGGTAATGCAGGTGCAGATACAGAATCGGGCAGCGGTAGCGGTATCGGTAATGCCGGCAAAGGCGCAGCTGTGGGTACTATCAACATCACCAATCTTGCATCACTTACAGCCAAGGGCTATGGAGCGCACGCATTCGGTATAGGCGGTAACGCAGAAGGTATAACCATCAGCAACACCACTATCGAATACGCAAGTGGCGGATTCGTTCAACCGGAATTTAAGAATGATTTGAGCTATGGTAAGATCGAGCCTGAAGGCGGTGCAGCAATCGGCTTGGGTTATAGTGCTCCGGAAGGTGCTAAAGTGGTACTTAACGGTGTTACCGTAAAGAAAGCCGACGGCGGTAGCAAGGCTGCAGCAATCGGCGGACAATACTGGGCTGACGTAGACTTGACAATCACCAACTCTACCCTGCTCGACATTCAAGGCGGTAACGCATCGGCAGGTATCGGCGGTAGCCGTGTAGGCGAGACCGATAAGCAAACCGTTAAGATTCTTATCGACAACTCTACCGTAGTGGCTAAGGGAGGACAATTCGGTGCAGGTATCGGCTCAGGTTATGATACTCACTGTAACGGTCAAGATTATAAAGGTGTAAACGATATTCAAATCAAGGGTAACTCAGTGATTACAGCCACCGGCGGACAATATGCTGCAGGTATCGGTACAGGTTACCACGTTGCACACTTGACAGGTAGCATTGAAAGCACAGTAAAAGTGACTGCTACAGCAGGTGCAAGCCGTGAAAAGTACACCATTGCTCAAGAAATAGGCTACGGCGTAGTGGATAAAACTCGCGAGTTCAGTGGCGACAATGCCAATATCACATTCACCGTGGGCGGAACAGTAATCTCTGCTCCGATAGACGCTACATCACAAACCACAGTCAAGACTACCGAAGAATAAAACAAGAAAAACCCAATATTAACTCAAATAAAACAAACTTTTTATGAAGAAAATCTTTATGTCAATGTTTGTAGCAGTGCTTGCCATGGTAGTTGCTACATCTTGCTCGGAAGAGAAATTTTCTACCGCAGCCGAAGGTGACACCACAGTTACTTTCACATTGAACACCGGAGAGGAAACCG
>JAFUKL010000020.1 GCA_017473615.1 Muribaculaceae bacterium | reverse complement strand
GGAATTATCCCCCATTTCTCATGATTGCGATAAGTATCTCCACTTCCGATAGGAACATACAACTTTACTTTTGAAGGATAATCATCAAACAATACCATACTTAGTACCTCCGGAGGGGTTGATGTTGATAATAATATTGACGATTCTCTGTTTCTTGCTTTTAATGAGTACATCAGTCCCTTAATACCTACAGCCTTTGCACTGCCCAAATTTAGAACATCTATTCGTTCTGCATACTCCTCCATACTTTCAGAGAAAGGGACATCTTCGTTTAACCAATTAAGTCTTTTGATATTTGCTTTTGCAAATAATTTATTACCTATGAATAGAGTTGTATAAACAGATACGGTATCAACAGTTTCTGTAAACAAATACCCATTACTATTAGCTATTTCCTCAACATTCTTCAATGTTATGTGATTAACGTTATGGTTGTAATTTTGGACACCGATTTTCAAATTTGATATATATTTTGCATTTGGAAATATTAGTTCTTTGACTTTTAAATAACATTCTGATAATTCAAAGTAAACCGTATCCATATTATTCATATTCCATACTTCATCTTCATTGGTAATGTTACAATATTTCACATATAATTTTTTTAGCGTACTAACATCTTCAAAACATATATTTTCATTTGTTCTACTTCCACAAGTAGAAATTTGATTTACATGAGTAAATAGTTTGGGTATTAAAATAGTATCTCCATATTCTTCATGAACAAAATATCTAACGACATTTACAGAATCCTTTTGATATAACATACCATCTTCTAACCCCCAATATGGATTTAAAGAGTCTATTTTAATTGTATTACCGTGTAATTGTGTTGGCAGTGTATGACTGTAATTATTTGGATTAAATGGAATTGAAGCAAATGCATAAGGATGGATATAACAATCTTTGTTTATATAAATATTGCAACGGATAAAAGGGTTTCCGGGTAAACCATAAGCTCCTATATACTTTAATTCATTTTCTTCGGGAATAGATACATAAACAACGTTGCCTAAACTATAATCATTTACATATTGAATTGATAAAGGTAAATCAATTGACAAAGTTCCTGGTAGAGTACTTGTTCCATCTCCCACTGCAATAAATCTATATCCATTTATATATTCGCCATAACTCCTTGCGATAGGTCTACTTGGACTCGTTTTTGTTGGCTCTGTTCCATAGGTATAAATTAATGTGCATGTTGAATCTTTGCTATTATAACTAAAAACGTCACGACTCATATCATGAGCAAATACACAAATGATAGATACAAAATTTATTAATATCGACAAACTAAACCTTTTCATAGAACACTCCTATTAAAATTATGACAATAAATTTATTAATTTAATATTAATAAACAAAGAATTCTATGAAAGTATCTCCGATATTAACCTTTGTTATATTGAGTGGGTAAGATTGTTGCCCATTGTCACGCCAACTTTGTACTATGAATTCACAAAAATATGTTTAACTTTTTAAATTAAAAAGACTATGAGATTAAATGGACAAATCAAAAATCCTGTTTTTAATGCAGGTACCACTTACATAGTGGAAGAAAACGTGGTATTTTCATTAAGTGTTGTAATTCCCGAGAATGTAACCTTGATTTTTCATGGAGGAAAATTTGTAGTTGCAGAAAACTGTACGGAAGAAATTACAATTTCCGGCACAAACACACGCCTTGAAGCTCCTATTTGTACCATCTTCGGAAAAGGCATCAACGTTGTTGGCTCTTGGGATATAGACCGAGCTTATCCCCAATGGTTTGAAATCGAAAAAGAAGTTGTTTCCACAGAACACATAATGATAGATTCTGAAGGAAATAACATTTATGAAGATTTTCCTTACGATGATTGGTCTACCCCGATTAATAAAGCTATAAAGATGAAACAAATAGGTGAAATCTTTTTAAGAAATGGGGATTATAGCATTGCTTCTCCCATTATAATGAATTGTCGCACTCAATTAGTAGGAGAATGCTCGCAATGGGGAGATACTAAAAAAATTATAAAAAAAGTACTTAACGAAGAAACTAATGAAGAGGAAGACAAAGATGTTTATGAAAGTATATATGGTTGTACAAGAATTTTCCCGGTAGGAGAAGGGGAGAGTCTTTATCGTCATGAATATTTGTTGTATGTGAATGCAGAAACAGATACAAAATCACCGGTTTCGGGAATGCAATATATAGATCAATCAACTTTAATTAAAAACATCTGTTTTACTGATTGGATAAATAAGAACGAATTTACACAACATACACAAAAATGTATTCTTGCAGGTGGAGGTGTTCATTTAGACAAAATTGTGTGGTATAACTTTCTACAAGGTGTAAAATATACCGATACTTATAATGACACACGCAGTATTACAAATTGTTCTTTTAAACACGATCAAATCAATCTATCTCAAACAGAAAATATAGATACTACAGAAGAAGTTAGTATAACTTACGCAATAGATACCGGTTGGCTTGGAGACGCACTAAAATTTGAACATAATGCAATACACAGCACTTGTAATGGAAAAGCTCTGAAATTATTTAATTGCGGTGGAGGCTCAATTCAAGGTAATATCATCAATAGTGATGTACTGATTGAAGGTTGCAAAGCAATAGTTTTCAACGCTAATCATTGCGAAAACGGAATTCAAGTTGAAATCATTGATTCATGCGTAACTACCAATAACAACTTCTTTGAGAAAGGTGCAAGACCTAATATTCTTATTCACAATTCTGAATACGGAGATAAAAGTGTGGTATCGATGAATAATGATATGTTCTTGATGTATAATTTCCCTCGATTTAATATTGATGTCAATAAGACTGAAAATGAAATACTTGAATCATTCCAAAATCAAATCCGGAATATATCAGAATGTGATATTCATATCGATAAAAACACAATACTGAATATAAATGATGTTTATCGTTATGAATTTGGTGAAGGCTTAATGGGAAAGATGTATCCTTTTGGAATAAATATCGAGAAAAACGAGTTTCAACAAACTGATTCATTGGAGAATGAAAAATATTTACCATTTGAAGAATTTAATAAGTATTCCTATCTTGCCTCATGTAGCAGTAAGATTTTATCCGGATACAAATTAAATATGCAAGCTACAATTAATGGTATAAACACACCATGTTTAAACTGCTCTCAAATAAATGGGGGAGTGAAGTGGCTTGGAGAAAGAGGAACGTATCGATATTTTTATCAGATTGTATGGGATAAAGATAGAGAAATTATGAAAACGTTATCTTCATCGAATATTTATAATTCAATATTTAATTTACGATGGTATGTTGGGAACGACATCTATCAAGATACTAATACAATTACACAAAACGGAAGTGGAGTACTTCTGGATATGTCAGAAGATGTAAACGGGAATTGTGCAATGGTGAGATTAATCAGAGAAAAAATTGAAAATAATGTTTTAAATAATTCATTCCAAGAAGTTTATGTCCCGGTGTGTGGCAGTCGCTATCTTTACGACAACGGTATCAGTGTGTGTGGTTATAAATGGAAACCTTACGAAAAATTAATACTATCCGAACCATGTGACAAAAACATAGAAATGCTACGAATAAACAACGGTAATGTGGAATGTTTTACAAAAAAAGAAGGTGGAATAACGCCTATTTCAGGATGGAAACGTGGCGATGTAATTCACAACATAAGTAGCAGCAATCCATCGACTTATATTGTCCCTGATGATATAGTGTAATGCTATGAAAAACACAAAATGGCAGTTAGAATGAGGACTTGTTCTCTTTCTTTAGCAAAACTGCCACCTTCTTTAGTTTATGAGAGGTGGCAGTAAATTTTGATTTGTGATTTTTTTATTCCCAGAAGGGGTTTTGGGTAAGTTGGGGATTTAGCGTTATTTCTCCCGACGGGATGGGGTACAGATAGTATCGCTTATTGAAAGAGCGTGCTTTATCGCCTGCATATATATATCCGTACAGTGTGTCGACTTGGATTTCGGTTGCATTTTTTATGTTTGCTCCCAACAGCAAGTTGGGATAACGTTTTGTATCAAGTTTGTCAAGTTGATGCCAGCGAATCAAGTCCCAGTAACGAAACCAATTGTCAAACATGAGTTCGCATCGCCTTGCTCTGCGTATTTCCCAAATAATGTCACTTACGCCGTGATTATTGCTCGGATCGCTGAATCCGGGATTAATGTTGAGGTTTGGCAGCCCTGCTCGGGCATTAAGCAGGTTAATACTTCTGTCAAGGTCTGATTGTGACAGCTGCCCGAGTTCGGCTTGTGCTTCGGCATAATTCAGATATACTACAGCCAGCCAAAATATAGGTGCGCATGTGTAGTTGGCTGCTGTTTGGTTGCGATAGTTAAGCGGAATGGAAGTATTGTCGTATTTCCTGCAGCCATATCCCGAAGTGGATGTCATTTGCATACCATCCGGAGTTCTTGCCCACGTACTTCCTTGGAAATATACCACACTGTCTATAGTTTCGCTTAATCTTTTATCTCTTACAGCCAACTGTTTTGAAATAATGATATTATTTTGTTTTGTAATATCGTTGTATAATGGGATACCTGCATCATCGGTGTTTAACGATGTCAACGCCAATGGCTTTCCGTCAAGGAACAGGTAGGCGTCAAATGCGTCTTTTGTCATCCCGCTAATGGCGGTTGATGAGCAGGTGTAAGCGATGAGAGAATGGCTGAGTACACCTTGTCGGTATTGCTTGTAGAATATCATCTCCGGATTATTTGACAGATCGGTCGAATTGTAATTAGCATGATAGCTGTTGTTCAAGCTGTAACCTTGCGAAAAAATATAGTTGCAAGCTTTTACGCATTCCGATAAAAACTTTTCAGAGCCGGAATAATCAGGTTCAACACCGTTTTCAGTTAATGTGCGGTATTTTCGGTAAGTTCCCTCCCATAGGCATATATCGGCTTTCATCGCATTTGCCATATCCCGCCCCCAAGAAGTTTTTGATGTTGTCTCGGGCATGTTTTCTGTGGCGTAATTCAGGTCGTCGAGAACATAGTTCATAATAATATCACGGTCGATACGCTTACCATACAGGATGTGTGTATCTTTAATCGTAAGCGGTCTGTCTACCCATTGCAAGTCTCCGTAGTATCTTACCATGTTATAATAAATCCAAGCTCGCATCAGTCTGGCTATGGCTGTGAATCTTGTTTTGTCTTTGTCGGATAGTTCGGAATTGTTTACGTTTTCTATAATCAAGTTTGCCATGCGAATGTCTTCCCAACCGTTAGTCCATAGGTTGCTGTTTGCGGGAATTGAAGTATATTCCCATTCGTTAAATGGATTGCCTATTTGGTCATCGCTGATAGTCTTGAAATAGAACATTCCGTAGCCTCCGTTGTTTCCGTAGGCAGTAAATTCATTATAGAATGAATTGGTCAATCCTTCTATATTTCCTGCGTTATTCCAAAATTCGGGATCATTCTCGAAACGGTCGAGAGGGGACTTATCAAGCATGTCATTGCAACTTGATAACATAATGAAGATAAGTATGGGGAGTATGTTGCGGGTTAAATGGTCGAGATTTAATAATGAAGTTTTCATTGTGAGTTTTTTTAGAAAGTTATTAAAATGTAGCTTGTAAACCGAATGACACGGTTTTCGTAATCGGAGCAACACGTCCCCAAGTTCCGTTGGCAAGATCGGTAGAACTTTCCGATGTGTTTATTTCAGGATCTATAGGATATTTACTCTTTTTTATCAAGTTACAGATATTGGTTGCGCTGAAATATATTCTTATCTTTGATAAATAAGCCTTTTTAACCAATTCATTAGGGATAGTGTAACCGATTGTGATATTCTTGAATCTGAGGTATGCCATATTCACAAGATACCGCGTCTGAGGGTAAAAATTGTGGTTGCCTCGTTGAAGAACGGAAATCGTGCCGAAACCCGAATTCCCGGGATACATGCGCGGATAATCGTTGCTTTGGTTTATATGGTAGATTCCGTTTTCATAATCATAGTAGTTATAGCGTGTCTGATTGGCGTAAAGAGCGTCTGCTCCGCGCATGAATGGCATAACAAAAGCCGACTGCGTCCATTGAGAACGTTTTCCTACGCCTTGGAAAAAACAATCTATGTCGAAACCGTGCCATGCTGTACCTAAATGGAAACTATATTCGTACCGAGGCATAAAATTTCCTATAACTTTCAAGTCACCGTGATTCTCGGCAGTTCCTTTACCGCCGGAAATAACATTGTCACCATTCAAGTCCTTGAACTTAATGTCTCCGGGACCATAATGGAATGAACCTTGCTCCAGTGCCGATTGTGAGGCAATACCGTCTTTATATGTTCCATCGGCATTGAAATCGTCTTCGGTGAAATACCGTTCCGTTTCAAAACCCCAAATGTCGCCGTAAGTCATACCGCTGTAGTATGAATTGAGCAATCGAGAGTTGTCATTCCATTTTGTTACTTTGGTTGTGGCATCGCTTAGGTTAAATGTGGCATAAGTATCCCAATCACCGAATTTATGACGCAGTGCAAGACTCAACTCCCAGCCTCTTGTACGCAGAGTGCCGGAATTGGTATAAGGTGCGGTAGTACCTAATATTCCGGGCATTGCTTGTCCCGGAGCAAGCATATCCCGTGTGGTGCGTTGATACCAATCGAAAGTGACGGTAATTTTGTCGTTGAATAAGCCTAAGTCAATGCCGGCATCAAAAGTCTGTATGCGTTCCCAACCTAATTCGGGATCGATATAAGTGGGCATGCCTAAAGCCGCTATTTTGTTGCCGTCAGCATCAAGCCAATATGTACTGCTCGGGAGGATAGGGGTGATTGTAGATAGAAACATATAATTGCCTACAGCCTGATTGCCTATTTCTCCGTAGGATAAACGTATTTTACCGTTATTAATCACCTTATTTTTGATTTTCTCAAAATATTCTTCTTCGCTAAATCTGTATCCTGCCGACACTGATGGAAAGAACGCCCAATGGTCATTTTTAGGGAATCTGGAAGACCCATCATATCGTCCGTTTAATTCAATCAGCCAAATGCCGTTCCAGTCATAATTGATACGCCCGAAATATCCTGCCGCACTCCAATGCGATGCCGAGCTGTTGGTGGTTTGTGTCCCATAAGTAAGGTTTATTTGCGGGTAATCTGTAGAATATAGATTGGTTCGTTTTGCCCAAAATGATTTATATAGTTCGCTTTCACCGTTACCTCCAAGCATAACATTTAAATGATGCTCGTTGCCGAAGGTGTATTTATAATTACCGTATATGTTCAGCGTCCATTTAGTGACCTGTGTGTTCAGCTCATACATATATGTACCTGTATTATTGTCTATAGTGACCGGTGATGATATATTACCACCCCAAGTATTATAGAATGTTACCGGATAGCCCGGCTCTGAATAGTTACGGTTGGTTATATCGTAAGTATAGTCGGCGTTTATTGTCAGGTCTTTTGTCACCAAGGCTTTTAAATAAACCGATATTTTGGTGAATGTGGTTTTGTCTTTAGCTTCGGCTGCATTTTTTAAATATGCGATGTCGTTACGCGCATCTATACCGTTAATTGTTCCGTAAGGACCGAAAAACGACCCCCAGCGCCATAGATAAGTGTATGTTGAGCGTCGGGTATTAGGTTGTGTGTATGTTTTATCGCTGTAGTTTATCCTTATTCCTGATTGCAGATTGTCGGTGATATTAAAGTTTATATTGGAAGAGACAGTGTATTTTTTCAGCTTGTCGGTATTGAATTTTAAAACGCCTTCTTTGTCGTTGTATCCGAAACTTACGTAATAATCGGCTTTTTCTCCCGAACCTTGGATAGAAATGTTGTGACTCATTGACGGAGACCAATCTTTGAACATTATCTTGCGAACATCCCAATCGGCATAATACATTGCGCCTGTACCATCGGCATTAGCGAAATAATCGCCTACGTCATCCATGCTTTTGTAGGGACGCATCTCTCTATATCCTGATTTTTTCCCGCCGTTTTGTCTTTCCCAAGCTTCTGCGTATGGAAGCATGGTGTCCAAATACATTCCGAAAAGTTCGTTTTCCAGTCCGGCTCGTTTGTTTGCTTGTGAAAGGGCTCGTATTTGAGTAGGAACGTTGGGATAGTCCGGCAGGTAAGTAGGAGAGTCCCATGCAAAATTATTGGAATAACTGATTGTTATGCGGTCGGTTTTTTTAGCCGATTTTGTAGTGATGAGTATTACTCCAAAAGCTGCTCTTGCGCCGTAAATGGATGAAGATGCTGCGTCTTTTAACACTGATATGCTTTGAATGTCTTGTGTGTTCAGGAACGAAATATCATCCATAGGAACTCCGTCAACCAGAATATAGGGTGCGCTTTGGGCACTATTGCTTAGAGTACCTAATCCCCTTATCGAAAGGGTTGGCTCGCTATTGATACCGCCTTGTGAATTTGTCACGGAAAGTCCCGGTACAGTGCCTTGCAATGCTTTGCTTAAGTCTTGTTGGGGGCGTCCGTCCAAGTTCTTTCCTATGTCGATGGAAGATACTGCTCCTGTAAGATTCACTTTTTTCTGTTGTCCATATCCGACAACAACGATTTCGTCAAGTAAATTCTCATTTTCTTTAAGTGTGATAATCATGTTGTTTTCGGCTTTGACCTCTTGTGGATTATAGCCTATATAAGAGATGCGCAATTGAGCATCGGGTAGAACACTTAGTGAGAAGTTACCGTCAATATCGGTTTGAGTTCCTCGTTTGCTGTTTACTTCAAAGACTGATGCTCCAATTATAGGAGTTCCTGCAACATCGGTTACTTTACCATGTATAACGGTAAGTTCTTGCGTGATTTCTTGTGCTGTAGAATGGAAGTTACAGAAGAATAGTAGCAGGAATGCTGCGTATAAGTAACATTTCTCTCTTGCAGCAAGTGTAACATACATCTTTTTCATAATCTGTTTGGGCTTAGTGATTAATTATCTATTATATAACATGAATTAAGCACTAAAGTTTGACACCCGTTCTTAGTCTCTATGTTTACCTATAAAAAAAGCGATATCCCGATTTGTCGGGATATCGCTATAAGGATGTGTTTATTATTGAATTATTTAGCCATTGCCTCATCCACTGCAGCTCTCAAAGCTTCACCTTGTTTTCCGCGAGAAACGATTGTTCCGTCAGGTGCAAATAGGATAATGTGAGGAATGCCTGATATTCCGTAAAGGTCGGTAGGAATAGTTTGTGCGTTCATAATCACCGGCCATTCGATAGCAAGTTCTTCCATAGCTCTCTTGGTGTCGTCTACTTTGTCCCAAACGGCAACACCGAGAACGGTTAAACCTTCAGCCTTATGCTTTTCAAGAATTTCTTTGATTACAGGAATTTCGCGACGGCACGGTCCGCACCAGCTTGCCCAGAAGTCAACCAATACATAGTTTCCTTTGCCTACGAAGTCAGATAGTTTCTGTTCTGTTCCGTCTTCTGCTGTAATGGTGAAATCGGTAAACATTTTGCCTTCGCTTGTAAGTTCCAATTGATTGAACGCTTTTACTTGCTTGGCTATGCGGTCATAGTTAGCGTAATTAGCCGGAGCTATAGCCAAAGCAGAATCCAATTCCGCCTTGTTACGGTATTTATAATACATTCCTTGAACAAATGCATAATAACCTAAAGGATTTTCTTTGTTTGCCTCATAAGTATTGTCAAGAGTACTGATATAATTAACGAATTTCACAGAGTCGTTAGCTGTTGTGTCGGTCATTACATTGCGTAGGTCTTCGCTAAGTTTCTCAAGTGCAATATTTAACGGCGTTCCTGAAGCAGTTCCAAGTGTATCGATAGTGATATCTCCCGGTTCTACGATAAACTGTATGCGACCCTTTTGCAAACCTAAACGTGCAACAAAAGCAGTATCTACAACACCTTCAAAGCGCACACATTGATTTATTACTTCTGCAGTGTCAAGTGTTTCGCCTGTGTCGTAGTTTATAAGATATGCCATTCTGCCATCATTATTGGCATTGTTGAATACGGCTGTTACCGAAAACTTGTTGTTATCGCATGACATCATAGTCAATGCTGCCAATGCCATAAAAAATAATTTTTTCATCTTCTCTGTTTATTTAAATATATTAATATTATTCTTTGTGTTTCAACCGACAAAGATACATTACATTTTGGTTTTATCAAATCTATTGAGCTTTTTTCCTTGCTTGAAAGGAAAGAGCTGTGCCAAAATTTATTTTTGGCTCAGCTCCTTTAGGTTTGTAAGAGTTGACACAAGATGCAAGTCATTGAGATTGTTAATTATGACATACCACCTTACTAAATCTTGATTTTATAAAAATTATACAGTCTCTTATTCATCAGATGATACCTTGAGCCATCATGGCTTTTGCTACTTTCATGAAACCTGCCACATTAGCTCCTTTTACGTAGTTTACAGTACCGTCGGGTTCTGAACCATACTTGACGCATTGTTCATGAATGTTTTTCATGATGTTTTGCAGCTTGGCATCTACTTCTTCGGCACTCCAAGTGAGTTTTTGTGAATTTTGTGCCATTTCAAGACCTGATACGGATACTCCGCCGGCATTTGCCGCTTTCCCCGGTGCATATAGAATCTTTGCTTTGAGGAATTCATGTACCGCTTCGGGGGTAGAAGGCATATTAGCTCCTTCAGATACTGCAATTACGCCATTTGCAAGCAGAGTGCGTGCATCATCGCCGTCAAGTTCGTTTTGTGTCGCGCTCGGCATGGCTATATCGCATTTTACTCCCCAAGGACGACCTCCATCGAAGTATTCGCAATAATATTCTTCGGCAAATTCCTTGATGCGACCGCGATAGATGTTTTTCAATTTGAATATGTATTCCAATTGTTCTTCTGTAATTCCTTCAGGAACGTATATAGTACCGTTGGAATCACTCATGGTAACAACCTTGGCTCCTAATGACAATAATTTTTTAGCTGTATATGTGGCAACGTTTCCCGAACCGGAAATAGCCACTTTTTTACCTTTTATGTCGATTCCCCGTGTTGCGAGCATGTTAAGAAGGAAATAGACGTTTCCGTAACCGGTAGCTTCAGGACGAACTAAAGACCCTCCGAACTCAAGACCTTTACCGGTAAATGTTCCGGTGTTCTCACGCGCCATTTTCTTATACATGCCATACATATAGCCTACTTCGCGTCCGCCTACGCCTATATCACCTGCCGGGACATCGGTATCCGGACCTATATGACGCCATAGTTCTGCAATGTAGGCTTGGCAGAAACGCATCACTTCCATGTCGCTCTTGCCTTTAGGGTTGAAGTCGGAGCCGCCTTTACCGCCGCCCATAGGTAGGGTGGTGAGGGAGTTTTTGAATGTTTGTTCAAATGCAAGGAATTTCAAGATTGATTGGTTCACGGATGAGTGAAAACGTATACCGCCCTTATACGGACCTATGGCATTGTTATGCTGGATGCGGTAGCCCATATTGTTCTGTACTTTTCCTTTATCGTCTACCCATGAAATGCGAAATGAGAATATTCTATCGGGTAAGCATAAGCGTTCTATAAGATTGTATCTGTCAAATTCGGGATGCTTGTTGTATTCATCCTCGATAGTGGTTATAACTTCCTCTACTGCTTGTAGATACTCAGGTTCATTAGGAAACCTTCTTTTTAAGTCCTTTAGTACTTCTGATGCATTCATAACAAATCTTTTTTACATCTTAAATGAATTATGGCGCAAATATAAATATAAAAAATGTGCAAAACTAACAATTTTGCACATTTTTGCTGTTTTGGATTAAAAAATGTCGTTATTTTTATTGTTTTATTTCGATTTGTAAGTTTTTGCGTTATTTGTCTGACAACGATTCATAGACAAATCTGAACATCCCCGGACGAACATCGATATTGCTGAAAGCTTCATTGTTGCGTGTAGGATTCACGCGGTTGCATAAGAATACGAATATCAGCTCATTTGTCGGATCCACCCAGAATACGGTGCCGGTAAATCCCAAATGTCCGTAGGTTTCAGCGGGTGCTTCGTCGCATGTGGGAGAACCTTGTCCTTCCTTGTTTGGCGCACGGTCAAAACCCAAGCCGCGGCGTGAGTTCGGACTGCGTTCCACTGTAAATTGCCTTGTGGTTTTTTCCGATAAGTAACGTTCACCGCCGTAAACGCCTTCATTAAGCCACATTTGGCAGAGTTTTGCCAAATCGTTGGCATTAGAGAACAGCCCGGCATTACCGGCTACACCACCGGCAAATGCGTTGGTCTCGTCATGCACATATCCCCACACAAGCTGTTTGCGCATGAATGAGTCATATTCGGTGGGGGCTACCATGTTGCGTGGGAATTTGTCGAGCGGGCGGTAGGTGGTGTGCCATGCACCCAGCGGAGCATAGAAGTTTTTGTTTACATATTCGTTGTGTGGTATTTTTGTTGCATGCTGTTCGGCATCCATGAGCAGACAGAAGTTTACGCAACTGTATCTCATTTTCTTGTCGGGGCGCAACTTGATTGTGTAAGCATTGTGCATTACGGTATCGTAGGCAGCTTCGCATAAGAACAGGCTGTCGCCTATCTGGATGCTGTACTTGTCACTTTTTACCTTTGACACAAGGTCGGAACGCAGATTCTTGTCCTTATCGGTCATTATATTATATATAGGTAAAGAAGGAATATATCCGGTTTCATGATACAGAAATTCGCGCAATGTCAGATTTTCTCGGTCGGGACGGCGCATACCGGGAATATATTTGCTCATTTTTTCATCTACGTTAAGCAGTCCGTCATCGCAAGCTTTCATGATACCGGGAAGTGTTCCGGTGGCTTTGGATACCGATGCGAGGTCGTAGATGGTATTGGTTGTAACAGGTATTCCGCTTTCGTAGTCGTGCATACCGTAGTTGAGGTTGGCTATTACTTTGCCTTTGCGTGCCACCACTATCTGGCAACCCGGGAATGCACCGGCTCTCAAGCACTTCTTTGCGAGTTTATCCATTTTCTTCAGCATATCGCTGCTCACGCCCACTTCTTCAGGAATAGTGTATCCGAGCCTTGTTGCGGCATAGTTTACGCCATCTCCGGCTTGTGCTACTCCGTCTATGGTAACGGGGCATTTTCCTTTAACGTCTATTCCTCCATATACAGCTTGTGCTGCATAGTCTTGTGCGAGTTCATCGGTTCCCCACGCTATTACGGCTGATTTACATGCCGCAACGCCGTCTTTGAATTTGCTTGCATTGTACGGACTTGTGAAAAATACCGGAATCACGTTGTCGCACTGAGCGGTTATGCTTTCCAAAGCCTTGACATAAGTTTCGTCGGCATTGTATATTCCCGCGATAATCGTATTATATTCTTTCAACTTGTTTAGCAAGACGTCAAGCATTGCACCCTTGATGAATGCAAATTTTCCGGTTTTGCTGTACATCTCGCATCTGTCTTGGAACATGCTTGTCACGCCTTTCATGTCTCCTAATGACACTACTGCGATATTTTTCTTGTCGAGAGCTTTAATCGGCAGGATATTACCTTCGTTCTTGACTACCGTGATGGACGATGCAGTAAGAGTTCTGTTCAGCAATTCTGTCTTGGGGCAGTTTGTCGAGTTTTCGAGTTCGGCTATATCCAATGGTTTGCTATTGTGTACGCCCAAAGCATATTTATAGCGCAGAACCTTTTTACAACGTTCATCTATGGATTTTTGTGAAAGTTCGCCTTTTGCGATGGCTGTTAGGACAGCGGCTATTTCAACCGGAGGATTCTTTGGCATGAGCAGGATGTCGTTTCCTGCTTTCAATGCAGCCACAGAGCGTGAACCTTCGGCTATTGCACCTTCCATCGACAGGGCATCGGTGAAAATAAGCCCCTCAAAGCCCATTTTATCTATGAGCAGGTCGTTAACGGCTTTTTCGCTTAATGAAGTTGGTGTGCCGCTGTTATCCAGAGCCGGCATATTGAGATGCGCTGTGAGCATTCCGCCGTATCCGGCACTAATATAGTCAATGAAAGGCTTAAATTCGCAAGTCTCAAGTTCGCCTAAAGACTTGTTTACTACAGGAAGTTCCTTATGCGAATCTTGATGTGTGGAGCCATGACCCGGGAAATGTTTTCCGGTGGAAAGTATTCCGCCGTCTTCCAGTCCGCGTGCATATTCCAAAGCGTATGCCGTTACAAAATCGGGTGTTTCACCGAATGCACGTCGTCCTATAACCGGATTTTGCGGATTATCGTTTACATCGAGTACCGGAGCGAAATTCACGTGTATTCCGGCAGCTTTCATCTGTCTTGCCGATTCTTTTCCATATTCATATATTAACGCCTTGTCGCTGATAGCTCCAAGTGTCATGCTTCTCGGAAAGTCCCTTACACCGTCAAGACGCATGCCTAAACCCCATTCGCCGTCGATAGTCATAAGCAGAGGTGTGCGGGCGAGACTTGAGAACTCATTGTACAGCGACACATAGTCGGTCTTACTCATTTCATGAAAGATAAGACCGCCGAGGTTATAAGCCTTTACAAGATTCTTCAGAGAATCGAGTTTTTCGCCCTTTTCTCTCGGAGAAACGCCTATAACCATGAGTTGTGCTATGCGTTCTTCCTTAGTCATTTTTTTGAATTGGGCATTTACCCAATTGTTCATTGCTTTTTCATCGGCGTTTTTCATTATGTTGGGGACTACGGCGTTAGCCATAGCGATTCCTAACATTACACTTGCCAGAATACCACCGATTCGTTTCAGGTTTTTCATTTGTTAATGTATATTTTAAGTTTGTATATTCACTCTTTCGTCAAAGTCATTCTCAGTTCATCGCTTGCATCGATTTTTCTTCCTTGTGCTGTCAATTCTTTGATGAACGACATGTATCGTACCGATACTTTCACATCATCGGAGAATAGTCGCTTGGCTTCTTTGAACGGCGACATGTAATCACCACCGTTGGCGAGGTAGTCGAGGGTGACTATCTTGTATTTTTTCTTCGGTTTGATGTCTTTGCCGTTTATTTTCGCCGACTTTATTTTATTGTTTGAGGTATAAGTGACAATCAGTTCACTGCTGGTGGCATCGCCACCTCTCGCCGCCATTATTTCAAGTGAGCGGAGCAGTTGTTCACCTGTCAATTCTATGATTTGCAGTCTGTTGTCGAAAGGGAACATCGAGTTTATCAATCCTTCCGATACGCTGCCTTCAGGCATTGCACAACGTATCCCGCCTTTGTTCATTATCGAACAGTCGGCTGTGATACCGCTCAGTTTGACTGTTATGTCGCGCGCTGCATCGCTCACCCAATTGCTCAAAGCTCCAAGTCCTTTATCCATGAATTTGGCTGATATTGCCACCTCTTTGTTCATCAGGGAATCCACTTTTTGTCTGTATGGAGCGAGGAACGCCTCAATTTCGGGATAATTGATACGGCTGTCATAACGCTTGTCCACCGGCAGCAGGCGATACTCCGCGGTGAATGTTTCAAGGTCGATGTCGATAAGTCCCACATATTTACCGAGGTTGCCGGTTTGCGTCACCGGAATCATTCTGCCGTTTTTATTGGCTATAAGCCATGCCTGCGAACCTTTTTTGTCGGGGTTGATTACCGTGTGCGAGTGTCCGCCTATGACGAGGTCTATATCGGTGCTGTGTTTTACTACATCTATGTCGCCCGGAACTCCCCAGCCGGTCATGTCATATCCTATGTGTGATACCATAACGACGAAGTCAACGCCTTTTTCCTGTTTCAACAGTCTTGCCGTGGAGTCGGCTGTAGCTGTAATATCGTGGAATCTGATGCCCTTATAATTGGTTTCGGCTATGATTCCGGAGGGGTCGAGATTGATACCTATAAATCCTATTTTTTTGCCGTCGAACTCTCTTATTATATACGGTTGGAAAATACCTTCAAGTTCTGTTCCGGTGAAATCGTAATTTGATGATAGGCACACGGGGCGCATCTTTTTGTAGTGCTTGGCAAGTTGTTGCATACCGTTGTCAAATTCATGATTTCCTAATATTGCGATGTCGAAATTCATGCGGTTAAGCATTTCATATTCCACTTCGCCGTGAAATTCAGAAAAATACAGTGTGCCTTGCACGGCATCGCCGGCATGAATGCGCATTACATTCTTCTCGGCGCACAGAACGCTGTCAAACATCACTTTTTGACGCAACAGTCCGCCTTTTCCATCGAAGTCGGGGTCGATATGGCTGTGCGTATCGTTGGAAGTCAAAATCACAAGATGCTCTGCGTTTATTGTTGCAGTTCCTATTATCAACAGTAAACCGAGTATGCTGAAAAGTCTTTTTGCCGTCATTTTCGTATAAGGTTTTTTATATGTTCTTATAATATCTCCACGAAGTTAGTTAAAATCTTCTGCGTATTCAAAATTTTGTTGTGCTATTATAGTCCGCTTAAATCCAAACTGAATTTTACATCGAGAGATTTCTCTTTATGTATAAACATCATCATATATATAGGGACATAGGCGACTTTGTCTCTTATTGAATAGTTGTCGTTGCATAAAACAATGGCTTGCGGAATAATATAATCGCAGCAATCAAGAATATTGTTAAGTGCGCGATGTCGGGCGTAATCCTTGCCTGATTTAACCTCTATAGGGAAAACTTCTCCGTTAATATCTGCCACGAAATCAACTTCGCCCATCTTCTTGCTGTTATAGTAGTACAGTTCGTCAAATCCGTGAGCAAGTAATTCTTGCGCAACAACGTTTTCATATATAGAACCGTAGTTGATGATGTCATCACCCTGTAATATCTTTAATTGGATACCGGCGGAATATTGACATGCCAGCAGTCCGACGTCATTGGAAAACAATTTGAATAAATTTCTCGAACTTGCCAGCTTTAAAGGTAATTTAGGTTCTTCTATATTATACACCGGTATTGCCACTCCTGCATCCTTTAACCACAAGAATTCATCTTGATACTTTTCTATTCTGGCTTTATCGTTTAGGCTTTTAATGATAAAACGTTTATTTTTGGAATTTAGCTCCGATGGGATTAGATCAAAAACCTCTTTTATGCTCAATTGCCGTTTTGAATCATATTGTGAGATGTCTTTTCGATATAATCGTATGATCTCTCGCTGTTTTTCCATTACGTCCTGAAGATTATTGCTATTCTTATAGGCATTGACAGCATCCGGCATACCGCCAACTATGAGATATAAACGAAAAACCTCCATCATTTTGCCATGAATGAAATCATCTACCGGCTGTTTGTTTTCCCAGGCTGACTTCAATGCGCTAATAACATTTTTATTTACGCCCACAGCCCACATAAACTCTTCAAGATCTAATGGATACATGTCTTTAATCGCCATATAGCCCACCGGTACCGACCGAAGATTATTGAGTTCCACTCCAAGCAGTGACCCGCTTAGGATGTAACGATACCTTCCATCATCGACAAGGAATTTTATGGCGGTTACTATTTCGGGGCAGAGCTGTACCTCGTCAAAGAAAATTATAGTTTCACCTTTGATCAGTGGCTTGTCGGTTAGCGCTGATAGACGAAGTAGTATATCATTGCTGTTTTTTGCCGAGGAAAAGATACCTACAGCTTCAGGCATTTCGATAAAGTTTATTTCAATAAAACTTTTGAATTTTTGTTTGCCAAATTTTCGTATTGAGTAAGTTTTGCCAATCTGACGAGCTCCGGCAAGAAGCAATGCACCTTTATTTGTCTCATAAAAGTGCTCGATATAATGATATATTTTTCTTTCAAGCATAGTATTTTGCAATTTTCCAATGCAAATATATGGTGAAATTTGCAATTATCCATAAAAAATAATCACGATTTTTGCATTTTTCCAAAGCGATTAGCGACAATTTTCGCATTTTCCCAAAGCGATTAGCGGCTGTTTTTCGCAATATCCCAAGAGGAAAGTTCCGTTGTTGGTCGTATTTGCGTGTCGGCTGAATTTTGTATCTGATTTTTTGCCGGTTCTGTCGGTAAAAAAGTGGGGGATTTTGGTGTGGTATCGAAAAAATATCTATATATTTGCGGTAATCATTGGGAAAATTTGCAGAGGCAGTCCCTATGAGACATATTTGGAAACGGTTTGAATTTATTTCGATTGGTTTCATCTGAATAAATTTGAACTATTCCTTATGGGTGTTATTGAAATTATCTTCGGTTCTCAAACTTCGCAACTTTGAAATATCGAGAAGATAATGGCAATAGCACCCGCATCGGTTGCATATAATGGTTCGTGATGAACTTTTGTATAGCTGTGTCGGTGTGGGGGCTGTTGTTTTATCTTTCGATATAGGTAGCGAAGACCTGAGAATCAAGGTAGAACAAAAATCGGAACTCCACACTTTAATTTTTTTGTGTCCTTGCCGATTGGGTCGATAATACTCTGATAAGCCGGTTACGAAAAAACTAATATTCATTATATAACCTAATTATTATCAGGTATGAAAAAGTCAAATTTCTTTTCAAGAGCAAGTGTTGCCGCAATGGCGATGTTGCTTTCATTCGGAGCAGTGCAAATAAATGCTGTCGACCGTAATAATGAAGAAGAGGTGGTGAAGATTGATGCGCGTCATTCGCGTTTCGACTACCGCCAAGGGGAATTAATCGTTAAGTTCAAGCCTACATCGGGAGTGCGTGTGATGAACACCAAGGGCAAGTTCCGCACGGCAAGCGTGAAGGCTGTGGATGCCGTGATGCAGGAACTTGGCGGTTTCGAGATGGAAGAACTTATGCCACTGTCGGGAGCAAAAGTTTCTACCCGTCAAGTGAAATCCTATACAGGCAAGACCATTGCCGACAGCAATCTCGGTAAACTTTACCGTGTGAAATTTGACGCATCAAAAGTACTGACAGTAGATGAAGCGATTGCCAAATTCAAGACAATGAGCGATGTGGAGTATGCCGAGCCTAACTATAAGATGTACGGCATGTCGCACGGTCACGATTGCGAGCATTACAAGAAAGAACCGCTTTACGGCGAGCAGTGGGGATTCTCTCAAATCAATATCGAGAAACTGTGGGATGCTCCGCTATTGAAAGAAAACGGTCCGGTAATCGCTATCCTCGATACCGGTGTCGATGTCACTCATGGCGACCTTGCCGACAACATCTGGATAAACGAGGCAGAGCTTAACGGAACAGAGGGTGTGGATGATGACGGCAACGGCTTTATCGACGACATAAACGGTTGGGACTTCGTGAACCAAACCGGCAAAATGGACGACTACAACGGTCACGGAACACACTGCGCCGGAATCGTGAGTGCAGTGGCAGGCAATGAAGTGGGTGTCTCGGGAACTAATCCGGAATCATCCATTATGCCGGTATCGGTGTTGCAGAGCGACGGAGTGGGAGATATAGCCACATTCATCAAAGGTATTGACTATGCCGTGGCAAACGGAGCTGAAGTGCTTAGCATGAGCCTTGGTACATACGCCGAATCCGTTGCTCTTGAGCAGGCTCTCGGCAAGGCTTATCAGAAAGCTGTGCTTGTGGCTGCTGCCGGTAATGACGGATTATGTATCACTCCGCATAAGTGTACCCACCCGACTACAGGAATACCTAACTACGGTTCTCCCATGTTCCCTGCCGCTTACACATTTGTGCTTGGCGTGCAGGCTGCATCTCAGAATGGCGGTTATGCATCGTTCACCAACTATGACTGCGACGGTTCGGTATATTCCACCTTTGGAGAAGAAAAGCAGTATAACTATGAGATTAAAGCACCGGGCGTAAGCATAATGAGTACCTATCCGGGCGGTAAATACAAGAAACTCAACGGAACATCCATGGCGTGTCCGCTTGTGTCGGGAGCGGTATCCCGTTTGCTCCAGTGCAAGGAGTATGCAAGCAGAGAAGTGCTGTTCGGCGACTTGATTCACTCCACCACAAGCACAGGCAATCTCGATATTTATGCCGCCTATTTGCTTGACGACAGCAAGCGTCAGCCCACACTATGGAACATAGCCAATACGCTTGATGACACCGAGGGAGGTGACGGCGACGGTCGTGCCGATGCAGGTGAAACCATCGATTTCTATCCCACATTGCGTAACGACTGGGGCTTGGCACAGAATATCAAGGTATCGCTTGAGATGGGAGAGAACGAGGATGAAACGCTTGTTGAATTCCTCGCAAATGATGTGGATTTCGGCAGTGAACTGTCAAGTTATGCCAAGGGTAAGAGTGCTAACCCTATCAAGATAAAGATAAGCGACAAGTGCGTTGACGGTCGCCACTTGAAACTGCGTCTTCGTGCCACTTGCGACAATATCAGCAGCGAACTTGTACAAGACTTCACCATCACAGTGGAAAACGGTGTAGAAATCGGCGGTATGATTACCAAGGATACAACCCTTTATCCTGATGTACATTATATAGTTACTAAAAATCTTGTAATTTCCGGATGTACCATAACGATATTGCCGGGAACAGTATTAACATTTCGGGAAGGGGTGGATATGACATTGCTTTATACATCTAATCCAAAAATAATATGTAAAGGAACTCCAGAATCTAAAATAGTATTTACGCACGCAAATCCTAAAGGAAAAGCAAGTAATTTATTTTTTCATAATGGAGAATTTGAATATGTTAGATTTGAAAATATGAATTTAGGAAAGGGTAGCACATCTATAACTTTTAGAAATATCAGAATAAGAAATTGCGAATTTAAAAACTGTGTAGGAGGTGACGATATCATTTGGTGCCATAATTTTGGTAATACAATCGGATGCGACACATTACAGCAATGTAATTTTTTAAATAATTATGGAGATATTTCAGGTCGTATAAAAGCAGGAAATCTGATTGGTCATAGAGGGGATACAGATTGCATTACTGCTGGCAATCTATATAGTAGTAACTCTTTTGGAAATATTTTTGGAGCTGGACGTGAGTATTTGCAGTCAGTAGCAAGTATATATGACGATTCAGGGTTATACACACCAAGTTATCCTTTATATCATGGTTCAAGTCGTGAAGATATTGTACGCTTTGGAATTTATGATTTATATCACCCTACGCACCCAACCGGTCATTATCTGTATGATTTATCCAATATGCTTACCCGTCCGAGTGCCGAGGCTCATGGTATAGTGTGGAAAGTGGTGGTAAACGGCTATGATGCACAGGATGAATACGAACTGCTTCCACCTCTCGGCGTGGGACGCCATAAGTTTGAAGTATATTTCAATCGCCCGATGAACACCGCCGTAGCTCCTACCATAGCTATGGGTGTGCGTCCTCCTTACACACAGAACGCTATTTCAGAAGATGGCAGCTGGAGTGCCGACAGCCTTGTCTACACAGCCTATCTAACTGTAGACGGAAAAATGAATGCCGATGGAGTAAACCGTATCTATGTGGCAGGTGCAGAAGATAACGAGCACTTTGAAATACCGGTGGAAGATATGCGTTTCAATGTGAATGTGCAGTCGGCAGGCTCTATGGCAACCAACTTCTTCGCCGAAGCAGGACTTGGCAAGGTGAACCTCACATGGGAAACCGACGAAGAGGACTTCGAAGACTTACTCGGCTACAATATCATCAGATATACCGAGCATGTGGATTCAATCTACGAAAAAGATTATAGTAAATATGGTGATTATAAAGAACATCTTATAGTTAAAGGCGACACCACAATAGTCAATAAAACACTTATCGACAGTCAGGACCAATCGTTTACCGACTATGACGTGGTGCCGGGAACCACCTATTACTATTATATTCAGCAGATGACAACCTCATTGACAAGCCACAACCTTAGTAATGTGGTTGCCTCTACACCTTTGACCGCTTCCAAGGGCGATGCCAACGGCTCTATGAGCGTAGACGTAGCCGACATCGTTACCCAAGTGGCATATATCACCAAACAGAACCCGCAGCCGTTCATCTTCGAAGCAGCCGATGTGAACAGCGACCTGTCGGTGAACGTGCTT
>JAFUKL010000019.1 GCA_017473615.1 Muribaculaceae bacterium | reverse complement strand
TTATACATAGGCTCTTTGCGGGTCAAACTTATCAGCATCTGCACGAAGAAGTATATCTGTGTCATCAAGAAATTCGGGGTCTTGAAGTTTTAGCTCCATATTTTGCACAAATTGCTTGTAGGTCGGCGCTTTCTCTACTACAAAATCCATATACTTACTGTAGCATTCAAGCGTCTTTTCGATATTTATGCTTCCATGATCCAACGCTACCTGCATATCAAAAAGGTCACGTCCCTTTTTACGCTGATATAAAGCTCTCAGTTTTGTTCCCATCAATTCGTCAAGAGCATAGGTTGTTATCTCACATTTACCACTGAACCACCTGTTGTCTACCTCAAACGGAACTTTGTGGAATCCCATTACGCTAAAATGCTCCTTACAGTTTATTTCTACCTTTAAGCGTATAGGTTGTACTGGAGGTATTTCAGACTCCATTCGGAACAACATGGTATTGTTATGTCTCTTGGGCTTGATTACCTTATCGGGCATCCAGCTCAACACCTCGCCCAATCGGAACAAGATAGGCTTGATTGGGCCGGGATTTATCTGCACCAAATCAATGTCCTCACTATATCTGACTTGGGGCGAAAGATATAATTTGTGTAAGGCAGTTCCACCTCTGAAAGCTAATTGTTCTCTCAGAAAATCATCGCTAAATATATCCACTAATGCACGGCTGATTATCAAATCCTGCTCAACCATCGCAAAATCCGTCCATGGAACAAACTCATTCCATGCCATTATGGAAGCTCTATCTATCATAATTCATCAATTTCAATGTCAATATTCATATTTACTCTCCATCGGTTACTCTCTGTATCATCCGATGCTGGATGTTCGGAACTCATAAGCACGGCATTAAAATAACCATTCCGCTTTTTCATTATGTCGTATAATTGGTCTGCCTTATCTTGCTCAAATAAGACAAACTCCAACAAGTATCCCAACCGTTGCATTGCTGTCGTGGTGGTATATGGAAGAACACCTTCCATTTTCGATATATCAATTACATCCACCAACTCAGCAAGGACAGTGGTTGCCCTTTGATAACCTCCAATGTTTGATGCAAACTGAACAATATCCACCGCTGTCAACTCTGCCGATGAATAGTTTATTCGTCCCATTTCTGCATTCCGACTTTCAATCAGTTCATTTGGTATCTGCTGACGGTAATTCCAGTCTAAAAGTGAGTGCTTATTTGAGGTTCTTGGTCTTGGCCCTGTAGTTACAATTTGAGTCTTCATAGCTTTTTGGTGAGAAGCACCGTAAATGGCAGCAGCAGAAAGCAATCCCACATAGTAAGGCTTGCCAAGATACTCCATCAGTTCATTGATGTAATAAGTCGGTGGCACCACTCCCTTTAACTGATATTGGGTAGGGATAATTACATAAAAACCTTTATATACGTTTTGAATCCTCTTAGACAATGTAAGTCTGTTGATGTCTGTTTTCAGCGTCTTCTCAGAACGTTCAGCAAACACACATCGGATTTGTTGAAAAGAGAATGCAGTAATTCCTCTTTGTTCTTGCTCCTTTATCCAATCATTCAAACTCATATTCGGTTTATTTATTGCAAAGGTAAGCACAAAATGCTTACCTTTGCAACTTTTTTAATGAATTTTTGTCTAAAACTGCCCTTGATATCTTTATAGATGTTTGCACATATCCTCTTACAAGATTACTTTGTGGGTGGTGTTATTTACTTTCACGATGTACATTCCTTTTGTTGCTACCGGGATAGTCGTTTCTGTTCCATTGTAAACACATTGACCACTCATGTTGTAAACTTTTACATTTTCACATTCATCAACACCCTCAATAACGATGTTACTATTATTAGCAAGGACTTTTATTTTGATTATATCAAAATTTGATTCAATGACCGAGAACTCTTTTTCTTCAATATTCCAGAAGTTTCGCCATGGATCAACTGATTCGTATGCTTTCTTACTCCCTTTAGGCACATATAAGGTAGCGTATTGTAATGTGTATTCTGAAAAATTACGTGGAATAGAACCTTCTATAGGGGGCCAAACACCACAATTAGGAGGTAATGATTTATGACAATCAATTTTACGTAACGAATTACATTCCCCAAAAGCAAACGCACCAATATAATTCACTGTTTCTGGTATTGTTACGGAAGTTAAACCACTACAGCCATAAAAGGACTGATAACCAAAACTTTTGATATTATTGGGGATAATAGTTTTTTTACAACCAGTTACTAATTGAGATGAAGAAGTATGAATAATCGCATTACAATTATCTCGCGAATCGTACATTGTATTTCCTCCTTCTACTATTATAGCATTTAAATTTGAACACTCCAAGAAAGGATTGTCATAAATTTTTATTACTGATTGAGGGATTGTTATTGTTGTTAAATTGCTACACCTCCAAAATGCGTTCCAACCTATTTCTAATAGCGTTTGAGGTAATGTTATTTTACTTATGTTAGAAAACGAAAAAGCACTGTTTCCTATTCGCGTTACTGTATATGTAATTCCATTATAAATTACTTTATTTTTTAGATTAATTCCACCTTGATATACAGACCCAGACGGACATTCAGTTACTTCTACTGTACGTTCTTCAGACGAAATGATATTGTAATAAATACCATCTTTGGAAAAATCGTAAGCAAACGCATGAGAACTTGTCAATAGCAGGGCTATCAACACTATTTTTTGTAAAATTTTTTGTTTCATTGTTAGATCATTATTTAATTTTAAAAAAAACATAAAATTATCGCAAAGCGATTTTACTTAGGAATCCCCACAATGTGTGTTTACTAACTGATTTGTGAGAATTTTTGAACAACAAGACTCCACGCTGAAAACGTTACATGCCACATAACATCCTATACGTTCATCTTTTCATCATATTTAGCCCACATTTTCCATTTGCTTAATTGTATTGCGGTGGACTATTTCTTAACCGTATTGCAGTACTAACTTATTTTTCGTTCCTTGTGTCTTGTATCCTATTTTTTGTGTTTCTCAGTCCCTATTGAAACGGGTTAATATCAGTTATGAGTGAGGAATTAGGAGTTGGGTGTTGGGAGTTGAAACGCCAATAAACCCAATTTATCTCACAAAAAAGAAAGTGTGGGACGTAATCCGGTTTATCTTCAAGGAGGCATCGCCAAACGCCCATCACAGAAATAAACAGTCCACCCACACCTTACCAATATACCAGCACCCTCCTATGGGTGGATATAGGCAAGAAATGGCGTTTTTGACCGCATATCCTTCTGTGATAAAATTTTGGCGAATTTCCTTGAAAGGATAAAGCGAAACGCTTTCCAATAAATATGTCCTCTTTGGTGATAACTCGTTATCTGCCAAAGATTACTGCAAAAGTAATAAACAAAATTTTTATAATAGAACTTTTTATAAACTTTTTTGTCTAACTTTGTGCTATTGCTGATTTAGATGTTGTTTTGAATTTTTCTTAAAAATGTTATTCGGTTTTACTCGGGGTGTGTCCCGGATTCTTTAAGGCTCTTTTGACTGTCTTTTTTATCAAAACGCATGGATATGGCACGCTATTACGGATCGGTTGCTCTATATGAAGAGTTGGAAGAAGAACTTGATGCATAGTAGAAATTCTGAGGATGAATTGCTGATGTGAGGTTATTTCTTAAATAATATAAACGGAGCGAAATTTTCATCTTTTTGAAAAGCTTTTTCGTTTATATTTAAGTAAATTTGCCTTAGAGATAATATGGTAATGATTCACTAAAACTAAAAATGAAAAGATTATGTCAGGAATTAATTGCATAGGTATATTGACGTCGGGTGGTGATGCCCCCGGAATGAATGCGGCAATACGCGCCGTGACACGCTCCGCCATATATGGAGGTCTGAAGGTGAAGGGTATCTACCGCGGTTATAAGGGACTTATAACCGGTGAGATAGTGGAGTTTAAGACGCAGAATGTATCGAATATAATACAGGCAGGGGGGACGATTCTTAAAACGGCTCGCTGTAAGGAGTTTCAAACTCCGGAGGGGCGTCAGTTGGCATACGAAACCATGCAGAAGGAGGGTATCGATGCTCTTGTGGTGATAGGTGGTGACGGTTCGTTGACCGGTGCCAGAGTGTTTGCCACAGAATTTAATATCCCTATTGTGGGACTTCCCGGAACAATAGACAACGACTTATATGGCACCGACCGTACAATCGGATATGATACAGCACTTAATACTATTATGGAGTGCGTGGATAAGATACGCGACACTGCCACGTCGCACGAACGCTTGTTCTTTATCGAAGTGATGGGGCGTGATGCCGGATTTCTTGCTCTTAACGGTGCTATAGCTACCGGAGCCGAGGCTGCTATCATTCCGGAAATTTCCACCGAAGTGGATCAATTGAGTGAATTGATTTCGCAAGGTTTCCGCAAGAGTAAAAACTCTTCTATTGTGCTTGTGGCAGAAAGTCCGGTTACGGGTGGTGCTATGGGAATGGCTGAGCGTGTGAAGAATGAATATCCTCAATATGATGTGCGTGTGTCGATTCTCGGACACTTGCAACGTGGTGGTTCGCCCACTGCCGCCGATCGCATTCTTGCCTCTCGTATGGGTGCTGCGGCTATTGAGGCTTTGCTCGAAGACCAACGTAATGTGATGATCGGAATCCGTAACGATGAAATCGTTTATGTTCCGTTCTCTAAGGCTATCAAGAACGATAAACCTATCAACCGCGAACTGCTCAGCACCTTGCGTCGCTTATCAATCTAAACTGTGATTGAGTGTCAAATTAATAATCTTGAAATAAAATTTCAACAGTTTCTAATCATGACGTATTTGTGATTATGAGATAAGTTTCATAACTTTACGCTATGATTAACAAAAAATGCTGATATTATGAAAAAGATTCTGGTATTCTTATTGGGTTGTGCGGTGGGGGCTGGTTGCTGGCACGCATTTCTCAAGACCGATTCGGCTAAAGCTGAACAAGAGGTTACAGTCGTGGAAGATACGGTGAATATGGCTATTTCTGTGAAAAAAGAATTGCAGGAAGTCGGCGATGTTTCTGTCGAGCCGGAAGACTCGTTGATGACAGAACCTGAAATGGCAGAATAAGCGGCAGGGAGAAACATGGCATTAGAGGCTGAAGCGTTAGAACAATTGCGCTGCTTTCTTGACAGGGAAGCGGCGCGTATAAATCATACCGACTTTATTTATAATGATCCGGTTCAATTCCTGCGACGATTTGAGCGGTTGCAGGATATTGAAATCGTGGCATTCCTGTCGGCTGCTATCGCTTGGGGAAAGCGCAAGATGATATGCGACAACTGCGAAAAAATGCTGCGCATCATGGGAAATTCTCCATACGAATACGTAATGGAGAAGGCTTATGAGGAACTGCCCGACATCAATATTCACAGGACATTCTTTGCCCGAAACTTTAAGTATATGCTGCGCGGATTTCGCAGTATATACAGTCATTACGGTTCATTGAATGATTTTGCCAAGTCGGTGAACGCCGGCGGGCATGAGACTCCATCGTGGTATCTCGTTGAGCAGATGCAAAAGGTGTTCTCGGAAGCAAACGACGGAGAGAATGATTCGCAATGCTTACCTACCCAATTGAAAAACACGGCATTGAAACGCATAAACATGGCATTGCGTTGGCTTGTGCGCAACGATGGTATAGTAGACATGGGAGTGTGGGACTGTATCAAGCCGTCACAGCTGTATATCCCTTTGGATGTACATGTGGGAGATACCGTAAGGGCGTTGGGTATGATAGAGCGTAAAGCCAATGACAAACGAACTGTGCTTGAAGTGACCGATATACTGCGGCGTATGCGCCCCGATGACCCCGTGGTTTATGATTTTGCCTTGTTTGGCATAGGTATAGGTGACAAATATCTCGGGTTGAAAATGGATGATTGATTGCGGTAGAAATCTTTTTTTGCGAGTTTTTTATGTCATGGCATGTAATTAAGTGTTTTAGTTATTAACTTTGTGACCTAAATTTTATTCGCATAAGATTATGGCTGTATCGCATAATGAATATAATCGTCCGAGGATTCTGATTATATATACCGGAGGAACGATAGGGATGATTGAAAACAGTGAAACGGGAGCGTTGCAACCCTTTGACTTCACTCACCTTATAGACAATGTACCAAAAATAAAAAAACTGGATTACGTGATTAATAATATCCAGTTCAATCCCCCTATAGACAGTTCCAATATGTCCCCGATGCATTGGCGCGATATAGCCGTTGCCATTGAAGAAAATTATGACACATACGATGGGTTTGTCGTTCTGCATGGAACCGATACGATGGCGTTTACTGCATCTGCATTAAGTTTTATGCTTGAAAATCTTCATAAACCGGTGATTATTACCGGTTCTCAGTTGCCTATTGGCGAAGTGCGTACCGATGGGGAAGAAAACCTTATCACCTCATTGCAGATTGCCGCAGCGCGTGATTCACAAGGAGAACCTATGGTGCAGGAAGTGGCGATACTTTTTGAGAACTATTTATGGCGCGGAAATCGCAGTACGAAGATGAGTGCCGATAATTTCAATGCTTTCAAGAGCAACAATTATCCGCCATTGGCAAAAATAGGCTTAGGAATACACTTCAATGAGGAGGTACTGTATCGTGTACCCTCAAAGCGACCGCTGAAAGTACGCTATACAATGGATACCAATGTGATGTTTGTTAACCTGTATCCGGGTATGAGTGAAAAGATTCTCACTCATATACTCCATACACCCGACATTAAGGGCGTTGTAGTGAAAACCTACGGAGCCGGCAATGCTCCATCTGACAAATGGTTTACCGACGCCATCCATGATGCGGTGGAGCGCGGTATTGTGGTGCTTAACGTTACGCAATGCGTCAATGGAGGTATCGACAGTTCTCGCTACGTTACGGGCGATTGCCTTATTAAAGCAGGTGTAGTGAGCGGTCGTGATATAACTTCGGAGGCTGCCATTACCAAGATGATGTATCTTTTCGGTATGGGTTTGCCTGCCGATAGTGTAAAGAAATATTTGTCATATTCACTAAGCGGAGAAATGACGATTTAATAACTAAATTGAATGAGAAAACAAAATAGTATACAAAATCGTCAAGATGTTGATACTCTTTTTGAGAAAATTTCGGCAATCATAAACAATACTCGTAGTATGATTATGACGGCTGTAAATACATCTGAAGTTTATGCAAAATTTGAGATAGGGCGATATATTGTAGAGAATGAACAACAAGGAAATGAACGTGCAGAATATGGGAAACAAGTACTACAAAGATTGTCAATACGTTTGATGGAGACTTTTGGTGTAGGTTGGTCATATTCTAATTTGAGACAAATCAGACAATTCTATCTTGTTTATGGGAATTTGACAAACGCTGTCTGTCAAATTGGAAATAATAAACGCTGTTTGTCAAATTTGGAAAATATAGCAGAAACTATTTCTACGTCGAAACAATTTGTTGAGGGTAAGCCAAGATTTACGCTTTCTTGGTCGCATTATCTGATACTCATGCGTATAGAAAATACCGAAGCACGTAATTTTTACGAAATTGAGTGTACTCAGCAACAATGGAGTGTACGTCAATTAAGCAGACAAGTAGGTAGTTCTTTGTATGAGCGATTGGCTCTAAGTAGAAATAAGGAAGAAGTAATGCGTTTGGCGCAAGAAGGGCAAACGATTGAAAAACCGTCGGATATAATAAAAAATCCTCTTACACTTGAATTTTTAGGATTAAAGTCTGATGCTTCATATACTGAAAGTAAACTTGAGAATGCGATAATCGGAAAAATGCAACAATTCTTATTGGAACTTGGAAAAGGCTTCTTGTTTGAGGCGAGACAGAAAAGATTCACATTTGATGAACAGCATTTTTATGTGGATTTGGTGTTTTATAATCGCCTATTGCAGTGCTATGTTTTGATTGATTTGAAAACGTCGAAATTATCTCATCAAGATTTAGGGCAAATGCAGATGTATGTCAATTATTACGATCGGTTTGTGAAGCAAGATTATGAAAGGCCAACAATAGGAATATTGTTATGTGAAGAGAAAAATGATGCATTAGTGCAATTGACATTGCCCGAAAATGCAAATATTTATGCTACGGAATATTCATTGTATCTTCCGGATAAGGCATTATTGCAGAGCAAATTGAAACAGTGGATAGATGAATTTAATGAAGCAAACGAAAGTTTAACTGAATAAATGATTATGGCACAAGTGAATGATATAGTGCGTTTCCTTAATCAGATGGGTGGAGGGCGCATAACAAGAATAGTGGAAAATATGGCATACGTGGAAGATGAGGACGGATTTGAACAGCCCGTCTTGCTTCGCGAATGTGTGGTGGTGGAATCGGCTAAGCCCAAGCCTACTGCCTACGACAAACCTATTGCTCCTCTGCCATCGAAAGAGGTTGTGGTGGAGACTGCTAAGCCTATGCCTGTGGTGGAAACCGAGGACGGTGACGAACTTAATATAGTGCTTGCCTACGAACCTCGTGGAATAAAGCACTTGAATACCACTACATACGACGCTTATTTAGTGAATGACAGTAATTATTATCTGTATTTCACCTATTTAACCAAGAGCGATAATGAGAGCGAATGGGTGATGCGTTATCACGACATGGTGGAGCCGAATATTCAAGTACATATAGAGGAGTTTGACCACACGTTGCTCACCCAAATGGATCGTGTAGCTGTTCAGTATGTTGCGTTTAAGGAGGGTAAAGGATTTAAACTGAAGAATCCTGCACTTGTGGAACATCGCCTTGATACCACTAAATTCTACAAAATGCACTGTTTTCATGATAATGAATATTTTGATACTCCGGTTATATCCCTCGATATTGTAAAGAACGACCGCCCGGCTCGTATGATTACAGTTAGCAGTGCCGATCTTGAACGTGCCATGAAAGAAAAACGTGCACAAGACCGTCCACAACGTCAGCCCGTAAAAAAGCACGAAAAACATGCCAAGAAAAATGAAATCATAGAATGTGATTTGCACATCAATGAATTGCTTGATAGCACAGCCGGCTTGTCAAACAAAGATATGCTCGAGGTGCAACTCGATGAGTTTCGCCGAGTAATGAACGAAAATATCAAGCGTAAAGGGGCGAAAATAGTGTTTATTCACGGTAAGGGCGAAGGGGTGCTTCGCAAGGCTTTGCTTGACGAGCTGAAACGCAAATATCCGCGTTGCGAAGCTCAAGACGCAAGTTTTCGCGAATACGGATTCGGAGCTACCCTTATCACAATTAGGAGTTAGTATAATAGGCTGTGTAAATCTGGTTCACACAGCCTATTCGTTTTTCAAATTAAAATTCCTGTTCTTAGAATATCCGAGTACAGAGGACTTTTATCGTTTTCTGCAAGTAGCACAGGTTCGATAAGATAACTAACTTTGCGTCCTAATTTCCATAATAGTGGTGTGTCCTCAAAATAATCATCACTAAGTTTTTCCACAACCACTGCGATATCAATATCGCTTTCTTTTGTATAGCCGCCTTTGCTATATGAACCATAAAGATACAAAGCCTTTAATGGTAATTTCTCTGCAACAAGTTTTTTGTATTGTTGTGCCAATTTTATAGCTTGCTCTTTATCCATAATTGTAAATCGTTTGTGTATATTTAACCTACGAATATAGTGATTCTTTTTGATATATATACGCTAACTTATTGAAAATCGTTGAGAATCCGTATATAATTGAGTGATGTATATGTGGCACCTTTCAGGTGCGAGGAGTGGGGTGGTTGTAGCCCGTAGGTCGCACTTCGCTTGACCCACGGTTAATGCAAATTACGCTTTTCAAGCGTCTTTACTCGGGTGAGACACTTAACCCTATAGTTAATGCAAATCACGCTTTTCAAGCGTCTTTACTCTGAAGAGGTACTTAACCCATAATTCGCACGTAATCAAAAGTACCGCTACCGTTAATGCAGGTCACGCTTTTCAAGCGTCAGTCCTTTTTGTATCTTTTACCGTGTGGTTGAGTATAGCGAAACCACATGGTTATTGAAAATACACATCTTTCAGATGTAGTTATTTATTACTTTTATGTGCGGTTAATGCAGATTTTATTTTTCTGATGTTTTGATATTGTTATTCGCTTGGAAAGCGATATTTTCATAACCGTAATGTCAAACGAAAGTGCGACTTACGGCAAATAACGCTCTCAAAATCTCATGCACCTGAAAAGGTGTTACTTTAAAAAATGCTCACAGAGAGAGCAAAATATTGAAAAAAATGCTCACAGAGAGAGCAAAATTACTATATTTGCAAAAAAATAAATGGAATGATGGATAAATTACAAGCTTTTTTCAGTAAAAAATTGTTGGAAACAGATACGCATTTTCATCGTTATATGTATGATAAAATAAACTGGAACAGCAGATTAATAGGGCTGACAGGACCTCGTGGCGTTGGAAAAACCACCATTGTACTTCAATATATAAAAGAAAATTTGAAGCGTGAGGAGGTGTTATATGTTACAGTGGAAGATTTCTATTTTGTGAATAATAAATTGGTGGATTTAGCCGAACAATTCGCGAGAAAAGGAGGAAAATATTTGTTCATCGATGAAATCCATAAATATGAAAATTGGTCAAGAGAATTAAAGTTGATATATGATTATCATTCTGAATTAAAGGTGTTCTTTACCGGTTCTTCTGTGCTTGATATAAATAAAGGTGTGTCCGATTTAAGTCGTCGTGCTGTGATGTATCACATGCAGGGACTTTCTTTTAGGGAATATTTGGAACTTTTTGAGGGGATAGTTGTGCCTAAGTATGATTTAACGGAAATATTTAATCATAGAGTCGTTTTACCTGAAGGTTTTCATCCGTTTGTCTATTTTGAAAAATATTTAAAGCGAGGATATTATCCATTTTCTATTGAAGATGATTTTGAAATAAGACTTCGACAAATAATAAATATTACGATAGAGAATGATATTCCACAATATGCAGGAATGAATGTGTCAACTGCTCGTAAGCTGAAACAACTACTTGCTATAATAGCAGAAAGCGTTCCGTTTAAGCCTAATGTGAGCAGTATTGCAACTATGTTGAATGCAAGTAGAAACAGTATTGCCGACTATTGTTTGTATCTTGAAGAAGCCGGTTTGATAGCTCAACTTCGCAATGAAACAGGAGGGATAAGAGGCTTAGGCAAAGTGGATAAAATTTATCTTGACAATCCAAACTTGATGTATTCGCTTGCAGAGGATAAAGCCGATATAGGAAATATCAGGGAAACTTTTTTCTTTAATCAAGTAAGAATTGTTAACGATGTGATTACTTCAAGTGTGGCTGATTTTAATGTTAATGATATTACATTTGAAGTGGGAGGCAAGAATAAAAAACAAAAGCAAATACAAGGTGTTGACAATGCATTTATTGTAAAAGATGATATAGAAACCGGTTATATGAATGTGTTGCCATTGTGGCAGTTTGGATTGTTGTATTGATAGAAGTATAATTTTATGATATTTTATTTTTCGGGGACGGGGAACAGTCGTTGGGTGGCAGAGCAACTCTCGGTGCTGTTGAATGACAGACTTATTGCAATTTCCGAGGCATTTGCTTCGGGCGAATTCACTTATACGCTTGCCGAAGGAGAACGATTAGGATTCGTGTTTCCTACTTATTCGTGGGGACCGGCTCCTGTGATGGTGGATTTCATCAAACGAATGGAGATAAACGGATATTCAGAAGATACTTTCGTCTATATGGTAACCACTTGTGGCGACGATGTGGGGCTGTCGGTGAAGATATGGCAAAAGGCTCTTGGTGAGATGAAGGGATGTGCCGCTTACTCGGTGCAAATGCCTAATAATTATATCCTTTTGCCGGGATTTGATGTGGATAGCAAAGACTTGGAGTTGCAAAAAAAGGAAAAAGCCATAGGTCGTGTAGAGTATATATCAAAACGTATTTCCGAACGACATCGGGAGACAGATGTGGTGGAGGGTGCCTGTGCATGGTTGAAATCGCGTGTGATATATCCTTGGTTCAGCCGATATAGCATGAGTGACAAGAAATTCATTGTCGATACAGAGAAATGTACACATTGCGGATTGTGTGTGAAAAGTTGCCCGATGAAAAATATCTCGCTTAATGAAAATCTCACCCCTCAATGGCATGGTGATTGTGCCATGTGCCTTGCATGCATACATCGTTGCCCGGTGCGTGCCATCGAATATGCGCATGCCACCCAAAAGAAAGGTCGATATTTCTTTAAATGAAATCCCTATAACTGGAATTGTTACTTTCATCAAACCGCTTGGATATGGCACGCTATTACCGGTGCAATTTGGCGAAAAATGCATTCCACAATATTCCTTAATATAATCTTGGAATAAAATTAAAACGACTTCTAAGTGATCTCTAATTTTATTAATTAGGGATTCTGTTTTCCTAAATGTTTTATGTCTATGCTGTTGTTTCCTATTATAACAGCACCATTATACCCTTTTTTACTATTATTATAGCGACAAAGGTATTTATTTTTGTAAATAAAGCCAAATTTTTCTCAAACTTTTGTGAAAAAAAATCCCTAATTAATAAACTTAAAGTTATATGAAAAAAGGGCTAATTGTATCAATCTTATCAGTGATTATTTCGCTAAGTAATGTAAACGCACAAAAGGTGGACTACTCTGTAGTGTCAGTGCCTGAAGAGTCGGGTA
>JAFUKL010000039.1 GCA_017473615.1 Muribaculaceae bacterium | reverse complement strand
TTTAGTGTGATATGACTTACAATAAAAGCAGATTTTTAGCCATTTTATTTAAAATGCAACAAAGTTAATCATTCTCAATAACTTACAAAGGTTTCAGCCTACTTTTTGCATATTAAGCCAAAAACTTTTTGTTTCGCATAGAAAAAGCGAATATATATAAAAAAATAAGGTCGCTTTCTTAGCGACCTTACTTAGTGGCGGGAGCCAGACTCGAACTGACGACCTTTGGGTTATGAGCCCAACGAGCTACCACTGCTCCATCCCGCGATTTGCACTGCAAAGTTACAACCTTTTTTCTTATCTGTCAATACCCGACATAACTTTTTTATGTTAAAAAACATATTTTCTTGGTAACAACTTGATTAACAGCAGAAAAAATCACACAAAAAAAAAATGGGGCAGACTTGCATCTGCCCCGATTACTTTCTCTTATAACTTATTCTTCTATCCTATTTCACTTTTTACAAGGACAAGCTTGTTGCTTGATTTGAGTGAAGAAATCGTTACCCTTATTGTCCACAAGGATGAATGCAGGGAAGTCTTCAACCTCAATCTTCCATATAGCTTCCATTCCAAGTTCGGGATATTCGACACATTCGATGCTCTTTATATTGTTTTGAGCAAGGATTGCAGCCGGACCGCCTATACTGCCAAGGTAGAAACCGCCATGTTTCTTACAAGCGTCGGTTACAGCTTGGCTGCGATTACCCTTGGCAAGCATAATCATGCTGCCTTTGTGGCTCTGAAACAAATCAACGTATGGATCCATACGTCCTGCCGTTGTAGGTCCCATCGAACCGCAAGCCATTCCTGCCGGAGTTTTTGCAGGTCCTGCATAGTATATCGGGTGATTCTTGATATATTCAGGCAGTTCCTCGCCATTATCAAGACGCTCTTTCAATTTTGCGTGAGCGATATCGCGTCCCACGATAATAGTACCATTCAAAGAAAGGCGAGTTGATACCGGATACTTATCCAGTTCTGCGAGAACCTCTTCCATAGGGCGATTCAAGTCTATCTTAACGCCACCACCTTCTCCTGCCTCGCGAAGTTCAGCCGGGATTAGTTCGGTTGGGTTATCATCAAGCTTTTCAATCCAAATACCGTCCTTATTGATTTTACACTTTATATTTCGGTCAGCCGAACAGCTCACACCCATACCTACAGGACAAGAAGCACCGTGACGAGGAAGACGCACCACACGAATGTCATGAGCGAAATACTTACCGCCAAATTGAGCACCAAGACCTATCTTGTGAGCCTCCTCAAGAAGTTGCTTTTCAAGTTCCACATCACGGAATGCACGACCGCCTTCGTTACCGGTTGTAGGCAATTCATCATAGTAGTGAGTAGAAGCAAGTTTCACCGTAAGCAAATTCTTTTCAGCCGAAGTTCCACCTATCACGAATGCCACATGATAAGGAGGGCAAGCTGCTGTACCGAGTGTCTTCATCTTTTCCACCAAGAAAGGAACAAGAGTAGCCGGATTCAGTATTGCCTTGGTTTCCTGATACAAATATGTCTTATTGGCAGAACCGCCGCCCTTAGTTACACAAAGGAATTTGTATTCCATGCCTTCTGTCGCTTCAAGGTCGATTTGTGCAGGAAGATTACACTTGGTATTCACTTCGTCATACATGTTAAGCGGTGCATTCTGCGAATACCGAAGATTCTCTTCGGTATAAGTTTTAAACACGCCTAATGACAATGCTTCTTCATCGCAATATCCGGTCCACACCTGCTGACCTTTCTCTCCGTGTATGATTGCAGTACCGGTATCTTGACACAGAGGAAGTTTTCCCTTAGCAGCGATTTCAGCATTACGCAGGAAGTTCAATGCCACATATTTATCGTTATCGCTCGCTTCAGGGTCATTAAGAATTTTAGCCACACATTCATTGTGTGAACGACGTAGCAAGAAAGACACATCTCGGAACGCTTGATTAGCCATCAGAGTCAAACCCTCTTTTGCGACTTTAAGAACAGGAGTTCCTTCAAACTCACCCACACTCACATAATCTTTTGTAAGCAAATAGTATTCAGTCTTATCCTCACCCAATGGGAACGGGTGTTGATATTTGAATTCAGGAGTTGCTGCCATAGTAATTTTATTATATTTCTTTTGTTGTATAGTATTTTATGCAAAAATAATAAGAAAAACCAAATCCCCCAAAAAACAACAATTATTTTCACATAATCATCTAAACATTAAAGGATTGCCAGAGGTTGTCGGGGGGGAAGGGTGCCGTTACATCAATCTCTTTTCCCGACACCGGATGAACAAATCTTATACGCCGTGCAAGCAATGATATACTTCCGTCGGGATTGCTCCTTTTTGCTCCATATTTCAAGTCCCCTTTTATGGGGCAACCTATAGCAGAAAGTTGCACACGAATTTGATGTTTGCGTCCCGTAAGCAGATTTATTTCAAGCAAGTTATAATTATCGCTTTTGCCAATAACTTTATATTTAAGTATCGATTTCAAAGAGCCTTTCTTCTCTACTTTCCATGCGTAAGACTTATTGTTTCGCTCCACCGATGTGATGTAATGCGTGAGCGTGTCTTCCTCTTTGGGTGGACACTCCTTTGTTATCGCCCAATAGGTTTTATCCACTTTGCCTTCACGAAACATTTCGTTCATGCGAGATAGTGCCTTGCTTGTCTTGGCAAAGACTACCACGCCACCCACCGGACGGTCGAGACGATGAGTTACTCCGCAAAACACATTCCCGGGTTTGGCATACTTTTCTTTAATCCATTGTTTCACTATCTCTGCCAACGGAGTATCACCGGTCTTGTCTCCTTGCACGATTTCTCCCGGTGCTTTGTTCACTATAATAATATGATTATCTTCGTACAATACTTCCATACGGCATCACACACTCATCAGATAGTTCTTGAAAGACATAAATCCTGAATTCATCTTGACCGTTTTCTTATCTCGATTCAAGAATGCAGCCAATTTATCGGGAATATCCATTTCCTCTCCGATAACAGCCTCAACAGTCGCCTTGAATTTTGCCGGATGAGCTGTTTCAAGGAATATTCCGGTTTCCTCCGGCTCAAGACCTTCTTCAAGACTGCGATAAGCCACTGCACCATGAGGATCAAGCAAATATCCTGTGTTTTTATAAGTTTCAGCCACGGTTTCTGCAATCTGTTCATCGGTATATGTATATCCGCTTATTTCAGCACACACAGCATCATGGGAATGCCTATACAAGTCAAGGACACGGGCAAAATTGCTCGGATCTCCCACATCCATCGCATTGGCTATGGTAGCAATAGAAGATTTAGGCGAATAAACACCCGTTTTCAAATATTGGAAGAATATATCATTGCTATTGTTTGCAGCAATAAAGCGCTTGATAGGCAATCCCATACGCTTTCCTATCAATCCCGCCGTAATGTTGCCGAAATTTCCGCTCGGGACAGAGACCACGATATTCGACACGTCCTGCCCGCGTTTCAGCAATTGAGCATAGGCATAGAAATAATAGAACATCTGAGGTAGGAATCGTGCCACGTTTATGGAATTGGCACTTGTGAGTTTCATGTGCGCATTCAATTCTTCGTCCATAAACGCATTTTTCACAAGAGCTTGACAATCATCAAATGTACCGTTCACTTCTATTGCTGTGATATTCTGCCCAAGAGTGGTAAATTGAGCCTCCTGTATACGACTCACTTTTCCCTGCGGATAGAGAACAAACACTCGCACACCGGGAACACCCAGAAATCCGTTGGCAACTGCGCTCCCCGTGTCGCCCGATGTCGCCACCAGCACATTCACCATGCTCCCGTCACCGTTACTCAACTTATTGAAGTAGCCCAAAAGGCGTGCCATGAATCTCGCTCCAACATCCTTGAAAGCCAACGTTGGTCCATGAAACAACTCCAAACTGTATTTATTACCGGTTACATATTTAAGCGGTATATCAAAATTCAGCGTATCATAAACAATATCTTTCAGCGTGGTATCTTCTATATCGTCTCCAAAAAGCGTATTTGCCACCACATAGGAAATATCCTGCAGTGACATCTCACCTATATTATTAAAAAAGGCTCTCGGCAGCACAGGTATACGTTCCGGCATAAAAAGCCCCCTATCGGCAGCCAAACCCTTTACCACCGCCGTCTGCAGCGATACTTTCGGCGTATTGCCATTGGTACTGTAATATTGCATTATTATTACTTCTTTAAAAATTCATTTATAAATTCATCATCACTCAAAGTTCCATAGTAGCCATTTCCCGCCGTATGCTCATTCAATTCTTTCACATCGTCAGGCTCTGCACCCGGGCGATATATAAGAAACGGTACCGGCTTGGCAGAATGCGTACGGATACTACACGGTGTGGGATGATCGGGCAACACAGCAATGGAAACAGGTTCGTCAATTTCCTTCATTGCTTCGATGATAGGACGGCAAATCCTGTCGTCCAACGCCTCTATGGTGCGTTTTTTCAAGTTGTAATCACCTTCATGCCCTGCTTCATCGCTCGCCTCAACGTGCAAAAACACGAAATCACAACCCTCTTTCAACGCATTGATTGCAGCTTGCGCCTTACCTTCATAGTTCGTGTTCCATAGCCCCGTAGCCCCCTCCACTATTATAGGACGAAGTCCGCAATATACACCTATTCCGCGTATCAAGTCAACGGCAGAAATCACCACCCCGTTTTTTATTCCGAATTTCTCACCGAGTGTTTCCATATCAGGTTTATATCCCGGCGACCATGTCCAGATGCTGTTGGCAGGGTCTTTACCCTCTGCAATGCGTTTCAGATTCACTGGATGATTTGAAAGCAATTCCTGCGATTTCAGCGTAAGGCTGTTTATAAGTTGCGCTGTATCTTCGGCTTCAGGCACTTCCGCTGTTACAAGAACATCCTTAAACGGAGTTCCGGGGACATCATGCGGAGGCGTGCATTTTATACGTTTGTCCGCTCCCTTGATTTTTATCAAATGACGATAGGAAACTCCCGGATAAAGGCTTACCCGTTCATCGGCAAGATTTTCATTCAGATAGTCGATTAAAATCCTTGCTTCCTCGTCAGATATATGACCTGCCGAGTGATTCTTTATTCTGCCGTCTTCGACACATATTATATTACAGCGCATAGCCATCTCTCCGGGCATGATTTCCACGCCCATACTTGCCGCTTCCAATGAACCTCTGCCCTCAAACACCTTGTCAAGATTGTAGCCGAGCAGTGAAAGGTGAGCCACTTCACTGCCGGGTGCATAGCCGGCAGGAACCGTACGCAATAAACCTAAACGGGAATTGACTGCCAGCCGATCGATATTAGGGGTATAGGCTGCCTCCAACGGCGTCATTCCTCCCAATTCCGCTATTGGCTCATCCGCCATTCCGTCACCAAGTATTACAACGTATCTCATAGCACAAAGTTCTATCGTATATTGGCAATGCTTATTATATCGGAGAATATACCTGCAGCGGTCACTTCAGCTCCTGCACCGTATCCCTTGATTACCATCGGATACTCATTATAACGCTCTGTAGTAATAAGGATTACGTTATTGCTACCTGCAAGCGTATAGAACGGATGACTTTGATCTACAGCTTCAAGTCCAAGCGATACTTCACCGGCATCCATACGTGCCACAAAGCGCAAATGCTCATTCTTATCGGCTGCCGACTTTCTTAGCTTTTCAAAATCGGCATCCATTCCTTTCACTTTGTTGAAGAACTCCTCCTGTGTTCCGTCAAAAAATTCCACAGGTATGAATAAGTTACGCTTAACGTCTTCCTGCTCTACCTTATAGCCTGCTTCACGCGCCAAAATGACAATTTTTCGAGCCACATCCTTTCCGCACAAGTCCACACGCGGATCAGGCTCACTGTAACCGGCTTCTTTTGCCATCATAATAGCCTTGCTGAGAGGTATCTCCGGACTGATAGTATTGAATATATAATTAAGTGTACCCGAGAGTACTGCCTCTATTTTTATAATCTTATCACCTGAATTTATCAGGCTGTTTATCGTATTTATAATTGGAAGACCGGCACCGACATTGGTTTCAAACAAAAATTTTACATCCTTCCTTCTCGACATATCTTTCAAATGCTTGTAATTGCCATAGCATGACGATGCTGCTATCTTATTTGCTGCCACAACACTGACATTGTGTTCAAGCAAACTTCCGTATATATCGGCAATCTCTGCACTCGCAGTACAATCCACAAACACCGAATTGAATATATTCATTTCTATAACACCGTTGCGTATCACCTCCGGTGTAGCCTCCAGTCCTGAGTTGTCCAGAACTTCCTGATAGTTCTCTATATCGATTCCATCTCTGTCAAAAACGCAACGCTTGGAATTGGCTATACCCACGATACGCAGTTCCAAGGCTTTATTCTTGAGCAGATTTTCTTGTTGGCTGTGTATCTGCATGAGCAAGTTACGTCCTACGTTCCCTATTCCAGCCACAAACAAGTTCAACACTTGTGTTTCCGACAAGAAGAAACTGTCGTGTATCACATTCAGAGCCTTCCTCAAACTGCGTCCGGCAATAACGAATGAAATATTGGTTTCCGAAGCCCCTTGCGCACACGCTATCACATTGATTCCGTTACGTCCAAGCGTATTGAATAATTTTCCGGCAATACCCGGTGTATGTTTCATATTCTCGCCCACGATAGCCACCGTGGCAAGTTCTTTTTCCGGCGTAATGTCGCTGATTTCACCGGTAAGCAGTTCATTGGCAAACTCGTCTCTAAGTACTCTCACTGCATTGTCGGCATCACAATTCTTCACTGCAAACGAAGTGTTATGTTCCGATGATGCCTGAGAGACAAGGAACACACTTATTCCATTGCGTGCCAAAGCTGCAAAGATGCGGGAATTAACACCTATCACACCCACCATACCGAACCCCGTGAGAGTTATAAGGCACGTATCATTGATGGATGAGATGCCCTTGATTGCCTTTCCCTCGACACTGCCGTGAACATCCGATATGAGAGTTCCGGGAGCATCGCTATTAAACGTATTCTTAATAAGGATAGGTATATTCTTTTGGAATACAGGATAAATAGTGGGAGGATAAACCACCTTTGCACCAAAGTTACAAAGTTCCATAGCCTCGATAAACGTCAACTTATCTATCACGTATGCGGTGGAAATCACACGCGGGTCGGCTGTCATAAAGCCGTCCACATCGGTCCATATCTCAAGCTGACGGGCATTTAACGCCGAACAAATGATAGCTGCGGTATAATCGCTGCCGCCTCTGCCCAAATTGGTAACATCGTGGGCTTTTGAATCGGAAGAGATAAATCCGGGAACGAGAGCCACCTTGCCGACAAAATTGTCAAATGTTTCATGTATCAGCCTTTCCGTAAGTTCGGCATTAAGCACATGCTTGTCAAACTGCGTATCGGTCTTTATGAAATCCCTCGAATCGAAAAGTTCGGCATCGGCTATGATGTTGCTCACTATGGTAGAAGACATGCGCTCGCCATAGCTCACTATGATATCCAATGTGCGCGATGACAAATCCTTTATCAATGAAACGCCGCGATATATATTGCCGAGTTCCTCCAGCAGCATATCGATCTTCTCCCGCACTGCGTTTATCCTTTCTTGCGGAACAATGCCGTTAATCACATTTATGTGACGCTCCACTATCTTGGCATAGTTCTGCATATATGTTATATCTCCTGAAGATGCTTGGTGAGCCGTCTTTATAAGGAGGTCGGTTATCCCGCCAAGGGCTGATACCACTACTATCACCTGCTCCTCACACTCCTCTACGATACGTTTCACATGACGCAGGCTCTCTACTGTGCCTACCGAAGTCCCACCAAATTTTAATACTTTCATCAGTTATTTATACCTTAATATATGTTATATACTTTATTCCGTGGTAAAGGTAATACATTTTACCCAATTACACCTAATAAATATACGCCAAACACACCTTTTACCAAATAAAATGCCGTCAAACATTCATTTTAATAACAAAAGTGATATAAAATACAACATTTTTATATTCTTTTGCCACACACATACGCTGCAATGATGCAAGAAGATACTGAAAAGAAGTCAGCCGATTCTCACGAACCGGCTGACTTCACTTTTCTAAACTTACAAAATTAATTTTTCTCAAAAGCGATCATTATATATTATTTCAATTCTTCATAGGTAACATTTGTTACTGTTACACCTGCAGCCTCATTAAACAATGATCCACTTCCTGTGGTATAGACTGCCGCATGAGCCTTATAACTGTCATTCGGAGCAATCAGCTTAACATTGGTTACCGTACAATTTTCAAACTCTATCTTGTCATTATTGCCGGCATTTACAAATGCCACCATTCCGGCTGTGCAGAAGTCGTAACTTGTTGCCTTAACTGTACAATTTTCCACATCACAATTCTTTAAGGTTGCAGTAATTGTTGAACTGCTTTCGTTATACACAGTAGCAATCAACGGTGCAACTTTGTAAGCACCTTTTATAGTGGAATTTTTCACATCTACATTATCTAATGTCACATTCTGATAAGACTGTACGGTCAAAACTGATGTATTTAGGCTTGAACTATTAATTACCGCATTATCAAATGTCAAGTTCTTAATTGTAACATCACCGGAACCCGCGAAACGAGTGAACATCGCCTGACCGTTAATAGTAAGGTTTGAAATCGTATGACCGTTACCGTTGATTTCTTTCATTGTAAACTTTGTATCGGCATGAGAATCTATCGGTGTCCAAGTTTTTCCGGAGAAATCGATATCAGCAGTAATATTTATTACAGCATCTCTTCCAAGACTTTTATCAGCCATTTTCGCATTCAAGTTGCTAAGCCCTTCAGCAGTATTTACATAATATGCACCTTCTGCATCTTTCAAAAGACCGCTTGCAACCACATCCATTCCATTAATCTTAATCACATCGCCATCGGCTGCATATCCATACAATGCATCTGAAACACTACCATTGATAGTTGTTGTCTCTGCCTTGCAATTATTGATATTTACAACCAATTCTCCACTATAAGCAGCACCCAAAATAGTACCGAACATCTTATCAAAATTTCCTCCAAACGAACCATTTTGAACAAATGTACAATTCTTAACCGAGCAGTTTTCAATAATTCGTTCTCCGGCATTTAAAGCTACTCCTACCAAACCTACAGCTGCATAGCCTTTAACAGTTGTATTCTCAGCAGTACATCCGCTTATCTTACCATTATTCCATTGACCGACAAGAGCACCTATAGTCCAATTATCACATTCTACAGTTGAATTCTTAACATGACAATTTTCTACAAGACCATCATTCATGCGTCCAACCAAAGCACCGATAAACTTAGGAGCACCTGATATAGATACATTTGAGACAGTGAGATTCTTAACAGTACCCTTTAAATTACCAAGCAAACCGTATGAAGATTTATTTTCGTCATCTCTATCCGTTTTCTTTGTTATCTTAACATTTGATATAGTATATCCTTGTCCATCAAATATACCGTGGAACTCAGTACGCTGGCTTCTATCATCACCTATCGGAATCCATTCTTGATTCTTTAGGTCTATATTATTCACAAGTTTAACAACTTTATCATCAAAAATTGTTGCAGCATAAGGTGTAGTTGAATTTACCACATCAGCTACCCACTTCAATCCTGCCGCATTGCTGATTTCATATTCACCATTTACCAAATACGCACCATCAGCCATATATACGTACTCTTTGCCATCTATAAATACTTTTCCGGCTTGAGCATCGTTACGTTCGCCACCGATAAACTCGCCATAAGGAGATGAAAATCTGTCAGCTGCAGCCACCTCTACTCCATCGGCATAGAATTTTTCATTCCATGTATTATTCTCAACCGAGCAGTTCTCTATATAAAGTTCTTGACCGGCTTTTGATGAAATTCCACCTATAAGTTGAGCGTTTGCACGTTTTCCGCTGTTAGTTGAATTCACAACATTGAACTTACAGCCACTTACTATTGAGTTTTTAATTTTATGTTCTCCGTAAGGTGCTGTAGCTCCATCCTTTTTCGCTACACCTTGGAAGAAACCCACCAAACCACCGACTGATCCGCCATCGGCAACATTAAGTGCCTCAAATGTAACATTTGAAACATGACAATTATCGATATTCAAAGAACTGCAAACACCATCATGAGCAACCAAAGCTCCTACCTTATTATTTCCGGAAATATAAGAATCCTCAACCTTTACGTTTTCAAATGTAACGTGACCGTACATAGTACCTACAACCGCCGAGCCATAGAAATCAGCTGTATAATCAGGACATTCGATTGATGCATTCTTTATGGTAAGATTGCGGAATGCAACTGTTCCTGCAACATTACCAACTAAAGCAGCTCTGTTATCCCCATGACGCTGAGTTACTTTTAGATTATAAATGCCATAACCATTACCATCTAAAGTTCCATTGAAACGATTTGTATTAAGACCTATCGGAGTCCATTCTTGTCCTGCAAGATTGATGTCCGCTGTTAATTTTACAGTTTCACCACTAAGGTTGTCTGCTTGGGCAAATTCAGAACGAGCTTCCGCAGGCAATGTACCGTTAACAAGGTTTGCAATCCATGCAAGTTCTTCCGGAGTACCCACTGAATATGTTTGTGTAAGTTCATCATATTCCGGTTTTGAAATAGATTTACCATCCCATACATTTTCTACATAATCGCCGCTGTAGATAGGATTAACCACTACGGTGAAGTCGGCTGAGTTTGTCAACAGGTTACCAAGAACATTGGTACGATAGTTGCGCTGTGCAGGTGCTGCAGGTACTTCGATTACCACATCCTTGTTCAAACCGGTTGGTACGGTCAATGTCAAGTCGGTTGTTACCTTATCGGTCTTCTTGCCCGGGAACAATACGTAT
>JAFUKL010000018.1 GCA_017473615.1 Muribaculaceae bacterium | reverse complement strand
GTAACTGTGGTGTCACCTTCGGCTGCGGTAGAAAATTTCTCTTCCGAGCAAGATGTAGCAACTACCATGGCAAGCACTGCTACAAACATTGACATAAAGATTTTCTTCATAATCTCAGTTTAAATTAATTAATTTAAAAAAACAGTTATATAGTCTCAATTTTCCTCACTTAAAATCTTTAAAGCCTTCTTAGGCCCATTAGCCCTATTGGGCATATTAGCCTAATTGGGCTAATTAGGCTAATACGCCCAATTTATAGCCTCTTAAAGAGCCTATTCTCCAATAACTGCACAAATTTATAAAAAATACTTAATTTTACCCCCCAATTACTAAAATACGTTAATAGGAAGATGATAGTATCAAATTTAGGCTTTGGGAGAGATTTATTAAGCCAAAATGTGTGGTTTCTTGGTTTTTTTGTATTTTTGTAGCTAAATCTTTTAAATTAAAAGAAGTGCAATTCAATCAGTGTTTGAAAACAGATTGAATTGTATGAAAAACAAAATTTATAAGTTACATCAAATAAAGCAGATAAAATAGATGAAACCGTTTACAAAAGGGCTAATAAAATTCATGTGGGGAGCATTCGCTCTGTGTTTGGTATTTACAGCCATAGTGTTCGCTTTAATTTACAACGGAGCTATCGGTTATATGCCGCCTATCGAGGAATTGAAGAATCCCACCGATAAATTTGCTTCGGTGGTAATGAGCGATGACGGTGTGGAACTGGGACGGTATTATCGAGACAAGAGCAACCGCGTTTATGTGGATTTTGATGAACTGTCACCACACTTGACCGATGCTCTGATTGCTACCGAGGATGTGCGCTTTGAAAGTCACTCGGGCATAGATGCACGCGGCTTGATGCGTGCTGTGATTAAACGAGGCATATTTATGCAGAAAAGTGCCGGAGGCGGTAGTACTATCACGCAACAGCTTGCAAAACTGCTGTATTCGCCAAAATCGGAAACAGTGCTTGAGCGCGTGATGCAAAAACCCATAGAATGGGTTATTGCCGTTAAGCTCGAACGCTTTTACACCAAAGACGAAATCATAAAAATGTATTTCAACCAGTTTGACTTCCTTAATAATGCTGTAGGTATAAAGACTGCGGCATACGTGTATTTTGGCAAAGATCCCAAGGACTTGAACATACAGGAGGCAGCCACATTGGTAGGTATGGCAAAGAATCCATCCTATTTCAATCCGGTACGTTTCCCCGAACGCACACGCGACCGCCGCAATATGGTTCTGACTCAAATGCAGAAAGCCGATATGATAACAAAGAAGGAACGAGATTCCTTACAAACCACACCGCTTGAACTTGATTACCATAAGGTAGATCATAAGGAAGGACTTGCACCCTATTTCCGCGAAGAACTTCGCCGCATGCTTACCGCCAAGAAGCCCGAACGCGATGACGCCGTTTACCGCTGGAATAAACAAGCGTATGTTGATGATTCTATTGCGTGGGAAAACAATCCATTGTATGGATGGTGTGCCAAGAACACCAAACCCGACGGGTCAAATTACAATGTATATACCGATGGATTAAAAATATATACATCCATAGACTCAAGGATGCAGCAGTATGCCGAGACCGCTTTGGTAGGACACCTGTCAAATGACTTGCTGCCAAAATTCAAGCGCGAGAAACGGGGAATGTTAAATCCTTATACAAATAATAGTGAGGAATTGACGCGTGAACAGAAAGAGGCGTTGATAAAACGTGCTATTAAATCGACGGAACGCCATAGAATATTGAAAAAAGCCGGCTACAGCGAAGACGAGATAATGGCAGATTTCAAGAAAGAACGAGAAATGAGAGTGTTCTCATATAACGGACTTATCGATACCGTTATGACACCCTACGACTCTTTGCTCTATACTAAGTCATTCCTCCGCGCAGGAATGATGTCGATGGATCCGGTTACAGGTTACGTGAAAGCCTATGTGGGAGGTCCTAACTTCTCGTTCTTCCAATATGACATGGTTTCCACCGGACGCCGACAAATAGGCTCTACAGTGAAACCGTTCCTCTACACTTATGCTATGGAAGAAGGATATACACCATGTGATGAATTCCTTAATGAACAGCCGGTGATTCTTGATGCCAACGGCAAAGAATGGGCACCGAGAAATTCAGGCAAGGCAAGAATAGGCGAAATGGTTGATTTACGGTGGGCGTTAACTAATTCCAACAACTGGATTTCGGCTCGGCTCATGGAACGATTATCCCCGGCTGCCCTTGTCCGACTTATGCATAATTTCGGCATTACCAATTACTTGGATCCGGTAATTTCTCTGTGTTTGGGACCGGTGGATGTATCGGTTCGCGAAATGGTGTCGGCTTACACTGCCTTTGCCAATAAAGGGATGCGGGTAGACCCTCTCTATGTAACACGCATTACCGACAATCAAGGCAATGTCATAACCGATTTCGTGCCACAGCACACCGAAGTGATAAGCGAAGAAGCATACTATAAAATACTATCAATCCTTCTCAATGTGGTAGATTATGGTACAGGCGGACGCGTCCGCCGTGCACCTTATAATCTGACGGCTCAAATGGGAGGAAAAACCGGTACAACCAATTTTAACGCCGATGGTTGGTTTATGGGATTCACTCCGCAGCTTGTAACCGGTGTATGGGTTGGAGGCGATGAACGTTATATACATTTCAACAGCATGGCTGAAGGACAAGGAGCTTCTATGGCATTACCCATCTATGGGCGATATATGAAGAGCGTATATGGAGATAAGACATTGCCATATAGTCAGGATGTATGCTTTGCTTTCCCCGAGGGGTTTGACCCGTGCCGACGTGATGAAATCGATGGTGTGCCTATCGATGTAGATGCCGTAGACACTGAAGAAGAAGCCATAGAGGGCGTATTTGATTAAAGATCTAATCCCACAGGCTGTCATTGAGCAGCCTGCCCTCAAGGCGTGATGCTATCTTTCTGAAATCCTTGGACTGAATGTATTCACTGATTACGCCGGCATGCTCCATGTGATGAATATCGCTGCCGAGGAAATCGATGAAATTATGTTCAAGCAACCACTCTGCATTGTGCCGTGCAGTCTTCCCGAAATACCCGGCGAAAGACAATAAGTTTACTTGAAACAGCACTCCTGCACCATGTAATTGTATATACCTGTCTTTTCTTGCAGCATAATAGGAAAATCTTTCAGGGTGTGCCATGATGGGCGTAAGGTTCTTCAACTGAATATCAAATAGAATCCGCTCCAAATCCAAACGCTCCTGTTGATATGCATTTTCCAGCAGTATATGAGCTTTAGGCATAGGCAGGATTCTATCCTCTTCAAATTGGGCTATAGAAAATTCATCAATGCGATATTCTGCCGACACACGGAAATCCACATCAATCCCCCACCCGTTTGCAACACTCATAAATGAACCGAAAGCCGCATTTATTGTTTCGGGAGTGTTTTCAAAAGTGCTTTTTGTTATGTGAGGCGTCAAAATGAATCGGTTTATACCCATTTCCATCTGCGCTTTGATAAGTTCCAATGCATGATCTGCATTTGCTGCCCCATGATCCACACCGGGAAGCATATGGCTGTGTATATCTGTCGTATACGGTAACTTGATTTTTTCTCTTTTTTTGAAGAAACTGAACATGAAATAGAAATATTTTTGTTTGTATAGTGCAAAAGTAGTCTTTTTTTTTGCTTTCAAGACAAAATAATATAACTTTGTGATATTAATAATGTTAATCTTGAATTAAATTGTTTCAATAAAAAAATTGTGTTATGACAAAGAAACTGAAAATCCGTGATCTTACACTTCGCGATGGGCAGCAATCATTATTTGCCACACGCTTGAGTCAGAAAAGTATAGACAAGTTGCTACCATATTATTTGGAGGCCGGTTTCTATGCTATGGAAGTATGGGGTGGTGCAGTACCCGATTCTGTAATGCGCTATTTGGATGAAAGTCCGTGGGTGAGATTGAAATCCATTAGCGATAAGATTCAAGGAAAGTCTTATTTGACGGCTCTGTCTCGCGGAAGAAACCTGTTCGGCTATGTACCCTATCCTACATCAGTTATAGAGGGATTCTACAAGGAGGCTATAGCCAACGGCTTGGGTATTATGAGAATCTTTGATGCTCTTAATGACCTTGACAACGTTAAGGAATCAGTTGAAATCATAAATAAATTGGGCGGAATCCCCGATGGAGCCGTATGCTATACGGTAGATCCTAAAGATGAACCTGTAGAAGTTGACGTTGAAGTTGAAGAAGAAGTGCCCGCAAGCGGTTTCTTCGCACGTCTGTTAGGTAAAAAGCAGGTGGTAAAGACCACAAAGAAGGTAAAACAAGAGCCTAAGAAGATATTTACCGATGATTATTTCGTTGAGAAAGCTAAAGGATATGAAAAACTCGGAGCAAAGATTATCACACTGAAGGACATGGCAGGTCTTGTGAATCCTGCTCGTATAGCCACTCTTATGCCGCGCTTGAAAGCTGCAGTGAATGTACCTATCGATTTCCACACACATTGCACTCCGGGTTACGGACTTGCATCGGGCTTGATGGCAATTCTTCATGACGTGGATATATTGGATACTAATATATGGTGGTTCGGTGAAGGTTCGGCTGCACCTGCTATAGAACTTATCTACGTTTTCGCCAAGAAACTTGGAGTTGAGGTAGAAGTTAACATGGAGGCTGTAGGCAAGATACGTGAAGAACTGAAAGGCATACGCGAAGGCTTGAAAGACTTCGATTTGCACAAAGATAATTTCCCGAAATCGTTTGACCCATTGAAAGATACACTTCCGGCAGAAATCGATGCTCAATTCGATAAGGCAATCGAGGCTGCCAAAGCTAATGACGAAGCAGCTCTTCTTGCTGCTTGTCATGCCATTGAAGAGTATTTCAACTTCCCGAAACCGAACCTTATCGTTAAGGAAGCAGAAGTTCCGGGCGGAATGTATTCCAATATGGTGGCTCAGTTACGCCAGTTGAAAGCGGAAGACGTGCTTGAAGACGCAATGAAACTTATTCCTAAGGTACGTCGTGACGCTGGTCTTGTTCCTCTTGTTACTCCTACAAGCCAAATCGTGGGCAGCCAGGCTGTGATGGTGGCATTGAGCCGTAAGGCAGGTAATGAAGATTACAAGAATGTATCCAACCAATTCGCATCATTGGTGCGCGGTGAGTACGGAAAGACACCGGTGGCAATAGATTCGGCATTCCGCAAGCAAATTACCGGCAGTGCGCAAGAAGTACCTTATGACGTAAATTCTTATAAGAGTCCTGAAAATCCCGTATTGGCTAAATACGGAAACGTGAAGTTGGCAAAGGATAATCAGGAATATCTGTTGCTTGAACTTCTTCCAACCGTAGCCAAGACATTCTTGGAAAACCGTCGTGCCGAAGAGTTTGCTGCAGCAGGAGGTGATGTAAACACAGCTCCGGTTGTTGAAGAAAAGCCTGTAGAGGTATCGGCAGATGCCCCGGTAACAGGTCCTACTCTTAATGCTCCTATGGGCGGAACTGTTGTGGAAATCAAGGTAAAGCCCGGTGATAAGGTTAAGAAAGGACAATCGTTGCTGATGTATGAGGCAATGAAGATGCAAAACGAGATAGAATGTGACGGCGACTATACCGTAAAACGCATTCTTGTCAATCCGGGTGAAGTAGTTCAATCAGGACAACCTATGATAGAATTTGTCGACCCTAACGCTGCAGAAGTGGAAGAAGGACCGGTGAGCGGACCTACCTTGAACGCTCCTATGGGCGGTACCGTAATCGAGCTTCATGTAAAACCGGGCGACAAGGTTAAGAAAGGTCAGTCTTTATTGATGTATGAGGCTATGAAGATGCAGAACGAGATAGAAAGTGAAGGTGATTATACCGTTAAGCGCATTCTCGTCAAAGAAGGTGAAGTGATAGCAGCCGGACAACCTATCATCGAGTTCGTAGGCTAAGCCAACGGCATTACACTAATCAAAAAAAATGAGACTGCCACGCGGCAGTCTCATTTTTTCGATTATAAGAATTTTTTTATCCGTCCAAATTTTGAGGTCACTTCAAATTCAAAACAGTTTCTTATTACAGGATATGCAGAGAGTGTATCGCCGCAAGGGGATCTTCTGCTTTAAAAACATAATTTCCCGCTACTAAAATATCCGCTCCGGCATCTTTCAGTTCTTTTCCGGTTTTGTCGTTAACCCCTCCATCCACTTCAATAAGAGCATGTGAACCGGTTTCGTTTATCAATTTGCGAAGTTCACGTACTTTGTTGACCGTTTGCGGAATGAATTGTTGTCCACCAAATCCCGGATTGACCGACATAAGCAGCACTAAGTCCAATTCGGTAATAATATCCCTAAGCAAACAAACCGGAGTTGCAGGATTAAGCGTAACACCGGCTTTCATACCGGCAGCTTTGATTTGTTGCACTACACGATGAAGATGTGTACACGTTTCATAATGCACATTCATGATTTCAGCACCGCAGTGCTTAACCTCCTTGATGAATTTCTGCGGTTCAACAATCATCAAATGCACGTCAAGTGGTTTTTTACAAGTTTTTTGCACATATTTAAGCACAGGAAAACCAAAGGATATATTCGGCACAAAAACGCCGTCCATTATGTCTATGTGCAGCAATTCGGCTTCACTTGCATTTATCATTTCGAGGTCTTTATTCAAGTTGCCGAAGTTAGCAGAAAGCAATGATGGAGATACTATCATAATGTGATATATATAAAGTGTTATTTTTTAACAGATTTCTTCTTTAATCCTTGATAAGCAATAAAGATTATTACGAAAGCAAGCAAAACATATCCCGCCATAGACAGGTAGCTGTTGTAATATTCAATTTGTTCAAGCAATTCTTCCTGCGGCACAGAAAGGCTCAGCATATAGCCAAGTAATGCAAGTATTATATTCCATATACCGGCTCCCAATGTTGTAAACAAAGTGAATGTTGAGAATTTCATGCGTGCAAGTCCTGCCGGGATTGAAATCAATTGCCTGATACCGGGTATAAGCCTTCCGATGAATGTAGAAACAGCACCATGCTTATCAAAATACTGTTCTGCCTTTTCCACTTTTTCCTGATTTATAAGACACATGTGGCCTATACGGCTGTTAGCAAAACGGTATATAATAGGACGTCCTACCCATAGTGCCAAATAATAGTTCAATGTCGCACCCAGAAACGCACCTAAGGTAGCAAAAAGTACCACAAGGAAGATATTCAGGTTACTTCCCTCTTGCATTGCGAAATATGCAGCCGGTGGAACCACTATTTCCGATGGGAAAGGAATAAATGAACTCTCTATAGTCATCAGCAGAGTTATAGTCCAATAATTAAGATGCGCTTGAAACCATTGATATATTTGAAGAGCCATAATTCAATAATCAGCAATGTTGTATGTGGATTTAAAAATATTATTTGTTTCCACAAAGTTAATCATTCTTTTTATATGCTGTATCCTTCTAAAACAAAAATACTTTTATATGCAGCTGTTTTTTTGTCAAGAGACATAGGATAAGCACGCGAAGACGAGGGGGCACGGTAAAGAGTTATACGCCTATCATTAAACATCAAGGATGTATTACTTCCCACTTGAGGGGCATCGACACCGAAAATAGTTGCCAGTGTCGCAGTAGCCTTTTCACCTGCTGTCACTATGGCTGTAATGGTTGGGTGTGCCGAAAGAATGCTTTTTATATCTGCCGGTTCCACTATTTCAAGAAATTTATCGGACGCATTGTCTTTCAGTCGCTTGACACGATAGGCTGTGTCATACAGAGCCAAGCCAATCCGGTCAAGAAACCGCTTTATGTCATCTATAATGAATCGTTTCTCGCCATTATCCCAGAAATAATCTTTATCATTGTGGAATATAAGTCCCATTATGCGCCACATGTCATTGATTTTATTAGGATAAAAAAATTCCATCGACCATCGCTCCGGCTTAGGAGGGAACGTGCCAAGCATAAGCACCTTGGCGTTGTCCGGTATATACGGTTCAAAAGGATGTGTCTCTATAAAGGTTTCACTCATATATTATTTTATTTCTTGTTTTATGCAAAATTAATCACAAAATTCGTACATTTGCAATAAATTGAAAAAACATAAGATTATGAAATATATTCACTCAATAGCCTTTTTATTTATTGCATTGATTGTTACAAGTTGTGCATCATGGAAAACTGTACCGTATATGGTAGATGCAGAAACGATTCCGCAAGAAACATTGCAACAAGTGGCTAAAAACGCTGAGCCTATCATCATGCCGGGTGATTTGCTTGAAATTTTGGTTTCGGCATCAAATCCCGAAGTGGTAAAACCATTCAACCGCATGGGACTTATGTATGAGATGGCAGGAACATTAAGTTCTTATGGCGAAGCGGCTTCCAATAGTTCTACTTTTTATTTGGTAGATAATGACGGAAATATTGAATTTCCTGTGTTGGGAACATTGAAAATAGGCGGAATGACTAAAAGTGAAGCTCAAAAATTCATTTTAAGCGAAATCACGCCTAAATATCTCACGGAAAAACCCGGAATCGATATAAGATTCAAGAATTTCAAGGTATCGGTTTTAGGCGAAGTGGCAAAACCGGGTGTTTATACCTCCACCAATGAACGATTCACCATACTGGAGGCTCTCGCTATGGCTGGAGACCTTACTATCATGGGAAAACGTGAGGATGTGATGCTTATACGTACCGGTGCCGACGGTACACGCGAAATACACCGACTGAATTTGAACGATAAGGATTTGGTTCTTTCTCCGTATTTTAATCTTCAACAAAACGACCAGATATATGTAACACCCAATGCATCCAAGGCACGTTCTTCTTGGACAATACCGCCGGCATTATCATTAACGCTTAGTTCTATAGGTACTTTAGTTTCTATCGCTACATTGATTGTTACAATCTCTAAAAACTAAGAAGTTGTTTTAATTTTATTTCGAGATAAAAAATGAGCGGAACACTTTAATGTGAACCGCTCATTTTTTTATTAAGAAACACAGATTAATCCTCTATTTTTCTCCATGTAGTTTCTTCGTATGCCTCATAATCTTCAACTTTTACTTCATAAGAAAGAATCATCTTATTATCGGTCAAGGACAATACTTTATATGTTAAAACACCATCTTCCGATTTAATTTTTAGCTTGTTCCCGTCCAATTTGAATGAACCTGCATCTGTATAGATTTCGTCCAATTCACCATCATAATATTGGTATATATCAATTGAACCATCTTTCTTAAATTTAACAACCGAATACTCCGAGTATAAATCATCTTCGTCTTCCTCCCATTCATCTTTATCCCCATCATAAATTTCATATCCTTCTACATGAACAGGCTGCCATTTTCCTATAATAGCGGAATTGTCAAATTTTTCATCGTCATCAGAACAAGAAGTAAACCCGAATGTCACAAGTGAAAGCAATCCGCATAATACGATAAAGTAATTAATTTTTTTCATTTTTTTGTTGTTTCGTTAGTTTAATATTGATTATAAATAACACAAATCCTTTATTATATACATTAGGGAAAAATAATTTCTAATGTTATGAATCTATATATAGAACAAATTTATCCATACTAAAAATATAGCTTTTTTAAAACCGATAAAGACGAGTTTTTCCGATGAAAATATATTTTGTATGCCTATTGAATGCCCTATCGGGCGCAAATTTAGCGATTTATCAGCAATAATGCAATTTAAAAACAAGAAAATAATCCCTAATGTATATAATTTGAGAAATTCAAAGTAATACAACACGGCATAAAATCAAACCCAATCATTGATAAAAATACAAATAAAAATGGGAGTATATCCTTTTTCGATACACCCCCATTTCTAATGGTTTTATTTGAAACTGTCAAATTACTCTTCTGTCGCAAAAGTATAGTCTGAAATAGATTCAGCGTTGAACTTATTGATAAATTCAGCGTGGCGGGCAACTTCAGTTTCTCCGAAACGCACATAGTTGTTTGCCGACTTAGCGAACTCACCATTACGGGTAGCGTCTTCAAGAAGAAGGTATCCCATTACTACGTGACCTGCCATTTCTACAAGACGGCGAGCCATGAAATCGGTAAATGCTGTATCCTTAACTTCACCCACTTTCGCAAGAGCCGCTTCATAAACTGCAGTCATTGCTTGAAGTTTAGATTGAAGAGGTTTCAGGTTTTCAGCGTATTCGGCAGCATCAAGTTCTTGAATAAACTTGCTATAAGTTCCTGTTGTGACGTGGCGGATAGCAGCAACGACCTGAAGCTGAGTTGTTCCTTCATAAATAGATGTGATGCGGGCATCACGGTAAATGCGCTCACAAGCATAGTCTTTCATGAAACCGGAACCACCATGTATCTGTATACAGTCGTATGCATTTTGATTACAGAACTCACTGCCCATACCCTTAACCATAGGAGTGCATGCGTCAGCAAGCTTACTGTAGTATTTCATTTCAGCACGTTCTTCCGGAGTAAGAGTACGCTCCTTAGCAATGTCTTCATAAATCTTGTACATATCCACGAAACGCGCAGTTGCATATAAAAGAGAACGTGACGCATCAAGTTTTGCTTTCATTGTGGAAAGGATTTCTGCCACTGCCGGGAATTCAATGATTGCCTTCCCGAACTGACGGCGATCCTTAGCGTATGAAAGAGCCTCACGGTAAGCAATTTCGCTAACGCCTACCGATTGAGCAGCAATGCCAAGACGTGCGCCGTTCATAAGTGCCATTACATACTTGATAAGTCCGAGACGACGCGAACCGCATAGCTCTGCCTTAGCGTTTTTGTACACAAGCTCGCATGTAGGAGAGCCCTTGATACCCATCTTATTCTCGATGCGACGAACAGTAACACCACCATTACGCTTATCGTAGATGAACATAGACAAACCGCGTCCGTCCTTAGTACCTTCTTCTGAACGAGCCAACACCAAATGAATGTCGCTGTCACCATTAGTGATGAAACGCTTAACACCGTTCAACAGCCATGTGCCGTCTTCTTGCGGAGTGGCTTTAAGCATTACCGATTGAAGGTCGGAACCTGCATCAGGTTCAGTCAAGTCCATCGACATTGTTTCACCGGCACACACGCGAGTGATATAACGTTGTTTTTGGTCTTCATCGGCAAATTCATATATGGTTTCGGCACAGTCCTGAAGTCCCCAAAGGTTTTCAAATCCGGTATCGGCACGGCTCACGATGTCGGCAGCCATAATGTACGGAGTGATAGGGAAATTAAGACCGCCGAAACGGCGCGGCATAGCCATACCCATCAAGCCCGCCTTACGGCATGCATCGATGTTTTGCTGTGTGCCATCGGCATAGATTACTCTGCCGTTTTCAACGCGCGGACCTTGGTGGTCTACGCTTTCAGCATTTTCAGCTATGGTTGTACCGCAAAGTTCGCCCACTATTTCAAGGACTTTGTCGTATGAGTCCATAGCATCCTCAAAATCGAAAGGAGCATAGTCAAACTTTTCGGCATCGGTATAGTTGCGCTCTTTAAGCTCAACGATTTTGCGCATCAACGGGTGATTAAGGTGATGCTTCAAATCGGGATTATCTGTATAAAAATTTGCCATGATTACTTAGAGTTCTTTTTGTAATACTTAATAAGTTTTGGAACGATGTCTTCCATGTTTCCGGTGATTACATAGTCGGAAATGGCGTTGATAGGAGCATTGGCATCATTATTGATGGAAATGATGATAGAACTGTCCTGCATACCTGCCACATGCTGTATCTGTCCTGAGATACCGCATGCGATGTAAAGTTTAGGACGAACTGTAACGCCGGTCTGACCGATTTGGCGTGCATGTTCTGTAAAACCTGCATCCACAGCTGCACGAGATGCCCCTACTTCACCGCCAAGCACATTGGCAAGTTCATGAAGCATGTCGAAATTCTCCTTGCTTCCCACACCGTAACCGCCTGCCACGATAATCGGAGCATTTTTTATGTTGATGTCGCACTTCTCGATGTGACGATCGATGATGCTTACGACAAAATCTGTTTCGCTTACGTATTTATTTACATCAAGATTGACAACTACACCCTTGTGGTTGGCATCGAAAATTTCTTTTTTCATCACACCCTCACGCACAGTAGCCATTTGTGGACGACATTCCGGATTAACGATTGTCGCAACAATGTTTCCACCGAATGCAGGGCGGATCTGATAAAGAAGGTTGGTATATTCTTTACCGGTCTTAGGATCGGTATGATCACCTATTTCAAGCGATGTACAATCTGCAGTAAGTCCGCTATGCAAGCAGGAAGACACACGAGGTCCCAAATCTCGACCTATACAAGTAGCACCCATCAAGCACACTTGAGGACGGATTTCTTTAAACAAATTGATAAGAATGGATGAATGCGGTAGCGAAGTATAAGGATAAAGGCGGGTGTCTTCCGCTTTATATACAACATCGGCTCCGTATGGATACAATTGGTTCTCTATACCGTCCAATTTATCTCCAATCACGATAGCCTCAAGTTTTACTCCAAGTTCAGATGCAAGTTTGCGCCCTTTCGTAAGAAGTTCGAGACTTACGTCGGCTACTTTACCATCTTCAAATTCACAATATACTATTAAATTATTTATATCTGCCATAATTTTTTAATGTGTTTGTTTGATAAATTAACCGATAGTGTGGTTTGCAATCAAATCTTTAATTAATTCTTCGATACCCGAATCATCTGCACCGTCAAGTTGCTTGCTTTCTTTAGCTGTGAACACAACATTTACGATGGTTTTCACTTTTGTAGGAGAACCGTTCAGCCCTATTTGTGCAGGATCTGCCTCAACTTCGGCAGCACTCCATTCTTTTAGGTTCAAGTATTCGCGTCCTTCCAAACGTTTTGCAATGTTTTCGTCAAGTGCCGCTTTCTCGCTTGGAGTAACAGCATATTTGTACTTTTGCACAAGGCGTGCGTTACGCGGACGACAAGGTGCAGCCGAGCCATTTACCGTTACTACAAGAGGTAGTGGAGCTTCAACTGTTTCAGAACCGCTTTCGATGCGACGCTTGATAACAGCTTTTCCGTCCTTGACGGTTACTTCTTCAGCATAAGTCACTTGAGGAAGTCCAAGTTTTTCAGCGACTTGAGGACCTACTTGAGCGGTGTCGCCGTCGATTGCCTGACGTCCGCCGATGATAATATCAAAATCTTTGATGTGACGTACTGCGGCAGCAAGTGAATAAGAGGTTGCTAATGTGTCGGCACCACCTAAAGCCCGGTCAGTAAGAACAATACCTGTATCGGCACCACGGTACAAACCTTCACGTATAACCTCTGCCGCACGAGGAAGACCCATTGTGAGCATAGTGATTTTTGACCCGGGATGCTCATCCTTTAATTTCAATGCCTGTTCCAATGCATTCAAATCTTCAGGATTGAAGATTGCAGGAAGAGCTGCACGGTTGATTGTACCGTCAGCCTTCATTGCATCCTTGCCTACATTACGAGTATCCGGCACTTGTTTTGCCAAAACTACGATATTTAAACTCATAATATCTTTATTAGATGTATTAATTAAAAATTACGATTTTATGGAAAAGACAGGGCATATTTTACCCTAACCCACTTTTCCATGCAAAGTTAACTAATTGCGAGCATTTAACAGCAATTTAATTCTAAAAAAACGTTTACAGAGCAATGCTGAAAATCATCCACGGCAATTACTTGCCATTCTTCAGTTCCTGCAGCATATAGCTTTTAGCATTCTTAAACAAATTGGTCGCAAAAACGAAGTCATTAAGTTCCTTATTATCACTAATGAACACATCTTTGCTTGTTCCTCTCCATTCCAAATTACCTTTATTGATGAAAATGATATTCTCACCTATGCCAAGCACCGAATTCATGTCATGCGTGTTGATAATCGTGGTAATACCATATTCATGGGTAATATCACTCAAGAGTTCATCTATCAGAATGGATGTCTCAGGGTCAAGACCCGAATTAGGTTCATCACAGAACAAATATTTGGGGTTCAACGCTATGGCACGTGCAATGGCTACACGTTTCTGCATACCCCCGCTTATTTCCGACGGATATTTCTTGTTAGCTCCGTCAAGATTCACTCTGTGTATACAAAATTCGGCGCGTTCTTTCATTTCGGCATAACTCATGTCAGAAAACATTTTCAAAGGAAACATCACATTGCCTTCTACCGTTTCAGAGTCAAACAGAGCCGAACCTTGAAAAAGCATACCTATCTCCTTGCGAATCTCTTTCATCTGCCCCGGGGACATCTTAGTTATGTCTCGACCGTCATATAATATTTCACCGCTGTCAGGTTTCAGCAACCCCACAAGATTCTTTACAAGCACGGTTTTTCCCGAACCGGACTGACCTATTATAAGATTGGTCTTCCCATCGTAGAATTTTGCGCTTATTCCTTTAAGCACGGTTTTGTCTTCAAAGGATTTTATGACGTTTTTAACTTCTATCATGACTTTATTGCAGCATTATATTGGTTAGAATTACATCAAGCAACAATATAAGGATGCTGCTTGTAACTACAGCATTGGTACTTGCTTTACCCACTTGCAATGCACCTCCCGTGACGTGATACCCGAAATAGGAAGCTACACTGCTTATCACAAAAGCAAAAAACAACGACTTGATGAGAGCGTACCACACATACCATTCGTTGAAAAGGGTCTGTATACCGTAAAGATATGTCTCAGGCGACACAATGGATGTGAGTATGGTTATCAGATAACCACCGTAAAGACTTGTAGCCATACAGATAACGACAAGCACCGGAATAAATGTCACAAAGGCAACTATCTTAGGCAACACAAGAAAATTGGCAGAATTAATACCCATAATCTCCAGCGCATCTATCTGTTCGGTAACGCGCATCGTACCTATTTCCGAAGTTATGCTTGAACCTACTTTACCTGCCAAAATAAGACACAGGATAGACGATGAAAATTCCAATAGGATTATTTCACGCGTGGCAAGACCCACCGTGTACATAGGTATTAAAGGAGACATGATATTCAATTTCATCTGAATCGTACACACTGCTCCTATAAAAAGAGAAATCACTATAACCAGTGGGATGGAATCGATAACCAATTTCACTACTTCACTGATATAGCGACGAAAAAACTCACTCCATTTATCAGGTTGTGAGAATACTCTCCATATAAAAAGGCAGTAAGTCCCGAAATTATTCAATGTATTTTGCAATAGCATAATGGTAAATATTTAATTTTGCAAAGATACGACAAATAGACTGAAATGCCTCCGTTTATCGGTCAAATTATCCTGCTGAAATTCCTTAATCATTGTAAAAATACAACTAATCTATTCTATCTCTGACGAGTCAATCAGATTATTAAGTAATGCGTATGCCACCAATCCGGCAATCGACTTAATGCCGGTCTTGCGTGTAATATTCTTACGATGTGATATTACCGTGTGAACAGATATATTCAAATTATCGGCTATTTCCTTGCTCATTTGCCCCTTTGCTATAAGCACAAGAACATCTTTTTCGCGTTCGGAAAGCTCGGTGGAATCCTGCGACTCGTCTTGTTTCTCCGAGCTGTAAGCCGCTGTGATTGTACGTGATATCTTCCCTGCCGTATCCCGAATATCGATAACGGCATCATACTGTAGCAATACATCGTTCTCTACATACTGATAAACAAGCGCAAGCACCGGGACTCCGGGTAACAACCCCGATATGTGATTACCCGTTTCATGTTTTTGATGATGAAACAGCGTGGGATTTGCTATCACCACATCCGGCTTTAAACATGCTATCGAAACGTCTATATTATCGACACAATCTATCTGCTGTAACACAGTCAAAGTGGTACCGGCATTAATAACATCCGACAGACCTTTATATATTATTTCCGAAGGCTCTATTATTAATACAGAGCGTTTCATATCTCATTCCTCCTTTCCATATATTCAATGAAAGGAATCAAAATACGCTCTTCTATAAGGGCATGTTTTTTCAACTCCTCAGCAAGTTGCAATATATCAAATGCCATACCTATAGAATTTTCATATTCCACACTACCGGGCAAATACTTAAACACTATTTGTATTAAATCATCTAAAGTATCTTCTATATTGGTATGCGCCTCTTCATATCCGCTGAAACCCACATCATGATACTTATTTTCCTGTAAACTTTTCAACATAGGAAACACAGTATCTTCCTCATAGTCAAAATGCTCTTTTACTTCCTTTTTATACTGTAGAAAGAAACTCATCAAAATAGCACCCTGCTTACGGTCGATTTGTTCGGTTATTATTTTTAGATGCTTTTCAATGTGTGGAATACGCTTATCAAAATAATAAGCATGCGATTTCTTTAAATAAGCTATCAACCCATCGGTATCAGTGCCGGAAATATCGCTTAACGTAGGACGATAAGACTCAAATGCATATATATTACATACTACCAGAAAAAGATTGACCGGCACTGCAAATTCCTTACATACACCGCCTATGGTCTTGTCGCCGAATCCCAGCGATATATTGAAACGAGGCAGTAATTGAATCAATGCGGGATGAACAGTAATAGCTTCAGCCAATTTAGTGTTTTCCGAGAAATATTTAAGCATATCAAAGTCTGTTTATGTTTATATTTGCAAAGTTATGCAATAAATCAGTAAGTTCAAAACTCAAAATCTCCCCAATAATAGGGATTACAAGATAAAGAAAACCCTATTATTAGGGATTTTATTAATACATTTAAGGCATTAACTTTGCATCGTTATCTTTAAGATTAAAAGTAGTAGTTTTAAATATGTTATTGTGACAAATGATTAAACCATAGTAGTTTTAGAATGGCAACGTTGTGTAAACGCTGCCATTTCTTTTTCTGAGTAAAGATTAACAAGAAAAACAGAAAAGCGGATACTACCTAATGGCGTACCCGCTTAACTTTTTCTTAGAAATTCTAAAATCAAAAGACCGCTATTCTTATTTTACAGCTTTCTTACGATTACCGTAACGGCTCATGAACTTATCTACGCGACCTGCTGTGTCAACCAATTTCTGCTTACCTGTAAAGAACGGGTGAGAAGAACTTGTGATTTCAAGTTTTACCAAAGGATAAGTCACACCATCGATTTCAATAGTTTCTTTAGCAGCTACTGTTGAACGAGTGATGAATGTTTCACCGTTTGACATATCTTTGAATACTACTTCACGATAGTTTGATGGATGAATGTCTTTTTTCATTTCTATGTTTCTTTTGTTTATTAATCAATTAATCATCGCGCTGGTAAGGCACGAACTCTGTAATGGCGTGCAAATTTACGAATACTTTTTCAAATACAAAAATATTTTGAGTTTTTTGTCGCAAAGTCTTATTCTTCTCCGTACTCTTCAAGATACAACCTGCATGCCTCTTCAAGTTCGGCATACCATTCAGTTCCGAATCGGCGAATAAGCGGTTCTTTCAAGAAACGATAGACACGTACTCCCTGTTTACGTCCAAGTACTTCGGCGCATTTGCATATCTTCCAGCGATGGAAGTTCACTGCCGTAAATGTAGGGTATTCAGTGAGACGGAGTGGATACAAATGGCATGAAATAGGTTTATAAAAATCTATTTTCCCTTCACGGTAGAGTTTTTCTATGGCACAATAGCACATACCGTTATTTCCATAGCAAGAAAAAACACAGTTTTTGCCATCGACTATTTGGGTAACCAAATCACCTTCTTCGTCTATGTACCCCACGCCTTTCTCCTTAATCACCTCTTGAGCTTTAGGCAATAGTTCATCCCACACATCGGGTAGAATACGTTTCAATGTTTCATATTCCTCCTCTGTAAGCGGTGCCCCAGCATCACCCTCTATACAACACTCGCCCAAGCACTTGCCGAGATCGCACAGAAAGAAACGCTCTACAATATCCAAGCTCACCAATGCATTCTGTATCTGCAACATCGTTACTTCCTCTTCCATTACTTTACGGGAACTTCAATAAATTCCCTGAATAATGATGCCATTCACATCGCTATCTGCTATGTAAATGGCATCAAAGATGTTATCATTTAATCAATGAAAATATTTCTTTTATTGTTTTCCTGAAACGGTAACTCCGGCATCAATCTTGCGTACAAGACCTTGAAGTACTGCACCCGGACCGAGTTCCACCACTTCGGTCAATCCGTCGGCAACCATTGCCTGTACACTTTGTGTCCAGCGAACAGGAGCTGTAAGCTGAGCTATAAGATTTGCCTTGATTTCGGCAGGATCGGTGTGAGGTTTAGCGTCAACATTCTGATAAACCGGACATATCGGAGTTGTAAATTCGGCTTTTTCGATAGCTGCGGCAAGTTCATCTTGTGCAGGCTGCATCAGAGGTGAATGGAAAGCACCGCCCACTTTCAGTTTCATAGCACGTTTCGCACCGGCTTCAAGCAACAACGGGCAAACGGCATCTATACCGGTCACAGTTCCCGAAATCACCACCTGACCCGGGCAATTATAATTGGCAGGAGCCACCACATCATCCACTGTAGCACATATTTCTTCTACTTTCTCATTAGGCAATGCCAATACAGCTGCCATTGTAGACGGTGTAATTTCACAAGCCTTTTGCATAGCCATAGCACGCGCAGCCACAAGTTTCAATCCTTCTTCAAATGACAATGCACCGGCTGCTACCAATGCCGAAAATTCGCCTAAAGAATGACCGGCTACCATATCGGGCTTGAACTCTTCTCCAAGTGTCTTGGCAAGAATTACTGAATGCAAAAATATAGCAGGTTGAGTAACCTTAGTCTGACGAAGGTCTTCTTCTGTACCTTCAAACATTAAGTCGGTGATACGGAAACCTAATATCTCATTAGCTTTCTCGAATAGGTCATGAGCCAATTGGTTGTTATCATACAGGTCTTTACCCATACCCACAAATTGCGCTCCCTGACCGGGAAATACAAATGCTTTCATCTTTAAAAATTGTTTACTTTTCTATTTTCAGGCTGCAAAGGTAGTAAATTTTCCGCAGAAATCACCTATACCCATTAGTTTTATGCCTTTTTATTACATCGTTTATGTGTTTTAGGTTTCAAATATTAGTTTTTTGATTTATCTTTGTTTCCCAAAGAAACAACAACAATACACTATGATAGCGAATATATTAAATTTTATGAACATTGGTACAGGTGAACTCATTATTATAGTTTTCATAATCCTTCTGCTTTTCGGTGGCAAGAAAATACCTGAACTAATGAAAGGCATCGGCAAAGGCGTGCGTAGTTTCAAGAAAGGCATGAACGAAATCGAAGACGAAATAAACAAGCCTGTAGAAGACGAGAAAAAAGACGCCGAAAAGAAATAATATGCCGGTCGCGCTTTCAGCAACCGATTAACGGCAGATCATCTTATACGTTCTGCTCATTATATCGTTTTGTCTAAACTGCAACAATGGAGAAAAACAATTTACAAGAAATGTCGTTTTGGGAGCATGTGGACGAGCTAAGGAGTACCCTGCTTAAAATAGGTGGTGTACTTATAGGTTTCGCCATTGTGTTCTTCATATTCATGCCCGACATTTTCGACCGCATAATTCTGGCTCCATGCCGCGGAGACTTCGTCCTGTATAGATTATTTGAGAAAATCACAACAGATATACCGGGTCTCCCGCAATTCACAACCGAAGGTTTTCATGTTGACTTGATAAACATTCAGCTCGCTTCACAGTTCTTCATCCACATGACCACATCATTCTGGCTTGCATTGGTTTTTGCATTTCCGGTTGTAATATGGATTCTTTGGAATTTCATCAAGCCCGCATTGTATGAAAATGAAAGGAAAGGCAGTGAAAAAGCGTTTATTTTCGGTATTGTAATGTTCTTTATAGGCGTGGCAGTAGGATATTTCGTTGTTTTTCCCGTAACACTGCGATTTCTTGCCGAATATAAAGTGAGTGACATGATTCCAAACCAAATTTCACTCGATTCCTATATGGACAATTTCCTGATGCTTATTTTCATTATGGGATTAGTGTTTGAGTTGCCGCTATTGGCATGGTTGCTGTCAAAAATGGGATTTCTTCACCGCGGATTCTTTGCCAAATACCGCCGCCATGCAGTAGTTGCACTCTTGGCACTTGCTGCATTCATCACCCCCACCGGCGACCCGTTCACACTCACCATCGTGTTCTTGCCACTCTATCTGCTATTCGAGCTAAGCGCATTCTTCGTCGCTCCAGTCCCCACTGAGCCGAAAGAAGATTAAGAAGCTGTTCAAAAAAAATAAGTTGCGGTCATTCATTTATGAGCCACAACTTTCTAAACCATTGTTATTCTATAATATGACTATCACAATTCTATAAGCATTTAACGTATAAAATTGGTTTTGATTTGAGGTTCAATGACAGGCAATTCCACTCCTGCAGCACGCCCTGCATCAATACATTTAAGCAACCATGCCATATTATGACCGAGCGTGCGCATAGTCTGCATACCTTCAGCATCCTGCACAACTTCTTCGGGAGTATTACCATGCACCTGATTCCAATACTGTGATGAGACTACAGGCATATTGCGAATGGTAAAATATTTGTTCAATTCGTCAAAGGTAGCCGAAGCTCCTCCGCGACGGCAACTCACAACCGATGCTGCAGGCTTAAATTCCAAAGCCTTCTTACCCGAATAAAACGCCCTATCCATAAAGGAAATCATAGAACCATTCGCACTTGCAAAATGAACCGGTGCGCCAAAGACGAAAGCATCACAATCCTTTGCCTCCTCCACAAACACATTCACGATATCATCGATTGCACATTTTCCCTCTGCACTGCAACTACCACACGATAAGCACCCTGAGATGGGACGAATACCTATCCAAAAGTTCTTTGTCTCAATACCATCGGCGTTCAAAGCCTTAGCCACTTCTTGAAGTGCCGTATACGTACAGCCTTCATGGTGCGGACTACCATTTACAAGCATTACTTTCATATCTTATCCTTTTTTTATAATTACTGTATCATTACCCTTTTGTCTTTTGCGTATCCACTACATCTTGTATTACAAGTCCTGACAAAGTGAATCCGAAAATTGCCGTTATATGAACTAAAGAGCCGTTGATTTGCGCCTTAGACACATCCCAAGTACTATTAGCATCCACTTCGGGAGAATCTCCTACATTTTCCAATAGTTCCTCGCTGTACACACATTTGAATTTACGTTTCGGAAACATTTTCGACTTTTTGAATTTACGTCGTAACGCCGCCCCCAAAGGGCAACCTTTCACGTTCCAGAACTCTGCCACCTGCACTTTCAAGGGGTTCAGTTTCAGCGCAGCACCCATTGAAGAGAATAATTTCGCCCCCGACTCTGCCGCTTTTAATATTAACAGCGACTTATCCTTAAGGCTGTCTATTGCATCAATCACATAGTCATAGTCCGACAAGTTAAACTTTTCACAATTATTCTCGCTATACACTTCCCGAACAGCTATTATTTCTGCATCAGGATTAATATCAAGCAAACGTTCTTTCAGTACTTCTACCTTAGGCTTGCCTATTGTGCGTGTTGTAGCCATGAGTTGACGGTTAATATTGGTGGCACTCACGCAATCACTATCTACTATAGTAAGATAATGTATTCCGGAGCGTATAAGTCCCTCGGCACACCAACTGCCGACACCACCAACGCCAAACACTATCACCCGCTTTTGAGCAATAGTATTCATCACATCAGTACCCAACAACCGCTCCCCTCTTTGAAAAAGCTCCTTTACCATATAGTCCCAATTCTTTTATTTGCACTCATAAAACTTCATAATAGCGGTTTAATACGTCAAAGATAACGATAAAATAATTCATAATACCAAAAATTAGCGTATCTTTGCTTGCAGAGATAATTAAAACCATTTAACTAACCTGCCTTTTTAAAGGCATTCATTTTTATTCTGCTTTGAAACGCTTACATAAAATCATTTTAATGTTGCTAATAGCAATACAGGGTGCAACATACTGTTTTGCCCAAAATGTTCAACTGCACTACGACTTTGGTCATGCTTTTTATGACGAATTAAAGGACAGCCGTGCCAAATTAACCACGACTGTAGAGATGTTCAAACCCGACAAATGGGGAAGCACATTCTTCTTCGTTGATATGGACTACGGCGATAATGAGATTAAATCGGCATACTGGGAAATCTCCCGAGAACTGAAGTTTTGGGAAACTCCGGTTTCCATCCATGCCGAATATGACGGGGGACTGAACTATATAAAGGATTCTTACCTCGCCGGGCTGACCTACACCTATAATAATAAGGATTTCACAAAAGGATTCACATTGACACCTATGTATAAATATATATGTGACAATGTCTCCCCTAATAATTTCCAACTTACCGCAACTTGGTATATGCACTTCGGCAATGGCAAGTTTTCGTTTTCCGGATTTGCTGATTTCTGGAGAGAAAAGCACACTGACATCGATGGTAATGCACATGACTTCGTGTTCCTTGCCGAACCGCAATTCTGGGTAAATTTCAATAAATTCCGATGGGCTGACGATAATTTCAATCTAAGTGTAGGTACTGAATGGGAAATTTCTTCCAATTTTGCACTAATGAACGGATGGTATCTGAACCCGACTTTAGCCATAAAATGGAGTTTCTAACTTCGTGAGATTCTGCGTAGAAAATACCTTTATAAAAAAGAAATTGGTTATCTCACGACAACCAATCTGTTAACCTTAAAATCTAATACCATGAAAAACACACTGCAAATATACGCAAATATTAGAATACGACACAAGTTACACTAATATTTTTATTTGCTTTTTTAACTTTATTTACACAAACCTTTTTGTTTATCGCATCTTTGCGAACCCTAACAAGATAAAAATTCATACATAAGATGGAAATAATACTGCTTTTCATAGGCTTGGCAATGCTGCTTGCCGGAGCCAATTATTTAGTTGAATCATCGGTTGCAATTGCCCAAAGGGCAAAATTATCCAATTTTGTAATAGGTCTTACAATAGTAGGCATAGGTACATCGACTCCAGAACTGCTTATATCATTTTCATCGGCAATGCAAGGTCATGGCGACATGTCGCTGGGTAATGTTGTAGGTTCCAATATATGCAATGTATTGCTTATACTCGGTCTTACGGCTGCCATATCTCCGTTTAAGATAGAACGCAACACACTAAAGCGGGATATACCATTTAATATATTCACGTCATTGTTCTTGATTCTTCTATGCCTCGACACAATATTTTTCGGCAGTGAGAAAAACGCACTTTCAAGCATAGAAGGAATTCTGTTCATGTGCATATTTGCAGCCTATATGTGGTATACAGTAAGAGCCAATAAAGCACAAGAAGAATACGAAGAAACGGCAAAAAGCGGTCTAACCGACAAACCGCTATGGCTCACCATCATTGTAGCTGCAGCATCATTGGGCATATTGCTTTGGGGCGGGAATCTGTTCTTGGATTCAGCCGTTATACTTGCAAAAGAATGGGGAATGAGCGAGGCGGTAATTTCTCTCACAATTGTAGCTGTAGGAACATCGCTGCCCGAACTTGTCACCAGCATTATAGCCGCCGTAAAAGGCAATGCCCAGCTTGCACTCGGAAACGTACTCGGTTCCAATATATTCAACATTCTACTGATTTTAGGAATTTCATCGGCAATTTCTCCGTTTGATATAATAGGATTCAATGTTACCGATTTCATTATGCTCATCGCATCAGCCGTGGTAGTATACGTGTCGGCTTTCACTCTCGGAAAATGCAAAGTAGACCGAATTGAAGGCGTAATTTTCATTGCCATTTACATAGTTTACACCTCATATCTACTTCTAAAATAAGGAGATGCGCTTATAAATTATAAAGCGTATCTCCTCGTTATCACTGTACGCCCATGGAGGGTCGAACTCCAATCGAAGGAACCGGAATCCTTTATTCTATCCATTGAACTATGGGCGCATATACAGCATTTTTGCTAAAATTCCTTTTTGGATTGGCAAAAGTAATAAAGAATTTGTAGTTTTGCAACTGACTAATTTATTTTAAGCATAAAAACAATACGGTTTATCCCCTTTTGCCACTATGCTTTTATAAAGTAATAACTTGCTGATGAACGTAAAGATAGAAGACAGTTGGAAAAGAATTCTTGCAAATGAATGGAACAAAGATTATTTTTTGAAACTCACCGATTTTGTAAGAAACGAATATGCAACCGCTCAAATTTTTCCTCCCGGCAGAGAAATATTTGCGGCGTTCGATGCTACTCCGTTTGATGAAGTGAAAGTGGTAATTATCGGTCAGGATCCTTATCACGATGTAAATCAGGCTAATGGACTTTGTTTTTCGGTCAGGGACGGTGTACCTTTCCCGCCCTCATTACTCAACATATTCAAGGAAATACAGAATGACTTAGGCAAGCCCATTCCTCAAAGCGGTGATTTGAGCCGTTGGGCAAAGCAAGGTGTATTATTGCTCAACTCAACACTTACCGTGCGGGCACATAATGCCGGTTCACATCAGAATAAGGGTTGGGAACAATTTACCGATGAAGTTATCCTGCAACTTGCACAGCAGAAAGAGCATCTTGTATTCATCCTATGGGGTGCATACGCTATCAAGAAAGGTGCTTTCATTAACCGCATGAAACACCTTGTATTAACCTCGCCGCATCCATCACCGCTAAGTGCGCATCGCGGATTTTTCGGGAACATGCACTTTTCCACCGCCAATGAATATCTGGCAAAGCACGGCAAAACACCTATTGAATGGTAGCTTACACACTTATGAGACATGAGACTTAGATATTTTCATCTATTGATAATAATGCTGTTAACGGTATTTTTTCCTGCAAAGGGGGAAATTGCCGAAGAGGACACACGGACACAAGTAGCAGATTCCCGTTTCAAGTCCTTACAGGTAAAACTCGATGGTAACGACTATTTCCCTCCTATCATCACACTTAACAGCGACAGCAAAATAAGAATTTCATTTGATGAATTGAGTGATGAGCGTTCCTACCTACGTTACAGCATCATACACTGCAATGCCGACTGGACTCCCTCCAATCTCGTTGAAAGCGAGTATCTTGAGGGATTCAATTATGCCGACATCGAAGAATACAAATTCTCAATAGGTACGTTATGCCACTACGTCCACTATTCATTTTCTATTCCGAACGATAAAATACAATTCCGGGTATCCGGCAATTATCTTGTAAAAATTTATGCCGATGATGAGCCTGACGTCACATTGCTTCAAGCCCGATTTTATGTGTGCGAAAATGCCGTATCGGTAGGCACATCTGTAACAAGTCGCACCGACATCGACTATAACCGAGAGCATCAACAAGTATCATTCATTGTAGACACTAAAGAATACTCCATAAGGAACATGTACAGCGATTTAAAGGCATACGTTTCACAAAACAGCCGTATCGACAATGAAGTAATCATTGAACGACCGCTCATGGTATCAGGTAAAAGGATAACTTACGACCACGATAAAAGGCTCATATTCGAAGCGGGGAACGAATTCCGAAGAATAGAGACCGTGGCTCAACACGGTATTTCTATGGGAGTAGAAAGCATGGAATATCATCACCCATATTATCACGCTCGCTTATTCACAGATCGGATGAGAACAGAAGATAACTACATCTATGACAAAACACAAATGGGACGATTCACGATAAGAAGCAGTGAAGCCAACGATTCCGACAACGGTTCAGAATATATAATCACCCATTTCACATTGGATACAGGTGGTAAAATCAATAGCGGTAAAATATATATCAACGGAGAATTTACCAATAACATGTTCACCCCATCGTCACTTATGAAATATGATCCTTCTACCGGACTTTATTATACCGACATGTTGCTAAAGCAAGGTGCTTACAATTATCAATATCTGTATGTACCCGATGGCAGCCGCCGCGGATATTATTCAATAGAGGGCAATAAATATCAAACCGTGAACGAATACCTTGTACGCATTTATCACCGAGATCCGGCATCAAGATATGACCGTTTTATCGGTTTCGGCATAACATTCTCAGGCAAATAGCCAAAGTGTCAGAACGGATAACCTATGGCTATATGAAAGGCAAGACTGTTCTTGAATGATTTCATATTATAATATCCGCTCTTTCCCGTATCATAAGGAGCATGAAGACCTATACCCAAATCACCGCGTAACACCAGCATCTCCATATCAAAACGCAATCCTAAACCTGTACCTACCGCCAATTCCTTAAAGAAATTTCCTTCTCCCAAAGAACCGCCGGGACGTGACGGGTCTTTTTCCAAAAGCCATACATTTCCTGTATCCAAGAATAAAGCTCCATGCAGATAACCCATTATAGGGAATCGATACTCGGCATTAAACTCAAATTTGAATGTACCGGTCTGATCATAATACCCGTTTTTGACCTTATCTCCCGGATGATAACTGCCCGGTCCCACCGAACGCACACCGAATGCTCTTAACGAATTGGCGCCACCTATATAGAACTGTTCACTATAAGGAACCTGACTTGAATTTCCATAAGCATGAGCCGCTCCTGCAAATACTCGGAATACCATCCATTGTTTTGAGTGTACCCCATGAAACAAACGACAAGAAAAGACTACCTGAGACTGTGCCTTCACGAACTGTGAGAAAGGTGTTCCGAATAAAGTCTTATTATCTCGCTTGCCTGCCAAACTCCATATTCCGGAAAACACATTACCTGCCTCCATCACATTAAAGTTCCACACCAGCGTGTTATTCTTATCTATTACTTTATCATAGGTATAGCCATAACTCATCATCGGTATAAACTGGTCGCGGAAACTCAAAGCCACAGCAGGATTCTCTACCATAGCCCTATCAAAAGATGATGTAGTACTCAACATCTTGGTATAAGTGATCTTGAACGGGGTAAATTCATTCAATGAATTCCTATTGGCATGCCATTCCCAACTGAATCCGGCTCCAAACTGCACCATCTTGAAAAAACTCGGACGATTGAGCAAATCAGCCGACAAAGAGATGCGCGTCCAATTAATATATCTGCGGCTGCGGTCAATAAAATCGGGCGCAAGCAACCGAGGGAACGACAAAGTGGATTTCAATCCGAATTCATAGGAGTTAAGCGATTGAGAATTGCTGTCGTCACTGCCTTTGCCCGTCTGCCATTCATATCCGGCAGTAAGCTGTGTCGTAAGTTGTTCTCCTCCTCCAAACACATTCTTATGCGTGAGAGACCCCACAATACCGGGACCGATATAGCTGTTGGATTTCGATGTTGCTTGAACCTCAAACGAAGCCTCCAAAGGTTGATCCAAAGTACAATTCACTTTAAAATCCACACTGTCACGACCGTTCAACGAATCTAACGGTGTAACATCTATATTAACAGTGCTGAAGATTCCCATACGTGATAAATTCAATTGCGTCTGGTCTATATCACGCACTCTCACTATACGTCCCTTCCTGAATCTCAAGCACGAGGGAATCAAATTGTCACGTAACTTTATAGGCATCATCTTTATCACCGTGCCGCGCCTTGTCTGTATCGTATCAGGCGTTCCACGACCTCGGCTGCGATTCACCGTGGTTTCCACATCGCCCACATAGTACTTTTTCAATGCAGCAGGATTAATGTTATCGGCAAGAATCATGCGTAACGCCACACTGCCCTTTACGTTAACAGTATCGGCGAGATATTCAATAAAATCGGGCTGAAAATAATAATATCCCATATTACGCACCTGAGCAGAGATATTCTCCCGTTCATAACTCAACGAATCGGTAATATATCTATGCCCTACTTGAAGATGCTCGCTGCGTCGAGCCAACGAATCTATTATCCGCTCCAGTTCGCTTGCGCCTCCTGTATATTCAATGCTTGAATACTTATAAGGCATACCAAGATTCACAAAATAGGACAATTCCGCCTTTTTAGGGTTACTCTTGTTACCTATCAACTCATATTTGACGTTACCCGCAAAATATCCGTTATTATCAAGTACTGATTTCATCATCTCCACCCGTAAAGCCGGATTGACATCCTCAATCACAACAGGCTGATCAACAAGTTTATTATAAAGCCAGCCTTTAAGCCCTTTACTGTCGGGATTCCAATGATTATAGACCCATAAGCCTATAGGAAACGGTGTACGTTTATATGGTGAATACAAACTGTTATTTGGCTTTACGTTTATTACATCAAACAAATAAGTATCCACGTCACCGGGTACTTTTTCGCCTTTTTCAGCCTTTACCTCAAAATCCTTCACACCGGTATACAATGTCTCATCCTCAGCCAAGCGGCTTGTTGTGGAACATGCAGCCATTACATACACAGTAAACGCACAAACGATATACAGTCCTATATTTCTTCTTATTTTGCACATTTTCATCAGTCAGTTTTTCTTACTGTTTTTCTATCGGGTATATTATTTTCCAAATTCATTATCGTGTCCCTGTCTTCAACATTCGCAGCAGGATTCCGTTTCCGTCGCCCGAAACGGAAGAGATTTCTCAATGTCGACAACTTGCGTTTTATCACAAATGCCCCTCCTGTTTCAGTCACCTCACCTTCCAATATGCTTTCATATCCTGTGTGACGGAACAGTTTTACCGACATCGTACCGCTCTGATTAAGCATATAGACAAACGATATGTCATTTAACAAGCTGTTGGCAAACTTATCTTCGGTATCCCCACCGGGATTATAGTTTCCTCCCACCACAATCTTGAATCGGTCGTTAAACAGCGATTTGGAAATTTTATATGAATATGATGTTGATTTAGACGTAGCATCACCCTTAGTTTCATCATACTGGTTCACGCCAAGCGTCAAATCCACGCCTTTTATGGTATTGGCAGCCCATCGGTTGATTTGAGAATTTAAGAAAGAATACAACGGATTACTTGACATACTTGCCGTAGTTCCTTGACCGGTATAGGTATTGTACAGCAATAAGTTTATAGCCTGACTTGAACGTTGAGACGGCGACATGGACAATAATTCATTCTGTACTGTCACATCATCATTTGTACTCAAGTCAAATGCAAGATTCATATTACTCAACGTGTTAGTTACACTCAAGGACACAAGGAAATTTATCAACCTTGAATCCTGTCCTTCTTGAGAAACACTTGCTTTCATCGTATCCACTGCCTTAATATTCAAGACAGGATTAAGTACATCACCTGTCCACGACACATAACTGCCTTCGGTAAATTCAAATAGTTTTTCTGAAAGCAACGGCGGCGTATATCTCACAAAACCGCTTGACAGAGTATATTGCCCCACAAGGCGCATATCTCCCAATGAACTTTGCGTGTAATTAAGAATACCGCTTCCTTCTATGGCAACACGGTCATTTCCGCTATTAGACAAGAAGACATTGAATTTAGAACCCTGTTGTATATTCAGTTTTGCATTCAACTTAAAGCTTGACGTTGATATATGTGTATCCAATGAGTCCGCATCCACTTCGGCAGTATCGGCAAAATTCACAAACTTAACCATCTTCTCATCGGTCTGAGTGGCAATAGCCGACACATCGGTCTGCATCACATAGGTTAGATTTGTAGCCGGTAACAACGATAGGTCTACATTCACATTCATGTCATTCAATGTCCCTTTCACATCGGCACTAATATTGGCATAGCCTTTTCCGAACACTTCCATCTTGCGACGTTGCTTACTGTTAACGAACTCGACATTGTTGCCTTTTAGGCTCAAATTAATCTTAGGATTATCCATAGGCAGCATATTAACATACCCATTCACATCTATAGCGTTCTTATTGCTGCCATAAATTTTATATGAATTGAATTTAATCACGCTCGAATCCACAGGAATATTTCCATCGGACAATGATAACTTAGACCCAAACAACGGCATATTTATCACAGCCGACCGACACTGCAAGAATCCGTTTATAACAGGTTCGGTAAAACTGCCCAAGACATTCATAGAGCCGTTCAAAGTTCCATCCAGCTTAGCCATGTCACTCGGGATGAACGGGTCGGCAATCCTTAATGGAAAACTATCTACAGTCACGGTTATATTATAAGGATTCCTCGATGTCGTATCATTCAATGCGCCTTTGGCTATGATTGTACGTCTGCCATCAACGTCAAACGCCGATGCAAGCCTTATATAGTTCTTCTCAGGGTCAAGTTCAAGACCTATCTTAAAGGCAAAATCTCCTACCTGTTTACGATTATACCTGAAATTATTCAACCGGGTGATTCCGCCCCCTAATATATTCTTTCCATCAAACTTCATCTTCACATCGGCACTAAGCACACCACTCATAGGAGGAATAAAGGGAGATACTTTCAACCACTCGGAAATCTGCACTCCGCCCACATTGAAAATTACATCTTCCTGCCCATCTTTATTACGGTTATGTTCGGTGTGTAAAGCAATATAGCTGGAATCGCTTTTCAAATTCAAATCGGCATCAAAATGGCGGTTTATATAATTAAACGAAATTACATTTCCCTCATTAACATTCCATTTGCGATAACCTATTACAGGCTGTTTCGGGAAAAAGTTCACATTAACAGCCGTATCGGAAAGATGCGCATTCATACCTATTCTAAATCCCTGCTCACCACGAATATTTTGCTGTTCAAGCAACATTCCGAGCGCATTCCCTCTCACACCTCCGCGCAATGTTACCTGAGCAAATTCATCATTTGTCCCCGGGCGATTACCTACATGCACATTATATGCCAAGTACTTATTTTGTTGATTTGCATACAACTTGATTGTATCCATTTTCAATTCGCCCGATTCAAAGCCTAAAACTGCGCCGCTCATATAGATTGTAGAGTCATTAACCAAATCCAACCCCAACCCCTTGATTTTTATTCCGTAGGATTTCAACGCCTGCTGTACAAGATTATTCTTTCCCACCCTAAGTTCACAAAGCATCGGTGGCAACGTTTGCTGCAACGTATCAGCATTCAAATATTGCTCCTTTATTTCATGGTCTATTATATCTTGACACTTAACTACTCTTGCGAGCAATGTATCTATACCCACAGGCGTATTGAAATTGACAAACAAGTCTTCTTCATAGGCATATACCGACATGCTGTCCTTTGAGCTAAGCAAGGAAACCACGACCGCAGGAGTTGTGTATTTGTCCTTATCAAGCGTCCAATCAAAATTCTTTAAATTCAAATCTGCCTCATAGGCACCATTCTCCATATCTACAGAGCCATAAACGACAATTTTTCCATTTCCTCTCGAAACAGTTTCCGACAAATTCAATGATTTCAAATCAAGATTATTCACATTCCCATCCAAACCGAATTCATAGTAATTCTTATTTAACATACAGGAAAGTGACACATCCATAGCACAATCTGCATTTTTGGAATCCAAATCAAGACTTAAATAGCCGTTTTCCAATTGTGCCAATGCGTTCACACCACGATAAGTCTTTTTCCCATAGGCAATTTCATCTACAACTATACCGGCATCCATTCTTGTATCAACATTATACATATCAAATCCCATGCCTTTTATATATGCCTTGGCTGTAACATTCTTCAGTTCCGACAACGGCAATATTTCACGTACCGGGAAAGAATCCACCATTAAAGAGGCGTCATAATCCCCCGTATTACCGTTCCATTCGCCTCTCAGTAATATTCCCCCATTAACCAATTGCAGGTTCACATCTCCCGACGCCCTTTGAGGAGCATAAGCGACAGAACCTTCAAGTGTCATTTCCGGGAAATCAACCTGTTTTTGAGTAGCGGAATCAGCCATTACTATAGGCTTTACAAAATTCAGATTCTTAAAATCTCCTGAAAAATGTACATCAGCACTCAATTTATCAGGATTCATCATATTATTCAACCTGCCACCGGCATTCACCGATATATGCTGCGGCATATTCATCAGTGCTTTTTTCAAATCGATACTGCCGGCAGTACCATCAGCAACAACCTCTAAAGCCACCGGATTCTGCCGAGGAATGTGTTTCAGCAATTCATCCATCGAAGGATACATATAACTTATTTCGCCAAGCCCCAATGTCATTCTCATATCAACCGACAGCGGAGCTGCCTCATTATCAACAACATCTGCCCCGGCTACAGCATTCAGCATAAACTTTGACTGCATTGTCTCTATCACTATATCCTTTGCGGTATAAGCTGTGTCGCTCATGGATAGTACACCGCTGCCCGATGTTACAAAGACGCCGCATCTTTCACGTGCCGTAAACTCTTTCAATGAAAGCTTTGTATCGGTTCCTTTATTACGAAAACTGTCTATAGCAACGTTTATATCACTGATTTCAAGATAATTCATATCCAAGCCTCTTTCGGGCGATGCGCCATTCATCGCATACACCACATGAGCGCCATTCAGACGTAAAGCATCGACAGCGATACTCCATTCCGAATCATCCGCTTTTTTTTCAACCACCATAGTATCACTCACCACAGGATGACCTGCAAGATATACCGAATCGGGGTAAATATAATTTACATCGGTGCTGTCCACCCCTATATACCGGATTTTTACTTCACGCCGACCCAAATCCACGACTGCATTATTCATGGCAGCTACAGCCAATTTCGCATCTATTTCTTGAATAATCGGCAGCATCTGCATTCTGTAAGCAATATCCTCCATCCTCATTTTCCCGACATTTATCAACCATGATACGTCGGAAACAGCTGTGTCGGTCGGAGCCTGTGACTGCCCCCCTGAATCTAACGAGATTTCAACGATTCCACCTTTTAGCAACGTGTTCCTTAAATTTATTTCATTCTTATCAAGCAGAATATCAGAGTTTTCCAATTTAAAATAATCCAATGACGCATCTATCCGCATCGAGCCGTCCTCGCTCATCATTTTATATACTCCGTCAGTCAGTTCCACCTTTTGTATATCGGCTTTCAGTTTCAAAAACGGAAGCAATTTAATATGCACAATTGCACTGCGGGCAAATATCATTGTATCTTCCCGCTCTTTAATCAAAGCGTTCTTTACTTCAAGCTGTAACGGAAATTTAAGTGCTATACGCCCTATCTGCATATTCATCGAAGTATTGTCATTGACGTAAGAAGTCGCCACCCTCTTCACTTCGTCCTGAATCACAGGGATATAAAGCAGACACGGTACTATAATCACGAATGCAAATATAGTTCCTGTTATCCAAGCTATTATTTTTTTTATTTTTTGTCTGTTCACAGCCATCTGAAAATCTCTACTTTCTTTATTGTTCAACATTCTCCATGCCTATTGCTCCGTATATCCATTTCAGGATAAATATTCTTATCAACAAGAATCCCGATACAGCCCCCAAACAATTGGCAACAGCATCCCACACATCAGCCGTTCGCCCTGCATCCGTCATCGCTTGTAAAGCCTCCATTAATAAGCTGTAAACGAATGCACACAGCGGGCAAAGACACGTTTGCAAAATCGACAACTTGCGGGGATACATATACCTTGCGTAATCAAATACAAAGACTGTCGACAACACAAGATACATTAATGCATGTATCACCTTATCAGCTCCGGGAAACAGTCGCATTTCACTTGCATTGAATGGATTGCCGTCAAGCGACAAATACGAAATCAACACCACCCAAAATATCGACAACACCCCTACCGGAATAAGCCTTGACAACAATCTAATCATTTTCATTACAATCATATATGCAAAGATAACATTTATATGCAGATTCTACAAAATAACATTAATACTTTAGCTATTACTGCAAATTATTTCTACCTTTGCACATATTTACAATCAAACCACATAAAAAGATTAAAACTATCCAAACAAAACGCATAAACAACAGCAATATGTCAAAAGATACCACTTTCAGCTCCAAATTCGGACTAATCGCTGCTACAGTAGGCTCGGCAGTGGGATTGGGCAATGTATGGAGATTCCCAAGTCTGGCACAAGAAAACGGCGGAGGAGCATTCCTTTTAGTATATATAGGATGTATTTTCTTACTCGGCATTCCGGTTATGCTTGCCGAATTTTCTCTTGGACGTGCCGGACGTTCCGATTCCGTCGGTTCTTTCAAGAATCTTACCCCCAACAAGAAATGGTGGATAGCCGGCTGTTTCGGTCTTTTGGCATCATACCTCATATTGGCGTTCTATATGGTAGTGGCAGGATGGACTATCGAATACTTATGGCAGTCTGTATCAGGAGGTTTATACTCAGGTATAGGAGCTATCGGGTCAGGAGAAAGCACCTTCTTCAACGATAAAATGAAAGAATTAATTCTTAATGGAACAAGTCCTATCTTTTGGACATACGTAATGATTATAATCAATCTTGCAATATTGCTCAAAGGAGTTAAAAAAGGTATTGAGAAGATATCCAATATACTTATGCCACTATTATTCGTCATTCTGCTGGTTTTCTGCGGTGTATCTTTATCGTTACCCAACGCACAAGAAGGCGTAAAATTCTTTCTCACACCTGATTTCGACAAAATAGACAGCAATGTAATAGTAGCTGCTTTAGGACAAGCTTTTTTTTCGCTAAGTCTCGGCATGGGTATTTTGGTAACGTATTCATCATATTTTCCGAAATCGACAAAAATGGTGCGCACATCTATAACCGTAACCATTCTCGACTTCAGCGTATCGGTTCTGATGGGACTTATAATTTTTCCTGCCGTAATAAGTTTCGGAATCAACGGCAGTGAAAATGTGGCAGGAATGACACTTGTATTTGTCACACTGCCCGAGATTTTTGCACAAATGGCAGGTACACAATGGTGGTCGGCACTATTCTTTTTATTACTTGGTGTTGCAGCACTCACTTCCACTATTTCCATCGCAGAAGTATCCATTGCTTTCGTCCACGACCGATTCAAGGTTTCTCGCAAGAAAGCATGCTACATAGTACTGCTACCGATGTTCTTGTTCAGCGCACTATGTTCCGTTTCACTAAGCGGAACAGGATGGTTGCAAGTTGCCGGTATGCCGTTATTTGATGCGCTTGATAAATTCACATCCAATATGATTCTTCCCATGAGTGCATTCCTGATATGTATCTATGTGGGTTGGGTATTGCCAAAAAATTTCCTAAAAAACGAACTTACCAATCAAGGAACATTCCGCTCGATTGCAACACCTGCCGTTCTGTTCCTTATAAAATACGTCTGTCCGGTTCTTATAGCTATGATTTTCCTCGGAAATTTCATAAAGATTTAGCACCCGATGATGAGAAAGCGGTTGAACGACATATTTTCAGTCTCTCGCAATGAGCGAATAGGCATTATCTGCATTCTTTTGATAATAGCAATAATCCTTGCAGTTAAAGCTTTTACACCCGACAAAACAGTACCCGAGCCTTCTGCCACAGCAGCGGAAGCAGAATTAAGGACAGCTGTTGAATCGGCAAAAATCGATACATTACCGCGCAAGACTAAAAAGAGGAAAACACCGAAAAAAGAAAGCAACAGAGTTCTTACAGCCTCATCATTGGAAAAGGTCGATACATCTGATTAACAACATATATATTTTTCATTCACTATGTCAGAAAGAGCACAATTTGCAACAAAAATGGGAGTAATAGCCGCATCTGTGGGATCGGCTGTAGGTTTAGGAAACATCTGGCGTTTTCCATACGAAGCAGGTATGCACGGAGGAGGCGCATTTATCGCAATCTATATCCTTTGCGTATTATTTCTCGGGATTCCCGTTATTATAGCAGAGTTCATCATAGGACGCTCAACTCATCAGAATGCAAACAGCGCAATCCGCACTCTTGCTCCGGGCAGCAAATTCCGCTATGTATCCTACATAGGCATTTGCTCTTCAATAATGATACTTAGTTTCTATTCAGTCGTGGCAGGATGGATTGCCGAATATATGTTTCAGTCGCTTTTAGGAGGACTTAACGGACACTCCACGCAGGATTATGCCAAAACATTCAATGCACTTGCAGGCAGTCCTTGGCGCTCGATATTATGGACTTACCTGTTCTTAGGTGCTAATTTTCTTATAATACGTAAAGGCATACAAAAAGGTATCGAAAAGATTTCCAATTTTATGATGCCGGTACTTTTCCTCCTTTTGATTATATTCTGTATCAATTCACTGCTTCTCCCAAATGCAAAAGAAGGACTGAAGTTCATGTTCATGCCCGATTTCTCTCAAGTATCACCAAGCATGGTAGTAGGTGCTATGGGACAAGCATTCTTCTCTCTGAGTCTCGGCTTAACTTGTCTGCTGACATACGCATCCTACTTCAACAACAAAACTCCATTAGTAAAAAGTGCAACGATAATAGCCGTACTTGATACCTGCGTTGCAGTCCTTGCCGGTGTAATCATTTTTCCGGCAGTATTCTCTTTTGGAGCAGAGCCTGCTGCAGGACCTAAACTCGTATTTGAAATACTCCCGGGAATATTCGGTCAAATGCCGGGCGGATATTTTTGGTCATTGGCATTCTTTATACTGCTCTTTTTCGCATCCATAACATCCACTATCTCTATGAGTGAAATTTTCATCACTTTCTGCACTGAAGAACATAAAATGTCAAGAAAGAAAGCGACACGTCTCAATACGCTGATAGCTATGGTATTAGGTACACTTTGCGCACTTTCTTTCAATTTGCTCGATGACTTCAAAATATTCGGCAAAACCATATTTGACCTATTCGACTATGTATCATCCAATATACTTCTGCCTGCAGGAGGATTCATTTTGGCAGTTTTTGTAGGCTGGGTTATGGATAAAAAAATCGTGAAAGAGCAATTAACCAACAGCGGGGAGCTTAACGTACGCACTATGAAACCCATCATCTTCTGCATCCGCTACGTTGCTCCTGCCGCAATAGTCCTTATATTCCTATACGTAACCGGACTGTTTTAACACCTAAATACATACGGTTATTGGTTAATTGGGATTTTATAGCTAATTTAGCACTATATTTATAAAATACTTATATTCTGTTGTATCGTTTCAAACCATATAAGATTCATTTGCACGGCAAACAGGTTGAAATTACTACTCCGTGGGTAATGGGTATCTTGAATGTTACCCCCGATTCTTTTTATAATGGAAGCCGATACGACAAAAAGACCGAAATAGCCGCCAGAGTACACCAAATAATCGATGAAGGAGCAAAAATAATCGACATCGGAGGCTATTCTTCCCGTCCGGGAGCAAATGAAGTATCTCCAGAGGAAGAATATGAACGTTTGGCTTTAGGTCTCTCTGTCATCCGGCAGGAAAAACCGGACGCAATTATTTCGGTCGATACATTTCGTGCAGATATTGCAAGACGTTGTGTTGAAGATTGGAACATAGATATTATCAACGACATTTCCGGCGGAATCCTCGATAATCACATGTTCGATACCGTAGCCGAACTGCAAGTGCCGTATATACTGATGCACATGCGCGGAACTCCTGCCACAATGCAGCACCACACTCAATACGGCAATGTCACAGAGGAAGTCATCAAAGAACTTAACGCTAAAATTGACACATTAAGACAAAAAGGAGTTAATGATATTATCATCGACCCTGGGTTCGGATTCAGCAAGACTGTGGAACAGAACTATGAGATGATGAACCACTTGGAATATTTTCAATCATTCGGCATGCCGCTCCTTGTGGGTATTTCCCGGAAATCAATGATATACAAGGCACTCGGCATCACTCCGGAAACAGCACTGAACGGTACTACAGTCCTCAACACCATCGCACTAATGAAAGGTGCGCATATCTTACGCGTTCACGATGTGAAAGAAGCTGTGGAAGCCGTAAAAACAGTTACACTTGCAAAGCAATCATCAACAATTTAAAACATTAATGTAAAATGGATTTCGGAATAAAGGACATTATCGACATATTGATAACAGCCACATTGCTGTACTATATCTACAAGACCATGAAAGAGTCGGGTACGCTTAACATATTCGTCGGGGTACTTGCTTTCATTCTTCTTTGGATTGTGGTTTCACGCATTCTTGACATGAAACTCATAGGCAGTATCATGGACAAATTCATCAATATAGGACTTTTGGTACTCGTCATCTTGTTCCAAGACCAGATAAAACGCTTTCTCGTCGAACTTGGTTCCAATAAACGCTGGAGTTTTTTCCGCAACATTTTTTCCCGAAAGGATGACAAAAATGAGCCTAAACAATGGATTATTCCGGTCGTATATGCCTGCATGTCGATGTCTAAATCCAAGACAGGAGCTCTTATCGTTATTCAACAGAATGTTCCGCTTGAAAACTATGAACGTACAGGCGACATCATAGACGCACGCATAAATACACGCCTGATTGAAAACATATTTTTCAAAAACAGTCCGTTGCATGACGGCGCACTAATTATTTCCGGAGTAAAGCTATCGGCAGCCGGTTGTATTATGCCCGTTTCCCATGATACAAGTTTGCCACGCTATCTCGGTTTGCGCCACAGAGCGGCATTAGGTATAGCTCAAGCTACCGATGCGATAGCAATCGTTGTATCCGAAGAAACCGGAAACATCTCACTTGCATACAAAGGACAACTTTACTCCAAACTGAACAGTACCGACCTTGAACAACGATTGGCAAAAATAAGCATATAATCCACCGCTACATACCTACCCCCTATATAAATATATCCGTCATTTAATATATTTATTTTTGATATCATTCCATCTTGGAAGAATAAGTTCCTTGCCATAATGTTCTTTGTAACTTTTACATAATCTTTCACTCCAATGTTCCGCTATGGTACTACGAGTGTCATGATATTTGTATATTGTTTCTTCTAATGCTGCCAAAAAATCTTCAAGACATTCAAACGATGGATAATCTGCGTTTTCAGAGTACCATGTTGATGGTCTAATATTAACAATCACTTTATTCTTATATTGAACCTTTACAGGCCAAACTCCACTTGTACTACATATTTCCCAAAGATTCTTCATCCAAAATTTTTCAATAGTAACAATACCATTTTCACTTTTGTATTTAATGAGTAAGTGTTTTGAATGTAGTTTCCAAGGTTTATCTATAATCAAATTTATAAAACTTCGAAAGGCAGCAACATCAAAATTAGGACTTCCGGTGAAAGATTTCACTTCCAACCAGTCAGCTTCCGGTTCATCCGGATTCAACCAAAAATCCGGCGATGCCTGTTTTTCATTATGAATGTGAGCAATACCTTTGCTATTCATCCATTTGTCTAACCATTCTTCAAGAATATTTCCAACAACATTATTTTGTTCTACAGTTATTTGATAATCATTAAGATTGAATCTGATAGAACCTGTAGCTCCTTCGAACCCAAAATCATTTTGAAGAGCTTGGTAAAGTTTTTCAGCAGGTGTCATTGTATAATTAAGTATTTATTTTTTTTACAATATTGGAATATGCATTGGCTAACCTTTTTGCGATTGATGTTATAACAGGAACAACCACAGTATTACCAAGCAAATCAAACCCTTCAGTTTGATTTACAGGAAATTTAAAATCATCGGGATAACCAAATAACCTTAACCCTTCTCGCAATGTTAATGGACGAACCCCACTATTATCGACAACAAAGATCTTTTCCATATCCATTGCAACCAATGTGGGAGCTATTCCGCAAGGGTCAAGAATTTTATTGATTTCAAAACTCAATTTGCCGGCTACGATATTATAACCAATTTTTTTACTTGTATCTTGTTTTCTAACTCTACGAGTTCCTAACAACGTTTTCTCTATAACCAATGCTTTAGGATACTCTTTTTTGAGATATCCTTTATGTACCAAATCTTCCAACATCTCATTCAAGTCTTCACTTTTGTAGAATTCCTGAATCATTTCTTCTGTTAGTGGCATACCATCCATCCAGTCAATACCATGTTTTATTGCCCACTTCTTTTTACGACGCTCGCGAGACATCATATTGAGTAATCTTTTTTGTTCTTGACTGACAGATCCTTTCATTTCAATATCCCAACTATGAATATTATTATTACCTCCGCGCTTGTCTTTTATACTTTTACCGTATAATTCTTGAGGTGTAAAATGAGACATCAATAATCGTGTAAAATCGGTATCAATAGTAGGATGTCCTCTTTCTAATATTTGTTCAAGGGTCGTATGGTGTATGGGAAACTTTTCGAGACTGATATTTTCTTGAAGAGTTCCCACAATATAAATACGTTTTCGCTCTTGCGCTACACCAAAATCCTTAGAATTCAAGACTTTCCATGTCACATGATACCCAAGTGTTTCTAAATTGTCAATTATTACAGAGAGCGTTTTGCCTATTGGCTTGCTAATATCATCACGATCATGAGTTACCAAACCCTCTACATTCTCTAAAATAAATCCAAATGGACGTTTTTCTTTCAATATTCGCTCAACCTCAAAAAACAATGTACCTCTTGTGTCTTGAAAGCCCAAACGCTTTCCTGCAAAAGAAAATGCTTGACAAGGGAAACCTCCCAATAAGAAGTCAAAATCAGGGACATCTTTTGCTTGTATTTGAGTTATATCTCCATTGATGATTTCATTAGGATTATTGGCTAATAAGACATTGCAAGCATGAGGCTTAATCTCTGACGTTAGGACACATTCGGTTTCATAACCACATTCTTGAAATGCAGTTTCAAAGCCTTTTCGGATACCTCCAATACCTGCAAAGAGATCTATAAATTTTACCTTATCCATTCGTTTAATCCTAATTTTGCTACAAAGTTAGTGTTTTCTCCGAAATTTAAATTCCTAATATGATGTTAATACTCGATATTATATGTAATTTTGTCAAGATTTAGATACTTCTATTTCGACCAAGTTTATTAACGATGCTCAACCTACGTTTTCTAATTCTTATATCGAGTTTATGTTAAATAACGTTTAAATGCGCATAATGCAAAAAAAAAAGTAACTTTGCAAAAATTTCTTAAATACAACATTAATTCTGCAACACTTCTTATAGGTATCTCGTCTAATAGACAAAACTTAACAATTATCAATATGCAAAGGTACTTTCTACTCTTTCTTACAATCGCAATCAGTGCGATTAATTCATTGGCTCAATACACAGTAAAGGGAACGGTTATAGACTCAACGGGAGTGAGCGAACCATACGCCACTGTAAGAATATACAGCTACAATGACAATAATAAACCCATTAAAATGGGAGTAACCGACATAAACGGTAAATTCAAGCATGAACTTCAAGCGCAAGGCCGATACATACTGCAAATTTCATCGGTGGGAAAAATTACTCTCAAAGAAGAATTTGAACTATCGACATCTGATAAAGTTAAAGACTTCGGCTCTATCGTAATCAAAAACGATGCCAACACACTTGCAGGTGTGGAGGTCGTAGCACAAAAACCACTTGTAACAACCGAAATAGATCGGTTAAGCTACGATATACAAGCCGATGAAGAAAGTAAAACAAACAGTATCTTCGATATGCTGCGCAAAGTACCTATGGTGACAATAGACGGAGAAGACAAAATACAGGTAAACGGCAGCAGTAATTTCAAGATCTATAAGAACGGACGCCCTAATACAGGATGGAGCAATAATCCCAAAGAAGTGTTGAAATCCATTCCGGCAAGCATGATTAAACGCATCGAGGTTATCACTGAACCGGGAGCAAAATATGATGCGGAAGGAGTTGCCGGTATTTTGAACATCATCACCAATGACAAAGTTGCTATCAACGGTGTATCAGGCAGTGTGAGCGCAAATGCCAATACCAATGAGTCATACGGCGGAAGCTCTTATCTTACCACACAAGCCGGCAAATTCACGACATCAATCCATTACACATACAACAAACTCGGCAAAGCAAATATAAATAAATCGGGATTCAGCGACAGGACCTATGTCGATACCGGCAATCGATTCATTGCATCCACCCACAATCATGATGTTAATGGAGGCTTCCATTACGGCAACATCGAGACCAGCTATGAAATAGATTCACTTAACCTTATAACCTTTTCATTCGATGGATATTTATTCGATTATAGTTACAATAATACGTCAATGTACAAGATGTTATCATCATCCGGAGACATAATATATTCATTTACCTGCATGGGAAGAACCCCAAAATCCAATTATTTTGATTTTAACGGGAAAATAGACTACCAGCACCTGACAAGCAACAAAGGAGAGGCTCTCACATTTTCTTACCTGTTGTCATCAACCAATCAAGACCAATACGACGATGCGATATATAAGGACCTTTACAATTTCCCTCTTGACTATGACAGCCAGAGTACCGACAATAAACTCAATTTCTATGAGCATACATTCCAATTTGACTGGACACGCCCATTTGCCGAAAAGCATAAGATAGAAATGGGTGTTAAGTATATTCTGCGACAAAACTTCAGCGAAACGACTAACAAATACGGTGATGATAAGACGTTTTTTACCGATTTTGACCACATCACACATATCGGAGCTGCATACGGAGAATATTCTTTCAACAGCAAAAAATGGGGTGCAAGAGCCGGTATAAGGTATGAGTTGGCGCATCTTGAAGGCGAATATAAAAGTCCTGATGAGCCGGCATTCCATAGCAACATCGGCGATATAGTTCCCACTTTAAGCGGCAGCTATAAGATAAATGATGCCAACACGTTGAAGCTCAACTTTTCCACACGCATCAACCGTCCCGGCATAAGCTACCTCAATCCGGCTGTATCGGAATCGCCTACCACCATATCACGAGGAAACCCGGACTTGAAGAGTACACGCCGTAATTCAATAAGACTTTCATACTCTCTTATAAAACCAAAGATAACCATCAGCACATCGACAAATTTCACATGGTCTGACAACATGTACTCCGAATACAAATATGTAAAAGACGGTATCATATATGACACGTATGCCAACAACGCAAAATTTCGCAGTTTTGCATGGAACTTATATGCACAATGGACTGCGACAAAATCGACAACCATTATGTTCAACGGTTCGTTGCGATACAACAAATTCAGTAATGCACAAATGTTGAAAAACAGCGGCTGGGGAGGTAATTGTTATGCCGACATCAGCCAAAACCTGTTCTGGAAATTAAAACTTAACGCCAATTTTTACTGCTTCAACAGCGGCTCCTATGATGTCTATTCCAAAGCCGCTTCATTCACCGGATACGGATTCAACTTGAGCCGTTCTTTCCTTAAAGATGACAGATTGACTATCAAGTTGGGAGCGCAAAACCCATTCTCGGGAAAAATGAAATGGAGCAAAAACAGGACAGTTCAAGGTGATGTGTTAGGAACTTTTTCCTACAACAGCTTCAACAGAGCATTCGGCATCAACGTATCTTTCCGATTCGGCTCGCTTAAAGCAAGCGTAAAGAAGACCAACAAGACTATCACCAACGAAGATCTTGAAGGACGAAAATAACCATTATAGTCTATAAGGAAAGTCACCTATGACCGGTGGCTTTCTATTTTAATTATTTGTCGTATATTTGCACCATGATAAAAAAGACGCTGTTATACATGCTAACGATATTGATAGGTGCAGCCTTTCCGGCAAATGCAGCCGAGAAGACCGATACGGCAACCGTACACAGCACTTACACGTTCAAGGCTAAAGACCTGATTTTACCGGGTGCTTTGATTACAGTCGGAGCAACAAGTTTGTTTTTCAATCCTATGAAAGAACTTGATAAATCAGTCAACAAGAACATGACAGATCTACGCAGCTCGCACAGACGTATGAAAATTGACGAATATCTGCGGTTCGCTCCTACCGCAACCAATTTCATTCTGCACTTTGCCGGTATAAAAAGCAAATATGATTTTACCGAGCGAGTGATGCTCACGGCTACGTCTTTCGCCACAATGTATATCCTCACGCAAGGAATGAAACACTCTATATCAAAAAAACGTCCGGACGGAAGCGACACCCATTCTTTCCCTTCCGGACACGCTGCAACGGCATTTCTTGGAGCAGAATCACTACGTATCAACTACGGTTCATGGTGGGGAATTGCCGGATACACTATGGCTACCGGAACTGCTTTTCTGAGACTGTACAATAACCGCCACTGGCTCGGTGATGTCATAGGAGCAGCCGGCATAGGCATACTGAGCGCACGTATAGGTTACTGGCTGCTGCCTTGGGAAAAGAGAATCTTAGGGATAACCGAAAAGAACACATCTTTTATGGTAATGCCTACCTATAACAGCCATTACGCTGCACCGGGCATAGCTTTCGCCATGCAATTTTAAGCAATCATAACATCAATATATATTATGGATTTTTTAGAACAACACAATCTATTGGGGCTTGTAATAGGAATAAGCACATTTCTTATCATAGGTTTGTTCCACCCTATCGTAATCAAAGGTGAATACTACTTCGGCACACGATGTTGGTGGGCTTTTATGCTCCTCGGTATAATATGCGGAGCTTTAACTTTATTGATTGAAAACGTTTTAATATCGGCTCTATTAGGCGTAACCGCTTTTTCTTCTTTTTGGAGTATTCTCGAGATTTTCGAGCAACAGGAACGCGTCCGTAAAGGCTGGTTCCCAAAAAATCCCAAGCGCAAATACCCCTTCGACGAAGAAAAATAAGCACATATTAACGTCAAAAAATCACTTCTATTGTTTCAAGCATAAATATTTTGCTGTATATTTGTAAAAATATTCACAGAAACATGAAGAAACTCATCACATCGGCAATTCTGGTACTTGCAAGCATAAGTTTTGCAAGCCAAGCCGTTGCACAAATGCAATGGCGAGAGGTGTCAAGCGAGATGCAGTCTTCAAGCAACGCTGAATCCGGGATTAATTCAGAAAGCATTGAAATATACGGTAAAGACGGGCATATTGTGGTAAAACTTCCACAAAAAGCCCAAGTCAAGGTTTTCACTATATTGGGGCAGCTTGTGTCACAAGCCGAGCTTAACGCCGGAACGTCCATACTGAAAATAAACTCACGCGGAATCTACATAGTAAAAGTAGGCAATGTGACCCAAAAAGTTGCAATGTAACAGAATTTACATATATAAATACACTATTCTAAAAGAATACGACAATGGATAATAACGCAAACATCGATTGGGGAAATCTTTCTTTCGGTTACATGAAGACCGACTACAATGTACGCTGTACATACAAAGATGGGAAATGGGGAGAAATCGAAGTAACTGATTCTGAAAATCTAAATATACACATGGCTGCGACATGCCTTCATTACGGACAGGAAATATTTGAAGGTATGAAAGCGTTCCGCGGCAAAGACGGTAAAATAAGAATTTTCCGAATGGACGAAAATGCTAAACGCATACAACGCAGTGCCAACGGAATAATGATGGCTCCGATTCCTGAAGACCTTTTTTGCGAAATGGTGAAAAAAGTGGTAAAGGCCAACGAGCGTTTCATACCGCCTTACGGCAGTGGAGCATCTTTATATATCCGCCCTCTTGAAATAGGTATGACAGCACAAGTGGGGGTAAAACCTGCCACCGAATATCTGTTCTTGATTTTCGTCACTCCTGTAGGACCTTATTTCAAAGAAGGTTTCAAGCCCACAAAAGTAGCTATCTACCGCGAATACGACCGTGCAGCTCCATGCGGAACCGGACGCTGGAAAGTGGGTGGAAACTATGCAGCAAGCCTTTCAGCCGGCGAACGTGCAAAAGCAGAAGGCTACTCCGCAGTACTTTACCTTGACCCTAAAGAAAAGAAATATATCGATGAATGCGGACCTGCCAACTTTTTCGCAATCAAAAACGGAGTGTATATTACACCGAAATCAGGTTCTATTCTTCCCTCGGTAACAAATATGAGCCTGCAACAGATTGCGCAAGACCTTGGTATCGCAGTAGAGTGCCGTCCTATCCCACTTGAAGAACTTGCCGAATGCCAAGAGGCAGCCGAATGTGGTACTGCCGCTGTAGCAACACCTATTTCACGTATCGATGACGTAGAAGAAGGCAAAAGTTACATTTTTTCAGAAAATAATGAGCCGGGAGAAATAACGACCAAGTTGTATAACCGCCTTCGTGCCATCCAGCTCGGAGACGAACCGGACACACACAATTGGGTTACAATCGTAGAATAGCAAAAGAATGCTTGACTACATAAAGATAATCGAGAAATTCTATACTCGCAATAGCGAATTGTACAACCTGCTTATTGCCCACAGTAAGCAGGTTGCTGATTTTGCAATGAATATCATCAAGCATAATCCCGATTCAGGTATCGATAAAGATTTTGTATATGAAGCAGCCATGCTTCATGACATCGGCATTTTTAAGACCCATGCCCCTTCTATTCATTGCACCGGCAACATGCCCTATATATGCCACGGTTATCTCGGTAGAGAAATTCTCGAAATCGAAGGTCTGCCTAAACATGCCCTTGTGTGTGAGCATCACACCGGCAGCGGATTGACCGTAGAAGAAATTGCAGCACAAAACCTACCTCTGCCACACCGAGACATGCTCCCTCTTTCAATAGAAGAAAAACTTGTGTGCTACGCCGATAAATTCTTTTCCAAATCACATATACGCCCGGCAAAACCTATAGAAAACGTGCGAGAAGAATTGGCACGTTTCGGAGCCTCATCCCTCGCACGCTTTGATGCCATGCACGCACTTTTCACCTTTTAGCACTGCGGCTCTTTGCGCAATTCCTTGATTTGTTTCAGTACCTCATCAAGACCGGCAAACATCTTTCGCTTACGCACAAATTCAAAAATCCAAGCAGCAAGCACAAACAAGGAATAGAAAATTATCCTGCCTATATCCCACGTGTACCCGGATATATGTGAAACGAGTAAAACCACTATTAAGACAGCCGGAATAAACATGATTCTGGTAATCATCTCAAAACGTTTTTTAAACACCGACACACATTCCAAGGCATCTATATAACTCTTCACCATCAAAGTCTTTGGATTCAATGTGCGATACCCGTTATAATACAGCATAAACTCCACCAATAAAGCCAATAACACAAATACAAATAATCCCCAATGCACTCCGATTAATAGCATATATGCAATTATCGTAGGAGTTATCACCATATAACACAATAAATACCGTTTATAATATTTCTCTATATAAGAAATATTCTTGCTCATTGATTCTTTGATAAGATTTTCATTTATTATCAATTGTTTTTCAAGTTTCTCATTTATAAGATTAAACTGCGTTTTTAATTCTTGCAATTCAACCATATCCAATGCTTGTGCCATAATTCTAAAGGTTTTTAATCGTTTGACATAGATTTTAGTTGTTCCTTTATGCGGAACAATCTTGATGTGACGCCCGACAACGATATCCCCACCACGCCGGCTATATCCTGATAGCTCATATTCTCTAACCAAAGAAGTATGATTGCTCTATCAAAAATATCAAGGCGGTTTATCCTGTCATAAAGCATTTGAACCTGCTTACTTTTTGTGTCAGTATCGTTGTACAAGTCGATATCGACCGAAAGAGGAACAGTCTGTACACGGCTTTTCTTCTTCCGTTCCTGCGTGTTACAGGTATTAAGACTTATACGCCATATCCATGTTTTCACATTACTTTCACCGCGAAAAGTCTCAAAACCTTTCCACAAATTGATAAGAATTTCTTGATAAAGGTCATTAACCTCATCGTTATCTTTCGAGAAAAAATAGCAAACGGTATAAATCGTTTTCTTATTCTCCTCTACCATCTTAGTAAATTCAGATTCTATGTTGTTCATCACATTTCTTAATATTTCTACACATTAGACGTATAAAAGGCGAAATCCTTTCAAATTTCAATAAAAAAAATTAAAACTCACCCATACACACATATAGAATCTGATGAAATTTTTTTCAAGTTTTACTTGGGTCGTGTTTCGGATTCTAAATATCTTTATAAGTTTTAAACCTTTATTCCTTTAACCAGCGGCAAGAAATTCCTATAATCCGACAAAAAGCACCCGATTCTTGCCGATAACGGCAAAAAATGTGTATTTTTGTTCTTTGATTTGAGATTCTTTTTATACAGGTTTTATGAAAATTGTAGTTCTTGACGGATATACGCTCAATCCGGGAGATTTGAGCTGGAATGCCCTGCAACAATTGGGCGAAGTTTCTATATATGACCGCACTTCACCCGATGAAATAATATCCCGCATCGGAAATGCACCGATAATACTTACCAACAAAGTGATTATCGATAAAACAGTCATGACCGCATGCCCCACCCTGAAATATATAGGCGTACTCGCCACCGGCTACAACGTAGTCGATGTTAAAGCCGCCCACGAACAAGGTATCACAGTAACGAACATCCCCGCCTACAGCACGGCATCGGTAGCCCAAATGGTGTTTGCACATATCTTAAACATAACCAACAACATTTCCACGTATGCCGATGAAGCTAAAAACGGCAAATGGAGTTCATGCCCCGACTTCTGCTATTGGAATTCGCCAATAATCGAATTATCGGGAAAAATCATGGGTATTATCGGATTGGGTAACATCGGTATGTCGGTGGCACGCATTGCATTGGCTTTCGGCATGAAAGTCCTTGCAGCCACATCCAAAGCACAGGAACTGCTGCCGCAAGGTATAACGGCATGCTCTGTTGAAGAAGTTTTCACTGCATCTGATGTTATAAGCCTGCATTGCCCTCTTAACGACAACACCCGCAGACTGATTAACGGCAAAACGCTGAAAATGATGAAACGCACCGCAATTCTTATAAATACCGGACGCGGTCAGCTTATCGATGAGTATGATCTCGCAGAGGCTCTTAACAAAGGAGAAATTGCAGCTTTCGGTGCCGATGTACTATCGATTGAACCGGCACGCAATGACAACCCTTTGTTAAATGCTGCCAATTGTCATCTCACTCCACACATCGCATGGGCTACAACCGAAGCACGTACACGCTTGATGAACATTGCAGTAGAGAATGTACGACAATTTATATCCGGCGAAATCGTAATGAACAAAATCATCTAAGAAGCTGTTTTGAATTTTCTTAAAAATATTATTACAGCCTTACCACAGTATAAAGCAGCATTGTTACTCTCCCATTATAATAAATCTAAGGAAGGATAACATAATTTTAGAGTGTTTCTTATGCTCAAATGGATGTAATTGTGTATTTTTGCACATATTTTTGCAAAGAGACTAATTGAGACAAACTCGAATATATATCATAATCGCTCTTGTAATAACATTGCTTTATTCATGCAGCCCGCGACAATGGCAAATTTCCGAAGGGAAAGCCCGTGAAATCACGGATAATTTGGAAACCAAACTCGACACGGCTGTTAAGGATTTAGAAAGTGATGTTATAAGCATCATTGCCGATAGCACAAAAGCAGTAAACTTAGCTGATTCTTTAAGAGATTCGGCAAGATTTATTATACCAGACTCTCTACATGAAATCTTAGCCGATTCCACTATTCGACACCTAAACGACACATTAACTGTTGCCGGCAAAGATTCGATGAAACTTAGCGCCGACTCTCTACAGGAGACAACCGATTCCACTTCACGGTTTATCAAAAGAAAAGTAGATCTCGACAACATTGTAGATTTCAAAGCTAAGGATTCGCTTGTAATGGAAGGCCGAAACTCCGCTTTCATGTATGGGGCAAGCAACATTAATTATGGGGACATAAGTCTATCAGCCAACAAAATACGCATGGATATGAAAACCAGCATTGTCCATGCTGAAGGCATGCCCGATAGCATAGGCGACATAGCCGGAACTCCCGTTTTCAAGGATCGTAGCGGTGAATATGCCTCAAATACAATGAAGTATAATTTCAAAAGTAAAAAAGGCTTTATCACCGATGTTGTCACTCAGCAAGGTGAGGGTTACCTCACAGGAGGACAAACGAAAAAAATGGAGAACGATGAATATTACATCAAGAACGGACGTTATACCACATGCGATGACCATGAACATCCGCACTTCTACTTCAAAATCACACAAGGAAAAGTAAAGCCTAAAAAGAATATCGTTACAGGTCCTGTGTATATGGTTCTGGCTGATGTGCCGTTGCCTATCGCCGTTCCATTCGGCTATTTCCCTTTCACAAGCGACTATTCTTCGGGTATCATAATGCCCACTTTCGGCGACGACTATCAACGCGGTTTCTATTTGCGTGACGGCGGCTACTACTTTGCAATCAATAACAATATAGACCTTGCTGTGACCGGTGAAATATACACACGCGGCTCATGGGGCGTGAATGCGCAGTCCACTTACAACAAAAGATATAAATTCAACGGTAATTTCAACTTGAGCTACATAACGACAGTTACCGGCGACAAAGGTGAGGCAGACTATGCCAAACAGAAAAACTTCCGTATAGCATGGACACACTCACAGGATGCTAAGGCAAACCCGAACATGACTTTCTCGGCAAGCGTGAATTTCACAACCAGCGGATATACTCGCAACGACTTGACAAGTTACTACAGCAATGCGTTTACTGAGAACACCAAGAGTAGTACGATAAACATGACATATCGGTTTCCAAACTCCAAATGGAGCCTTTCTACCACTGCCAACATATCGCAACGTACCGCCGACTCTACATTGACGGTTTCATTTCCAAACGTTACTGTCACATTGTCGCAGATTTCTCCATTCAAGCGTAAACGTGCCGTAGGAGATGAAAAGTGGTATGAAAAAATCAAGTTATCATACTCCGGTATTTTACAGAACCAGTTGACGGCAAATCAAGACCAGTTCTTCAAGAAGAGCCTTATAAAGGATTGGAAAAACGGTATGCGCCATACAGTTCCTGTTTCGGCTACTTTCAACGTATTCAAATACCTGAACATAACGCCGAACATCACTATGAACGACCGCATGTACACCAGCAAGATACGGAGACAATGGAATCCGGCAGCATCGGCTGAAGTGCAAGATACCACCTACAATTTTTATAACGTATTCGACTTCTCCGGAGGTATATCGTTAGACACTAAAATTTACGGATTCTTTAAGCCGATGAAATTCCTCGGCGACAAGGTGCAAATGATTCGCCACGTACTCACACCCACAGTATCATTCTCCGCATCACCCGACTTCAGCAATCCGGGATGGGGATACTATGGCAGTTACGCATATACCGACAAGAACGGACAAGTAAGGACAAAGAAATACTCTTATTTCCAGCACGGAATATTCGGTACTCCGGGACAAGGCAAAAGCGGAACAGTGAGCTACTCACTCGCCAATAACCTTGAAATGAAGGTTAAAAGCGATGAGGATAGTACCGGCGTGAAAAAGGTATCCCTTATCGAAAACCTTACCGTGAGCCAATCCTACAACTTCGCAGCCGACTCTTTAAGGTGGAGTAATATCAACACCTCTATGTTGTTGCGCCTTACCAAGGGATTCAACTTGAGCCTTAGCGCAACATGGGATGTCTATACCTACCAACTGAACTCATCGGGAAATCCTGTGAGAGTTGACCGTACACGTCTTCAAGCCGGAAAAGGACTTGCCAAGTTATCAAGTACCGGTACATCATTCTCTTATACTTTCAACAACGACACTTTCAAGAAGAAAAAGAAAAATACATCAAGCGATAAAAGCAAAGACAATCAGGAAACCGACAGCGGAGACAGTCCGGGCAGCAGCCATGAAAGAAATGAGAAAAGTAAAAACGGCGACACCCAATTCGACTCCGACGGTTATGCACATTGGGCTTTCCCGTGGAGTCTGTCGCTCAACTATTCCGTAAACTATTCATACGGAACATTCAACAAGAAAAAAATGGAATATAACGGAAAATGGACACAGAACCTAAGCTTTTCCGGGAACATAAGACCGACAAAGAATTGGGGATTTAATTTCTCTGCCAGCTATAACTTCGATACAAAGAAAATAGCTTATATGAACTGCTCCATTTCTCGAGACCTGCACTGTTTTGCCATGAGTGCAAGTTTTGTTCCTGTAGGACCTTATAAATCCTACAACTTCCACATCGCAGTGAAATCGTCTATGCTCAGCGACTTGAAATATGACAAGCGCAGCAGCTACAACGGCGTTACATGGTATTAACGTCTGCCCTTTCGCTCCTGTAGCTTACCATCACTGTCAAAGCGGTACTTCCTATCAGATGCAATTTTATCCACTTCCACAAGATAGCCTCCATTGCGTTGTACCCTTATTTCATCCACATCATCAAGCAGTTTCTTTTCTTCAAGAAATTTTACGGCTTTAACGGGAAGTATGTCCTTAACAATAGCTTCATCTATATCCTTCATATCAGGCGAATCTATTTCTATCACCTTACCATCACGTCCGAATTTAATATCATAACCATTGCGCAATTCCACTACATACACTCCCGGGGCATCCTTATATTCAATCTCTTCAGTAGCAGGCGTTGCACCAAAATGCTTTTCAATAAAAGTTCTTGCGCCGAGCGGCAATTCTGAATAGCCAATATTAACATCATCATCGGCATGCGCAGCATTCACCGACAATACCGTAGTAACAGCCACAGCCAGCAATCTGATTTTACCTTTCATAATAATTCCTTTCTTTAATATATTATTCATAATCTTCGTTATTAACATATACAGGAAGAATAAAGTTCAACTTAATAACACAAAAACTCCCCGATGCTGCAAATATAAGACATCGGGGAGAAAAAAATAAAAATTATGAAACGATTTTATCTATCAGCCAATAGTTTATATCTATAAGAAGTTTTCAAACAACTTTTTTCAATAAAATTCAAAACTGTTTTCTTATTCCTTATTGGCGCGTTTACGCTCTATTTCATCAAGTATAATCTTGCGCATACGTATATGGTTCGGAGTTACTTCCACATACTCATCACCCTTAATATATTCAAGTGCTTCTTCAAGACTGAAGACTACCGGCGGAACAATTCTCGCTTTATCGTCGGCACCGGAAGCACGCATATTGGTGAGTTTCTTCGATTTTGTCACATTCACCACTATATCATTATCCTTAGCGTTCTCACCCACAACCTGACCGGCATACACCTCCTCTTGCGGGAATATGAAAAATCTGCCTCGATCCTGAAGTTTATCTATAGCGTAAGCATAAGCTGTACCGGCTTCCATTGCGATAAGCGAGCCGTTGGTACGACGTACAATCTCACCCTTCCACGGCTGATATTCAAGGAAACGATGCGACATGATAGCCTCTCCGGCAGAACCGGTCAGCACATTGGTGCGCAATCCTATAATTCCTCGTGACGGAATATTAAATTCCAAGTGAATACGATCATTCTGCGTCTCCATACTTACCATTTCGCCACGTCGGCGGGTAACCATATCTATAATTTTGCTCGAATATTCCTCCGGTACATTTATCGACAACGCCTCAACCGGTTCACACTTCACTCCGTCAATCTCTTTAATGATAACTTGAGGCTGTCCCACCTGTAATTCATAACCTTCGCGGCGCATAGTCTCAATAAGCACCGACAAGTGAAGTACTCCTCTTCCGTAAACAGTCCATGCGTCATCTCGTTCGGCACGCTCCACGCGCAAAGCCAAATTCTTGTCAAGTTCTTTGGCAAGACGATCGGCAATGTGTCGAGATGTTACAAACTTACCATCTTTCCCAAAAAAAGGAGAATCATTGATTGTAAACGTCATCGACATTGTCGGTTCATCGATTGCTATGCGAGGAAGTGGCTCAGGATTTTTAAAATCGGCAATCGTATCGCCTATCTCAAACCCTTCAATACCCACAAGCGCACAAATATCGCCCGATTTAACGCAATCCACTTTCTTACGTCCCATACCCTCAAAGGTGTGTAGTTCCTTGATGCGCTGGCGCACTATTGAACCATCCTTTTTACAAAGGGCAACTTCCATATTTTCCTTTATCTCCCCGCGATGTACACGACCTATGGCAATACGCCCCACGTATGAAGAATAATCAAGAGACGTAATGAGCATCTGCGCATCACCTTCTATAGCCTCGGGACCCGGGATATGCTCAATAATTGCGTCAAGCAAGGGAGTTATGTTATCGGTAGGCTGTTTCCAGTCTTCGCTCATCCAGTTTTGCTTAGCCGAACCGTAGATTGTAGGAAAATCCAGTTGTTCCTCGGTTGCGTTCAAGTTAAACATCAAGTCAAACACCATTTCCTGCACCTCATCGGGACGACAATTGGGCTTATCCACTTTATTTACCACAACAATAGGTTTCAAACCTATCTGCAACGCTTTCTCCAGTACAAAACGAGTTTGAGGCATCGGGCCTTCAAATGCATCCACAAGCAACAAGCAACCGTCAGCCATATTCAGCACGCGCTCCACTTCACCACCAAAGTCACTGTGTCCCGGAGTATCTATAATATTTATCTTATAGCCATTATAATCTATCGAAACATTCTTTGAAAGAATCGTGATTCCGCGCTCACGCTCCAAATCGTTATTGTCAAGGACTAATTCTCCGGAATTCTGATTTTCGCGGAATAAATTTCCGGCAAGCAACATCTTATCGACCAACGTAGTTTTTCCGTGGTCGACGTGTGCGATTATCGCAATATTTCTAATCTTTTGCATATTATACCTATTTCGGATACAAAGTTAGCGTATTTCATCAAAAAAGCCTACATAAAGCGACGTTTTTTTGCGCCCCATGATGCGTATTTCAAAAAATATACCTATCTTTGCACGTTCAATTTTATTAACTATATAATATTTATTAAGTAATGTACTTAGATTCTGAGAAAAAGAAAGAAATCTTTGGAACTTACGGAGCAAGCAATACTGATACCGGCTCAGCTGAGGCGCAGATAGCATTATTCTCAATCCGTATTTCCCACTTGACTGAACACTTGAAGTCAAATCACAAAGATTATAACACAGCTCGTGCTCTTAAAAAACTTGTAGGTAAGCGTCGTCGTCTTTTGGATTACTTGATCCATACCGACATCAACCGTTACCGTGCAATCATCGCTAAGAAAGAGCTTGGTATCCGTAAATAAAATTACAGATACTGCGTTATCGGAAAATTCAAGGAGGCGTGTCTTCAACAAAGACATGTCTCCTTTCCTTTTCCACCTATCCCACCAATCGGGAACGGCCAAGGCAAACCAAACCACAATATTGTTTTAGCTAAAAAATGAGTGGAGTGCGCCGAATATTAAATCGACTCACTCCACAACTTTTCTCAAACAGTCTTAGTAAAACTTATCGTTTTCTATCAGACCGTATTTTATTATTCTTGTGAGATAGCAACACCGTTCACGGTCCACACACAAGCTTCTGCTTCAGCGTCCCAATGCAAGAATCCTCCATTAGTAACAGCCATATTGGTTTTATCAAGCATAGTTCCGTCGGACATCTTACAATTGTTCATAACCATTGCATCTCCCTTAGCACTTGAGCTAACATACAAACCATAGTTGTTTACATTGTTAGCGTCTGCTTTAGTCGGGAAAGTACAGTCAACAAAAGAATGTGATGTGTACAGATTTGCGCAAGCATAACCGTTAGCCTCACCGAACACACAGTTTTCAAAAGAAACACTGTCAAGAGATGCGCCGTTTGTAATAAAGCCCGAAAGTTTGGAATTCTTTACCACGATTTTTCCGCTTTCGCCCGCAGCATCTATATGCATTACATACAAGCCGTTTGCAATAGTACAACCATCAATCAAAAGAGTTCCACCTCCGAGACCGCTCCAACCATCGAAAATCGGCTTAAAGAAATCATCCTGAGAGAAGTCGCAATTCTTCACTGTAATTACGTTATCAGCACCTTCACCTTTAACTACAAGTCCGTTACCATTACCTGCCGCTCCGGAGAACACACAACCCTCTATTGTAGGGTTCTTGCCCGAAACAGAAAGAGCTGTTTTGCTCTTCTTGTCGTTAACAATAGCTATATCCTTGATTGTCACATTATCAGATGTGATTGAATTTCCGGCAACCATAAATACAACGCCTTCACCACCTATTATGCTAACACCGTCAGCTATATCTGTAGGCATTTTATATGTACCTGCAGGTATCTCAATAGTAGCATTTTCAGTAGCTGTAAGACTTGCACTGCTGCCTTCTACTTTCTTAAATCCTCCTGTTACGGTTACTAAATCGGCATATTGAGACCAATCACTGTCAACCCATACTGCATTAAAGCCGTCAGCAGCAACACCTGCTATATCAACATTAGTAAGTGCTATATCAGCTCCGGCAGCTGAAGATACAAGTATAGCAGCTTTCTTAGCAGTGGTGAATTTGGTGTTTTCAACGTTCAAAACCACCTTTGCAAGAGTTTCTTTCACATTTTCATCGCCAATCTTTATACCGCGACCTGAATTTGTTGCAGTAAATTCTGAGTTTTTCACGGTTACAGTTTGTCCTTCAGCTGTAATCCACAAGCTATATGCTTCTCTACCTTCATTTACCTTAACATTATTAAGAACAGCTTTGTTCTGAACGATGATACCTCTTTCAGATGTAACTCCATTCATCTCAACTTCGTTGTAGAATGCAATACCCATACGCCCCCAATAACTACTATTGTAACCGCTGTTAGTCAATTCTACATCATTCAAGAACCACTTGGCATCTTCATTTACGCAACGTATATAATCCCAATCACTGTTATTCTGCTTGAAATTAATCTTGTGACCGTTACCGTTGATAGTGATAGTCTTGGTCTTTTCTCCACCAAAGTAATATTGAGGCTGCCAAGCTCCGATATTTACAGTATATTCACTCTTTTCAGATGCGGATCCGCCCTTAACACCCAAATTAACAACGATATGCTCTTCATTCTGACGCAATGCAGCCTCAAGACCCTCGTCGCTGTTAACTTCATTCATAACAATGATGTTATCAGGTTCGTTGTAGATAGGATTGATTACTACGTTGAACACTGCACCTGAAGTAAGCAGATTACCTACGATGTTGGTGCGGTAGTTGCGTTGCATTGGCACGTTTGCCACAGGGATGTTGTTGTAAACGGTTTCACTCTTTACATCCATTGC
>JAFUKL010000017.1 GCA_017473615.1 Muribaculaceae bacterium | reverse complement strand
ACCTTACACTTGCTAAGATTATGACTCAAAAGCACATGGCTATGATGTTCTCAGTAGAACAATTTAATGACATGCGTCGTTATGATTATGACTCAAACGTATTCTTGAACTGGGAAATTCCGGCTGAATACTACATCAATGAGACTGCTAAGGAATATATTCCGGAAGGAAAGCATCTTCGTCGTTGGAGACAGTGCTCACATGAGTACAACTACAACTCAACTCAGCTTATCGCAATCGGTCCTAAAGTACCGGGTGCAAAAGTTGATTCCAAGAACTGGAATATGGAAGATGATACTTGGACTATCCTTGTATGGTGGGATTCTGACCAAGAATAATCCAACTCACATAAACATTGAAAAGGCTGCCTTTACGCAGCCTTTTCTCGTTTATATCCGCCTGCTCTTTCCCTTTATATCCAAAGCCATTTTCTATTATATCTGCATATCTTTTTCTTTTAAGGTCTCAAAAATCCCTCAATGAGTGCTTTTTTTTAAGAAAATCTCCCTCATTGAGGGATTTTTAATAAAATCTGTAATAACATTTTTAAGAAAATTCAAAAACTGTTTCTGAGGAATTTTTCAAAAAAATGGTGGGGATATTGGGGATTTAATACATTTGTTATATTTTTGTAATAATTTTGGATAGTTGTTTTATTATCGACTGATAAAACACGTCCTTGGGCTGTTTATAGAGAAATAAATTACATAACAAAAAAATCTTTGAGCAGATGAACTACTCATTTCTTGATTTTCTGACCCTGATAGGTGCTATCGGTTTGTTCCTGTATGGAATGAAGGTGATGAGCGAGGGTCTACAGAAAGTTGCAGGCGACCGCATGAGAAACATTCTTTCGGCAATGACTCGCAACCGTTTCATGGGAGTTTTAACAGGTACATTAATTACGGCAATCATTCAATCCTCGTCGGCATCTACGGTGATGGTGGTGAGTTTTGTCAATGCCGGCTTGATGTCGCTTGTGCAGTCTATCGGCGTGATAATGGGCGCCAATGTGGGAACAACAATGACGTCGTGGATTATTACTTTATTTGGCGTGAAAGTTGATATTTCCGCTTTTATAATGCCGATGATTGCGGTATCCATTCCGCTGATGTTCTCCAATAAGAGCAGCCACAAGTCCTTGAGCGAATTTATATTGGGCTTTGCGTTGCTGTTTATGGGTCTCGGACTTATAAGCGACAATGTTCCGGAATTAAGTCCGGAGCAACTTGAATTCCTTGCGGGATACTCATCTATGGGTTTCGTATCGGTTTTGCTGTTTGTGGCAGTGGGCTTGATAGTAACCATGATAATACAGTCGTCTTCGGCTACATTCGCCATAGTGATGGTGATGGCGTTAAAAGGCTGGGTTCCGTTTGAAATGGCTTGTGCTATGGTGCTTGGTTCCAATATCGGAACTACTATTACACCAATCTTGGCATCATTGGGAGCAAATATAACTGCCAAGAAAGCCGCGACGGTGCATTTCTTGTTTAATTTCTTCGGCTCGATATGGGCAGTGATATTGTTCTATCCGTTCTGCAGCCTTGTGGTGTGGATAACAGAGATGTTCGGACAAGGAAATCCCGCACAGGCTATGGCATCGTTTGGAACGCTCAATGCCTACGAAGTGGCGGTTTCATTCGGCTTGTCAATATTCCACACCGTGTTTAATATCATTAATTTATCGGTGATGATATGGTTTCCGAGCTTGTTTGTGAAGATTTGTGACATGATAATCCGTTCCTCTCATAAAGAGGAGGAAGAATTCCAGTTGAAGTTCATCAGCCGCGGTCTTCTTCATGCCTCGGAACTTAATATCATGCAGGCTCAGCGCGAGACTGTGGTCTATGCAGAGCGCGTAAAGCGCATGATAGGCATGGCGCAGGAACTTGTGCATACGAAGAACGGTACGGAAGAATTTAACAAACTGTACACCCGAATAGAGAAATATGAAGAGATTTCGGATCGTATGGAAATAGAAATCGCCAACTATCTGAATAAAGTGATGGACGGTCGCTTGAGTTATGAAGGCAAGTTGCGTGTATCGTCCATACTGAATATCGTGAGCGAGATAGAAAGCATAGCCGACAGTTGTTTCAATGTGGCTAAAGCACTTGTTCGCAAGGAGGAGGCTCATGCTCATTTCACCGAGAATATATACAAGAATATAGACACTATGTTCAAGTATGTGGAAGAGGCAATGTCAAACATGATACTTGTGCTGAAAGATGTGGAAAATGTGCGTGATGCCGACATTATGCGCAGCCACAACAAAGAGCGTGAGATAAATAATTACCGTAATCTGTTGCGCACGGAGAACATAGAAAGCATAAACCAGAAGGAATACAACTATCAGAGCGGTATTTTCTATATGGATATTGTGTGCGAGGCTGAAAAGGTGGGCGACTATATCATTAACGTGGTAGAGTCGGTAGAACAGTTGACACAGGCAGTAGATGGCGGTAATGTAGAACTTAGTGTTAATCATGAATAACAGGAATTTTTCTTAAATTATACTACTATGGCAAAAGATTTGAAAGGAACAAAGACCGAAAAGAATCTGCAAGCTGCTTTTGCAGGTGAATCGCAAGCGCATACCAAATACTTGTACTACGCTTCAAAGGCTAAGAAAGACGGATATGTGCAGATAGCTCATATTTTTGAAGAAACTGCGTTGAATGAAAAGGAACATGCAAAACTTTGGTTTAAGCATCTTCATGGCGGTAAAGTGCCGGCTACAACAGAAAATCTTGCCGACGCTGCAAGCGGAGAAAATTATGAGTGGACCGATATGTATGCTCAATTTGCAAAAGAGGCTCGCGAAGAAGGTTTTGAGGAAATTGCGGCTCAAATGGAAGGTGTGGCTGCAATCGAAAAACTTCACGAAGAGCGTTACCGCAAGCTGTTGAAAAACATTGAGGATGAAGTGGTGTTCTCACGTGATGGTGATTGCATTTGGCAATGCTTGAATTGCGGTCATGTGGTTATCGGCAAGAAAGCTCCTGAAGATTGTCCTGTGTGCCACCATGCACAATCTTATTTCGCACTTCGTGCCGAAAATTATTAAATTATTTCAAAATAGGGAAAGTAAAGCCTTTGAGTTTTTTCTCAAGGGCTTTTTCTTTGCCGTTGCATAGGATATTGCACAATGAATGGAACTGCGGGCTGTGGTTCATGATTGTGAGATGCGCCAGTTCGTGGCATATAACGTAGCGCACGAGTTCCTCGGGCATGAACATAAGCATGTAAGAAAGCTGGATTACTTTCTTAGAAGTGCAATGTCCTAATTTCCTGATGCCCCTGCCGATAACGAACTCCTTGGGCTGCACGCCTGTTTCTTGAGCCACTTCCCATGCGTAAGGGATAAGTACGTGGGGTGCTGTTCGTTTCATAAGCTCTTTCAAAGCACCGGAAACGGCCTTTTGCTTTATGTCGGTGTTTATGTCGTCTTTGTCGGAAATGAAGATAAAAAGATTACCGTCTTTATCGCATTTGTAGCCGGTGAAGTTTGGTCGGTATTTTATGGCAGTTATAAGAATGTCTCCTTTAAGGCAGGGTATGCGTTGCCCTAATCGATAATGTATTTCAGGAGATGCCTTTCTGAGTGCATTTTGCCGGAGTATTCGAAGCTTTTCACGGTTTTTACCGATGAAAAGGATTATTTCGCCAATAGGCACAAGGTGTGAAGTATTGATACATAACACATCGTTACGCCAGCGAGCCGTGATGCTGCGCATGCCGATTCGTCTTGTTAATTTAATTTCTCCGAATTCGTTATCGTACATCTGTTCCCCACATTAGCTTATCCCGTAAAGTGTTGATGAAAGAGTGTCTCAGTGATTGTATTACTTTGATTGTGAACGGCGCTTTGCGTATGGTTATTACCGAACCTATAGGCAGAGGGTTGGAGCGTCCGTCGATACTCACATTGAACATGTCGGCGCGCGAATGAGCCTTTATCGCAATTTCTGCATCATCGCGGAGTACAAGCGGGCGCATGGTGAGCGAATGCGGTGAAATAGGCGAAAGAACTATATTCTGTGAAGTAGGGTCTAATATGGGACCTCCGACACTCAGATTGTAGGCTGTCGAGCCTGTGGGTGTAGAGATTATAAGCCCGTCTCCTTTATATGTTGTGAAATAGGTATTGTTCACACTTGTTTCCACTGAAATCATGGAAGATGTATCTTGACGTAGTATGGCCACTTCGTTGAGGGCAAAAGGTTCGGGAATCGCGCGTTCCGTGTCGTGTGTAACCACTTCCAATAGAGTTCTGCGCTCTATCTTATATCTGTTGTTCATTATATCATTCAAGGCAGTTTCCACTTCATTCATCTTGGCATCGGTGAGATAACCGAGATGTCCGGTGTTAATGCCGAGAATGGGGATATTCTTATGAGATACACATTTTGCTGTGCGCAGAAAAGTGCCATCGCCTCCAAGGCTTATTGCGATGTCGGCATCAAAAGTGTCATCGGTGATGACATCTGCCGTAATCGGCGGTTCGGGAATGGAACAGCACAGATACCTGTAGAATTTCTCTTGAATGCCAAGGTTTACTTTAAATTGAGACAACGTCTTGAACAATAGAGAGATGCCGTCGAGGTACTTTTCCTGATGAGTACTGCCGAAAACTGCTATGCGCATGATATAATGAGTTAAATAGTTAAAAATTTACTTTTAGAATAATATATTTCATATTATTTTTGCAAATTAATTAGCATCGGCAAATATACGAATTATTTATAAAAGAGAAGAGCCGTATTTTACAGCAATGCCGGTGCAAGACTAAAAAAGAGAATAGGAAATGACTAATTTAAGTGTAAATATCAATAAGGTTGCAACGTTGCGCAATGCCCGCGGAGGAAATCTTCCCAATGTTGAGCAAGTGGCTATAGACTGTGAACAGTTTGGAGCCGATGGTATAACGGTTCATCCGCGTCCGGATGAGAGACACATACGTTATAGCGATGTGTATATGTTGCGTCCGTTGGTAAAGACGGAGTTTAATATAGAGGGATACCCTTCGGAGGCATTTTTAGACTTGGTGCTAAAAGTAAAGCCGGCTCAGGTGACGCTTGTCCCCGATGCTCCCGATGTTCTCACCTCATCGGCAGGTTGGGATGTGGCTCCCAATCTTGAATTCCTTACTGCGGTGGTCGATCGCTTGAAGGAAGCCGGTATACGCACAAGTATTTTTGTGGGTACTGATACCGATAACATCAAGATGGCGGCACGTACAGGTGCTGATCGTGTGGAACTATATACCGGTCCATACGCCGAAGAATATGAGAAGAATCCCGATACGGCTGTCGCTCCGTATGTTACAGCTGCCGATGCGGCTCACCGCGAGGGACTTGGTGTGAATGCCGGTCATGACTTGAACTTGAAAAACTTGAAGTTTTTTAAAGAAAATGTGAAGTATCTTAATGAGGTTTCGATAGGTCACTCGTTGATTGCCGATGCCTTGTATATGGGGCTTGAGGCTACAATCAAGGCTTATAAAGAATGCTTGAAATAATAACGTTAAAAAACTGTATCCCGGAATGAATATTTTGACATCAATAATGTTGCCTGCAGGAAAGGCGTTGGAACAGGCGGCAGATACATTGACCAATTCGGCACCGCTTGATACTGCTCTTACGGAACAGGAATTGTCGATGTGGGAACTTTGTCTGAAAGGCGGTATCATAATGATTCCGTTGTTTATCCTTTCAGTAATCAGTATTTATATACTTGTAGAACGGTTTTTTGCCATACGCAAGGCGGCAAAAGAAGACGGCACATTCATGAAACGTATAAAGGACTATATCCATGACGGTGAGATAGAGAGTGCGATGAACCTTTGCAAGAAGACTGATACCCCTTATTCCAGACTTATATTAAAAGGTATTACCCGTATAGGTCGTCCCATGAATGATGTCCTTGTGGCAATTGAAAATGTGGGGAATCTTGAAATAGCCGAATTGGAAAAAGGGTTCACATGGCTTGCCACTACAGCAGCAGGTGCGCCTATGATAGGGTTCTTGGGTACTGTTACCGGTATGGTGCAAGCGTTTTTTGCAATGGCAAGTGCCGGCAGTAATGCCGATGTCACGGTGTTGGCTAACGGTATATATGAAGCTCTTGTTACTACGGTAGCGGGCTTGTTTGTGGGAATTATTGCATTGTTTGCTTATAACTATCTTGTGGCAATGGTAAACAAGGTGATGAAACAACTTGAAGCAAAGACTATGGAATTTATGGATTTGCTTAATGAACCGGCAAAATAGTTATCGGGTAAAAAGTTTATTCCAATGGCTCTAAGAAGACAAAATGAAATGCTGTCAACATTCAGTATGGCGTCGATGACCGATGTCATATTCTTGTTGCTCATATTTTTTATGGTTACATCCACGTTTGTGTTCCCTACGGCTATGGAGGTGAATCTCCCGCAAGGCAGTACACAGACAGCCATAAAACCCGGAACAAAGGTATATATCGATAAGGAGCAAAAGATTTATGGTTCATTCTCAGATGAAGAACCGGTGTTGATAGAGAATGAGGAGCAGTTGATGGCTTTTTTGCAACTTACCGGCAAGAATGCTCCTGAACAGTTCATTGCGCTTTATGCCGATGAAGCTGTCCCCTACGGCGCAATCGTGAAAATACTTGATCGAGGTGCGAAAGCCAATTTAAAAATAGTGCTTGCAACCAAGCCTGTTTCAAGAAAATAAAGTATTGTTCAATTTTTTCTTGTCAATCAATAAGCTAATGGGCAAAAATGACACAAACAAGATGATGGGCGGTATCGCAACAGTTCTGTTTCATGCGATATTGGTTGCAGTTCTTGTTTGTTCTTATTTGTACTATAGTTATCCGCCTAAGGATAAAGACCTTATTGAGATGAAGAAAGAGGAGATACTTTTCGGCGGTGAATATGTGATGTTGGGTGATTTTATTCAGCCTTCGGTTGAGGATGTGGCGGGTACGCCTGTGGAAAAGAACACAAGCGAGAATCCGGAGATATCAGGTGAAGAACCGATGAATGAGGGTGAAATCGGTGAAATACCCGAACAAACAGTGACACAAAATGCCGAGTCTCCCATGAAAGTGAAAAAAGAAGAAGTAAAGCCCGGTCCTACTGAAGCAGAGCGTGCAGCAGAGGCAGAACGTGTGCGTAAAGAAAAAGAAACAGCTGAGAGGATAAACAAACGTGTTTCATTCGGAAAGACCGGTGGTGACGGAACCGGTTCAGCCGGTGTTCCCACAGGCAGTGCTACGTCGAGGAGTGCCAGCGGTGCTCCCGGTGTTTCGGGATTGGAAGGTTATACACTTGCAAGTTGGGGAGAGCCAAGCAGCCCTGTTAACGGTGTTGTAAGGATTCAAGTGCGTGTGAGCGCAAGAGGTAAAGTGATATCGGCTGCCTATGTGGGAGGTAGCGGTTCGGCTGCAAGTAATTCGGCTGTAAGACGCAGTTGTGAACAGGCTTCTCTGCAATCTCAATTTTCAGTGCCTAAAAATAAAACCACTGAGGGGGTAGGAGTTATTACATGGAAATTTGAGAATTAGTGCTAATTTTCAAATTTAGCTTGGTTTTTTACCCTGAAATTTGGCTAAGTGCCAAAAAAGAGGTAACTTGCATCGTCAAAATAATATAACGGAAATGGCAAACGAAGATATAATAGGACGAATAAAATATCTTATAAAAGAGATTGGAATGACGCAAGGGGAATTTGCGGAGAAAATAGGTTGCGATCAGTCTAATCTGTCAAAACACTTGAATGGGAAACTTCCTATAAGCGAGTCTCTTATAAACAAGATTATCATTAATTTAGGTGTTTCTAAGACGTGGCTGAAGGATGGCTCTGATGTTCCTTTCGCCAAATATTCTTCAGGCTCTGTACCGAGCTTGGTGATAGATGCCGATGCCTTAAAGTCCATGAAAGGAACTCCTGTTTATGACATAGATGTTACAGCAGGAGGTATGGCTCGTTCCATGATGTTTGCCGATGAATATATTGTAGGAGCTGTAAATATGCCTAACATCAGCCCGGATTGCCGCATCGTGCGAGTGAGCGGCGACAGCATGAGCCCTGTGATATGCAACGGTGATTATATTGCAGTCAGAGAATTGTCCAATATGTCGCAAATTTTCTGGGGACATATATATGTAGTGGTGCTTGATGATTATCGTATGGTGAAGTACATTCGCAAGCATGCCGATTCTGATAAGGTGATTTTGCGCAGTGAAAATCCCCGATATGACGATATGGAGGTGTCACGCTCCGACATACGTGAGCTGCTTATGGTTCAAAATATACTTCATATAGACACGAGATTGTAGTCATGAATAAAGGTCTTTTGATATTGGCATTGAGTGCGTTTCTGATTTGTTTCAGTTCGCATGCTTTGAATGTGACTGCGTCTGAAGCCGGGCAGTTGGAAAGGCTTGTTAAAGATAAGGCTGTAACCGAACTTGTGGTAACCGGTACTATAGATGCTCGTGATATTCAATTTATTGCCGAAGAACTGAAGGAATTGAAAATTTTGGATTTGACCGAAGTGAAAATAGTGGCATATAGTGGAAGCAGCCCGTGTTTTGGTGATATCTTAGAATATGGTGAGGATGTTTTGCCGGATTATTGCTTTTTTGATAAAAGCTATGAAACCGTGAAACTTCCGGCATCTTTGAAGTGCATTGGCAAGGGGGCTTTTGCCGGTTGCGTAATGCTCACCGAAGTGGTTTTCCCTGTTGCTCCCGATTCTATCGGTGATTATGCTTTTGCAGCGTGTACGTCATTGGAATATATTTCATTACCTCGAAATGTGGGCAAAATCGGCAAAGGCTGTTTTTCTCGATGCTCAAGTTTGAGGATGATTGATTTGACGAGCCTTTCTTCTGCATGTGCAATGGGAGATTATATGTTTTCTAATTGTAACTCTCTTGAAAGCGTTGTTTTGAGTGATGCTATGACAGCTATTCCATCCGGAATGTTTGCCGGTTGTTCAGTGCTGAGTACGGTTTTAATTGGAGAAAATCCCATATTGGAAAGCATTGGGGAGAATGCCTTCGCTTCTACCGGATTGACTTCTTTCCCTTTTGGCTCATGCTCCAAGTTGAAAACCATAGGGTATTGGGCTTTTGCCGGAACACAGTTGAACGAGGTGAATTTGCCTACAGGAGTGGAATCGTTGGGAGAAGGGGCTTTTTTCGGCAATACGGAACTAAACGTAATAGAATTATCCCAAAGTAATATTGAGGAGTTGAGTGATTTTGTGTTGACCGGAGCAAATTCTATCAACGGAAGTATAGGTGTCGGGGAAACGGTATCACGCATAGGCAGGTATGCTTTCAGTGGAGTAGGAATGGCAGGAATTTCATTGCCTGCGGCATTGACTTATATAGGGGATAGAGCTTTTGAGTATAATGCGGCATTGGCAGGAATATCGATAAATGCAGAATCTGTCCCGGAATTGGGAGATGAAGTATTTTATGGAATGAATCAATCTGCCGTAACGCTTAAAGTTCCACAGAAAAGTTTGTTGCTGTATCAATCGGCCGAACAATGGAAAGAGTTTAATATCGTAGGTGATATGAGCGATATAGAAGAGACACTTGGTTCCGGTGATGATATAAAAGTTTATTTTGCCGATAGAATGCTTATTGTAAAGGCGAGCGAAATCATAAAACATATAGAAGTGTGTGAACCCGGAGGCGTTTTGCTTGTTTCAAGTAATCCGTATAGCAAGTCGGTCAGTGTGGATACCGCAGAAATGGCGGGACGGCTTTATGTCGTTTCTGTTCGGCTTGAGTCGGGTAGGGCAAAAACATTAAAACTTATAAGATAATATCAGGTTATGGGAAAGAATAAGCTGAAGAAATTTGCAGAAATGAAAACGTTTGACAACGTGTTTCAGTATCCTTTTGCTGTTGTGGAACGCGATGGTTTTCCTTTGAAAGGACGTTGGAATAAGGATTTCTTCAAGAACGACAACCCTATTGTGTTAGAATTGGGATGCGGAAAAGGCGAATATGCCGTAGGTTTGGCGCGCCGTTTCTCCGGAAAGAATTATATAGGTGTGGACATTAAAGGGGCAAGAATGTGGACCGGCGCAAAGGCAGCGGTAAAGGATGGCATATCCAATGTGGCGTTTTTGCGAACGAATATAGAACTTATAGATCGCTTTTTTGAAGCCGATGAGGTGAGCGAGATATGGATTACATTCCCCGACCCTCAGATGAAGAAAGTGCGTAAACGCCTTACTTCAAGTCGTTTCTTGGAGTTATATCGAAATATATTGATAGACGGAGGTATTGTACATCTCAAGACCGATAGTCCATTCCTCTATACTTATACCGATGCTATAGTGAAACTCAATGATTTACCTACTGAGGTGAATACGTCCGATCTTTACCATTCCGATATAGTAGACGATATACTTGAGATAAAGACGTTCTATGAGCAACAATGGCTTGACCGCGGTTTGTCTATTAAATACATCAAATTCCATCTCGACCACACAACAGGTTTGCAAGAGCCTGACATTGAGATAGAAGAAGATACTTACCGCAGTTTCTCTCGCGGCTATATACAATGCCCGCAACAACTCGACAACAAAGAATAATATAGAAATATGGAAAGATTATATCCGAAGTTGATTCTTGATGCACTTGTCAATGTGCGTTATCCCGGAAACGGAAAGAATATTGTGGAATGTAATATGGTGGAAGACGACATACGCATAGACGGTAATAAGGTGTCGTTCTCTCTCATTTTCGATAAGCCTACCGATCCTTTTATAAAGTCGGTGGTACGTGCTGCCGAAGTGGCGATAAATACATATATTTCTCCTGAAGTGGAAATAAAGGGAAATATTGCGGTAAAAACACGTATGGCAACATCGGTGCCTGCACCAAAGCTGCTCCCCGGAGTGAAGAATATTATAGGTGTTTCTTCAGGTAAAGGCGGTGTGGGTAAGTCTACTGTTGCTACCAATCTTGCTGTCTCCTTGGCACAAAAAGGATATAAGGTGGGACTGCTTGATGCCGATATTTTCGGACCATCGGCTCCTTTGATGTTCGGACTTGAAGATGCTCCCATATATATGGAAGAAGTTGAGGGACGCAACCTGATAGTTCCTCTTGAAAAATATGGAGTAAAAGTGCTTTCTATCGGTTTTCTTGTGGATAAAGAAAAGGCTGTGCTATGGCGTGGAGGAATGGCGAGCAATGCCTTGAAACAACTCATCGGAGAAGCTGATTGGGGTGATTTAGACTATTTTGTGATAGATATGCCGCCGGGTACAAGCGATATACATTTAACCTTGGTTCAGACGCTTGGAATCACCGGTGCTATAGTGGTGACGACACCGCAGGAAGTAGCTCTTGCCGATGCGCGCAAAGGTATAAGCATGTTCCAAAGTGAAGCGGTGAATGTGCCTATTCTCGGACTTGTGGAAAATATGGCATGGTTTACTCCGGCAGCTCATACTGATGAAAAATACTATATATTCGGTAAAGAAGGCGGCATGCGTCTTGCCGAAAAGCTTGGTGTAGGTTTGTTGGGGCAAATTCCGTTAGTGGCAGGAATCTGTAAGGGAGGAGATGACGGTGTTCCTGTGGTGCTGCAAAACTCGGTGAGCGGTGCTGCATTTATGGAACTTGCCGATCGTGTTGTCGATGCCGTAAACCGCCGTAATGCCGATTTACCTCCCACTCAAAAGGTCGCAATGAAGTAAGTCTGTATTTTTAGAAGTTGTTTTGAATTTTCTTAAACAATTTCTTATTTTTAGAATAATAAAAGCTCGGCAGAATGGATATGCCGAGCTTTTATCTTAATGGATACTTTTCTTAATGACGAATGGCGCTTTTTAGTTTTTGACCAACTTCTTTCCAACGTGGAATGCGTCGTAATGCTCGGCGAACATAAGGTCGATCATATAACAAGAATGCCAAGAAAGTGAATATACATGCATATAAAACCCATCCGTAAAGTTGTTTTAAACTTGCTATCTGCATGTTGCTCAGGAATGCGTCTATAAACTCCGGGAAATTGAATGTTGCAGGATTTACTGCTACCGAATCTACATAAGACGAATATCTTGTTATGTTATCGGTCATATAGTAGTTCATTCCTGTTGTGTATAGCGCACCACCGATAGAGCCACCAAGGAACATGTGTATAATATTGAAAACCGCAAGAGCCTGAAAAAACTGCAGAAATGGAACAAGTTGTTTTACGCTAAGCATGAAAATGGAACTCAGAACACAGCTGCTGAAACCTCTCATTATAAGTGGCAGGTAGAATAATTCAATATTATCTTCGGGTGACATGAAGAAGTAGAAATAAGCCAAATATCCTGCCATTGCAGCAAGACCTATAGAAATGAGTTTATAGTAGCTATATTGAAGTCTTTTCAGCCAAAATAATGAGAACAAAGCACCTGATACAATACCTATTATAGTACACCAATTAAGTGTTGATGCTATTGTATATTCTGAATACTGCATTGCTGCGTAGTATATTTTTTCCAGTACATGTTCCGAAATAAGCATACTTTCTACGACCGCCATAAGCAATAATATCGGAACCAAGTGTTTCGTTTTCCACATGCCGGGTTCCAAGAAAGGGTGGCGGATGTGAATCATGCGATGTGTGGCAACACCTCCTGTTATTAATGCCGCTCCGAATATAGCTCGTATTACCGGACTATGAAACCAATCGTAGAAATCTCCATAATTGAAAATGAACACTAATTCCAGCCCGAGCATAGCCCATAAGAGTGCGCCGAGCCAATCTATGCCGTATAGCGGCATCTTAGGTACTATGCGACAATGTTTTGTGAGCAATGTTACTGCAAGCATAACCATAAACATAAGTCCGGTTACTAACCAGTGCATAGCATGCCAATGGTAATGGTGAACAAGCCATGTGGTAATGAGGTCGCTCGCTTGTATACTGCATAAAATGACTGTGTGCAATACCGGAAAAAATATAGCGAAGTCACGTTTGGGAGTAATCCATAGTTGTATGTTGGAAATGCATTCGAATGTTCCCTGTATTTTGGCGCATCCGGAAATGAAACATACCGTCCATAATATCGGTAGAGTGTCAATATGCGGTATTACAATGTTGCATGCGGCTATAGTTAATGCTGATGCCAGTAACAACGTTTTGTTGGTGAACCGGAATTTCATGCGAAATAAAAGTGGGAAGTATATAGCCATCCCGGCGAGATTGGAATAGAGGCACATAAGCACATCTTCACGCATAAGTGATTTCCCCCCTATGATTTCGTTGAGTGCTCCCATATACATTCCTCCCGAAAATTGGAAGCATATAGCGAATATCAAGTATATCCAAGGACGAATTTTGTGAGGAACAAAACGGTGGTACATTGGCATTTGAAACGGTCCTGGTGGTGGTCCGGCGTGGTTTCCCATAGTATCAGTATTTTATTTTACATTCTACATTAAGACCGGCTCTCAGTTTGCTTATGGACTCCGGAGTGTTGTCCTTTAAGTTTATACGTATCGGTATGCGTTGCTCTACCTTAACGAAATTGCCGGTGGCATTATCTTGCGGTATAAGCGAGAATGCTGACCCGGTTGCATCTGATATAGATTCCACGACACCTTTGTATTCCACGTCAGGTACAGCATCGGCGGAAATTATAACTTCAGCGCCAACATTGATGTTGGGTAATTGCGTTTCACGGTAATTTGCCACGACCCAAAGGTCGCTGCTGTCAACGATATTTACTATTGTTTGCCCCTGTTGAATGAGTTGCCCTTCAACAATGTCTTTGCGTCCCAGTACACCATCGCATGGAGCTGTTATAACTGTATATGACAAGTTGAGGCGAGCAAGCTCAACAGCGGCTTCTGCCACATTTATGCCGGCTTCACTTTGAGCCAGACGATGAATTTGTTCTTCTTTCACTAATGAAGTGGATTGTTTGGAACGTACCATTTGTTGGTATTGCGCTACAGCCATTTCATGGGCTGTTTTAATATTATCATATTGTTGTTGTGTAGTAGCTTCTTGAGCCAGCAATTTTTCGAATCGTTCAAGTTCTCGTTTGGTATTCTCCATTTGTACACGAGCCTGTTCGATACCGGCATCATTCACGCTTAGATTGTTGTGTGTCGTGGCTATACCACTATTGGTTGCATTTTTGTCGGCTCTTGCTGTTATAAGAGATGCTTCGGCTTGTGCAAGGCGGAGTTTGAATTCAGCATCTTCTATAATCAGCAGGGTGTCACCCTTTTTTACATTTTGAAATTCATCGAAGTAGATTTTCTTAATGAATCCTTGTACGCGTGTGTTAACCGGGGTGATGTGTTGTTTCACATGGGCATTATCGGTATATTCTACATTACCTATGTGAACAAAATTGGATATTACATATCCCATTCCGATTATTATTACAGCTATAATGATAATATTATAAATGAGTTTGCGTAGTTTCTTATTTTTCATCTTATTATTTGTTTTAAATTAATGATTGCTATATTTGTTTTAGATTTTTCCGGCTGCGAATTTTAAGCTATAGTAACAGTAAATCACATTGATACGTGAATCAACAAGAGCCAGTTCGCTTTGTAATTTCATTGTGGCAGCATCGGTCATATCAGTAATGAGAGCCAGTCCGTTGTGGTAGCGGTTACTCACCACATCATAATTTTGGTTGGCGAGTTCCACGCTTTTGGTTTGCGTATTCAGGTCGGTGAATGAAGTAAGAAAGTTGGTATATGCCGCCTGTACGTTGTTTTCCACTTGCTCTTGTGCAAGCGTAAGGTCTTGTTGTGCTTTGCGTGTGGAGATATAGGCTTGTCGTATCTTTTTATTTGACTTGAAGAGCGAAGATATATTATAACTTATACTTACCCCTACTAACCAATAATTGAAATTGTTGTTGAGTGTTGGAACTTCAATAGTAATAGGGCCGTCAAGGTGATTTTCGGCGAAAAGAGCCACTTTAGGCAGTAATTCCGATTTGGCGAGACGTTCTTCAGTTTGTTTCATGCCAATGTTGAGTGTTGACATCTTCAGAGTAGGAGAATTGAGGAGCGCTAAGTTCTGCCATTCTGCTTCGCCGTGAGTTTTAGGCAGCCGGGATATGATGGTTGTATCCGGCACAATCTTAGTATCGGCAGGCAAACCTATAGCTGTAGCCAGACGATGATTGATGATTTTTCGGTTGTCGGCAATACGTTCTCGTTGCAACTTTTGGCTTTCAAGCTGCAATTCGTAGCGAGTGATGTCGTTTTTCAGCACAACACCTTCTTTGTATCGTACTTGCATTTGAGATAGAACACTTTCGGTAAGTTTTATATTGGCATCGTATACGTTTATCCTGTTCTCAAGCATGGCTAACTGCAAGTAATATCCAATGAGCATGAAACGCATGCTGTTGCGGGTGTTTTCTACTTGGTGAGTAGCCATTTGATGACCTTGTCGGGATAATTTTACTTTTGATGATAGCGCACCGCCTGTATAGATTGCTTGTGATGCCTTAATGGCAAAATTATTGCCGAAATGTGGCATTCCTATACTCATTCCGTTCTTGAAATCCCTATCCCAAAGATGTCCGTTACCTAAATAACTCAAGCTGAGAGATGCGTTGATGTCGGGTAACAACTCGGCTTTGGCATTCGAAATGGATGCTTCTGCAACTTCAGCCGCCACTTTGCTGCTTTTTAGTGATGCGCTGTTGTTCTCGGCAAGGTTAAACACTTCATCGATTGTGAGTAATCGTGTATTTGTGCCATTGTCGGCATAGATAGCATTGCTGCATAGCAAGAGCATAACCCATGCTATGAGCTTTAGAAAATTGCTCATAAATATTATAGAATTAATGGTTTGAATCTGAATTATTCCCTATAATCGGTAGGACTTAAAGCCATGTTGATTATATGTAAAAAGCTATGAGATGAATTCGACTCCCCAGCCGTAAGGGCGGTGAATCTTATTGTAAGTTCTTATGAGAATAAAGTAATAATTGAATAACATATAAACCTAAAATCGGTTACAAAGGTACAAAAAAATGCCGAAAACAGAAAATTGCTACGATACTGTCCTTGCAGTATGTTCTGTTTTCGGCGTTGAGTTACAGAGGATTAGATTTGTAGTATTTTGTGGTCTCTTTCTTGTCGAAATGCATTGAATGTGTCGAAAATATCGGCAAGTGCAATCGTTGCATTGTCTATTTGTTGACGAAATGTATCTGACCCGATTGCAGATGATGCTAATTTGCCTTGAAGTGCGCTGTTTACTCCCGAAATATCCTCAAAAAGTTTCATTTGCAGTTGTATCATTTCAAAAGCTCCAATGTCGGTGGCATTGGTGGAAATCTGTTTTGGAACATCTCCCGAGTGATTCGGAGAATATGGAATGATGCCATTGGTTGCACTCCATATACGCTTTATATCTTCCCATGTGAAACCGTCGGGCAGTCCGTTTTCGGGGAATAGCAGAACGCCTTTAGCACTGGCTCCCATTATGTGATCGATAAGAGTAATGAGGCGGTTAACGTATTTCTGTTGGTCGATGACATCTTCCACAAAAGAATGGACTTCTCCATCGGTAAGCGGATAGAATTTCATCACATAAGGATGTGAGCCGTGAACGTAAGGTGAAGGATATTTGGTAATCAGATTTCCCATAGGGGTAAACCAGCTGCAAAACCAAGTTTGTTCGATATCCCATTGGTAGGTTATACCCGGGATACCTTTGTTTTCCCTGTGATGGTTTTCTTTGTCTATGATGGGCTGCTCTTCAATGGATACCGAATAATAGGCTGCGTTGTGAGGATCATGACATTTAAGCACTTCTCTACTTTCAAGAGTCCATACTTCAATGGCGCGGAACTTTCCGCCCTGTGCATACCAGAATCCGCTACCGGTTTCATTATTTGCCCCAATACGGGACGTAAAATCGGCTATGGCATTTTCTGTATTCTCGTTACAATACAAGGTTCTTATCCATGCTGCGCGATTGCGATTATTGCGTGAGCCTGTACGCATCAGCAGCTCGGCAAGGCTGAGGTCGTGTATTTGTCCTACGATTTCACAATCCCATGAACGTGTGTCATGAACAGAATTGATGAAAAAGCGGTTTATGTTCACATTATCCACACGAATGCCTTGTCCTGAGCGGAAATCTTTGTCTACGCGTTGGATACAGCAACCTGAAATGAGAAACTCTTCCAGAATGCGACTATCAAGTTCATCGAGGCTGTTGGCGTTACGTATGGATTCCGATACGGGATTCTCTTGTGTGCTTTCTTTGATATTGTTGCGAAAACGTCCTACAACACTTTTCACCATTTGTCGCATCATGTTGTTGGTGATGGGGTCTTTGCCGGATTCCTTTAGTTTGCGATATTCGGTAATAGGGTTTCCATCGATGTCGGTTGTGTAGTCGTTCCATTGACGACCATAAGTAAAATCCTTGTTGCGTTGGCGGGAGCGACGCAGTTCGCTGCCGCTTATCCATGCCCTGTAGGCGGCTCGCAGAATACGTGCCGCCTCCTGCTCATGATTAATGTTTGTGTTTTTCATAGAATTAGGTTTTTTGTGGCAAAGTTAGTGTCCTCTTAATACGTTTCAATTCCTTAAAAGACCTATTGCATTAAACTTAATGCTGTATTATAGGGGAGGAGCAGATAATTTTGATGATTGGAAAATTGCTAATCTTTCAAGAATAATTTATAACTTAGTACACCTTAAAATGGTTAATATATTGTATGCGATGGTTTAACTTTAAATATCAGTATTGTCATGAATAAGGAAATGAAAATCTATTGCTCTAATATAAAGGAGTATGTTAAGATTCAAGGAGGAGAAACTCTGAAAGAAATTTTCGAAAGACTGAAAGATAAAATCGATATAACGCCTATATGTGCACGGGTGAACAATAAGACTGAAAACATGGGTTATCCGGTATTTTCTCCTAAACAAGTGGAATTTCTCGGGGTGGATACTCCATCGGGTCGCAGGGTGTATGTGCATTCATTGTGCATGGTGTTGTATAAAGCGGTTCATGATACATTCCCCGGTATAACATTGCGTATAGAGCATTCTATTTCCAACGGGTATTATGTTCTGTTTATTCAAGACGGTGAGGTTCTTCTGCCATCGGAGGCAATGGTAACGACGGTTAAACGTCGCATGCGTGAAATCATTGATTGTGACATACCTTTTGTACGTCATGAAAAACTTACGGTCGATGCTGTTAAGTTGTTCAAGAAACAGGGGCTTATCGATAAAGTGAAATTATTGAAATATTCAGAAGAGTTATATACGATATATTATACGCTTGACGGACTTGCCGACAGTTTTTATGGTAATCTTGCTCCGTCTACAGGATATTTGCAGGTGTTTGATTTGCAGTTGTTCCAGAAAGGGATGCTGTTGCTTGCTATAGGTAAAAAAGATATATCCAAACCGGATATGCCGGTCTGTCAAGAAAAGATGTACAAGGCGTTTACCGACTATCTTGACTTTAACAACATTATAGGTATCAAGAATGTAGGAGAACTTAATGATGTAGTGCGGAATGGGGATACTAATATGCTGATGAATGTGGCTGAAGCACTGCATACCAAGAGTTTCAGTCTTATTGCCGAAGAAATCACTCGCCGTTATCGTGAAGGCGGTGCGCGAATAGTGCTTATTGCCGGACCGTCATCGAGTGGAAAGACTACTTCTTCTAAGCGTCTTGCCATTCAGCTGATGTGTAATCTTCTTGTTCCTCAGATAATTTCGCTTGACAACTATTTCGTGAACCGTGTGGATACACCGCGTGACGAGTCGGGAGACTATGATTATGAATCGCTTTATGCGCTTGACCTTGAGCTGTTTAATCATGACCTTAATGCGCTTATTGCCGGTGAGGAGGTGGAGATGCCTACCTATAACTTTGAAACCGGCTTGAGAGAGTTCCGAGGTAATAAGATGAAGTTGGGAAAAAATTCCATTCTGTTGATAGAAGGTATTCATGGGCTTAATCCTGAACTTACAGCGGAGATACCCGAAGAACAGAAATTCCGTGTTTATGCCAGTGCTCTCACGACGTTGTCAATCGATGATCATAATTGGGTGCCAACAACCGACAATCGGCTGTTACGCCGTATTATACGCGATCATAAATATCGAGGTGTAAGCGCACGCGATACCATAGCCCGATGGCAGAGCGTTCGTTCAGGCGAAGAAAAGTGGATTTTCCCTTATCAAGAGAATGCCGATGCCACATTTAATTCATCTTTGCTCTTTGAATTGGGCGTAATGAAAGAGTATGCCGAGCCGTTGTTACGCCAAGTGCCACATAATGTTCCGGAGTATGCCGAGGCGTGGCGGTTGCGTGCATTGTTGAGTTATTTTCTTCCTATCAGTGAAAAGCAGATACCAAGCACTTCGCTGTTGCGTGAATTTCTTGGTGGTAGCAGCTTTAAGTATTGATTTTTGCGATTGTGGGCGTTTTTCACTATTTTTGTAGTCAATAAACATGAATACAGGTGGCAAAAGATATTGTTGAAACCCCATTGATGAAACAATACTTCGAAATGAAGGCAAAGCATCCCGATGCAGTGCTTTTATTTCGTGTAGGCGATTTCTATGAGACATATTCCGATGATGCTGTGGCATCGGCTGAAATTCTCGGTATAACACTCACCCGTCGTGCCAACGGTGCGGCTAAAACGGTGGAAATGGCGGGATTCCCGCATCATGCTCTTGACACTTATCTGCCGAAGTTGGTGCGTGCCGGCAAGCGAGTTGCCATCTGTGAACAATTAGAAGATCCTAAGCTTACCAAGAAATTGGTTAAGCGAGGTATTACCGAACTGGTAACACCCGGAGTCTCAATAAACGATAATATTCTTAATCATAGGGAAAATAATTTTCTTGCCGCTGTTCATTTCAGTAAAAAGCAATGCGGTGTGGCGTTTTTAGATATAAGTACCGGAGAATTTCTTACGGCAGAAGGTACATCCGACTATGTGGATAAACTGCTTGCCAATTTTTCTCCAAAAGAGGTGCTTATAGAGCGTAGTAATCGACAACTGTTTAACGCCACGTTCACTGCTAAATACCTTACATTTGAGCTTGACGATTGGGCTTTTACCTATGAATCGGCTTCCGATAGGCTTTTGCGTCATTTTGAGACCAAGAATTTGAAGGGGTTTGGTATTCACAAGATGAGTGACGCTATTACAGCATCGGGAGCGATATTTCATTATCTCGATATCACCCAACATACGCAGATAGGGCATATTACCACTCTGTCACGTATAGAGGAAGAGCGATATGTGCGTCTTGACCGTTTTACTGTGCGTAATTTGGAACTTATAGAGCCAATGTGTGATGATGGAAAAAGTTTGCTTTCTGTCATTGACCGTACCATGTCACCTATGGGAGCGCGATTGTTGCGACGTTGGGTATTGTTCCCGCTAAAAGACGTTAAGCAGGTGAATAACCGTCTTGATGTGGTGGAATATTTTTTTAAAGACAGAGACGGCAGAGAATTAGTGAAAGAGCAACTGGAATTGATAGGCGATATGGAACGTCTTATTTCCAAGGTTGCGGTAGGGCGTATTACCCCGCGAGAACTTGTACAATTAAAGAATGCCTTAGGTGCTATTGTGCCGATAAAGCGGCTTTGTATGGATGCCGATAATGCAGTGTTGAATGCTTTCGGCGAACAATTGAATCCGTGCAGAACCATATATGAACGCATCGAGCGGGAGATAAATGCAGATGCTCCTAATATGCTTGCCCGAGGCAATGTCATCAACAGTGGTGTTAATACCGAACTTGATGAATTACGAGAATTGTCGGTGTCGAGTAAGGACTATCTGATGAAAATTCAGCAGCGTGAAAGCGAGTTGACTAATATACCGAGCCTGAAGATAAGCTATAATAATGTATTCGGCTACTATATAGAGGTGCGTAACACCCATAAGGACAAAGTGCCGCCGGAATGGATTCGCAAGCAGACACTTGTAAATGCCGAGCGTTACGTCACTCAGGAACTGAAAGAATATGAAGAAAAAATCCTTGGTGCCGAAGAGAAAATACAGGCTATAGAAAACAGGTTGTTTAATGAACTTGTCGCTTCAGTAGGGGAGTTCATACCTGCCATTCAGGTAGACTCCAATCTTGTTGCCCGGCTTGATTGTCTTTGTTCGTTTACTCGAGCTGCTATCGAGAATAAATATAATCGTCCTGAAGTGAACGAATCGCTTGAAATAGATATTACCGAAGGACGTCATCCGGTGATTGAAAAAGAACTGCCTTTGGGTGAAAAATATATATCCAATAGTGTGACGCTTAATAACGACACACAGCAGATAATCATGATTACCGGACCTAATATGGCGGGTAAGTCGGCATTATTGAGACAGACGGCTCTTATCGTACTTATGGCGCAAATAGGGTGTTTCGTACCTGCCGAATCAGCCCGAATAGGTATAGTGGATAAGATTTTTACCCGTGTAGGAGCAAGTGACAATATCTCACTTGGAGAATCTACTTTCATGGTGGAAATGACCGAGGCAGCTTCCATACTAAACAATATAAGTGAACGCAGTCTTATCCTTTTCGATGAATTAGGCCGAGGTACAAGCACTTACGACGGTATTTCAATAGCTTGGGCTATTGTCGAATATATCCATGAGAATTCGCGAGCGAGGGCAAAAACGCTTTTTGCCACTCACTACCATGAACTTAACGAAATGGAAAAGACATTCAAGCGAATTGCCAACTATAATGTATCGGTAAAAGAAATTGCCGGTAAAGTGGTGTTTGTGCGTAAGCTTGTGCGTGGAGGTAGTCAACATAGTTTCGGTATCCATGTAGCAAAGATTGCCGGTATGCCGCCGACAATAGTACAACGTGCTAATGAGGTGTTGAAAATATTAGAAAGTAATAATAATGGCAACGGGGAAACCATGCACAAGAATCTTGCCGAAGTGGGCAGTTCCACTCCCGGAATGCAGTTGTCGTTCTTTCAGCTTGAAGACCCGGTATTGTGTCAAGTGCGTGATGAAATACTTCACGTAGATATTAATAATCTTACCCCCGTTGAGGCTCTCAATAAACTCAATGAAATAAAGAAAATCATCACCGGCAAAGACTCCTGAAAATCATGTGGTGGGGATGGAAATCCAGTAGTGAGGAATCAGGTCGGGGTATTCTGTTGTGCGGCTCCATTCTTTGGGGGCAATTACAATCTTATCAGGATTGGGGTTGAGCCATGCAGCCCACCAGCTTTCAAGTGTATTGGCTATTATGTTGTGCTTAGCGTGATTAAACAATTGTATTATTGAAAAATGGTGGTGTGATGCAGCTTTTATAACGATATGTTCTTTTTCGTTAAGCAGAAGATTACCCTTTACCCATTTCTCGTCATCAGTAATCACCACAAAAAACGGATTATCGATAAAATTGCGAATGTGCGTTATTGCCCAGTTGTAATAGTCCTTTGTGCAAGTATTTTGTTTGCTTGTGGGACGATAAACATGTATTGCCACCGACTCTTTTTCTTTTTCGAGCATCTTGATTAGGCTTTGTGTGCCTTTAGTGAGTTTATGAGTCGGTACTGTGAATATTTTTTCCACATCGCTTGCAATGCTGTCGAAGTATCTGTAAGACAGCCAAAAACCATCAAAATAGGTGTCTTGTTCCGGAGTTAGAATTTCCGGCTTATAATTGTTGCCATGCTCTTTATAGTCGATGCCGTTGCGTTTAGTTCCCGATAAAATGCCGGCAATAGAACCTTTGAGAGATTTGTGTATAGCGTTGATGTCCTTTGATGTCGCTATATGAGTCTCGGGGAGGTTGGGGAACATTTTGGCTATCCAGCCTTTGGGTGTGTCTATTTTTGAATCGGGGTGGTTTTTCAGTAAGCGCATGAAGAATGCGTATTGAAACATTTGTTCTCCTACGCTTCCATGTATTTTAACGATATTCATAAGTCAATTTATTACAAAGTGAAGTTTTAAAACCATAATGAGAAATTCTGGTGCGGCAATTTAGCGGATGCCACAATGATGGCGAGTTTCCCATTGCTGAAAGTCATTCCTGTATCGGCTGCATTGCGACATGCTTCCCATAAAGCCTGCATGACTGAGTTACGGCTGATATTGCGAATTATGATGATGCCATCGCTTTTGCGTATCCCGTGTAAGTAATTAAGCACGTTGCTATATTCTTCTTCCTGAACACTGTTAATCAAGACGAAAGGTACGTTAGTTTTGCTACATGCGTTTTTGTATGCTGTAATACCTCCGTCGAATGTTTTATAAGGATGAATTTTATTGCCGAAATGCGACAGTATCTCATGAGTAACAGGATATTCGCTTATACTTGGTTCGCAAAGGTATAGCTCGCTTTTGCTTGAAACGGCAAGCATCGATGCGCTTGAAATACCATAATTTGTCCCTATCTGCAATATTACCGCCGGATTAAAATAATTTGTCACGCGGAATATCAGCTTGGCGTTTTTAAATGAAATTATGCGCGGATGTCTCCATAGGTATTTTGTTCTTGAAACGGCAAGCCGCCTTAGTTCTGCGATGTCGTCGTAAGCATAATAAGGCAGTCGTTCACGGAGTACGTTCAGCGTGAACCCGAAGGCAAAGGGTGAATGTATACCGTGTCCTTTGCTGCGGTGATATCGCCTTATGGCGGTCAGATACCTTTTGATTTTTTCCATAATGCACATCCGGCTGTCGCAAGGATAGCCAAATAGATTATTGATATAGCTGCGAAGGCTATGCGGTCGGCTGTTATTACAGTATCCGGCTCAAATTTGAAATTTATGGTGTGTGTTCCGGCCGGAACGCTTAAAGCACGCAGTACATAATTCACTCTCGCTATTTCTGCCGGTTGTCCGTCTATTGTGGCTTTCCAGCCCCAAGGAAAATATATCTCGGAGAATACAGCAACTCCCCCGTTACGGGTAATGGCATGGTAATTGAGTTCGTTTGGTGCATAGGTGATTTCGTATATTGTGTCACCATGAGATTTGGGCTTGGCTGCATCTGCCAATATCGGTTTGAATTTAATGTCAGCCACGGCTGAAGAATCTGCCACAAAATCGTCCAAATAATCCATTTCTTCGTTTGGTGTATTTACAAAATCCACATTTTCTACCCACCATGCGTTACCCATAGCATCAGGATTCTCTATGGCTGTGTTATCGTCTGCGATGATGTATTTGGTGTTGAGCATATTCAGCACTTCGGGGTTGTTGTTGCTTATTTGACGGTCTATAAGGTCTTGATAGCGTGTGAGTTTGGCGGCATGATAACCTCCTATCATCTTGTGGTAGTAAGAAGGTGATGCATCGCCGAATTTATTGATGTCAAGTACACGGTAATTCATGGTTGTGTCTTGTAGAATTTGTTTGTCGGCAGGTCGTGCCGTAATCTGTTCGTTCTGCGGCATGGGTGATGTGAATGAAGAAGAACTGATGTATCGTTTGTTTACGGTATACATGTCGGTAAGAATGACTATGGTGATGATAATGCCACAAGTGCCGGCTTTAATCTTCTTGGTGAAGAAAAGCAGAAGCACACCGAATCCAAGTATTACAAAGATAAGGCTGCGCAGAGCGTCGGTGCTTACCATGTCCAGTCGTATTTCTTTTACTGCATTGAACAATCCCGGGATTTGTTGCGCTACGCCGCTGTTGATGTACTCTTGTGTCTCTTGTTTTGTGTATCCTCCAAACATGCCGGGAGCGATATAAATAAACAGACACAATAATGCGGTAAATATAAAACAGCCGGTTATGAGTTTGATATGGTTGTTTAAAAAGTCTTTTTCAGTCAGAATCTTGTTTAGAGCGAGTGCTGCCAACAGTGGGATTGTCAGTTCCAATACCACAAAAGCACTGGCTACCGTGCGGAATTTATTATAGAATGGGAAATTGTCGATCATCCAGTCGGTAAACCACATCGCATTATGTCCCCATCCCATTAGCAAAGACAGTAATGTAGCTGCCAATAAAGCCCACTTCAATGAGCCTTTTACGGCAAAACAGCCTATAAGGAATAGCGCAAAAACGATAATGCCTACATACACGGGACCGTTAGTCATAGGCTGATCTCCAAAATATTGGGGGAATTGATTGAGGTATTGATATTCCTCTCCTGCTATTTTACCGCTGTTAAGCAGCTCAACAGCCTTTTTAGTTTCGCCGAGTGACATCAACTTGTTTCTTCCTTTTTCGGGTCGGATAGTTGCACCGCCTTTTACGTTTGGCACAATAAGGCTGGCTGTTTCATCTAAACCGTAACTCCAGGCCGTTATATAGTTCTTGTCAAGACCTTGGGCGGATGGACTTTCTGTTGCAGCAAGCTCTGAATGCCCGCCGCGCATGGTTTCCTTGCTGTACTTATAAGTGCTGTAAAGATTTGGTGCATTGGCAGCTACGGCAAGAATAGCGGCGATGATGAGTGTTCCTGTCGCTATCCCCCAACTTTTAACAGTTTTATTCTTAATAGCAGTGATAAGGTAGCCTATAACCATTGCCACCATCAGGAAAGTGAAATAATAGGTCATTTGGAAGTGGTTGGACGCAAGCTGCATCGTGGCAGAGAGAGCTGCAACCGAGCCTCCTAAAGCATATCGTTTACGGTAGCACCACACAATTCCGGCTATTGTGGGCGGAACGTATGTAAGAGTGGCAAATTTCCATATATGTCCGGCTCCGATGATAATGAAGAAATAAGACGAAAAAGCGTATGCCACGGCTCCGAACAAAGCCGTGTACCATTTAACATTGAATGCCGATAGCAGAATGAAGAAACCTGCCATCATCATAAATATCAGATTGGTCGGAGCAGGCAGTCCGAGACCATACACGGTACTTATCCAATTTATCAGACCGGAACTTTCATAGGATGGTGATATTTGGAAAGTGGGCATTCCTGAAAACAGGGAATTAGTCCACCGGGTGACTTCACCGGTACTTTCGGTAAAAGCTTTGGCTTCCTGTCCGTTGGCGATGCCTTGTGTAGTGTCATGTTGTTGCAATACATTTCCGTTGAAAGCATCGGGATAGAAATAAGCTATGGAGACGACAGCCATGACCGCTATGGCTATTATTGTGTGAATTATATTCTTGTTCTTGAAAATGTTCAATCGTTTTTTGTCTTGGCTCATATCTTTTTAATTTAATGGTAGTATTTATTGAAATAAGTCCTATAAATGAAATGACATGTAAAGTTACGAAAAACATTTATTTTTTGTAGCTTTGTAGTAGATAAGATGAGAAATATTCAGAACATAGATGATATAATGCGCCGATTTATGGTGTATTTGCGCATGGAAAAGGGGCTTGCTTTTAATACGGAGGATGCCTATAGACATGATGTACAGAAGTTTGTAGGATTCTTGCAAGGGCAGAAACAACTTACCGAGGTGGAGGAGAATGATTTGCATGAATTTGTTTGTTGTTTGCGTGACTTGGGTATGGCTGTCAAGTCGCAGGCAAGAATCATTTCAGGATTAAAAGTGTTTTTTAAGTTTCTGAAAGCAGAAGGATTTATCGATGTCAATCCTGCATTACTGCTTGAAACACCGCGCTTGGGACGGCATCTGCCCACAGTCCTCACCGTGGAGGAGATAGATGAAATGATAGCAGCCATTGATATGAGTAAGCCTGAAGGTCAGCGCAATCGTGCCATTATTGAAACATTGTACGGATGCGGTTTGCGTGTGAGCGAATTAGTGGATTTGCAAATAAGCCGTATATATGCCGATGAGGGATATGTGGTAGTGGTCGGGAAAGGAGACAAGCAACGTCTTGTTCCTATTTCACAAGTTGCGTTGGATGAAATAGCCAAATATATCGATGGCACTCGTTCGTTTCTTTCTATAAAGCGTGGTGATGAAGACGTCCTGTTCTTGAATCGTAGAGGGGGTAAACTTACGCGTGTAATGATTTTTTACATAATAAAAGAACTGTGTGAACTTGCCGGAATAAAAAAGGTTGTCAGTCCGCACACGTTAAGACACTCATTCGCTACACATTTGCTTGAAGGAGGTGCCAATCTGCGTGCCATTCAGCAGATGCTTGGACATGAGAGTATCACGACAACTGAAATCTATGTGCATATCGATAGGAGTTTTTTAAGGGAAGAAATACTGATGCACCACCCGAGAAACAAGAAAAAATACAGTCAAAAAGAACCTTAAAGAATCCGAAACATGACCCAAGTAAAACTGTAATAAAAATTTCAAGAAAATTCAAAACAACTTCTTATATTTGTAAAAAAATATTTGAAAATGAAGACTATTAAGAACCTATTGACAATGCTTGCCCTTATGGCATTTACGATGACGACATTTGCACAAACCAAGGTGATTGCTCACCGTGGATATTGGAAGACTGAAGGCTCGGCTCAGAACTCGTTGCGTGCTTTGATAAAGGCTGACTCGATTAATTGTTATGGCTCGGAATTTGATGTGTGGATGACGGCAGACGGCAGGCTTGTGGTAAATCATGATGCCAAGGTTGACGGAATCGTAATAGAGGAGGCTCAATCGGCTGATGTATTTGGATTGAAACTTGGAAATGGCGAATATATACCTGCTTTGGAGCAATATTTGGAGATGGGCAAGTCTCTTGATACACGTCTTATCTTTGAATTGAAACCGCATGAGAATCGGTTACGTGAGGCAAAAGCCGTTATTGATGGCATTATGATGATAGAACGCATGGGGCTTAATGACCGTGTGGAATATATCACTTTCTCTGCAGCTGCTTTGGAGGAGTTCCTGAAATATGCGCCTAAAGGCACCCCCGTGTATTATCTTAACGGAGACAAGACCCCACAGGAACTGTATCGCATGGGTGCAGCAGGGATTGACTATAACCTGTCGGTGCTGAAAAAGCATCCCGAATGGATTAAGGAGTGTCATGACTTGGGAATGAAAGTGAATGTTTGGACTGTCAATAAGGAAGATGATATGAAGTGGTGTATCGGGCAAGGTATTGACTTTATTACTACAAACGAACCTGAATTACTTCAAAAGTTACTTAAATAACCCAACTTTTTACCTTTTTTGTGTGTTGTGTGAAAAAAACATGCCCGGGGTGGTTATAGCTTTGCAGAGTAAAAATGAATAATCATTTAGCTACATGAGTAAGCCGTTGGGTTTAAATTTAAGTAATTATGAAAAAAGGTGACAAGATTCCCGAAATATTGGGAGTAGATGCAAATGGCAGGAAGTGGACTGCTCAAGATTTTGCAGGTAGTAAATTGGTCTTATACTTTTATCCCAAGGACGGAACGCCGTTATGTACCGATGAGGCGTGCAGTCTCGCTTCGGGATATGGTGCGCTACTCAAGGCAGGTTACAAGGTGGTGGGCGTGAGTGCCGACAGCGCCGAGTCTCACAGAAAGTTTGCCGAGGAACATTCCCTGCCGTTTCCGTTGATTGCCGATACGGAATTGGTGCTGAACAAGCATTTTGGCGTGTGGCATAAGCAAACATTTGCGGCGGGTGAATATATGGGTACGGTGCGCACCACGTTTATTATTGATGAGAACGGTATTGTAAAAGATGTCATAACAGATGTTGACACGAAGAACAGTGCCGGGCAGATTTTGAATATGAACAAATAAAATATATATATAAATTATGGAAGAACTTGAACAGAATGCAAAAACACAGGAAAGAGTTCCTGTGTCGGCTGAAAAGCTTAAAGCGTTGCAGATAGCAATGGACAAGATAGACAAGACCTATGGTCGCGGCTCTATCATGAAAATGGGTGATGATAGTATAGAGGACGTGGAGGTGATACCTACCGGTTCTATCGCTTTGGATTATGCGCTCGGAGTGGGCGGCTATCCGAGAGGCAGAATCATTGAAATCTACGGTCCGGAATCTTCGGGTAAGACCACTCTTGCCATTCATGCTATTGCTGAGGCACAAAAGCAAGGTGGAATAGCTGCCATTATAGATGCTGAGCATGCTTTTGACCGCTTTTATGCCGAAAAACTCGGTGTTGATGTGAATAATCTGTGGATTTCTCAACCCGACAATGGTGAACAGGCTCTTGAAATTGCCGATCAACTTATTCGTTCTTCGGCTATTGATATTATCGTTATCGACTCGGTGGCTGCCCTTACGCCGAAAGCTGAAATTGAAGGTGAAATGGGTGACAGCAAAATGGGACTTCAAGCTCGCCTTATGTCGCAGGCATTGCGTAAACTTACTGCCACTATTTCGAAGACCAACACTACATGTATTTTCATCAATCAGTTACGTGACAAGTTGGGGGTAATGTTCGGTTCACCTGAGACCACAACGGGAGGTAATGCTTTGAAGTTCTATTCATCGGTTCGTCTTGATATACGCCGTATAGGTCAGATTAAGGACGGTGAAGAGGTTCTTGGAAATCAGACCAGAGTGAAAGTGGTGAAAAATAAGGTTGCACCTCCTTTCCGCAAGGCAGAGTTTGAGATTCTTTTCGGTCAAGGTATTTCCAAGATAGGGGAAATTGTTGATTTGGGTGTTCAGTACGGTATTGTGAAGAAGAGTGGTGCTTGGTTCTCTTATCAAGACAGTAAAATAGGTCAGGGACGAGAGGCTGCAAAACGCACAATTGCCGATAATCCTGAACTTGCCGAAGAAATAGAAGCTAAGATTGCATCCGCAATGCGCGGTGAGACGCAAGATAATCAGGCATAACAGCCGATGATTTGGCATCCGGAATAGAAAAAAGCTCGGTGGAATGTGTGCCACCGAGCTTTTTCTGTACTTTGTTTAAAGATAAACGCTATTCGGTCGGGTTCATGTCTAAGTTGTACATGATGAATGACCAAATGTCGGTTTGCTCTTCGATAACTTTGGCGATAGGCTTGCCGCCGCCGTGTCCTGCCTTGCTGTCGATGCGTATTATTTTCGGTTCATTGCCGGTGTCGGATGCTTGCAGCTGAGCCGTGTATTTGAATGAGTGAGCCGGTACTACGCGGTCGTCATGATCGGCTGTTGTAACCATTATAGCAGGATATTTTGTTCCGTCATTCTTAATGCTGTGCAATGGCGAATAGCGGTATAGATATTCAAACATTTCCTTATTGTCATCACTGCGTCCGTAATCGCTTGCCCAGTTCCAACCGATAGTGAACTTATGGTAGCGGAGCATGTCCATTACGCCTACTTGCGGTACTGCCACTCGGAACAAATCAGGACGTTGGTTAACGACAGCTCCTACAAGAAGTCCGCCATTGGAGCCGCCATTGATTGCGATATGCTCAGGTGAAGTGTAGCCTTCCCTGATAAGGTATTCTGCTGCGGAAATGAAATCATCAAATACATTCTGCTTGTTCATTTTTGTGCCTGCTTTATGCCAAGTTTCTCCAAATTCGCCGCCTCCGCGCAGATTGGCTACGGCATAGATTCCGCCGTTACTGATAAAAGGAATGCGCATTGCACCGAATCCCGGGTTCAGGCTTATGTTGAACCCTCCGTATCCGTAAAGGAACACCGGGTTCTTGCCGTTCTTTTCGAGACCTTTTTTGTAGGTAATGAACATGTTTACCATAGTGCTGTCCTTGCTTGGGTAGGAGATTTGTTCGGTTACATAATCTTCCGGATTGAAATCCACATCGGGGGAGAAGATAAGGGAGGATACGTCCTTATCTATGTCATACTTGTATATTGTACCGGGGAATGTGTAAGACGAGAATGAATAGAATACCTCATTATGCTTGCTGCTTGACGAAAAGCCTACCGAACCAACCGTAGGCAAATGAATTTCTCTCATTTTGTTACCTTTTCCGTCAAACAGGTAAGCGTGATTGGCAATATTCTCCATATATACGGCTATGATCTTATCTCCTGCCATATTTACTCCTTCAAGCAAATGCTCGTTTTCGGCTATAAGCACTTTGCTTTTGTCGGCGCTGAGATTATTTACGTCAAATTCAAGTATTTTGTAGTTAGGCGCACCGTCGTTGGTCTTCAATAATATCCGTTGGTCGTCGGCATGTACTATAGAGTTGTCTTTAGACATGTCTTTTGCAATGCACACATATCCGGAACCGGGTTTCTTGGTATCTTTTACATATACTGCATTACCCTCACCGTCGCTTTCGTATAGGCAGATGAAACGTTCATCGTCGGTTACTCCTGCCTGATAGAAACGAAGTGGATGTTGCTTGTTCATGTATTCAAGTCGGTCGTCTGATTGCGGTGTTCCTATCTTGTGATAGTAAACCTTTTGGAACTCGTTCTTTGCCGATAGCCCTTTCCCGTCGGCGGGAGCATCGTATGCACTATAGTAGAAACCGTCGCCTTGCCAGCTGACGCCTGTGAATTTAGCCCACATGATATGGTCTTCAAGCAACTTGCCTGTGGCTGTATCCATTACATATATTTCGTTCCAATCGCTACCGCTGCGCGAAATCACGTAAGCGAGATACTTTCTGTTCTTGGAAAAACTGAAAGAAGCGAGCGATACGGTGCCGTCTTCGCTCAATTTGTTGGGATCGAGTAATATGTGCGGCTCGCCCTTGAGTGAGTCACATTCATATAGTACGCTTTGGTTCTGCAGCCCGTTGTTCTTGAAGAAATAATACTTACCTTTTTCTTTCCACGGCGTTCCCATTTTCTCGTAATTGGAAAGAGCCGTCAACTTATTCCGCAGTGTTTCCCTGAATGGAATCTTTTCAAGGTAGGCGTTGGTTACGGCATTCTGTGCTTTTACCCATTCCGCCGTTTCTTCGGAATTATCGTCTTCAAGCCACCGGTAAGGGTCGGCTACTGCTGTTCCGAAATACACATCTACCGTATCTACTGTTTTCGTTTCAGGGTAGTCAAGCTTTGCTTGACCGTTGCATCCCACAAGACATGCGCTTGCGCCTGTCCCTAAGATAAAACCTGCCATAATCACTGTCTTTTTCATATCTTAATTGTTTTGTTCTTGTCGGTTCTCAAAGCCTCATTTATATGATTAATACCTAAAATTTATCACTGTAAATGAGATTGGTAAGGGTTTGCCCCACGGCTTTGAGCGTGGCGGGATCTATATGTTTCATGGTGTCGTCTGTGGTGTGCCATTGCGGAAAAAATCCGTTAGGGCTTGATGAATCCATCGCTATTATGTCTATGGTGGGAATCCCGGCACGATTGACGAATACATGATCATCGGTGATGGCACCGCCGTCGCTCTTGACGAAATAGTCGCCGTATCCGCTGCGGTCGGCAATGTCCCAAACTTCTTTTACAAGAGCCGGTGCATATTGCATGGAAAAATATTCTCTGCTGAAACGCGAACCTTTAGCTCCCACCATGTCAAGCAGAATACCGAACAGCGGGCGGTAGCCCAATCGATGAGGGTTTGCAGTCCAGTATTGCGTGCCTAATGCCCAACTATTGTCGGCATCGGTTGAAGACCCGCTGTTGTCACCCCAGTCCTCGGCATCGACAAGCATGATGTCAACTCCTATGCCGGGTGTTTTCTCGTTAAACAGGCGAGCCATTTCAAGCAAAACGCCTACACCGCTTGCTCCGTCATTGGCTCCCATGACCGGCTGTTTGTGGTTCTTGGGGTCGGGGTCACTGTCAGCCCACGGTCGGCAATCCCAATGAGCCAAGAGCAATATGCGACGTTTTTTCTCGGGAGCAAATTCCCCTATGATATTACGGGCATTCAGTTTTGTTCCGTCGTAGGCGGTAAGAACCGGTGATTGTATGATTACGTTTGCACCGTAGAATTTCAGTTTATCGATAAGAAAATCACCGCATTGTCGGTGGGCTTTGGAGTTTGGCACACGTGCGCCGAAGTCGCATTGTGTTTTCACAAAATTATATGCACTGTCGGCATTGAAATCCATGATTTGTGTGATAGTATCGGTTTGATTAGTCGTTTTCTCGCTTGATTTTCCTGTAGAGGAGCATCCGCCGAGTATAATAGCGGAAAGAAGTATTGAAAATAGAATAAATCGTGTCATAAACAATATTGAAAATTATACATTTACAAAAATAATAATTTTACAGAAAACGAGAAAACAAAAACAGATGCGCCCGAGTTAAGACGCATCTGTTTATACTATGAATAGTATCTATAGTGACAATATTAAAGCACTACTTTAATAGCTTTTCCGCCTTGACGCTTAATAAAGATACCGTTTTCAGGATTTGCCACTTTCACACCCTGCAAATTATAATATTCCACCGGTGCATCAGCATCAATCATCGCATCCTCAATACCGGTTTGAATGTCATTTACTCGTTGATAGAGATAAACCGGTAAAGATGATTCTTCTGTATATTCTTTATCATTGCTATAACAAGAAAACACTTTACTAAGATGATTGAAACGCAAATCATTTCGAGTATTTTCGCCTTGGAATATGATTTTAGCTACATTCGCATCATTATCTATGCCAAACTCCACTGTCGCCTTAGCGTTATCGTTAAATTCAGATTGAACTCTCAAATAATTTTTGCTTGATGATGCAGCATACAAATATCCCTCATTAGTAAAATCATAAAAACCCCATAAACCACCTGAGAGTGCGGTTTCAAATTCGCATACCGTAACAGCAGGATTCTTGATAGTGCCATCTTCTGAAACTGTCACAGGCACAATAGGTCTATTGTTTGAATTTTGAGTTATACTCATAGCATAATAGTCTTCACCATATTTGCCTACTATTATATAATGGTAGCCCGGCTCGATTGTCGTTGTAATTTTATACGATTCAGTTGATTTTTGAATAATCTCATAAGTAACAGTAGCTATAGAACTTTCTTTAAGACCAACGTATGCAATGGCTTTTACTGTAGTGTTTTCTGAAATAGTGATTGCTCCGGTATAAAATATTGCATCCTTTGAAGGTGTTTCCCCATCTAAAGTGTAATATATCTCAGCATTTTCATCTTCACAAACAATTTCTACATTTTGTGCATCATAATAAGTTCCTCCTGCCACTGAGAAAGTAGGTGCATGGACTACATTTTCATCTATAACCGAATATTCAATTGTCAAAGAAACAATTCTTACGTGTCCTGAAGTTCCCCCTTGAGTAAACGTTGTTTCTGTAGAATTTATTTCGGAAATAATCGCAGTAGTACCATCTATTGCTAATTTACCATTAGTTACGGTACTTTCTGCATTTACTACATTGCTTGTAGTAGTGGTCATAGTCACTTTATTGAGAAGTATTGAGCCATCCTTTACCGAAACAGTCATAGTGTTTCCACCATACACACGCATTGCAGAGCCGGTGTTATAATACTTAGGCGTATTATTATTGTTAGAACCTTGATTGAAAGTTAGTTTGATGAAATCATCAACATCAACTTCTGTTACTTCTTGAGCATTTGTATAGCCTTTTTCTGAGAATTTAATTGTAGTTTCAGTGGCACTTGTGGCTATAATGCTAAAAAGACATAAAAGTGTAAGTAAAATTTTCTTCATAAATCTTTAAGTTTATTGATTAGTGATTATTTTGTTTTAATTATTAACATTAGGGATTTCATCTTTTAAGCAAACCGTTGAACCCCAATACTATATTTACCCGTTTTTGTTTATTGATACAAAGGTAACTATTAATATTAATATCAAATATAAAATTCAGGTAAAATTTTATGGTAAAATTTTCACTAATCAATAAAATAAGTAGCATCCCAAGCAAAATCTATCTTTCTATAAGTAAGAATCCCATATATAAAGGTAATGTTGTGATATTCCCACTTTTCCCAACATTGTAATTTCCTAATTTTATGGCATTATATACGTGATATTTTTCGGGATGTTTTAATACTGTTTTAGTGCTTTTTATATTTCCGGAGTTAGACTTACATTCAACTAATATACATTCACCTTTATACCTTATCACAAAATCTACTTCCAAACCGGAATCCTTATGGAAATAATATAATTTACGTCCCATTTTACCAAAGAAATCGGCAACAAGATTTTCAAAGATTGCACCTTTATATCCCAATAAATTACCTTTTAATATATCATATTGTGTTCCATCTTCAAGCATACTTACAAACAACCCTATATCAGCCATATATACTTTAAATATATTTTTGTCGGCATTACCATCTAACGGTAATTCGGTGATATTCAGGTTGTAGCAACGACGAATAATGCCGGCATCTTCTATCCATTGAAGACTGCCTTCATATTTTACAGAGCTTGCCCCCTTTTTTATTATTGAATATTGAAATTTTTTATTTTCCTTTCCGAGCTGTTTGGGGATTGAATAAAAACATTCACGGATTTTGGATTTATTACTTTTATCGGCATATTTAACCATATCATCGCCATAGCCGTTCACAATGTCTCTTTGCAGTTGTAAAACATTGTTAATCTGATGTGAGGCAATAAATTCATTGACGACAGCAGGCATACCGCCTACCACGGTATATTGCAAAAGTAATTCATTCATTCTTTCATGAATCAAATCGTGAACGGCTGTACATGTGCTTAAACATTCCTTTAAATTGTCAATAACACTTTCAGGTATATTATTAGCCCATAAAAATTCTTCGAAATCAAGTGGAAACATATTAATTATCGTTTCATATCCAACCGGAATAGACATCGTCCGTTCCTTATATCCATTCACGCCTAATAATGAACCTGTGCAGATAACATCAAATCTACCATCTTGCTTGAAAAATTTTAATGATGTTCGCGCATTTGGACATTCCTGTATTTCATCAAGAATTATACATGTGTGTTTTTCTTCGAATACAGCTTTAGAACCTAAGGCAGCAGACATATATAATATAAGGTCATCGATCTTCAACGAACCATTAAAAATTGAAATGTAGGCGGGATTTTCAAAGAAGTTTATGTAGATAACATGCTTATAATGTTTATGAGCAAATTTTAGCACAGAATAGGTTTTCCCACATTGTCTGCATCCCTTTATAATCAACGGATTATGATTTGGTAAATCTTTCCATTCAAGAAGAGTCTTTTCTATTTTTCTATTTAACATGATATTTTTTAGAATGACTTTTTATGTGATTTGTAATTTTTTCAAGCGACTTTTTATCAAAATAGCAACTTTTTCAAGGGACTTTTATGTCGAGTGACTATTTTTTCAAGCGACTTTTTGATGCAAATATATATTTTTCAAGCGACTTTTACAATAAAACATCCTATATTTTCAGAAAAACAATAGTGATTTCTTATCACTAATTAAAATAACTTCTTAAAGATTTGTCAAGGCGGAAAAGCCATTAAAGTAGTGCTTTAATATTGTCACTATAGATACTAATCACAATATAAAACAGGCATCATTCAATGAATGATGTCGTAGGACGGCGGTGAGAACGTGGCGTGCGAGAACTGTATCCCATGCGCAGTATGATTTGTGGAACGCCATCGATAGACAGGGCTGTCTTTAACATATTACGCACTGTGCTTAATTCACACGGCTGATTCATGTAGGCACATGCTATACCGAGGGTTTCTGCTTTGAGCAGTAAACGCATAAGACGCCTGCCTGTGTCGATATATCCGGAAACGGTGTCTTCTCCTGTGATGACGATGAAATGTGAACTGCCGGCTATTTTCTTGCTGTTAAAACGGTTTTGCATAGAGGCGTTCAGTGACAGAGCCGTTGCGCTTTTTCGCATGAAAACGGGAATGGAAGGAACTCCGAGTGTATCATAGCTAAGTCCGTCGCCGCTTTTCCGGGCGTCATTTTCGCAATATCTCATGTATTGTTTCAGTTCTTGCTTGAATCTTTCATCGTTCATTTGGATATTGTTGGCTGTTTCTATGTGTTCGTTTATTATTGCGAACTCATGCGTTCCGTTTTCATAAAACATGATGCCTTTTGCCTTCAATAATCCGATAGCCTCATGCGATATTTTAGTACCGTTATAGGAATTACGGTTGGTTTGGCGTGTGCTTATCGCTTCGGAGAGTTTCTTATCTGTCGCTTTGTTTGATTCTGTAAAAGATATTATAACAGCGTCGTTTTCGGGTTGTTCGTGAACCGAAAAGCCTTTACTTGCGGCGTATATGGAGATGCTTTCTGTGGCGCATCCGACCGAAATCAGAAGTTCGCGGTTGGAGGGATCGGTTGCGGGAAGTGTACGTGTGTAGTCGGGCATCACTTTCATGTTGCCGTCGGCTGTCAGGGCAAATTTCCACGGCTGGGTGTTATGTCCCGACGGTGATTGGATGGCTGCCTCAACCAGCTCCAAGAAAAGTGTATTGTCTATTGACATTTTGTGTGGTGTGATTGTGTATAATGCCGGTTTTACACATCTTCAAAGTGCGCATCGGTTATGCCGGGTTTTGCCGAACTGTTGCCCGATGTGGTTTGTCTGTTTTCGCTTGTCTGCTTTGCAGTGCGGTCTGTTTTGATTTCCTCAAACTCCACATCCTCGCTTGTTCTTTTGAAGAAAGAGCGTAGACGTTCTTTTCTGCCGTTTTTTTCGGCGTTTTCGGTTTGCTCCTGCTTGGCTTTGGCGTATTGTTTCGTTTGTTGGTCGTAAGCTTTCTTAAATGTGTGAGCTGTTTTCCCCACAGCGAATATTACCTTGAAGAGCGGGAAAAACACGAATATGATAAGCAGTAACAGTAATAATTCCATAAATAAAAGGGCTTAATATGAATGTAAGAAGTAGTGATTCGTTATTTTTTTATCAGCGAAAGGATTGTATATGCAACGATAGTATAGAACAAGCCTGTAACACCAAAGCATACAACAAATGCAATCGTCAACACAACAAGCAAGTAGCGATGAAAGTTTTCCTTTATTCCGAAAGATTTCATCTTGAAACTGAACATCGGCATGTTGCAGATCATTAAGTAGCTTAGCGCTGCAATGGCGATGAAAGTGCCGACTCCGGTATAACCGTTTTCAATGCAGAAGTTCACATAGCCTATCCAGAAGATGGCGTTTGCAGGAATAGGCATACCCTTGAATGATGTGGCTTGAGTAGTGTCAATATTGAATTTTGCCAAACGCACAGCGCCGAATACCGCTATCAAGAATGCGGCATAATTGCAGAGGCATCCCGGATTGTGCTGTTCAAGCATGGTGTATATCATCATTGACGGAGCAAGCCCGAAAGTCACGCAGTCGCTCAAGGAATCAAGTTCTTTGCCTATGGCTGACACGGTGTTCAGCATTCTTGCCACAAGTCCGTCGCAGAAATCAAATATAGCTCCTATGCAAATGAAGATGAATGCTACTTGAAACCCATTGAGTGTACCGTATTGGGCAGTTCCGTTAAGAGCGTAAATACAAGCTGTTGCACCTGCCATAAGGTTAAGGCAGGTTATGGAGTTGGGGATGTTGTTTTTTATTGATTGCAGCACTTTCATTTTGTGAGGGATTAATGTTGTTTCAAACGTGCTATTTCGGTTATACCACCCATAGTCTTATCGCCTATCTTTACGAAAATTTCGCTGTCGAGCGGCAAATACAGGTCTACGCGAGAACCGAATTTGATGAATCCTATGTGTTCGTCTATATAGACTTGTTCTCCTTGTTCGGGATAGGTGACAATGCGTCGTGCGATAGCTCCGGCTATTTGTCGCATGAGAATTTCATGTCCTCCCGGTGTCTCTATTACGATGGTTGAACGTTCGTTCTCGGTGCTGGACTTGGGCAGGTATGCCGCAAGGAAACGCCCTGAGTGATGTGTTACGAATTTTACCGTACCGTCAGCCGGAACCCAATTGGCGTGTACGTTGAATACGCTCATAAATACCGATACCTGCATCACGTTACGTTTCAGATACTCTGCTTCATAGACTTCTTCCACAGCCACAACCGTGCCGTCCACCGAGGATATTACGGTGTTTTCTTTGTTGCCTGTGAAGTGTCTGCGTGGGGAACGAAAAAAATTAACTACAAACAAGAATAAAATTCCCGATATGGCGGCAAAGATTATGGGTATAACCGTATAACCGATGAAAAGGAATGCCAAACCGTTGAACACCAATAGAATGAACAGCAGTATCAGTATTATGTTTAATCCTTCACGGTGAATTTTAACTCTCATTTCAGATAGGTATAGTTTAATCCAATCACAAAGATAACGCTTTTTCGTTAATGCGCAAAAAATAGAAAAGGAATCTCAGTGAGCCGAATTTCCTTTTCTATTTTTGTGATTATGTGACAGCTTGATTTTGAGCAGTCGTTATGGATGGTGGAGGAGTTACTCTTCCTCTTCTTTCATGTTGTGGAATACGTTCTGTACGTCGTCATCGTCTTCAAATTTTTCAAGAAGTTTCTCAAGAACTTCGCGCTGTTCTGCGGTAACTTCTTTCAAGTCGTTCGGGATGCGTACAAATTCAGAACTTTCTATTTCATAGCCGTTATCTTCAAGGTACTTCTGTATATTGGAATTTTCCTCGAATGCACCTGAAACGATGATTTCGTTTTCATCCTGTTCTACTTCGTCTACACCGTAGTCGATAAGTTCAAGTTCCAAATCTTCAACCGATACACCGTCTTTAGGCTTGATGTGGAATACGCATTTGTGTTCAAACAAGAAAGAAAGGCTGCCGCTGGTACCAAGGCTTCCGTTGAACTTGTTGAAATAGCTGCGCACATTGGCTACAGTGCGGGTGTTATTGTCGGTAGCAGCCTCGATAAGTATTGCTATACCGAAAGGTCCGTATCCTTCATATACGATTTCCTTGTAGTCGGTTGCGTCTTTGTCGGTAGCTTTCTTGATAGCACGTTCTATAGTGTCCTTAGGCATGTTAGCCGCTTTAGCGTTGGCAAGAAGTGCGCGTAGGCGTGAGTTGCCTGAAGGATCCGGACCGCCCGATTTTACGGCGATTGTGATTTCCTTACCTATGCGGGTGAATGTGCGTGACATGTTTCCCCAGCGTTTTAGTTTTCTTGCTTTGCGAAATTCAAATGCTCTTCCCATGAGTTTTTGTTATTTTATTTTTAATAATATTCGTTTTTGTTGCTTTTTAACGCAGTTTAGCTCCAACTTCTCGTTCAAGGTTGGCGATTATTTTGTTCATTACGTTATCGATTTGTTTGTCTTGCAATGTCTTTTCTGTATCTTGCAAGGTGATGCTGATAGCGTAGGACTTTTTACCCGGTTCAAGGTTCTTTCCTTCGTACACGTCAAATAGGGTTACGCCTCGCAACAGTTTCTTTTCGGATGCGTTGACTACTTTTTCTATTTGGGCGAAAGTAACCGTGTTATCGACGAGCAGAGCCAAGTCGCGTTTTACTGCTTGTGTCTTTGGCAGGTCTGTGAATGTAACTTTCTTTTTGGCTGCAGCTTTCACTACGGTGTCCCAATCAAATTCGGCGTAGAATACGGGTTGCTCGATGTCCATTTTCTTTAAGAGTGCATATTTTATTACACCGAGAGAGCCGAGCAACTTGCCTCCGCGGTTGGTTATGTCAAGTTTTGCCGAGAACACATCATCGCATGACTGTGTTATGACGATTTCTCCTGCACTGATGCCTAATCTTGCAAATATATTCTCAACTACGGCTTTCAAGTCGAAAACCGTGATTTTGTTTTCTTTTCTTGCCCAGTTGCTTTCAGTGTCGTTGCCTGTCATCCATATTCCGAGAGATGTATGCTCTGAATATGGGGCAAGAACCTTTTCACTTTGGTCGATTCCGGGGGTAAACCGATATACATTGCCGAACTCATACATCTTTAGGTTTGCCATGCGACGGTTGATGTTGTGGGCAATGCTTTCAAGTCCTCCGAAAAGCAGGGTTTGGCGCATAACATTCAAGTCATTGCTTAGGGCGTTCATCAACTTTACGCAATTCTCTTGCGGGTATGCGCTAAGTCCTTCATAATAGATTTCGGCTGTGAGTGAATTGTTCATGATTTCGTTGAAACCACATGCTGTGAGCTGTTCTGAAATCAGTTTCTGCAAGTCGTTCTTTATGTCGACAATGGTCTTGTAGGAAAGGTTGCTGCGCACGCTTTCGTCAAATTCCACATTGTTGTAGCCATATACGCGGAGAATATCTTCCACAACGTCGCATGGGCGTTGAACATCGACGCGGTAAGTGGGAACAAGCAATTCGAGTTCGGTATCCGATTCCTTTGTTATTGCTATTTCAAGGCTGTTAAGAATGCTTTTAATGGTGTCTGCAGGTATTGCTTTGCCTATAAGAGAATTTAAGTAGCTGTATTCCAATGTTACAGGGAATGCAGGGAACTCTGCAGCCTTTTTGTCGATTATTTCTCCGCAAATCTCTCCACCGGCCACTTCTTTAACCAATAATGCAGCAAGTTTCAGGTTATAGATGACATCATTCGGGTCGATACCTCTTTCAAAGTGGAAAGATGCATCGGTATTTAAACCGAAACGGCGGGCTGTCTTACGAATCCAAGTAGGATGGAAATAAGCCGCTTCCAAGAATATGTCGGTGGTGTGTTCGGTTACACCTGAATCAAGACCGCCGAAAACACCGCCTATGCACATAGGTTCTTCGGTGTTGCATATCATCAAATCTCGATCGGAAAGAGTGCGTTCAACTTCATCAAGAGTGGTAAACTTAGTACCTTCGGCTACGGTCTTGACGATGACTTTTTCTCCTTTTACCTTGGCGAGATCAAAACAGTGCAATGGCTGTCCCATGCCGAGAAGTATGAAATTGGTAATATCGACGATATTGTTGATAGGGCGTTGTCCTATGGCTGTCAGATAATTGCGTAACCATTCGGGACTTTCCTGCACTTTTACATTACGAATAGTGACACCGCAATAGCGAGGACAAGCTTCGGTATTTTCTACAATCACCTCTACAGCTCCATCGGCACGGTCACTCTTGAAGTTTTCTACCGAAGGGCGGTGAAGTTGCGCCGGAGTGCCATGTACGTTAAGCCATGCTGCCAAGTCGCGTGCGACGCCATAGTGCGAGCCTCCGTCTATACGGTTGGGCGTAAGGTCTACTTCGAGTACATAGTCGTCCTTTATATTGTAATATTCCTTGGCGGGTGTACCGGCAGGAACGTCAAGCGGCAACTCGATGATTCCTGCATGAGAATTACCTACGCCTATCTCGTCTTCAGCGCATATCATACCGAATGATTCAACGCCGCGTATCTTTGATTTTTTGATTGCAAATTCTTTGTCGCCGTCGTAAAGTTTGGTTCCTACTGTAGCTACTATCACGTGTTGACCTGCTGCTACATTGGATGCTCCGCACACTATTTGAGTGGGTGTGCCATCGCCAAGGTCTACGGTTGTGATGTGAAGGTGGTCGCTATCGGGGTGATTCTCGCATGTAAGCACTTCACCCACTACAAGCCCTTCAAGTCCTCCTTTGATGGTCTCAACTTTCTCTATGGTTCCACATTCAAGCCCAAGGGAAGTGAGTGCTGCACCCAGTTCCTCCGGCGTAAGGTTGAAATCAATATATTCTTTCAGCCAATTATAAGATATATTCATAATTATGAGTGTATTTTCTGTTGTTTTAAGGCTCATTTAGAGCCAATTCACCAAAAATTGCACAAATTTACAAAGAAAATATGAATAATTCTTCCCTTGCTCCTTGATTTTTAGAATCCGAAACATGTTTTGAGAAAAACTATAATAAAATTTAAACGGTTTCTTGCTTTTTCTTCTCTCGCCTTTCGTTATATTTGTGCAGTAATATGGAAAGAATGAGATTAATAACGGTTTTTATTGCTGCAATATTGGCGTGGGAGTGCTTTGCGGCTGATTATGATAAGTTGGAGGCGAAAGCTGAGCGGTTTGTGGCTTTTCAAGAGTGGAACAGCGCGAATGCCATGTATTTGCTTATGATGGATATGCGCCCTGATAAAGCCGTTAATTATGCCCGGGCGATAGTGACAAGCGGAATAATGGCGGATGATGATGCGCAAATGAGCCTGTTGGAGCGTACTCAGAGACAGGGAATGGCGCTTGATTCGGTATTCACGGAAGTGAGAGATTTCTCGTTTGAAATAGGTTGTTCCCGGGAATATGAGCGATTCCTTATTCTTGTAAAGGAGCGTCAACCGTGGATGGCGCGTCACATTAATACCCGTCTGCTGAAGTATTATGATTTCAGAAACGATGCGCCTGAAATGGTGGCGATAGGTAATGAACTGCTTTCTGCAACTCCCGATGAAATAGGCTATATTTCTATTGTTGCCCGCGGATATATGATTTTAGGAGAATTTGAAAGAGCTGTTGTTTATTATAACAGAATTCTTGCGTTGGATGATTGCAATTATGCTGCTTTGCTTGCGTTGGGTAACTACAACTATGTGATGTGGAAAGCATCGGAAGGTACGCGATCGCAATTGACCTCGACCGCAATGAAAGCTCTGGAGTTCATGCAAAGGGCTTATGAACTTTCACCCACACCTTTTGTTTCGAAGGTCATGGAAGAGTTGAAAGCGGCTTATCCTAACGCTCATCGTTAATGTAAGCCATTCTAAATACTCTCGAAATAAAATTAAAACGACTTCTGAAATTTAAACAGATTCTTATATTTCTTTTCCAAGAATCTTTTCGATTATTTCAGGAAAGTATCTATGCTCAAGTTTATGGATTCTTTCGGCAAGGGTATCGGGTGTGTCTCCCGGCAGTACGTCACAGGAAGTTTGAAATATAATCCTGCCTTCATCGATGTTTTCATCTATATAATGTATTGTAATGCCGCTTTGTGTTTCGCCGGCTGCAATGACAGCTTCATGTATGTGATGTCCCCACATGCCTTTTCCTCCGTATTTCGGCAATAATGATGGGTGAATATTAATTATATTTCCTTGGAATGCTGATAGGATAGGTTTCTCTATCTTGGCGAGGAATCCAGCCAATACGATAAGTTCGATATTCTCTTTTTTCAGAAAATCGGTAATTTTGTGTGCATCTTGCCATTCTTCTTTGGAGAATGAATAAGATGGAATGTTGAGTTGTTCCATGCGTTGGTGAACACCGGCATTATGACGATTGGACAGAACGCATTTGACGCAGATGTTTTTATAGTTTGCAAAATAGCGGGCAATAGCTTCAGCGTTAGAGCCGTTTCCTGATGCAAAAATAGCTATATTCTTCATGTTGCAAAGGTAGTATTATTTTATAGAATCCCGAAATGTTTTAATGCGTTCAGCACGCCATCTTCGTCTACCGTAGTGGTTGTGTAGTCGGCAGCAGCTTTGACGTCATCTCCTGCGTTGCCCATAGCTATACCGATACTTGCATGCTTTATCATGTCGATGTCGTTGCCTCCGTCTCCGAAAGACATTACTTCTGACAACTTGATACCGTAGTGAGATATGATTTTATCGATGCCGCAGCTTTTACGGCTTCCTTTAGGTATTATATCAAAGAAATCGGGGCTCCATCGCATAGATTCACAACCGGGCATGAAACGGTCGGTGAGTTTCAGTGCGGTTTCTTCTTCACGTGTGAGAAATATGCCTAACTGAAAGACACCTTTTCTTTTGCTGTCTTGCATAGGTGTGATGGGAGGAACGGGTACATTCACCTTTTCCCAAGCATCGATAACAGCTTGGTTTACTTCGGTCATTGTTTCGTGGTCGTTGTAGACAAACTCAACGGGAAATGGTCTTTCTCGGTGGAATTCTGCCAGCCGTGCCAAATCCTCTTCGGGTATGCAGTTGCTGTATATTGTTTCCCCTTTATCATCAATGCAATAACTTCCGTTAAGCGTTATATATCCGTCAAATATTGGAAAATCTTTAACCTCTTGGATTTGTCGCCATGAACGTCCTGTGGCGATGAAAGTTTTTATTCCTTTTTGCCTGAGACTGTCTAACGCATATAATGTGGATTCAGGAATTTTGTGAGTGTTGAAAGACACTAAAGTTCCGTCTATGTCGAAAAATACTGCTTTAATCATATCTATATTATACAATCGTTGCAAAAATACTATAAAAAATCCATTACGCAAGGTCTTATAAGCATTCCGATGTGGGGCGTGAAAGTTTTATATTGAGCAAACGAGGTTAAAACACATGTTGCATGTTCCGAAAATCACTATTTTTTGTCAAAATGTCTCATTGTTTTTTATATAAAGTATGGAGTTTGCTATCTTTGTAATGTAATTATAAGAAATAGAAAAGGTTTATGCACATAGGGAATATAGATTTGGGAGAAAAACCGGTGCTGTTGGCACCGATGGAAGACGTTACAGATCCGTCTTTCAGACTTATATGCAGGGAGCAAGGGGCTGATATGGTATATACGGAATTTGTCAGTGCCGATGCCTTGATAAGAAATATAAATGCCACAACCCGTAAACTCTCAATCAATACCGGTGAACGACCTGCCGCTATTCAGATATACGGTAAGGAGGTAGCCCCTATGGTTGAGGCTGCTCTCATAGCAGAAACAGCCGGTCCCGAGGTTCTGGATATAAATTTCGGGTGTCCCGTTAAGAAAGTTGCCTCTAAGGGAGCCGGTTCGGGAATGTTGCGTAATATACCGCTATTGCTTGAAATTACTCGGGCCATCGTGGATGCTGTGAAAATTCCGGTAACGGTAAAGACGCGGTTGGGGTGGGATTGTAGCAGCAAAATAATAGTAGACCTTGCCGAACAATTGCAGGATTGTGGAATACAGGCTTTAACCATTCATGGACGAACCCGCAGTCAAATGTATACCGGTGAGGCTGATTGGACACTCATAGGAGAGGTGAAGAACAATCCTCGCATGAAAATTCCTATAATAGGGAATGGTGATATAACCACGCCTGAAAAATTGGCTGAATATTACGACCGTTATGGAGTGGATGCTGTTATGGTGGGTCGTGCATCTATAGGTGCACCGTGGATATTCAAAGAGATGAAGTATTATTTGCAACATGGTGAGGCTATCGAGCCTATTCCGGCTGTGGAAAAATTAGCTTTACTTCGTCGACAGATAAAAGAGAGTATTGACAGGATTGATGAATATCGAGGTATATTGCATATACGCCGTCATTTGGCTGCAACACCGTTGTTTAAGGGTATACCTAATTTCAGGGAAACCCGTATTGCAATGTTGAAAGCAAATAGTTTTGACGAGCTCGATGCTATTCTCAATCGGATAGAAAAGGATATATTAACATAATAAACGTAAATAGCGATGAAAAGTAGAATGTTGTATGTGATCGCGTTTCTGATGGCGTTTCTTGTTGCTGATGCACAAGAGATGCAGGATTTTACGGTGAATGTGGGTGATTTTACGAGTTTGACTGTTGTGGATGACATAAATGTTGAGTACCGTTGTAATCCCGACTCTACCGGATATGCCAAATTCTCAGCTTTTCCGGCAATGGCGAATCAGTTGATTTTCACTAATAATAAGAAGGGTAAGTTGTCCATTACGGTAGGAACCGACAGTGTATATAACGAGAACCTTCCTGATATCGTGGTTTATTCGGCTTATTTGCAGAGTGCCGATAATCTTGGTGACAGCACTTTGATTGTGCGCAGCGTTGCTCCGGCTCCCCATGTCAAGTTCAAACTTATGGATAACGGCTCGATTATAGTGGATGAGGTTGTAGCCACAACTGTTGACTTGGAAATACTTACCGGAAAGGGAAATATTTCGGTAAAGGGCAAGTGTACAGGACTGAATGTTAAAAATACCGGAAAAGGGACTATAAGGGCGGATGAACTGATTGCCGAAAATGTAAATTGCCGTATATTGGGTACAGGAAAGGTTTATTGCCGTGTCGATGGTGGAAAATTGTCGATAAAAGGCAGCGGAACAGGTAAACTTTACTATCGTGGCAAGCCCGCCGAGATAAAATCATTCCAATTGGGAACAATAAAGGCTATAAGCCTTGATGAAGATACAGAAAAGAAAGAGTAAAAACAAGATACAATTCCCTATAAACCAACGTGAGCGGTTTGCCGTGATGGCACGCCGCTCACACTATTTTTGAGGTATTACTTTAAAGTAACTTCTAACTTCTAAAAGTTTTTATACCAATTCAAGAAGTTGCGGTAGATCGGTGATGATAACATCAGGAAGAGTCTCGTCTATGACTTCTCCTCCCCAGCCTTCTCCTTTCAGCCATGCTACTTGACAACCAACAGCTTTAGCCGGAACTACATCCTTGGAGAAAGAATCGCCCACCACAAGGACGCTTTCTGCCTTGTAGCCCATAGCGTCTACTCCTAATTGGTATATGGCGGGATCGGGCTTGCGCACGCCTACAACCGAAGATTCTATAATGCTGTCGAAATAGTTTATGAGCTTGAAGTCCTCAAGGATTGTGTTTATATTGCCGTAGAAGTTGGATACAAGCACAAGCTTATATTTTTTTGATAGTGTTTCTACCACTGGAAGAGTGGATTTCAAAACATCAAGAACATACCGGTAGCATAAGTCGGTTATTTGTTTCGCATAACCGTAAAGTATGTCTTTCGGTTCGGTCATTTTTCCTGATTCATAGAGGAAATCCATTTGCAACCGGGTCTTGATGTCAAGCACATCATAGAAGTTATGCTCAGGTTTCACATAAGGATGTTTTGCCATAGCTCTTTCGCCATACACGTAAGCATCTCTGAAAGACTCTTTATCGGTAGGCACATTAATTTCGACATATTTGCTCCAAAGCACTTCAGCCCAATGGCGACTGTTGGTATCTATCGTACCGCCGTAGTCAAAAATGATACCCTTGATTTCTGTCAGCATATATAAATAGGTGTTTTATTTAGCGTATTTTTCATATAATTTGGCGCATAAATCCTCATGGCGTTTGCGCATGAACAGGAATATCGCACTCATTACGATAATTTCAAAGATAAAGTATAACCAAGGTTCTCCTATAAGCATGCTTATGTATAGAGCTATTGCCCGTGTATTAAATGTGAGAATGTTGGTATATTTCATCAATGGTTTGCTGTAAGTGCGGAAATTATCTCGCAAATCTTGGGGGATGTTGTTCCCGTATTTGCTTTTTACCAATGCAAGGAATTTTTGGAAGTTGGGTGTCATTTTTTCTTGACTGCGAGTGTAGTTACCGTAGAAATACAAGAATGTTTTCCACCAGAAGTTCCCTTTCCAAGGCAATTCGTTGAATATCTTGCGTTGTTGAGCGAAATTGTCGAGTTCACTACCGCTTTCACCTTTTAAGAAGAAAAGATGGATGTTGCGATAGTAATCGGCAAGAGTGCATTGCTTGCTGTGGCACACAGTGCCGGCAAAGATTGCCATAATCCAAATAATCGGTCCCCAGTGCATACCATCACTAATTCCGAATGGTATTGGTTCACTTGTGAGCCGCAAGCATATAGCTACGTATATGGAGAAAAACCAAAGGTCGCCGGCAAAACCATCGAGCATGCGTCCCCAACGGGTTTTCTTTCCGGTCATTCTTGCTAATTGTCCGTCGGCACTATCGTAATGATTTGCCCACATCAGCAGGGCTATACCTATCAGGGTATGTGTCATATCGGGAAAATAGAACATGACACCTGCGCTCACGCCGAGTATGATGGACAATATTGTTACAACATTGGGGTGAACGTTCAGTTTATTGAAGAATAAAGCCCATGCATAGCCTATGGGACGATTGGTGTAGATGTCAAGGAACTCTTCGGTATCTTGTGATTTGAGAGTTGCCTCGATGCCTTTATTTTTCTTGTTGGTTTCGCTCATTGTTGTTTCTTGTGATTTTTAGCTCTGTTGTATATGCATTCGGCTATTTTTTTGCCTGCTTCTTCTCGGCAACGTGCAAAACTCGGCCAGTCGTTGAAGTCGATAAGTCTCACTGTTCCGTCTTTGGAAACCACGCAATCTCCGCCATAAACAGGCGTGTTGAGTGCTACGGCTGCAAGATCGCTTATGCGTTTCAATTCATTGACATCGAAGTTGTAACCTTGGCTGTCGCCATTGATTTTTTCAAGACCGAATTTGCTGTGTACGTGTGAAGGGTAGAACCAATAGAAAAAGTCGGTGTCTTGCACTCCATAGAATTTTATCAGGTCTCCTTCAAGATGCTCGCTTATTACGGCTGTCGATATGTTGCGGTTACGAAAATCAGCTAAAGCTGTTTCTGCTTCCTCTTTGCAAGTTACGTAAGTCACATCTTCTTTCAGTATGGTATGAGAATTGCCTCGTTTTATCCAGCAAGGATAAAAGTCTCCGCAAAATTCCTCTTTTGTGTCTATTATTACAGTGTGTGGATGCGGTACGTTGTTCTTTAACAGTAATTCTGTCATCGGCTTTCGCACGCAGTTCATGATACCATAGGCTGAGTTAATGACAAGTGCTCCGCCATCTTCAAGCTCCTGAAGACGCTTGATGGTGGCTTTATCGCGAGCCATGTCAAATATAATTTCTGCTTGTATGTTCTTTTCCACAAATTCTTTTTCGGAATAGATGTCAACGTCACATCCGAGTTCGGTCAAGGCATTTACGACATTGTTGAATATTTCACTGTCGCTACCTACGTTGTTGGGAGAATATTCGCTGCCGCGGCTTATGCCTGTGATATGTAATTTGCTCATAAGTCTTTTCTTGGGGTTATTTATTCGTTGCCTGACAGGAATTTTTCGGCTTTTGTTATGTCATCGGCATGATCCACGTCCAATATTTTACTGAATGGGTATGCTTTGAGTCTCAATCCGTCGGCTACAAGCTCCCGCTGGAAATTACGCATGCGTGAGATTCCTTTTTCCATACACTTGTTGAGTGTGTTTATTGCCGGTTGTGTCAAGCAATATATGCCGCCTGAAATGAAACGGCAATCCGGAGTGGCGGTGTCGTGAAACCCTGTAATGTTCAACTCTTTGTCGGTAGAGATGTATAGCGGTTTCTCATCATCGATAAAATCGGTCACAGCCATGTATCCATCGCAATCGCTGCTTTTGAATTCTTCTATGAATACTTTAAATTCTTCCTCACGGAAAATGGTGTCTACTGTTGTAAGGCAGAATTTGTCGTCTTGTATGAGTTTGCTTAGTTCAAAGAAACTATGCATCGAGCTTGGTGTGGTCTTGACAATGATTTCGACAGGCACTTGTGATTGAGCTTGAAGTTTCAGCAAGTGTTCTTGTGTAACCTTGTGTAAATCATTGATGATAATAACCACTTTATCGGCTTCGCATAGGGTGAATATTTTTATGAGACGATCGATCATCGCCGTCCCGTTGAGGCTTACAAGCGGTTTAGGCAATGCAACGCCTTCTTGTGAAAGGCGTGAACCTTCGCCTGCAGCTATAATTGCAAATGTCATAATTCTGTTAAGTTATAAAAATCTTTGCAAAGATAACGCAAAATCCCCGAATAGAGAAATCTAAGTAAAAAGAATAAGGGTAGTTAACGTCTTTTATGTAACAGCAATGGCGGCTTTCTGCTATGATTGCTTTTGGGCGAGGATGGTTTCGGCTATGAGCCAATCGGTGAGGGTGTCGAGGTCAAGAGAATGCTCTTCGCTCATTTCACACATGCGTCTGCGTGGAAATTCCCCCAACTTCATGCGCCGCAGCGATTCGGTGTTGATTACATACACAGCACCGTTGTATTCCCATACTTTCGGAGCGTCTTGTCTACGGGTGTAATTACCCTCGCCTTTGGATATGTGTAAGAATCCGTTACCATCGGTTTCAAACGCATTGTAATAAGGATTGGTCGCTGCCGGTTTCACGCTCACTACCATATCGATGTCGGGAGTATAAAGTTCTATGCAACGGCGTATATCATCGGCTGTGCGAAAGGGAGATGTGGGTTGAAGTAATACTATTGTATCGTAGTGAATGCCCTTTGAAGTGTAATAATCAAGAGCGTGCAGTAATACCTCGTATGTTCCACTGTGGTCGGTGGCGAGTTCGGCGGGACGTACGAACGGTACTTTCAGCCCCATCTTTTCAACTATGCCGATGATTTCCATATCATCGGTGCTGACGCATATATCGGAATCATCGGCAAATTTGCGTGCTAAGTCTATCGAATAAGCTATTAGAGGTTTGCCTGCCAGTGGTTTTATGTTTTTGCCCGAAATTCCTTTGCTGCCACCTCGGGCGGGGATTACATACAGGGTTCTCATTGTTTTATGTCGTAAAAGGGTTTTTGGATTATGTTTTCTAAAGGATAGGTGGCTGTGATTTCCACTATTTTATCTAATGTCCCGGCTTGTTCATAGGGGTTATTGCACGTTCTTGCTGATGATATGCTTTCTTCTGACAAGACTTTTTCAAGTCCTTCGCTTATTTCTTCAAAAGTCACACCGCAGTCGATTACAGACTCCGCCCGTTGCCGTCCCTTTTGGCGAATGCCGATGTTCAGTGTGGGGATGTGCATTGAAGGTACTTCTATTATGCCGCTTGAAGAATTTCCGACGACTGCACTTACACATCGTAAGACAGATAAGTATCTTCGTGCGCCGAGAGATGGAAATACAGCACTTCGGTCGGCATTATTGGAGACAAATCGGTCGATAAGTTGTATTATATCGTTTCCGCCGGTGTCATTGTTAGGATAGGAAAACAATATCTTAATGTCTTTTCTTCGGTCGAGAGCATTGAGCAGGTTCTCGCATTGTATATATGGTGGTATGCTGTCGAGAGTGGTGGGGTGGAACGTCACAAATACCGAGTTGCCGGGAATTGTGATACCTAAATCGCTTTCAAGTTCCTCACGTGTCATCAGTGGTGTGTGTAATATATTGTAAACGCCTATTGCACCGGTATTGAATACATGAGCCGGGTTTTCGCCTAATTGGATTATGCGGTTGCGGGCTTCCTCGGTGGATGTAAAATGCAAATGGCTCATTTTTGTGATAGAGTGCCTGATGCTCTCATCGAAAGCTCCTTGAGTAACCTCTCCTCCATGCATGTGAGCCACGGGGATGCGGTGTATAAGAGCTGCAGATGCCACAGCCAGCATTTCAAAACGGTCGCCAAGAATCAGTATAAGGTCGGGGGATAGTGTGGAGAATGCTTTTGACATGCCTTTCATGCACTCGCTCATGGCGTTTACTGTGTCATGAGCTGTTGTGATATATGTGGGTATAGGAACTTTGAGGGTTATTTTCAGTCCATTGCGCTGGATTTCTTTCCATGTGTCGCCATATTTTTCCGATAGGTGCATGTTGGTGGCTATTATTTGTAAAACCACATCTTTACGGTTGTCTAAAGCCTTAGCAATACCGCTTAACAGCCCCCATTCGGCGCGTGTTCCTGTAACGATGCATATCTTGCGTTTCATTTTCTTATAATTCAATAAGTTCATCGGGAAAATACTCCTTGGATGCAATAGTTCCCAGTACCTCTTTCCAACGCATTGGGGAGATACCGTTTCCGGGACGTTTCACGGTGATGTTGTCTTCGGTAAGCTGTTCGCCTTTTTTAATGTGTTTTGCAGCTACGATACTTTTCCGAGCAACGGTTTTATTGGGGATTTCGCTTGACGATATGTTTTTGTCGCCGTTGCCTAAAGCCTTTTCGATATTGCGTATAGCTGAAACCATGTTTTTGAGTTCCATAGGCTCTAATGAGGCTTTGTGGTCGGGTCCTTCCATGTTGCGGTCAAGAGTGAAATGCTTTTCTATTACTGTCGCACCTAATGCCACGGCGGCAATGGGGATTTCTATCCCCTGAGTGTGGTCGCTATATCCTACAGACACGCCGAACCTCTCGGCTATTGTGCGCATTGCTTTTAGATTAACGTCCTCAAATGGGGTGGGATATTGCGTGTTGCAATGTAAAATGGTGATATTTTCCTTGATAGCTCCGTTTTCGTATAAAGCCGTTAGGGCGTTCTCTATATCGGCGTTGTCGCACATACCTGTCGACATGATTATCGGTTGCCCGGTTTTTGCTATTCGGGCTAAATACGGGTAGTTTGTGATTTCTCCACTTGGAATTTTCCAAAAATCGAGGTTGAGAGTGTTTAGAAAATCTATGCTGTCAAGGTCGAATGCCGTAGAAAGAAATTTCACACCTTTTTCACGGCAATAATCCATTAATTCAAGATGTTGATTTCGGGTTAATTCAAGGCGTTTGAGCATAGCAAATTGCGATGTCTCACCGGTGGCATTCTGTTGGTATTCAGCCGTTGTGGCATTACAAGACACAAGATTTTCGGTCTTGAACGTCTGAAATTTCACATAGTCAGCACCGGCAGTGGAGGCTGCATCTATCAGTCCCCTTGCTATTGCCATATCACCATTGTGATTCACCCCCGCCTCAGCTATAATAATCGTTTTCCCCATATCGAGATACAAAGTTATAAAAAGAAATGCAACTTCTTAGAATCTGTTTAAATTTTATTTCGAGATTATTTTAAGCAGTATTTTGGAATGGATTTTTTCATCAAATTGCGCAGATAATAGCGAGCTATTTCCAAGCGATTTGATAAAAAAGACAACCAAAAGAGCCTTAAAGAATCCGAAACTTGTCCCAAGTAGAACTGTAATAAAAATTTCAAGAAAATTTTAAACAGATTCTTAGAAAATTCAAAACAGCTTCTAAGTTAATTTGTAATTTTTAGTTTTTGTACAAGGTATGTATAGTAGCGAATGTTTGTGCATGAAATAAAGATATTAGAATATATAATATGAAAAATAATACTTTTCTCATATCAGTTCATTTTCTGATAATTATCTTTCAAACTTTAATTCGTTATATAAGATTTCATGTGTATTTGTTCCATGCTGTGAGGAAATCATCTTCAGAAATGTGGTCTTTGAAAGCCCAATTGATTTCCCAAAACTTACGGGCATGAAATGTATATCCATTTCTTTCGGGGACATCTTGGGTAAGTTTTATTACACCCTGTGGAGTTATAATAATTTCACGATGTATATCCTCGCCGATATAATGAAAATAGCACACGTTCCCATCAATCTCATGTTTCGTGTAACTATTCACCCCTGCAATCGGTCGACGCTTGATAATGTCATATCCTTTAGACCAAGATAAAAAATATCCATATTTGATTCTATATAAAATCTGTGAATAGGGCATAACTCCTCCAAGTTCCAGTATCTCTATATCTTCACTCTTTAAATCAACATCACATTCATATTTTCTGTTAACATACCACGTAGTCCAATTCTCTAAAGGGCTGACAGATATAAATTCAAAAATGCCATTATCTCTTTTTAATCTTGTTTCACAATAAGTTCCAAATTTTACATTTGTAAGATTATATGGTTCTTTGGGTTTCAATCTACCTATCTTATACCAAGCGTTATACTCCAATCCAACTCTTATAAATGTATGCGTATAAAAAAGCACATCATCTCGAACTATTTCAGAAAGAACAGGTTCATAATCTATCGGATAACGTGTTTTAAAGGCTCTTATTACATCGCTATTTAACAAGTTGACATCTCTCTCCAGAAATTGAAAGTAACATTTATATTCGCCATCAATCTCAACACAAAATATATCTCCAATTCTTGTTACTATCCTTTTTGCCATAATATGAATTTAAGGTTTATAAGATTCTACGACATATAAATCGATATTAGGATATTTTTTAGAAATATATTTAATCTCTTTTTTAACATCATTCCAATCAAGTCCGCCTAATCCGGCTCCTATTGCAGGCAAAGCAATGGCTTTGACTTTTCGATTTTCAGCTTGTAACATCATATTTTCTAATGACATTCTTATAAATTCAATTTCAGCTTTTGTCCTCCAAGTTTTTTTGTGTGCCTAAATTATATACATACCCATTACCATAGTTATATTCAAAAACATCACCCGGGACAAAATCTCCGGTTTTACATTTTTGTTTATATAGACGAAACATTTGAGGATATTTTTCTTTGAATTGTAAAGCAATACCTTTACCCATTGCACCGGCACAATTATACCCATGAGCATAATTCATTACACCTTCTATATTGAATATATTTCCCTCTTTTAGATATTTAACCATCACTTTTATTTATTCATTATACATTGAACTAAATCTTTATCCTTTGTTTTGAAAATATATTTAATAATATGTTTTGTATCTTGTTGCCAAGAAATCAAAGAATTCGAGATGATTTTAATATAGATTTCTAAATCATTTTGATTCATAGAAGAAACATCTTCATGAATTATTATAATTTCTTTTTCATCAATCCAATGAAAATCATTGAACAATTCATTTAATGCGTCCCAATTATGTCCAAAGTAAGATGGTAAATGTAACTTTGTACTAAGTTCTTCAAATAATTCAGTTTTATTCTTAATACTTTTTATATTTGCAATATAGCGATATTCCTTATGATGGTAACAAATATCTTGAAACAATATTTTATCTCCACCACAAAAGTTTTTCCATATATAATCTTTGGCTTTAATGATGTCGTTTAATAAATCTGCAATTTCAACAAATGTATGCAATAACTTTATAATTGCAATGTCTTTTTCATTAAATATAAAAGTAAAATTAAGTTGAGATTCATGAAGATTATTTATTAGCCATATATAGTTTACCATGTCTTTGTCTGGTATACGTGATATATCTTCAAGGATGATAACTATATTATTTGTTGAGAACCACCATTGTTCCTCAAGTGCATTTTTCAATCCATACCAAGTTCTTTCATAAATACATTCCGGAATATCGAAATGTTGAAAAAGTTGCGATAATATATCATTTGATGAAATATACGCATTATAGCTGTCGGTATATTTCAATGATTTTAATTCTTTAAAATACACTATTTGTTTCATGTCGTAATATTATGGATTTAATAATATAAAACTCTTATAATGGTCATTAGTAAACCAATATTTTTCGCCTCCAAATACAATACGCATAGGTCCTGCACGGTGTAAGGGTAATCCTGGCGTAGGAACAACCCACTCTGTATAATTGGTGTTTATTTTAGGTAGTAACAATTCTTCATTGCGAAAAATAGTACCATCATTCTTAAATCTTGATATAGTTTCTCCTTTTGAAACTCTGTCAATAGTTGGTTTCATATCAATAATAGAACCATCTTCATTTGCTATAAATCTTGTGTAATTGTTATTAGTAATATTATTTGTTGATGAAGTGTTTATTCCATTATGCGAATCGTGAGCAGAATAATTTGTTGTATTATGATGCTCATTGAGCGAAAAAGAATCTTTATATCCTGCAATAATATCTTCAACAGAGTTCTTTCCCCTACCTGTGAAGAAATTTTTGCCGTTGACGCTTGCTGTGATTCCATTGATAGTTCCTCCCACCAAAGCACCTCCAAGTACGCCATAGGCATACTCACTTGCCGACATAAACGGGTCTCCAAAATATAACGAATTACCTCCACTCAATATCGGAGCCGAAATGGCACTGCCTGCAGCTCCACTTAAGGATCCCGCATAGAATCCACCAGCACCTGCGGCAGCACCCCCGGCAACACCAAATGCCCATCCGCTTACAGCTCCTCCCACCATACCGGCAGCCGCACCTATCCCAAATGCGGCAAAGCCATCACCCCAACTGTGTAATTGCTCGCTGACGGCTTTCATAATCACATTCGTTGCACCACCTATTACTGCACCTATCACAAGCCACCAAAATTCTCCGGATTCATCGGTGTAGCGGAATGGGTTGTTCATGGCATAAGTATAGCGATTAAAACTCTGTGATAAGTCCGGAGCTTGAACAAACGGGTCGGGGGACAAGAAACGTCCCAAGACGGGATCATACAATCGGGCATTCATGTTTATCAGTCCAAACCATGGTAAATGTTCGTGTCCTGTATATCCTCGCCCTATCTTCAATTCGGGTTCTTCTCCCGGCGCATACACTTCATGTGTGGCAGGGTTACGCAATCTGCCCCAAGCGTCATAGCTCAGTTCTTGAACGACATCACCAAAGCGGTCGGTTACAAGCCTGACATTGCCTAAATAATCTCGGAACAGATAATGCAATTCACTGCCTGTACTATCTATTTCAAGCATCATTGTGGCGTCGTATGTACTGCCCCCAAGGTATAAGCGTTGTGTTACATTTGATAGTGAATCCACATCACGCTCATAACAGTCGGAGAAGTAGTGACGTGTGAGAATGGTATTACCATTACGTTTAACATACATTCTGTGTCTGTCGCCATTCCCATCATATTGTATTCTTGCCTCAATGCCGTTTTCGCTTATCACATTAGGACGATGGAATGATGTGTAGCTGACAGATTGTGTATATCTGGGTATCGATTCTCCTACATTTTCCACATTGGTGACAGCGTAAGGCTTTGATGGGAGATTGTATTCCATTGAGCCGACTCCGGATTTAAACAGGATATTTCCTTTTATATCATACTGTATATCTCCGAAACTGTCGCCGACGAGACGATTAAGATTGTCATAAGAGAATGTTTCTACAGTGTTATGTATTCTGTCGCTTCGGGAGAGCAGGTTGCGAGTGGCAATGTCAAACGAATATGTTTCATTCTGAATAGTATCGCCATGTGCATTTTTTACTTTTCGTCCTATTGGCAAGCCATAACTGTCGTAATTATAGTATCTGGTATTTCTGTAGCTTGATATTTGAGTGGGTTGTCCGAATTCATTTTCAGCAGATAGTTTGTAACGTGTGAAATCATCTATCTTAATACGCTCCAAATGCCCATTTATATATTCATGGTTCTCTTTCGCTAATAAAGATGATTTATAGTAATATTTTACACATGATACATTACCATCTGAATATTCAAAGTCTTTTCTGAAAGTTTTGTTATCTAACGTTTCAGAATATGTGGATATTCTACCATAATTATCATAATCAGTATATGAATATGATTGTAATGATGTTCCACTCATATATTCTGTTATGGATTCTATCGGCTCATTATATTCATTATAAATATAACTGACTACCATTTCAGGCATTACTGCATATACAAGGCGATTGAAGTTGTCGTATGAATAAATAGTGCTGTCACCTCGTGCGTTGGTTACTTTATAAATATTACCGGCAGCGTTATATTCGTATGTGGTGATTCCATGACTTGGATCATTTAATGATATGCGTCGCCTGTACCTATCATACCCGAAAGTCGTAGTGACATTGCCCGGAACTGAAATGGATGCGGGCTTTCCATCGGCACATAGGTTATACGATATAATTCCGGCTGCGTCTTCCACTGTAATAATATTACCGAGTGCATCGTAATCGCGAGTTATGCTTACACCGTCTTCAACGGTTGTGATTTTTGTGCCGTTATAAGAATAAGCCGTGGTGCGTCCTGATGCTTCTGTATAGGCGGTAACTCTATCATGACTATCATATGTGTAGATATTCCAAAGGCTTGCCGAGCCGGTTTTGTATGGTAACGATTCTTTTTTGAGTTTACCTATGCTGTTGTAAACTTTATCCACATAAATCATTGAACCGTCAAATCGTACCGTTCCTCTACGAGTTTCCCGATTTAAAGCATCATAATAAACAATTTCGGTAGGTTTTCCGGTTTCTGAAGTTGTGATGGTGTATAATTCTCCGTTGCGGTCGGTACTCCAAGCATATTTTATCGCTTTCTTAGTATTGTCGGGGTAAACGGTCAAGGTGTCTCTGCCAAAAGAGTCGTATGCGTGGGTTGTCGCATTACCACGTTTATCTTTAGTAACCGATACACGTCCTTTGTCATCAAAAACATATTCATTGGAAAGTCCCATCGGGTCGGTTTTCTTTATAAGTCGCCCATAACTATCATAGTTATAATTGATTACTTGCGACACCGTTGATTCGTATGGTGTTACTCGGTGTGATGTAAGATTCCCGTATTCATCATACTGATATACATTATTTTCAATAAGATTACCATTAATGAAATATTGTTTAATGCTTGGTTGCATGGAAGAATGAGCAGGAATGAACATTCGTTCAGTAATAGATTCAGTTCCTGTACGATGAGTGACAACAGTTTTTTCGTTCAAGAAACCTATATAATAGCCGTCTCCTACATTCGTATTATTGGAGTAATAATTATTTGTGTTGGTTGTTATTCCATTAGGATAATATACGGCAATGCTCTTAGGACTTTCATAATCGTCATATTCTATCAAAGTCACTGTTTGTGTTCCTTTTAATAAATCTTTTTCCGTTTTACTGCCTAAATGTAAACGCAAAGTGCCGTTTGAGCGTCGTAAAGAAGAATAACTGAAAATATGTTCGTATTCATCGGTAATCTCTTTTGTCATTACCCCATATTTATAAGGGTCGAATATTTGAGTTCTTGTTTTTGCTCTGCTGTCAGTACATTTTATTTCACCAAAACCACAGAATCCTAATCCTTGTCGATGAATTACTGCATTGGTATAACTATAATCCAATTTTTCAAAAAAAGAACCATTTACAAATGTTTCTACCGATGAAACAATAGAAAGCGGTTCTTGTATATTTACGTATGGAAAAACAGCGTCTATCCCCTTTGTGTAGAAACCCGATTCTACACTTTCGGCATCTATTTTTTGATAAGTATTACTTTCGACCACCCCCAAACTATTAGCCATTCCTCTGATAAGTGTTTCATCGGCATAATGCCGGTTGTGGGATATACGAGTTATAATACTGTCATTCAGCGCTAAAAGTTGAGTGTAAGTATTACGAGATGTAACATTGAGAGGAATTAATTTTGCTGTATTATTATAGTGAGATAATATAATTTGAATATTGTCGGAATTAGCTGTGTTGTTTTTTGCAAAGTATACATTAGCACTGTTTCTCTGAAATTTGATTATATCGGAAATTCCATCAGTATTTACATCTTGTAACATAAATCCGATATTTGTATCTGTGGAATTATATGCTGACTCAAAATCATGGACAGTAGAAAATCCGGCTCCGGTAGAATTACATATCCACCAACTGTTATCACCGGAATTGTAGCAACTTGGAGTAACGACCAAATCACCCAAGCCGTCTCCATTCATATCGCCAAGTAAAACTTCTTTATATCGTAGAATTTGCTTGTTTAAATAAGGAAAAGAGTACATTTTCTCTGCAACCAAAGAACTGCCTGACAAATTAAATGTATATACGTGTATTCCGTCCTTATCAATGTGACAAATATCACTTTTCCCATCGCCATCTACATCTAAAACAAGTAGTTTATCTGAATTATTGGTTGCTGCTTGTGGATCTGTTTGAGATGTTCCTACAAATTCGAAATTAAAATCAAAGACATGTTCTTGATGTAAAATCCGATTATTTGCCAAGTCAAATAAATAACAAATAGAAGGTTTTGTGGTGTCTCCAAATGGTTCATGAACAGAAACAGCCAATATTTCAGATTTTCCGTCACCATTAAAATCGCCTGAATAATAGAACTTTGGTTGTATGCTTTGGTTGTCGCTTTCGTCCTTATATACAGTAGAAAAGTCATAATCTCTTGAATACATATTGACTAATCCACTCATAATACTTGCTCGATATACCTTGAATGTGACTCTGTCTTTTGAGTTTGTAACGGTATTATTGATTTTTATTATATATTCGTCTTGTTTTCCTTCTAAATCAGCACAAAGAACATCAATGAATCCATTTCCGGTTGTCATTATTCCTTGTGTTACTGTTGTAAATCCTGAAAGATTTGTATATACGATAATTTTTTGATTGTTTTCGTATAGATTTTTAAAATAATTCTTTGTATCTCTAAACCATGTGGAATGCTGATAATATTTCCAATAAGGATTATTGTTCGGGAATACAATCAAACCATCATCACCGGATATATAATCAAATTTACCGCGTACTGTTCGTATTGTACTTGAGGAATTAAAGCGATACCATTCAAATAGTTGGACGTTTCTTTTTGAAAAAGGTTCATTCTCATGGTTTTTTTTATAAAAAAAACGAATAGGGTTGAACGTCCTACTGTTACAATCATAATCTACTTGCGATAGTAATGATAAATAGTTGTTTGTGGTATATGATAAAGTATAGGTTCCTAATGTTTTATTTTCAAATTTAGATATAATGCTTGATAATAATTTTGTTTCTATAATATTATATCCTCCGGAATAATAATTAAGAGTGTCTGTGCGTGTGATATATTGAAATTCAACAGTTGCATTATTGTATTCTATTCTTCTGAGAGAATAGTGATTATCGAAATAATTATAAATGTATTCTATACTATTTTGAAATAAGTCGTATAATGACATTAAAGGGTAGCTGTGGTAGTTGGTCGATGTATTTGATGATTTCCCGAAGATTCCTTTATTTCCATTCGGATAAAATACCTCAAAATATTTAGTAATATTTCCTGATATATAAGCCTTTACTTTTATGTTTCCTTTTTCGGATTCATAGATTATATTTTCATCTGTTTCGCTAAGTTTTACTAATCTTATTCCGTTTAGATAGAAAGCGTCATCAGGTTTTTGTTTTACACCTCCTGTATCTCCATCCATGAGTTTTGTTTTTACTCCTCGTGTAATCGCTTGTATTCCCGATAGCGACCACCCCACGCCTAAAATATTGTTGCCTTGCTGACTATTATAATATAAAGATAATTTTGGGTTCAGTTCTTTTATTCCGGGATATACATCAATCGGGATCTCATAAGTTTTTGCACCGGTTGAGGTAACATCTGATTTAATGGGTATTTGTCCGACATCTTTTGTGTAATCAAGACTAACAGAAGATATTATAATTTCGTCATCATATAAGGAATATGTTTCTATTGGCGATTCTTGCGTAATCTTAGATGAATCGGCGGATACTAAAATTGGTTGGGGGTATAATTTCGATTTTATTGAATCAAAATATGATTCATATTGTTCATCGGTTAGATTTGATAGATTAACAGTGTCAGTTATGGCTGTTTCATGCCCGTTTGTGGCGTATGTTTTTGCATGAAATAAAGATATTAGAATATATAATATGAAAAATAATATTTTCTTCATTCTAAATTATTTCTTGATAATCTTCCAAGTTGAAGTTTCGTTGTTGTATGAAATTATTAAGATATATATGCTATTAGTACAATTACTTAAATCAATTTCTGTAATAGATGATGTTATAATGGTATCATGAATTAATCCTCCATTAGAATCGTAAACGATGATTGATTGATTTCCGGTTTGTTCCCATCCTTTAATTTCTATTTTTAATATACCTTCAGTAGGATTTGGGTATATAATAATTGTATTTTCTGATAATTTTTCTTCAAATGATTTTTTTGAAGTATCTATGGAACGGGATAATATGATTTCACGACTTATACGATTACCGCAAGCATCATAACTATATGTTATCGTTTGCGATTCTATAGTTATGGAGATTAGTAATATTAGAATTGTAATTAAATGTTTCATGGTTTTATGTTATGGGTTTTGCCGGGGTGCCGCAGTAAGTGCCGGATTGGGTGATGTCGCAAGTTACTGTTGCTCCTGCACCCACAACGATGTCATTGGACACTTGTTTTCCGTTGACAACGGTGACATGGCTTCCTATGAATGTGTTGCAGCCGATGTTGCAACCTCCATTTATAATTGCTCCTGTGGAGATGTGAACGAAATCACCTACGCTACAGTCGTGTTCCACTATAGCACCGGTGTTGATGATTGTGTTTTCTCCTATGGTGGCGGCTGAATTGATAACGACATTATGCATAATCACCGTACCTCTGCCTATCGTAACCCCTTTTGCAATATGAGCGGAACTTGCAATAACGGGTGCGGCTAACGTTCCGGCAGCAGATTTTATTCTCTCGACTATTTCTCGGCGAATGGTTGGTGTTTTGATTTGTCCTACGGTAATGATAAATTCGGTATTTGCGTCTGCGAATGACGCAATATCGTTGTCATTGCCTATTATGGGGATACCAAGAACGGTGCTGCCTATGGTGATGTTGTTGTCGAGTATGCCACAGATGCTGCGTCCGGTTGATAGGATGACATCGATTACAGCCTTGCAATGACCGCCTCCACCCACAAGTATCAATCGTTTCTCTCCCATAGCTTATTGTTCCTTACTTGTTGTATAAGTTTGCTTTATATTTCGCCAAATTTTCTTTCTTGGTGAACCATTCAATGGTTTCCGATAGTCCCTGCTCGATGCTGTATTGCGGTTGCCAGTCGGTAAGAGTGGTAATCTTGGTGTTGTCTCCCCACAAGCGGAAAACTTCACTCTTTGACGGACGTAAGCGTTCAGGGTCTTGTACCCAATTCACATCGGCATTCATCAGTCGTGCAATGGTTTTCAAGGTGTTCTCCATTGATATTTCCGAATTGGTGGCTATGTTTATTTCCTGTCCTTCTATTCCCTGTGCTTTTGCCAATGCAAGGAATCCGCGACAAGTATCCTTTACGTAGTTGAAATCGCGTGTGGGTGTAAGGTCGCCCACTTTAATTTCTCGCACGCCGTTAGCTATTTGTGTGATGATAGTAGGGATGATTGCTCTTGCCGATTGCCGAGGACCGTAGGTGTTGAATGGGCGAGCGATGACCACGGGCAGATTGAAAGCGTTATAGAAACTCATTGCTATGGCATCAGCTCCGATTTTAGTGGCTGAATACGGAGATTGTGGTTGGCGAGGGTGTTTCTCGTCGATAGGCACGTATTGTGCAGTACCGTAAACTTCGCTTGTGGATGTGACAATCACACGTTCCACGCCTAAGTCCCGTGCAGCCTGACAGATATTAAGAGTTCCTTTTATGTTGGTATCAACATAGCTGTCGGGGGCGGTGTAGCTGTAAGGGATGGCGATAAGCGCCGCAAGATGCAGCACTGTGTCACATCCTTTCATTATCTCGCGGCAATAATTAGGGTCGCGTACATCGCCGCACACAACCTCAAGGTTAGGATGGTGAATATCTTCTAACCACCCCCAATAATTAAACGAATTGTAAACGCTGAGTGCGCGCACGCAGTATCCCTCATCAAGCAGCAGTTCCACAAGGTGTGAGCCTATGAATCCATCGGCACCTGTAACCAATACATTTTTCATATTTCTATGGAAATTAATGAATTTAGGGATTAGTAATCCCACACAAAATTAATAAATAAGATTATAAATACCCAATGATTGTCCTAATTCTTCAAAATAAATCAGACCCAATCCAAGTTAATCCGTTGTTTTTGATAGGAGTTTTGTCATAGAGTGGGAGACTTCAAGTATGGCTTTTGCCTTTCTTATGAGGAAAAAATGTTGGAATGATATTACGAATATTTCGTATTCTCTTGGTGCATAGAGAAGAAAACTCGATATTTTAAAACTTTTTAACGAAAGTATGTTTGTTGTATCTACGAAAAGTTCGTAGATTTGTGCCGTGATAAATATAAAACGTTTTTTATAAATGGTTCTATGGAAAAATTGACTTTACAAGAAGAAGAGGTGATGCTTTACATTTGGGAACTGAATGATTGCATCGTTAAAGATATAGTAGGGAAATATGCTCCTCCTGCCCCTCCATATACAACGGTTGCCTCGATTGTGAAAAATTTGGAGAGGAAAAAATATGTGAAAGCGAAACGGCAGGGTAATACTTATCGTTATACTCCATTGATAAGCGAAAGCGAATATAAGCGTACGTTTATGAGCGGATTTGTACGTAATTATTTTGAGAATTCCTATAAGCAGATGGTATCTTTTTTTGCCAAGGAGCAGAAAATATCTGCTGATGACTTGAAGGATATAATGGAAATGATTGAAAAAGGAGAATGATGGTGTATCTGTTGAAAGTGAATATTGCGATAGCGCTGTTCTATGCGTTCTATAAGCTCTTGTTGAGCAAGGATACGTTCTTTGTGTGGCGAAGAGTGGCTTTACTTGCCATAATGGTAGTCTCGCCGGTTTTGCCATTGGTGCAAATAGGAGAATGGTTAGGCAATATGGCGGGACTTGATGCAGTGACGGCATTCTACTATTCGGGTGCGGTTATGCCTGAACTTGTGGTTAGACCCGGAAATGCTACAGGAGACGATGTCGGATGGATGGGATATACTGTTACGATTATTTATTGTATAGTGGCGGGCATATTGCTATTGCGCCTATTGGTTCAGTTATCGAGTATCTTGGCTTTGCTGCGAGGAAGTCATAAGAGGAGGCTGTACGGAACCATGATAAGGGTATTGGTTAAGGATATAGCACCGTTCTCGTTCTTCAAACTGATATTTATCAATACAGAGTCTCATGGAGAAGCTGAGTTGCATGAGATTATCTCGCACGAACGCGCTCATGTGGAACAATGGCATTCGGTTGATGTTCTGTTGAGCGAACTTGCCTGCATTGTTCTATGGTATAACCCGTTTATGTGGCTTGTAAAGCAGGAAATTCGCAATAATCTTGAATATCTTGCCGACAACACGGTAATTGTGGAGGGTCATGAACGAAAGACTTATCAGTATCACCTGTTGGGACTGACTTATCAAAAGGCTGCAGCAAATCTATATAATAATTTTAATGTTTTACCTTTAAAAGAACGAATCAAAATGATGAACAAAAAACGAACAAGGGGAATCGGCAAAGCTAAATATCTGTTGTTTTTACCGATGATTGCCGCTTTGCTGATAGGGTGTAATATGGATGGCGCTAAGGCCGAAAACACAGGTCGGGAAGCTGTTATCGAGCAGGATATAGCAAGAGCAGTTTCGTCTGCTAAAGTCGATTATGCCGAAGTTGCCGCCGAAAACGGCGAGCCTTTGAAAGTGGTGGAAAAAATGCCGGAATATCCCGGAGGAGAAAAGGCTATGTTGGAATATTTAAAAAAGAACTTCGCATATCCGCAAAAGGCACATGAGGAGAATATACAAGGAACTGTGATAGTACGCTTTGTGGTACAAAAAGACGGAAGCATAGGAGATATTCAAATCATAAAGAAAGTACATCCTTTGCTTGATGCTGAAGCTGAACGTCTTGTAAAAGGAATGGCAAAATTTGAGCCGGGAATGCAAGGAAATAAGCCTGTGGATGTATATTATACCATACCGATAGTATTTTCGCTTACATCAGCAGAATAAAGTAACTTTTAAACAGCTTTTTAAAAAGAAGAGTGCCGGGCTTTTGTTTTCCGGCACTCTTTGTATTATTTGATTTCTCGGTGTGCGCCAAGGTTTACTTCCTCGACATTCTTCCATAGGAACATCTTATCGCTCGGGCGTATTTTGTCAGCTGTTTTTATTGAGAATCTTTCGCCCTTACGGGTTTTTTCCACCGGTTTCAAGTCCACTCTTATTTCTTCTATTTTAAGAGGCACAGCCCCTGTAGTGGGTCCGGTGATAATCACGTCATCGCCCACATGCAGTTCACCTGCTTCCATTTGAAACTCGGCAACACCGATTTTGGAGAAATAGCGTATTCCTTTAGCGCAATACACCTTAATTTTTGTAGCTGAAGAGCCGTACTTCGATGTCCATTCGCCGAGTCGCTGACCAAGGTAGTACCCGTTCCAAAAGCCGCGATTGAAGATTGTGCTTAGGCGTTCGTCCCAGTTGGCAATTTTCTCTTCGGTGAAAGAACCATCGATATAAGCGTTGATAGCTTCGTTGTAGCAGCTCACGGCTGTGCGTACATATTCCGGTCCGCGTGCACGTCCTTCTATTTTGAATACCCTAACTCCTGCATCAATCATCTTGTTCATGAAATGTATGGTCTTCAAATCTTTCGGCGACATGATATATTGGTTTTCGATGTCGAGCTGCTCACCGGTGTCGCGGTCGGTTACTGTATAGCTGCGGCGGCATATCTGTCCGCATGCTCCGCGGTTGGCACTGCGATTCATTTCATGCAAGCTCATATAGCACTTGCCGGATACTGCCATGCATAATGCTCCATGACAGAACATTTCTATCCTTATAAGGTCGCCGTGAGGACCGCGAATATCGTTTTTCAAAATGGATTGATGAATATTGTAAACCTGTTCGAGATTCAATTCGCGTGCAAGTACCACCACATCGGCATATTGTGCATAAAAACGTACAGCCTCGCTATTGGAAATATTCACTTGAGTTGAGATATGCACTTCCACCCCTATACTGCGTGCATAAAGTATGGCAGCGAGATCGCTGGCGATGATTGCCGATATACGAGCTTCCTTGGCTGCATCCACAATCTTGTGCATGGTGTCGATGTCGTTGTCATAGATAACGGTATTCACTGTGAGATAGCTTTTAAGTCCATGCTCATGACAATATTCGGCAATCTTGTGCAAATCGTCTATTGTGAAGTTGTTGGCAGAATTGGCACGCATGTTAAGTCCCTCTATACCGAAGTAGATAGCGTCGGCACCGCCCTGCACGGCTGCCACAAGAGACTCATAAGAGCCTACCGGTGCCATTATCTCAAAATCTTTCCTTTCCATTTTATGGTTATTGAATACTGCAACAAAGATACAACCAACTTTTCAAACGGCAAAAGACCTATGCCAATCTCGCATAGTACATTTTAGGTAAAATAACAGCCGTCGGTTGTTATTCACAGCAAATTACGTTAAATTTGCAAGTAGAAATTCTATAAAAATGCAAAACCGAATTTCAACCTTCGGTATAGATACGCATCTAATAATGAAATTGTGATTAATATTCTTAATTATAACTTGATAGTAATTCTGTTTTAGAATCTTAACAGCTTATATATAAATGAATAAATATCTTAAATGGGGCATCGTCGGTGCAATTGTCTTAGGTTTTGCGGGTTGGGGAATATATAACTTGACGCCGCAAGTGAATAGTGATTTACAAGAATCATCCACAAAAAGTGGTAAGGGAAATAAGAAAAAGATTTTGAACGTGAGAGCCGTGGTCATGCAGAAACAAGACTTATCGGACGAACTTTTTGTGAGTGGAAGTCTTCTTCCCGATGAAGAAGTGGACTTGACATTTGAGACCTCGGGGAAAATCACTGAAATACATTTCAACGAAGGGGCTTTTGTGAAAAAAGGGCAATTACTTGCCAAAATCAATGATGCTCCGCTTCAAGCGCAGCTGAAAAAACTTGAAGTACAGCTCAAACTGCATCAAGACCGACTTTATCGCCAAAATGCATTGCTTGAAAAGGAAGCGGTAAGTAAGGAGGCTTTTCAAGAGGCTGAGACTGCGTTGGCGACATTAAAAGCCGAAATAGAGCTGATAAAAGCCAATATAGCACAAACTGAACTGCGTGCGCCTTTTGACGGTATTGTGGGATTGCGTAATGTGAGCCAAGGCTCTTATGCATCGCTTTCCACCACTGTTGCCAAACTGACGAAAATCAATCCGCTGAAAGTGGAATTCAATGTACCTGAACGGTATGCCGGAGTACTGAAGGCCGGTTCCGATTTGAGTTTTACGCTTGAGGGAGACCTAAGTAAAAGAAACGCCGAAGTTTATGCACTCGATTCACGCGTGGACGATGATACCCGTACTTTTAAGGTACGTGCCTATTATGATAATTCAAACGGCAAGCTTGTGCCGGGAAGATATGTGAACGTAACTCTTACGACCAATCAATATAACAACACACTTGCCGTGCCAAGTGAAGCTATCGTGTCGGAGATGGGTATAGATAAGGTATTCCTTTATAGGAATGGAGTTGCGACACCTGCCGAAATAAAGAAGGGGGTACGCACTGCCGACAAGGTGCAGGTAATAACCGGGTTGAGCGTTGGAGATACTGTGATAACAAGCGGTACCATGCAAATACGCACCGGACAGAAAGTTACTTTAGATGAAGTTAAATAACCGAGCCTGCCATGAATATATCAGAATTAAGTATAAAACGCCCGGTTCTTGCCACAGTGATGACACTTGTCATACTGCTCTTCGGTGCTATAGGATACATGAGTCTCGGAGTAAGAGAATACCCTTCGGTTGATAATCCTATAATTTCGGTTTCATGTTCTTATCCCGGAGCCAATGCCGATGTTATCGAAAATCAGATTACCGAGCCGCTGGAACAGAATATTAACGGAATACCGGGGATACGTTCCCTTACCAGTGTGAGCCAACAAGGCTCAAGCCGAATAACGGTGGAATTTGAGTTATCGGTTGATTTGGAAACCGCAGCCAACGACGTGCGTGATAAGGTGTCGCGAGCGCAACGCAATCTGCCCAAAGACTGCGACCCGCCCACAGTATCGAAAGCCGATGCCGATGCTATGCCTATCATGATGGTGGCAATACAGAGTGATAAGCGTTCTTTGCTTGAGTTAAGCGAAATAGCCGATCTTACGGTAAAAGAGCAGTTGCAGACGATACCCGAAGTGAGCAGCGTATCCATTTGGGGTGAGAAACGATATTGTATGCGATTGTGGCTCGACCCTGTAAAAATGTCGGGATACGGCATCACTCCGATGGATGTCAAAAATGCACTTGATAAAGAGAATGTGGAGCTGCCTTCAGGCAGTATCGAGGGTAACACTACAGAATTGTCCATACGCACGCTCGGGCAGATGCACACTACCGAAGAATTCAACAATCTTGTTATCAAAGAAGTCGACGGGCGAATTGTGCGATTCAGTGATATAGGTAATGCCGAGCTGAGTGCGCGCGACTTGAAAAGTTACATGAAAATGAACGGTGTGCCTATGGTGGGTGTGGCTATTGTTCCTCAGCCCGGAGCAAATCATATAAACATCGCCGATGCTGTGTATAAGCGTATGGAAACGATGAAAAAGGATTTGCCTGATGATGTGAAATATAATTACGGATTTGACAATACGAAGTTTATTCGCGCTTCTATAAGTGAAGTTGAATCCACCGTATATGAAGCATTTGTACTTGTAATACTTATAATATTCCTTTTCCTTCGCGACTGGCGAGTGACGCTTATTCCCTGTATAGTCATTCCTGTATCGCTCATAGGTGCTTTCTTTATAATGTATCTGGCTGGATTCTCCATAAACGTGCTGTCGATGCTTGCAATCGTTCTGTCGGTAGGGCTTGTGGTTGATGACGCTATTGTAATGACCGAGAATATATATACGCGAATAGAGCGCGGGATGAAACCTATAGATGCCGGTATTGAAGGCTCTAAGGAGATTTTTTTCGCCGTGATTTCCACTACTATCACACTGGTGGCGGTATTTCTGCCCATTGTCTTCATGGAAGGCTCTACAGGACGCTTGTTCCGTGAGTTCAGTTTTGTTGTGGCGGGTACTGTGATAATATCGTCATTTGCAGCACTCACTATCACACCGATGCTTGCCACTAAGATGCTGGTTAGAAGAGAAGAAAAGAACTGGTTGTACCGCAAGACCGAACCGTTCTTTGAAGGAATGAATCGGTTTTATTCACGTTCTTTGGAGAAATTTTTGAAACACCGCATTTGGGCTGTACCTGTTATGGCGGTGGCACTTATATTGAGTGTGTGGTTATGGATTTCCATCCCTGCTGAAACTGCTCCGCTTGAGGATCGTTCCAGTATCACGATACGTACCAGCGGACCGGAGGGAGTAACCTATGAATATATGCGTGATTATACCGAGGAAATAAACCGTCTGGCTGATTCCATTATGCCCGATGCTGAATTTATAACGGCACGCGTGTCTTCGGGAAGTGGAAATATACATATTTCCTTGAAAGACATTAATCAACGCGATTATTCGCAAATGGATGTGGCTGAACGGCTATCGCGTGCCGTACAGAAGAAAACGGATGCACGGTCGTTTGTGCAACAACGTTCTTCTTTCGGCGGACGACGCGGAGGCATGCCGGTTCAATATGTGCTGCAAGCCACTAATATAGAGAAACTGCAAGAAGTGTTACCTAAATTCCTTGCCAAGGTATATGAGAACCCTGTGTTCCAAATGGCTGATGTAGACTTAAAGTTCAGCAAACCGGAATTACGTATAAGCATAAATAGAGAAAAGGCTAATATTATGGGTGTAAGTACTAAGGATATTGCTCAAACACTTCAGTATGGTCTTGCCGACCAACGTCTCGGTTACTTGTATATGAACGGTAAGCAATATGAGATTGTGGGTGAGATAAACCGCCAACAACGCAACACACCTGCCAATTTGAAGTCTATATACATGCGCAGTTCCGATGGCGAAATGATACAGATGGAAAATCTTGTGGATTTGGTGGAAAGTATTGCTCCCCCAAAATTATATCGTTACAATCGTTTCTGCTCTGCCACAATATCGGCAGGTCTTGCCGAAGGAAGAACCATAGGTGAGGGCTTGGATGAAATGGATAAGATTGCAAAGGAAACCCTTGACGATACATTCCGTACTGCGCTTGCCGGAGATTCCAAGGAGTTCAGAGAGAGTTCGTCAAGTCTTATCTTTGCTTTCGGTCTTGCTCTTGTACTTATTTATCTTATTCTTGCAGCGCAATTTGAGAGTTTCAAGGATCCGCTTGTAATAATGCTTACTGTACCTCTTGCGATATGCGGAGCATTGATTTTTATGAAATTAGGAGGAGAAACAATGAATATTTTCAGTCAGATAGGTATTATCATGCTTATCGGACTTGTTGCCAAGAATGGTATCCTTATAGTAGAGTTTGCCAATCAGCGTCAACTCAACGGTGAAGATAAACACACAGCCATTAAGGAGGCGTCTGCTCAACGCTTGCGTCCTATCCTTATGACCAGTGCATCTACCATTCTTGGTCTTCTGCCTTTGATGTTTGCAACGGGAGAAGGCTGTAACAGTCGTATCGCAATGGGAACTGCAGTGGTGGGCGGTATGCTTGTATCCACAATGCTCACTATGTATGTTGTACCTGCAATCTACACGTATGTGTCAACCAACCTTTCAGTTAAGAAGAAAAAATGAATAGACGGAATATACTTGCCATAATCTTGGCAACAGTGACTGCACTCTCGGGGGTGTCTCAGGTCAATACACTAAAGAGTTGTATAGATAATGGGCTTGAAAATAATTACTCCTTGAAGATTGTGCGCAATGATGAAAAAACGGCGGCAAATAATGCTACCATAGCAAATGCGGGATACCTCCCTGAAGTTAACTTTTCGGCAGGATATTCGGGAACTCTTGATAATACTAACACTACAGCACGTTCCACAGGCGAAGTCTCTAAAGAACGCGGAGTTGCCGACCATACGCTGCACGCAGGGTTGGACTTGAACTGGACTTTGTTTGACGGTTTCAAGATACAGGCAAACTACAGTCGATTGCAGGAATTGAAACGTCAAAGCGAAACAATCACCCGCATCGCCATTGAGGACTATGTGGCAGGCATTGCTTCCGAGTACTACAATTTTGTGCAGCAGAAAGTGCGAATGAAGAATTTGGAATATGCTGTGGAATTGTCACGCGAGCGTATGCGCATTGTCTATGAACGCTACATTATAGGACAAGGTTCCAAGTTGGAATATAAACAGGCTCAGGTGGATTTTAATGCCGATCGCACCGAAAGTATCAAGCAACGAGAGATGCTGGCATCTTCACGCATCAGATTAAAAGAATTGATGGGAGACCACAATGTTAAAGAGGCTTTTGATGTCGTCGATTCAATTATAGTGGTGGAAAATAAACTTGACTTTGATTCGCTGTGGAGTTATACTTTGGAGCATAATACGTCTATACTAAAGGCTGCTCAAAACAGGACACTTGCCGAATTGGATATGAAAACGGTGTCTTCTCGTGATTATCCTTACTTGAAACTGAATGCCGGATATGGTTATACCTACAATAAATATGGTATTAATGCTACTTCTAAACGGAGCAATTGGGGTGCAGATTTCGGTATAACGTTGGGAATGAAAATTTTTGACGGAAACAGGAGCAGGGAACGCCGTAATGCACGTATAGCAGTGGAGAACGCAGAATTGGAGCAACGAAATCTTGAGTTGAATCTTTACGCCGATTTGTGCGACTTATGGCAAGCCTATGAGAATAATTTACGTCTGCTTGAGCTTGAACGAGAGAATGTGAAGACTGCACGTGAAAATCATGAGATAGCATGTGAACGCAATTTACTTGGTGACCTTGCCGGTATTGAGATGCGCGAGGCTCAAAAAAGTCTGCTTGATGCCGAGGAGCGGCTTTTGGAGACTGAATACGACACCAAGATATGTGAAATCTCTTTATTACTCATAAGCGGAAAAATCCTCACATACCTTAACTGAGAAGCTCCCCTCAAAAAAAGGAAATTTTGTTTGATGAGGTGTGAAATATGGGAAAAAGGCAGAAAGTCATTAACTTTGTGGCGTGAATTAAACCTTACGACAAAATATGGGATTCAGCGACCAACTTATAGATGCAAAAAAAGACCCGATGGGGGCTGCTATACTTGACTATGCCCGTACAGGAAAGGCTGCACGGCTCAGGGTGTTATCTTCGATGTTTGAAGAAGATGAAATGCCAATTGAGACACTTTTTCGCTCTTTTGATGAAATGCCTGAAGTAGAGCAGGAGGCCTTGCGCATGGCAAAGGGTAAAATTCTTGATGTGGGAGCAGGAAGCGGTTGTCACGCTCTTGCTTTGCAGGAAATGGGCAAGGACGTGTGTGCTGTGGAGATTTCTCCGCTTTCGGTGGAAGCAATGAAACTGCGCGGAGTGAAAGATGCACGATTGGTAAATATGTTTGATGTGCGATTTACCGATAAATTTGACACTATACTGATGTTGATGAATGGCTCCGGAATAGTGGGACGCTTGGAGAATATGCCCATGTTTTTCGACCGTATGCGAGAGATGCTTAACCCCGGAGGTACTATTCTATTGGATTCCAGTGATCTGAAATACCTGTATGAAAACGAAGACGGCAGTTTTGATATAGATATTAACGGAGAATACTACGGGCTTGTCGATTATGAAATGAGATACAAGGGAGTGAAAGGCGGTAAATTTGATTGTCTGTATGTAGACTTCGATACGTTGGCATGTTGTGCCGAGGCTTGTGGTTTTACCGCAAAATTAATTAAAGAAGGTTCTCATTATGATTACCTGTGTCAGTTGGAAGTGGGGGATTAGGAAAAACTGTTTCAACTGTGGAAAATAGAAAGAACATAACAGTGGGATTCAAGAAATGGCTTACCGGGCTGTCGTTTCGCACCGGAGTGGTGGTGCTTGGCGTGTGTGTGCTTTGCTATATCATTTCTTTCGCTCAAATGTTGTTGCCCATAAGTGCGTCAGCCAAAGGTGTGCTTTGGGTTGTATTCTTCGGATTGGCGAAAGCTACACAATATAGTGGGCTGCTTATTCTTGGCAAAGCCGGAATAGACCGCATAAAAACTTGGCGAAAAAAGAATAGAAAACAAAATGACTAAATACTATAATCACACATTACCCAATGGGTTGCGGATTGTCCATGTATCTACAGTTTCGCAGGTTGCTTATTGCGGACTTTCCATAAATGCCGGCAGTAGGGATGATTTACCCGGTAAGGCGGGACTGGCTCATTTTGTGGAACATACGATATTCAAAGGCACCAAGCACCGCCGTTCATGGCACATCCTGAACCGAATGGAACGTGTGGGAGGTGAACTTAACGCCTACACTACAAAGGAAGGCACTGCACTATATTCCATTTTTCCATGCGAACATTTTGAACGAGCAATAGAACTGATTGCCGACCTTGTGGCAAACAGCCGATTCCCGGAAAAAGAACTTGAGAAAGAGCGGGAGGTGGTTCTTGAAGAAATAGATTCTTATCGTGACTCGCCAATGGAAGCCGTTTACGACGACTTTGAGGATATGCTGTTTGCCGGTTCTTCATTGGGGCATAATATTCTCGGCACTGAGCGAGATTTGGGAAATATAACACCTGAAGACTGTCGTTTTTATTTAGATACTCAATATGTTCCGGAAAATATGGTGTTTTTTGCAATGGGAAACATCAAGACCGAACGAGTGTTCCGTATGGCAGAAAAGTATCTTGGTGTTCTTAATCATAAACTTGAAAGAGCAACACGTACTATGCCGGTTGATGCCCCAGTGTTTCGCAAGACCGTAAACATCGATTCGCATCAAGCGCACACTATCATGGGTAAGCGTATTTTTTCAATGTATGATGAACGGAAATATGCCGCATTCCTTTTAAATAATATCATTGGAGGTCCCGGTATGAACTCCTTGCTCAATGTAGCTATCCGTGAAAAGCGAGGATATGTATATACGGTGGAGTCTTCATTGTCGCTCTTGAGTGATTGCGGACTGTTTGAAGTCTATTTCGGGAGTGATGAACGTCATGTTGCGCCCAGTTTAAAGATAATCGGTCATATAATAGAAGAACTTGCAAGCAAACCTATGAGTGAAAAAGCTCTGCTTTCGGCTAAGAAACAGTATTTAGGACAATTGTTGGTATCCGGTGAAAATAAGGAGTCTATGGCACTTTCAATAGGCAAGAGTTTTCTTTTCCATAACTGCATAATGAGTGATGGTGAGCTTGCTGAACGCATCAACGCACTCACTCCGCAACAGCTCATGGACTGTGCCGCACTTCTCGCCCCATCTGATTGCTCTGTCCTCACCTTAAAATAACCCACAAGCCGTTTTACTTAAATTTAACTTACATGTGAAATTATTATACCCTATGGAATACTATCTTTGCTAACAAATAATCACAATACATGAAACACGATTCCATTCAAATATCCACCCATTCCGGTAAAATCATAAACGCTCAAGCTCCCCTAATCATATCAACTAGTAGAGCTACCGATATTCCTGCATTTTATGCAGATTGGTTTTTCAGTCGTCTTGAAGAAGGATATGTGAAATGGACAAATCCATTTAATGGGAAAGATTCATATATTTCATTTCGTAATACACGATTCATTGTGTTTTGGTCAAAAAATCCATCTTCATTATTACCCTATCTTAAGTATTTGAAAGATAAAGGAATTGGCTGTTATTTACAATACACACTAAATGATTATGATAATGAAAAATTAGAACCAAATGTTCCTAATCTTTTTGAACGTATAGATACATATAAACGACTGGTTGACAATCTTGGAGCCGAGAGAGTGATATGGCGTTTTGACCCTATGATATTAACCGAAAATATAGGTATCAATGAATTATTGTCAAAAGTTACAAACATTGGGAACTTATTGCAAGGTTATACCAAGAAACTGGTTTTTAGCTTTGCCGACATTATGACATATAAGAAAGTGGCAAGAAATCTTGATTTACATAACATTAAATACAAAGAATGGGATTGTACAGCAATGACCGAATTTGCAAAACAATTAAGCAATTTAAACGCGAATAATTGGAAATTTTTTCAGGACAACCGTACCTAACTAATTTTTAAAAGCGCCGACAATTCCATATTTGCCTTTAATAAATGGTACGGTTGTCGTGGAAATATTTACGGTTTTTCTATAAACTGAATAATACCAAAATCTCCGGTAGTTTTCCAACTTGGACAAGCTTCGTCTGGAGTAGCAGTCTCCTTATCTATTCCCAACAGTACATTTGATTTCAAGCTTCTAAGAATAAGAATCGGGGGGGTAATATACTTAATATGTTCCTCCAATGGTGAGTCGATTCTCCACTTCCGGTCTCCAACCAATCTACGATAATTCAAATCCCCCTTAAAAATTACCAGTCCGGTAGATGTTGCATTAAACTTATCATGCAATATTTTATCCGGAGCATTTTTGAATGGAATCGGCATATTCCAAAACACATCAGCCGATTCTACTATACACCTATCTGCTCTATACTTCTTGTATTTCTCCACCAGCTCTTTGCGACTCTCATCACTTCCGTCTCCTTTAATAAGTTTTAGAGCGTCTTCAATATCACTCTTTACGACATCTGATACAAAGATAGGAAGAACATTAAAATGAAAGTACAACGTACTTATTTTATTTTTTTCCAACAAATAAAGCCCCAGCATTATATCCGAAATAAGCTCAATACCGCAGTTATCCACTATTATATGTATGTCTTTGTTGGAAAGACCGCCTTTATCTATAAATGTCCTAAATTTCTCTGTATCATCTTTCACAAGAGCGTTGTCGACAAAAGAGCCTATATTCTGCTGATTTTGGCTCAAATCGGTAGTATTGCTATTTACGCAACTCTTTAGAATATCACCTATATCGTCACATTTTACTATTTCCTTTATACGTTCTTCAATACTCTTATGCAGATTATCTTTTGCTTTTTTCCAAGGATCTTTTGTATCTTCTCGCATATAGTACAATATGCTATAAAAATAATAATGTTCGGCAAATATAAATGGTGCTTTTGAAAACAAATACGATTGCTTTTTACCCTTATATGGGGCAAGCATCTCACTCATATAGGCTTTATAGTTACGGCAATAATCTTCTCTCGGCGAGATTGCATTTTTTGAAGTTTCATTCTCCTTTGGGAAAATACTTTTCAGCATATTCTCATCAAGAACTTGTTTATCGGCAAAATAGCTATATTGATCCTTCGGTTTAGGTTTCACATTTTCAATATCGAAACACAACCCGCTTTTATTGAAATTATCCTTGAAACGGCTTTCCACTGTCATATATGCAAAGCCATCATTCCCCCAAGTTATTTCAGGTACTCGTTTCATCTTATACGATTTATACCACTCAACCCATTTGTCTTTTACTTTTCGCCAAGAATCCTTAGCATACCAGCCGGCAACTACACTTATTAATGCTAAAAGTATTAAGATATTGTTTGACGAAATATTATCTATACCAAGTTCCTCTAAATGTTTCTCTTTCACAACGAAGCGCAACACCACCGCAACAATTAATAATATTGCTGTCACTAACGATATAACTAATCTATAGAATTTCCTCTTTGTGTTTTTTGTATCTTCTTTCATCATTCTTGTTTTATCAGTAATATTTTGAATAACAAAAATAAGTAATCTTCTTGAATAATTTTGTTTTTTACAGCAAAGAAACTAAATTTGTGAAAACATTACTAAAATGGGACAAAAGTACAAGAGAATTTTACTCAAACTGAGCGGAGAATCGCTCATGGGAGCTCAAGGATATGGCATTGATGCTCAACGTGTAAACGACTATGCCGAGCAGATAAAGGAAATTGCACAAAGCGGTGTGGAAATCGGCATCGTGATAGGTGGCGGAAACATTTTTCGCGGACTGTCGGGAGCGGCTAAGGGTGTCGACCGTGTAAAAGGAGACCAGATGGGTATGCTTGCCACTGTCATTAACTCTCTTGCTCTTAGTTCTGCACTTGAAACCGTAGGACAGCCGGCACAGGTTTTCACTGCTATCAACATGTTCCCTATAGGCGAACATTACAGCAAGTGGAAGGCTATCGACGCAATGAAAGCTGGCAAAGTGGCAATCATGGCAGGCGGCACGGGGAATCCATTCTTCACGACTGACACGGGTTCTTCTCTTCGCGGAATAGAAATCGAAGCCGATGTAATGCTTAAAGGAACTCGCGTGGACGGCATCTATACCGCCGACCCGGAGAAAGATCCCACCGCTACCAAGTTTGACAAAATATCTTACGACGAAGTATATACCCGAGGTTTGAAAGTCATGGACTTGACAGCAACTGCAATGTGCAAGGAAAACAAACTGCCTATCATCGTTTTTGACATGGATACTAAAGGCAACTTGAAGAAAGTATTTGACGGCGAGCCTATAGGTACACTTGTGTATTAAACGGAATATTAATAATAAAAACTATATACTATGAGCGAAGTTAAAGATTTTTTAAACCCCGCCGAAGAAAAAATGGATCTTGCAGTCGAATACCTTGACGAAGCATTGGCACACATTCGCGCAGGCAAGGCTAACGCTAAGATTCTTGACGGCATACGTGTTGAATACTACGGTAGCAGCGTACCTATCAGCAATGTGGCGAACGTATCGGTTCCCGATGCACGCACTATAGCTATTACTCCTTGGGAGAAAGCTATGTTTAGAGAAATAGAAAAAGCTATTATCAACTCTGAATTGGGAATAACGCCCGAGAATAATGGTGAGGTGATACGTCTTTGCATTCCTCCATTGACTGAGGAACGCCGCAAGGCTTTGGTAAAGCAGTCTAAAAATGAGGCGGAACAGGCTAAAATTTCTGTTCGTAACGCTCGCCGCGATGCAATTGAAGGATTAAAGAAGGCTGTTAAGAACGGTATGCCGGAAGACGTTTCAAAAGATGGTGAAGATAAGGTGCAAAAAATGCACGACAAATACATGAAGAAGATTGATGAAATCTTCGCAGCTAAGGAGAAAGAAATTCTCACGGTGTAAATCCGCCGGAGAATGAGGAGTGGACTATATAAATCTTGATGACGGCGATACGCCTTTGGGGTGTCGCCGTCAATCTTTTATTAAGAAGTTGTTTTTTGAATTTTCAAACAGAATGTTAAATTTTAACATTTGAGATAATTGAAATATTAAAATATTTGGAATGCTCTAAGGATTAATATGTTAATTATATTTAATTATTGAGCTGTCGTTATGATGCATTGCATTGTTTTATTTATTGTTTTGCAGGGTGTTATCGGCGGGTTGTGTTTGTTGTAGATATGTTTATAAATGTTTAAAATGTTTGTTGATTCTCATGTGAATATTTATCTTTGTGACACATCTATGACAAAGCATAGTAATATATGTTTTATAGAAGTGTTTGCCGAAGAAAAAAGTTGAGTTGAATTATGACATGTTGCAGGAGAATATTATTGTCTGTGATGGTGGCTATCGTCTCCATGACTTTTTCTGTAGATGTCGATGCACAGTTACCTGTTAAGAAACACGGTAATATCAAAGAGCAGATAAAGAACTCTACTTTGTTTAACGGTGATGAACTTGATAAAGAAATTGCCGATATTCTCGATTATGCATCTAAGTTTAAGGGCACACGGTATCGCTTTGGTGCAACGGGACCTAACCGTTTTGATTGTTCGGGATTTACAAGCTATGTCTTTTCCAAGTTCGGTTACAAATTGAACCGCACATCAAGAGAGCAAGTCAAGAACGGCAAAGTGATTGCGAAGAATGAATTGCAACCCGGGGACTTGGTTTTTTTTAACGGTCGTAGAGCCGGAGGTTCTCGCATAGGTCATGTGGGTATAGTTACTAAGGCTGATAACGATGCGGAGACGTTTGAATTTATCCATGCGAGCAGTTCGCAAGGAGTGGTGGTGAGTAAATCCACCGAGAATTACTATGACAAGCGGTATGTAAGTGCTTGTCGAGTGATAGAAAATAAAGAGGAGGCGTTCGGTGCAGGCTTGATTTTTGATTTCGGTTTGGCTGCGCCTTCAGATACAATAAGTTGGTTAAAATAACATTAACACATTATCATAATATCTCTCAACAATGGAAAAGCTTTCTGTGACAGAAAGCTTTTTTTAATTTCCTCCACTAAGTCGGGGCGTAATACAGGTTTAAAAGAAAATGGGGAAAATCTATTCGAGAATATTCCTTAAAATATTTTCAAAATAAAATTTAAACAGATTCTTATAGTTTTTATATTAGTTTTCAGAATAATTTTTATCTTTGTATCGATATTTGTTGTGCAAAAATGTGAGACGTTATGAGCGTTTAAATATTTTAGGCTTAACTTGTTGCAAAAAGATAGAGAACCGAAAACAAAATAATCACTAATCAATAAAATTAATAATTTATGAAGAAATTTTTACTTACAATGCTTTCGTTGGTGATGGCAGTTGTGGCTTATGCCGGAACTTACACATTGACAACAAATGCAAGTGCGTCAACATGGACAGGTGACGTTAACAGCTACACAACCACTATTGATGGGTGGACTGTGACATACGAAAAGGCAAACTCAACATCTGATTGTATTGAGCCTAAGTCTGACCATATTCGTGTCTATAAAAGTGCAAGACTGATAATTGCGCCGGCTGCAAGCAATGCAGAATCTATCGTGAAAATTGTTTTGAATTGTACCGGGTCGAGCTATTGTAAAGAACCGACAGCAACTCCTGCCGGAACAATAACTGTGGATGCAACAGCTTATACAGTAGCTTGGGAAGGTGCTGCAACTCAGGTAGCATTTGATGCAGTAGGTTCTCAATTGCGTATCAAGTCTATTGAAATCACAACTGCCGCTGATGGTGCAGTTCTTGCTCCTACAATTACGCCTAATGGTGGAGAATATGTAGAAGGGGACGAAGTTGGTGTCACCATTACCGGAGCAGCAGGTCAGGACTTGTATTATGCTTTAAACAGTGATAATTTGGATAGCGCTAACGAATATACCGGAGAAACATTGAATGTGACAAGCAATACTACTGTTTATGCTTGGGCTTCTGACGGTTCTACTGTATCAGAAGCTGCATCGGCAACATTCAATTTCACTGCGCCTCTTGCCAATATCGCTGCATTTAACGGCTTGTCAAAAGGTCAGGCTGCTAAATTCACCGGAGCGTTGACTGCTGTTTATCAAAACGGCAACAACCTTATCGTGAAAGATGATAGTGGTGCAATGTTGGTGTATGGCAATGTGGGACAGACTTATAATAATGGTGATGTTATTGCAGCCGGTGTTCGCGGAACAGTGGGACAATATGGCGGAAATATACAACTTTCTCCTAATGCTGATTCATTTACAGCCGGTGTTGCCGGAACAGCAGTTGCTCCTGTAGTAAAATCGGTTGCTGACCTTGCTGCTTGCTCATTCCTTGATTATGTGAAATTGGAAGGTGTATATTTCACTCTTGATGAAGGTAAAACAAAGAATTATACAGTATCTGACGGCACTAATACTTTTGCCGCTTATAACCAGTTCAATATAACTATTGAAGGACTTGCAGAAGGCGTTACTTACAATGTAGAAGGTTTCATATCTTCATATAATGGTAATGCTCAATTGCAACCTACATCGGTAACAGTGGCAGACGCTTCAGGTATTACGGGAGAAAGTTCGGTTAATGAAGAATTCAGTTCAGCACTTCCAGCAAATTGGACTTCAGTGACAGTTTCGGGTGATGTTAATTGGTATGCAGGTTCTTATAATAGTAATTATTATGCGGCAATGAGTGCTTATAAGGCTACTGTTGTTCCTGTAGAAGCATGGTTCATTTCACCGGCTCTTAATGTGAAAGATGCTGAAAAGAAAACAGTTTCTTTTAAAACTCAAGTAAACGCATATAGTTCAACCGACACTCAATTCAAAGTTTATGTGCTTGATAATGCGGATCCTGCAAAAGCAACCGTAAAAACCGAACTTAACGCAACATTGGCTGTTGCTCCTGAAAGTGGTTATTCTGAATGGGCTGAATCAGGTGATATTGACCTAAGCACATACGGTAATGTCGTATATGTAGCATTCCATTATGTAGCACCTGCAACTGCTTCGGCAACTTGGTGTGTTGATGATTTCTTATTCAATGCAGTTCCTGAAATTCCTGAAGTTCCAGAAACCCTTGGAACAAAGGATGCTCCTATAACAGTAGCAGAGGCTATGGCTGCATACGTTGACGGTGAGCAAAAGGCTGCATGGGTAACAGGTTATATCGTAGGTTGCTTAAATGGTTCTTTAGTGAATCCGGTATTTACGGCAGAAGGTGCTGTCGCGTCTAATCTTATCATCGCCGATGCTGCAGATTGTACCGAGGTTGCATCTTGTATTCCTGTTCAATTGCCTGCCGGAACGGTTCGTGCCGGTTTGAATTTGGTGGATAATCCTACTAATATAGGGAAGAAAGTTATTATAAACGGTGATATTATCAAATATTTCGGTGTTGCAGGTTTGAAGAATTCTACAGAATACGTTCTTGAGGGTTCTTCTGCAATCGAAGAAGTGGGTGTTGACGCTGAAGCTCCGGTAGAGTATTTCAATCTGCAGGGTGTGAAGGTGGTAAATCCTGAAAACGGTATCTTCATCAAGCGTCAAGGCGGAAAGGCTGTAAAAGTAGTCTTATAAAAAGATAAATCTAAGTAGTTTCATAAATCATTCGTTAAGTATTAACGGTTAATGGGATGCTCCCTGCGGTAAATTTACTGCGGGGAGCATTTTTTCTTCGTAATATCGAAAATTTAGCCTAATTTTGCGGAAAATAAGATATTTATGAGACAACCGAGCAATCATAACAACAATAGGCGTGATAATCGTCCCGATAATATTAAGACTTGGGAAGTTAAGCAGGAAGGGCAGATATTGGAAGTGGCTGCCGGCTTCTTGAGAGACCACACGCTGACTAAATTGAAATCCATGCTGCGTCATAACCAGTTTGCTGTTAATAATATGCCTACCACAAAATATGATGCCGAATTGCATGTGGGTGATAAGTTCTCGGTGAATTTTGACCAATCTTTTAAAGTGTTCAAGAATCCTCGTGTCGAATTGGTTTATGAGGATGAGCATATTTTGGTAATCAATAAAGGCTATGGATTGTTGTCTATGGGAACCGATACCAAGAAGGATGGCACAGCCTATAGCATCATGCGGGAATATGTGAAGTACAGTAATCCTAATGCCAAGGTTTTCATTGTGCATCGTCTTGACCGTGACACATCGGGATTGATGATGATGGCGAAAACAATGGAGGCTAAAGAACAGATGCAGCACAACTGGAACAATATGGTGATTAATCGTAAATATGTAGCTGTTGTGGAGGGCTTGGTCGAACAAAAAGAGGGTGTTATAAAGAGCTATCTTGCCGAAAATTCGCAGTATGAGGTATACTCAATCGATGATCCGAGCAAAGGACAGCTTGCCGTGACGCGGTATAAATGTCTGAAAAGCGGAGGCGGATATTCACTCATGGAGGTGGAACTTGACACCGGCAGAAAGAATCAGATACGCGTCCACATGAAAGACTTGGGGCATCCTATAGCCGGAGACCGAAAGTATGGAGCTAAACACAGTCCTATAAATCGCCTTGCTTTACATGCACAGACGTTGCGTTTCGTTCATCCGATAACCCGTCGTGAGATGAACTTTTCCACTCCTATACCTTTGCGTTTCCGTAATTTGGTGAAATAGCGCAGAGTGGTCAGTATTCCAATGCTATATTATCAAGCCAAAGGGTCATACCCACCGTTCCGGTATAGGCTGTTCCGCATCCTGAGGATGCCATAATCAGCATGTGGGTAGGTGTTGCCTCGGCATCATCCCAGCCCTCTTCCACTACGGGCATCATTTTGCCTTTGCTGTTGCGGGCATAGTAGGATTTTTCTTTCGGGATGAGATCCATATATGACTTGAAGTCGTCACGCTTGGTTATGTCTCCGTACCATATAGGTAATTTATGTGAATTTACCCATCCCTGTGTGGATTGTGAATACCTTTGTCGTCCTGTACCTACTCGTTTGGCATGGATGTTACCGTCGGCATCTTCCCAACGCCTTTGCAATATTATGAACACTTCGGCATTATCGGGTGTGTCAAGTTTTTTCTGTGAGCCGAAACCGCTGGAATATATCATCTTATTATTTTCGGGAACGGATACTTTGTAGTCGAAGACAAGGTTTGTGGGACGTTTGGTAAACGGTATACCCATTTCCATCTTGCTATACGGGCTTTTGGTGCTTGATATAGGCTCAAACATTTCACCTAAGAATATGCTGCCTGAAACCAAAACTTTCATGTTTATGATGCCCAAGGCTTTAACACTTTCCAAAATGGTTGTCATTTTCACGCAATGGTCGCCCTGAGTGCGAGTGTCCCGAAATACGGCATTGCTGCATTTGGTGATACCTACTACCTTAGCCATTACATTTGAAGTAGCCCACGGTGAGCCGCCTTCGTTAGTGTAGGGGATGTCTCCTTGAATGGTCTTGTCGGGGCCTATTTCATACAGCGTTTTTGTATTGCCGCCTATGATAGAAGATTCTTTGATTTCTCTGATTATCCATGAATTGAAATCACCGTATGCGATACCCTCTTTGCTTTCTGCGTGAAGTACAGTTTGTGATGAAACGAGGGCTGATGTGATAAAAAACAAATGCAATGGTTTCATGTTTGCTGTTTCTTGTTAATTCTGTATACAAAAATAACGAGAAAAAGCTTGCAGAGGTTCAATGGGTGTCAAACTGACCTGTTAAGGGTAAAAACAGACTAATTTTTGCAGGTTAAGCATTCTTTACGGCTGCTGTTGACAGTAGTTTATGTCCGATGGTACAATATAGACATTTTCGGGCATCGCAGTATTCCTTTTTTGCTTGTATGAGTGCTTGAGAGGAGAGGGCATCACCACATTTCACCCCTGCACGAGTAAATGTCTCTACGATCGAATTTCGTTCCGGTCGAAGCGATTCAAGCAAAGACACGGCTTTGTCGGCTGTATCGGGGTTGCCGGTGATTTCGGCGTATGCGTAATATAGCGGTGCCACGGTGTTGATGAGTATAATGTCTATCGAAGAGTTGCCAAGTGCTTTTTGTGAGCGTGAAGATGCATCTCCGAATGAATAATGTACAGCCCAGTATCCGCTTAGTTCCACAGAGAACAGTTCCCTTAATTCTTTTTCGTCTTTTACGTTGAGAATGCTTTCCATCAGGCGGAAACCGTCAAGTATGTATTGAGCCAGCATTGCAATGCGTCGATGTGGGAAATTCTGCGGACGTATGCGGAATGATTTCCAAGCCTCGGCGTTCATCGGAGTGAGAGAGAACTTATTGGCAAGGAATGAGTATTCCCTGCATAGCTGTCGGTAATATGCGTCGTGTTTATGGTTGTTTTCATCGAGCATACCTGCCTGACCGAACAGCAGAGCCTCGATTTGCAGCAGTGAATCGCAGTGCTTATGCAACAGGCGTAGCGGAGTGCAGCGTGCCAATCGTTCAAATGCGTCATTGTTTATTCCGAAACCGAGATTTCGGGAAAGTGTCACGTAACAAATATCCTCCCAGCTGCCGCAGAAAGAATCATAGAGAGCCTTTATGCGTTTCGATTTGGATTGCAGCCTTTCAAATGCGAGTGTCTGCATCCATTCTGCTATAGTCAATGGCGAAGTTTCTTTCAGTTGTGTTGCGCATGGCAGGCTTGAAATCGAGTTGACTAATTCGGTGTATTTAGTTGAGAAATCATGTGAATAATTGAGAATCATTTGCGGTATCAATTCTCCGTTGGTACGATATACGGGAGCATCATCCTTTTCGACTACGTGCAGTATGACGGAGTCGTATGCGGTGTCGCAGTCGTGATGGTGACGTTTCCAGTCGCTTGCACGGGTGTGAATCTCTACATTACCTGCCCATAGCTTACCGTCAATTTCGATTTTTGCATTGAAAAAATCGGGACCGGCATCGGTGTTGAGCGTACCCGGATCTATGATGCGTATCTTGCGCCCGTCTACGGTTTGCATTGCCGTCAGACTCCACAATCTGTGCTGCCATATATATTGCATTAGTTTCTCCACGGTTAAACTCTTTTGTTTATGCAAATAAAATTATTTAGATGATAAAATGGACGATTTTTTCAAGTTTTGTGTTTGGTGTGAAATATTTTTGCACATGTATAAGCTAATTTTGTGTCAAAGAAAATCCTCAGGTTGTTTTATGAACCTGCTTAAATAATACTTTGAAAAACACATTTTGAACCGAAGAGCTTGCGGACGGTTAACGACGAACCGATGCCGCAGCTCCCGGCATATAATCATCTTCATCATCCAAGTCGCTTCGGCGGTGGCGCTTTTTTCGCTCTTTACTGCTTTTTTTATTGTCTTTCCCGCCTTCTTGCATTTTTCTGATTCGCTCGGTACGTGATGACTTGACTTTGGATGTCGTCTGCATATTCATGGAGATGATGGGTCTCACCATATCCACTTCGGCTATTACGTTAGGGTCGCGCGGCTTGGGATTGAACAGAATGTCATTCAAAGATTTCCCTTTATTGAAACGGCTTTGGTCTACATCGGTGTATATGCCGTTCACGCTACCGCAATCGGTGAATTGCCATAGGGTGTAGGGTATGCCATCGGTGAGATCTGGTTCTTCATCAGAGTATTTGGCTATGAATAGCTCATAACCGTTGCCGAATTCCTCCGACAAGTATTTATTGAAGAAATTGGTTCCTGTGTAGATTACCGGACGGCATCCATAGTGCTCCTCAATCATATCGGCGAAAAGCTTTGTGCTGTCTGCTACTTGTTTTGCAGTCCAACGTCCTTTTATTTCGATGTCGATGAGCGGAGCGAGGTCTTGTTCGTCTTTCTTGCAATATTCTATGAAGTTCCTGAATTGGTCGTGAATATAAGAAGTGGCACGCAAGAAGTGATAGCATCCCACTTTCACTCCGGCCTTGCGTGCCTCTTTGATATTCTCTTCAAATGAGGGTGACACATACGTTGCACCTTCGGTTGCCTTGATATATACAAATTGAATATTTTCATCTTTGGCAACTTTCTTCCAGTCGATATTTCCCTGATGGTTGGAAACATCGATTCCGTGATATATCTCTTGCTCATAATGTTGCGGTACGTAATCCTCTATGTGGTCAGCTTGTGCTTGCATGCAGAAACAAACCAATGAGTGTACGGTTATGAGACAGAGTAGTTTGCTGTATGTGCCGTAGGAAAAATTCATTATTTTATTTACCGAAAGCCTGCTTGATGGTTTCCACGTAGTCAAGTTTCTCCCAAGTGAAAAGCTCCACTTCGATTTCTTTGTCACCTTCATATTTTGAGAAGAAATGCTTGGTGACGGTTTGCGGAGTACGTCCCATGTGACCGTAGGATGCAGTCTCTTCATAGATGGGTGTGCGCAGTTTCAAGCGGCGTTCTATGGCGGCAGGACGCATGTCGAATATACCGCTGAGTATTTCGGCTATTTGAGAGTCTTCCAAATCGACATGTTTTGTACCGTAAGTGTTTACGTATAGGCTTACCGGTTGAGCAACACCTATTGCGTATGCCACTTGCACGAGCATTTCATCGGCAATACCTGCCGCAACGGCATTTTTGGCTATGTGTCGTGCTGCATAAGCGGCTGAGCGGTCTACTTTTGAGGGGTCTTTCCCTGAGAATGCACCTCCTCCGTGTGCGCCTTTTCCTCCGTAGGTGTCTACGATTATCTTGCGCCCGGTCAACCCGGTGTCGCCATGCGGTCCTCCGATAACGAATTTACCGGTGGGGTTGACATGGAGAATGAGCTTGTCATCAAACAATTTGCGTGTTTCTTCGCTTAGTTTGCCTATTACGCGCGGTAATAATATATTGTGTACGTCATTCTTTATTGCAGAAAGCATTTCGTTATCTGCTTTGTCTTGAGCTTCTTTGGTGCCCACGCAAGGAGTGATGAACTCGTCATGCTGGGTACTTATCACGATAGTGTGTATGCGTACCGGTTTGTTGGTGGTTCCATCGTACTCCACGGTCACCTGACTTTTTGCATCGGGGCGAAGGTATGTCATTTCCTTTCCTTCTTTCCTGATTGCGGCAAGCTCGATAAGCAAAGTGTGTGCCAATGATAATGAAATGGGCATGAATTCGGGTGTCTCATTGGATGCATAACCGAACATCATACCTTGGTCGCCGGCTCCTTGGTCTTCGACATTTTCCCGTTCCACACCACGGTTGATGTCTTGAGATTGCTCATGTAACGCCGAGAATACACCGCATGCATCGGCGTCAAACTTATATTCGCTCTTGTTATAGCCTATGCGATTGATAACTTTGCGGGTAACTTCCATTAAATCGATATAGGCGTTGGATTTCACTTCACCGGCTATTACCACTTGTCCGGTGGTGACGAGGGTTTCGCATGCCACCTTTGAATTGGGGTCATAAGCGAGAAAGCGGTCAAGCAAAGCATCGCTGATTTGGTCGGCAACTTTATCGGGGTGTCCTTCCGACACCGATTCAGATGTGAATAAATAGTTCATATTTTCCATTTTGTTTTAAAGTGGAAAAATGCACGGCTTTCTACCTCGAAAATGTTAGGGTTGTTGTAGAACGCAGTTTTAGCATTTTTTTGTGTGGTTGCAAGCAGCCAAATTTTTCCACAGAGTTAATAATAAGAATCTTTAAATCGGGTGCAAAGATAGTGCATAGGAGGATAAATACAAATAAAAACATAGTTAAAATTTTGGTCTTAATACAAAAATTGGTATCTTTGCGTGCTTATATTCCGCATATATTATATGTGTGGGATATTTTGTTGATTTAATTAACGGAAATAAAAACAAAAAACTAAATAATTAAATGGCTGCATTAGAGAAAATTAGAAAAAGAGCAGTGCTGTTGACTGTTGTTATCGGCGTGGCTCTGTTGGCATTTATCTTAGGTGACTTGATTAACTCGGGTCAGGCGTTCTTCGGAGATGGAAACACAATTGTAAAGGTCGGTGATGAAAAAATCGACGCAATGGAGTTTCAAAAGCGTTATGAGACAATCAGCGCACAGTATCAGAATAGCGGAAACACAGTAACTGATGGTGCTCTTCTTCAAAAGAATGTTATCGAGGGTATGATTTCGGAAATCCTTTTGGATAAAGAAATAGAAGAAGTGGGTATATATGTAACAGAAACTGAACTTACTGATGCAATGACCGGTAAGGGTGCAAGTCAGGAAATGGTTCAGTATGCTCAACAAAGAGGTTGCGAATCCCCGGCTCAATTATATGATTTGTTGTTTAATCCTGCAAAATATGGTGCAACCGAGCAACAAGTGGCTGAAGCCAAGGCTGAGTGGTTGCAGTTGGAAAAAGAAATGGAGCGCATGTTGAAGCAGGCTAAATTGCAAGCTCTTATCGTAGGAGCTATTCAGGCTAATGATTTGGATAAAAAATCATTGTTTGAAGAAAACGCAGTGACTTCACAAATAGCTTATGCAAAGGCTGACTATTCTTCATTGAAAGATGCTGATTATGAAGTGACTGACGCTGATCTAAAGGCTGAATACAACGGCAAGAAAAATATGTTCAAGCTTGAGGAAGAACAAAGAGTGGGTCACGTAATCGCTGTTGATGTTGTTCCTTCGGCTGAAGACTTGGCTACTGCAAAGACAATGATAGATACAACTTTGGCTGTTCTTCGTTCAGGTGAAGGTGTTGACGGTGTGCGTCACAATAGTGAACTTGTAATAGAAGAAGGTACAGTGAGATTGAACGATATTCGCGACACTCAAATCAAGGCTTTTGTTGAAAAGGCTAAGGTTGGGGACGTGTCAGAGCCTAAATTTGTTTCAAATCTATATACAATAGCCAAACTTAACGGCAAGAAACTTGAAGTTGACTCTGTAAACGTCAACATGGTTACTGTTCAAGGTGATAAGAAAGTTCAAGACTCTATCATGAACGCTCTTAACTCAGGAAAGGCGTTTGCTGAGGTTGTAAACAATAAGACTGTAGGCGGTCAGGAAGATGTATGGCAAGTGTTGATGAATGTTGCCGATTCTGTAAAGACCAAGGTACTTAATGCCGGTGCAGGTTACTTCCCATTGTCATCAAATGATCAAATGGCATATCTTGTGAAAGTGAATAAGAAAGTAGCTCCAAAGAATATGTATGACGTGGCATTCATTACTCATAAGGTGATTCCGAGTGTTAAGACTGTGAATGATTTGCGTGATAACTTGCAGGCTTTCATCAATGAAAACAATACAAGCGAGCTGCTTGAATCTAAGGCTGTGGCAGCCGGTTATCAGCCGATGCCTGTAGTAGCTTACAGTTCTTCTCCACAAGTTAATGGTATAGCTAACAGCCGTAAGGCGGTGCAATGGATGTTTGGAGCTGACAAGGGTGCTGTATCTCCTATTTTCGATAAGGAAAATAAGGATAAGATGATTGTTGTAGCTCTTGATGATATTTATGAAGAAGGTTTCTTGCCGATGAATGAACCGCAAGTGAAATCAATGCTTACTCAAGTGGCACGTAATTCAAAGAAAGGTGATGCTCTTGTTGAAAAATACAATGGTAAAGCTAACGACCTTGAGGGTTATGCTCAATTGATGAACTGCAAGGTGGATACAGCTCAAGTTACATTCGGTCAACCATTCATTCCGGGTCTTGGAATGGGTGAAAACATTCTTACAGCAGCTGTTACAGCAGCAAAAGAGAATGAATTGAACGGTGTCTTGAAGGGTAGCAATGCGGTTTATGTTTATAAGGTAATAAAGCATGACCGTACAGAGCGTACACCGGGTGCAGAAGTAGAGCGTCAGTTTGCAAGAACTCGCGGAAACAGCGCAGTGATGCAGAATGCCGATGCTATTCTTCGCAAGGCTGCAAAAGTTGAGAACAATATGATAAAGTTCTTCTAATAGAAGATTTCATATTGCAGAAGGGCATATAGCGGTATCGGTTTTCCGGTATCGCTATTTCTTATATGGTTGTTTTAATGGGAAAGAGGTGATATATTTCAAAAAAAATGCGTATTTTTGGCATTGTAATAAAAATATTGGAAAATGAGTACTATAAAAGAAGTACAGGACGAGATAATTGATGAATTTGCAGGACTGAGTGACTGGATGGACAAGTATTCCTATATAATAGAATTGGGTAATGCTGTAGAACCGCTTGAGGAAAAGTGTAAAACTCTTGAAAATATAATAGAAGGCTGTCAAAGCCGCGTATGGTTGGTGGCTGATGAATGCGACGGGAAGATCGTGTTCCGTGCCGATAGTGATGCTATAATAGTGAAAGGGTTGATTTCTATGCTTATCAGGGTGCTGTCGGGACATACTCCGCAGGAGATATTGGATGCCGACTTGTATTTTCTGAAGGAAATAGGATTGCAGGAGCATCTTTCACCAACCCGTAGCAACGGTCTGCTTGCAATGATAAAACAAATGCGGGTGTACGCGCTTGCGTATAAAGCAAAATTGGAAAATTGAAATAAAACTAATATTAACTAATAATACTATCTACTATGTTTAAAAATCATCCTAAAGGTCTTATCCCTGCGGCTCTTGCCAATATGGGTGAACGCTTTGGTTATTACATCATGAACGCCGTACTTGTGCTGTTCTTGTGTTCTAAATTCGGAGTGAGTGAAGAATCCAGCTCGCTGATTTATTCTTTCTTTTATGCCGGAATTTATGTGTTGAGTTTGGCTGGTGGTCTTATTGCCGATAAGACTCAGAACTACAAGGGTACAATTATGTCGGGTCTTGTAGTCATGGCATTAGGCTATGTGGCATTGTCTATCCCTATTTTGGCAACTGCTCAAAATTCAACATGGTTGCTTGCAATGACATGTGTTGCATTATTCCTTATCGCATTTGGTAATGGTTTGTTTAAGGGTAACTTGCAGGCTATCGTAGGTCAGATGTATGACGACCCTAAGTATTCAAGTCAGCGTGACTCCGGTTTCCAAATTTTCTATGTTTTCATCAATATAGGAGGTCTTATAGCACCCTTTGTGGCTCCGCTGTTGAGAAGTTGGTGGTTGGAAACGCACGCTATGGTATATAATGCAGGTCTTCCTGCTCTTTGTCATCAATTTATAGCTGAAGGTGAAGCTATGGCAAATCTTGCCAATCTGCAAAAGTTGATGGCTGAATGTGGTGGTGATATTGCTAATATGGCTGCTTCTTGTGAAAAATATCTTCAGATTTTCAATGAAGGTATACACTATTCATTCATGGCATCTGTAGCGGCTATGTTTATTTCTCTTGTGGTGTTTATTGCTACAAAGAAGATGTTCCCGACCCCCGGAAAGAAGGAGGCTGCTGCAACTGTGAACTATACAGTTGAAGAAAAGAAAGCTATGGCACAGGAAATCAAGCAGCGTATATATGCTCTTCTTGCTGTACTTGGTGTAGTTATCTTCTTCTGGTTCTCATTCCATCAGAATGGTACTTCATTATCGTTGTTTGCGAGAGATTTTGTTGATACATCATCTATTGCTCCTGAAATATGGCAGGCTGTTAACCCATTCTTTGTGATAGTGCTTACGCCTGTGGTAATGTGGATTTTCGGTGCATTGTCGGCACGTGGTAAGGAGATTTCTACTCCGAGAAAGATTGCTATCGGTATGTTGATTGCAGGTATAGCATATTTGTTCTTGGCTGTTTATTCATTCTATATGGGTTATCCTTCGGCAGAGGAATATCGTGCATTGCCGGTGGCTGAGCAGGTGAAAGCCGGTGCTTGGGTGCTTATTGCATTGTATTTCTTCTTGACCGTGGCAGAGTTGTTTATCTCACCTCTTGGATTGTCATTCGTTTCAAAGATTGCGCCAAAGCACTTGCAAGGTCTATGTCAAGGTCTGTGGCTTGGAGCTACAGCTGTAGGTAACTTGTTGTTGTGGATAGGCCCTCTTATGTACAATGCAATTCCTATTTGGCAATGCTGGACTGTGTTCCTTGTAGTATGTCTTGTATCTATGGGTGTAATGCTTGGTATGGTTAAGTGGCTTGAAAGAGTAGCGAAATAATCAATCATTATTGATATAACAAAGAAAGAGCGTAATCCACATGAGGGTTACGCTCTTTCTTGTAAAAATAGGCTGTTATTATCTCTGTTTAGCTTTTACAATGACGCTATCGATTGCGTTTCCGTTGCGATCGTAAAGTGTAAGCAATAATTCATTGTCGGAGGCTTTCATGAGCATTGCTCCTACTGTTTTTGCACCTTCGCTCCAACGATATTTTATGATGTCTTTGTTGTGAGTCCAGTCTTTCAACTCTTGTCCGCGCTCGTTGTCAGAAGAGGGCATTTGCAAGTAAACAGTACCTCTGCTGCCATCGGTCTCTTCGCCTTTATATAATGCGTTGGTGCGTGCATAAATGTGATTGTTGGCTGCTATGGCAAGGTCTACGCTGCATTCATCAAAGATGTCTTTCCATCGGTCGTATTGTGATGTCTTTCCGTCCGTGCCGAAAAACCATTGGTAATGTTCCATCACAATAATGAATTTAGTATCCTTTTGTTTATTGATGACTTCCTTTACCCATTTCTGAGCCTTAGCCAGACCTTCATCGGAGCGCATGCTTTCATTGTTAAGCATAATAAAAAGTGCATCACCGTATGTGAAATGGTAACATACACCTTTCTCTCCATTGTATCCGTTCTGTGGGTTGTTGTTGGCATAGCGGAAAAAGTTATTGGAATTTTTCTTGTTTGTTCTGTCCATGTTATCATGGTTTCCGTTAAGTCCTGCCCACATGTATTTCTTGAAAAAAGGCTCTTCGTACAGGTCTTTCCAAAAAGAATAACTGCCGCCCCATGCGATTATGTCTCCTACGTGTAAAATCATGTCGAAATCGCTCTTATTTTGTGTTTCAAGTTGTGATAACATGCTCATGGCTGATTTTACTCGTTTAGGCAGAGGAGTATAAGCATGAAAGTCGGAGATGATAGCTGCTGTCCAAGTGCATTTTTCCGGTGCGGTCTTGAAATATCTGATTTCTCCTTCTTCAGGCTTGTCTCCTATGCGGTACATGTATTTTGTGTTCGGAGTAAGTTTTTTAATTTCAACGGTGTTTCGCATGAATCGTGCGTTTTCATAAATGTTTTCACCGGTAGAAGTTTTTGAGTACATGCTGTCATAAGCAGTACAAAGTTTCTGTTTTGGACGAACCTTTTTTGTGTTTATCCAATCAGTGTCATTGCATTCGGTATAATAGCAATACATTTTCTTTTCGTCAATATCGCTGTGCCAATTTATCCGTATGCAGTGTGCTGCCTTTTCTCCGGGATTGGCTATAACGGTGTAAGCCTTTCCTGCTTGTGCTGATATAAATGTAAAAGCGGTAAATAAAGTGATGATAAGTCTCATGTGTATTTTTTGATTATTGTTTTGCGGGTACAAATATACGGATATAAGTGTTTTTAACGTAATTTTGTACCTTGAAAATAAGGATTGGAATGTTTACATTTGTTTTATTGATGATTGCGGGAGGCTTTTGCGGATACATGCTGCAAAAAAAAGCGTTTCCCGATGTTATGTCGGTGATTACATGGCTTGTCTATGCCTTATTGTTTCTGTTGGGCATGGAGGTGGGAGCTAATGAACAACTTTTGTCATCTTTGCATACGATTGGAGTTTCCGGGCTGGTGGTGGCTGTCGTGAGTACGCTTGGCAGTTGCTTGATGGCTGCTCTGTTGTGGAAATGGGCTGGTGGAGAGCTAAGGTGCGGTTCTTCTTCCCATAGAGCCGACACCGGAGTTTCTAAAGGGAAATCCCCGCTGAAGGATAGTTTTGTGATAATCAGCTTTTTTGTTGCAGGAATTGTGTCGGGATTACTTTTCCCGTGTATAACGGGTTATGTGAGGGATATTAGTTTCGTTGTCTTGTGTGTCATGCTGTTTTGTGTGGGATTCGGTTTAGGTTGTAAGCCGGCAATGCTGAAACGTTTCAGAAACCTCAGCCCTAAGTTGATGTTGTTGCCGTTGGCAACCATAGTGGGAACATTGTCGGCATGTCTTGTGCTGTCTTTGTTTATGGAGTATTCGACCTCTGAGGTGCTTGCAGTCGGCTCAGGATTCGGGTATTATTCGTTGAGCAGCATATTGATTTCCCAGAGTTTGGGTGCTGAGCTTGGAACGGTGGCGTTATTGTGTAATATAGTACGTGAACTGATTGTTTTGCTTGGTGCGCCGCTGCTTGTCCGCATGTTTGGATCATTAGCTCCTATTTCAGCCGGAGGTGCGACAACAATGGATTCCACGCTGCCGGTTATCATGCGTACGCTTGGCGATGATTTTGTTTTATTGTCGATGTTTCATGGCTTTTTGGTCGATTTCAGTGTGCCTTTCCTTGTAACTTTCTTCTGTTCTTTATAAGAAAATTGATGTATAGAGTAATGATTGTCAATTGAGTGACGAAAATCACGTAAAAAATCGTCAACGCACTGACGATTTTTACGTTTTTGATTATGTGTGACGGAGAATAATTCTACAATTAGGAAAGGATTATTTTTTGTGAAATAAAAATACAATTTTATTATCGTATTCATAGGTTGGCTTACGGTGATGATTGGCAATATAACTACGAAGACTTTGTGAAATATGATGAGGTAAATCGCAAAATAACACGGCGTCGAGCAGTGTAAAATCAATACCAAAAGAATATAAACCTCTTCATGCTCCTATTGTAAAGAAAATGTCTTGAAGTGAAGCTGATTAACGTAAATCAATGAAATTGATAGATTACAAGAAATGTTTGTTTCTCGTAATCTGTTTTTTTTCACTATTTTTGGAGGTGAATTGAAACTGTTATCATTATGGGAAGACTGAAATTGATATTTTTATGTGTGTTGATGGGGTGTGCATGTGCAAATGCTGTTGAGCGTGTTGTTTATGGTGAAAATTCCCGACTTGAACGAGTTGATATACCGGTTCCATATTTTGAAGGTAAACCTACGGCATCGATACCGGGGTTGGAGTTTATGTTGAAAGCCGATACTGTTGATTTTTGGACTCTTGAAGATATGATAGTAGATGCTGTCCTTGCCGGAAATATGCCCGGCGAGTTGAAACAATTTCAAAAGATTGTGTTTAAAACCCAGGTCGTTGATTCGGTGGAAATATTACGAATTCCTCACACTGTGGAAATACTTGTGCTGCCTGATTACGTTGCAGTAGGTAACGATGATGATTTTGTGCGTATGCCTATGGGACCACTTTCAGCCCAACGTATTGCCGATACATTGAATTGTATTTTACCCACAACTTATCTTGTGGATAGAATAGCAGAAGTGTCGGAAGGACATCTTGATATATTCCCATTTCGTCCGTTAGGCAACAGAAATTGTAATCCAATAGTATTTCAAGATAGTAATAATGCCATTAATGCACTTTATAAGGCAAAAGGTTATGAGTTTGGGCAATTTGTTTCGGGTTTGAAGAAAGATATTGTATTGACCTATAAGATTCTCACATTACCCGGTATGGAGAAAAATGTTGCTATTTATGGTTGGCATCATCCCGATGGACGAACCCAGCAACCGTTACATGTGAAGCATGGCAACTTCTATGCCGATTACAGCCATGGAGTGAGATTGATATATCGCACTGTGATTGTTGACGGAAAAGAATGTGATGCACGAGAAATATTGGAGTCACCTGCATTATATCGCTTGTTGAGTGATGAACCAATGCCGCTTAAGAAAGCTACTTATGCAGGAAATCCCAAATGGATTAATTGAATAAAATGAATTGAGGATGAAGGTTAATCTTCATCCTCAATTATTTCGTAACCGGTTACAATGCGATGCGAAGAACCGCGCCAAGGTATAATACCTTGATATTCTTCGTAGGTAAGCCTTACACGCTTTCCGGTTCCTTGCAGATTCATTATTTTGCGGGCGATAGAATCGTTGGTGATAGAGAAGGGGAAGTCATATTCCATCCATTTGTCGGGATAATCGACATATTTTTCAGATAGCATTAAACCTTCGTATGTGCTGAATATCAGTCCTTTGCATTTCAGTTCCATTATTCTGCCGGTTTGTTTTGCTTCTACGGTATACGGGCTGAAATAGCGCATCCATAACCATACGCCTATCCAAACGACAATTAATGTTGCCACGGAATAAGTAATCAATCGCAAGCGGTTGAATCCTCGTGTAATCGTGTCGTTAGCGATTTCTTTTTCTTCCTTTTCTTCAGGTGTTTCTATTTTTTCTTCAGGTTCAATGATTTCATTTTCGTCATCATCATCAAAGAAGTCATATTTTTCTTTTGCCATAATCAAATAAAGTGTTTTATAATCTCATTTTATCGCCCGACCGGTGAACTATGGTTTTGCCGGACGCAATACGTTGTCGGTCAATGGTTACATATATAGCCGTATATATACCCAGAATCACAAGCATGACAGTTTGCAGTCCCCATTCAAGCATGGCAAATGCCGAGGCTTGCGGATCGAATCCTGTAGTGTCAAATGTTCCTATTCCGTATACTGATAACCCGAAAATTATTGCCACATGATAGGAACCAAGTCCGCCGTTAGTGGGTATTCCCATACCGAAACTGCTAAGAACGAACAATACAAGAATCGCCACAACGCCCAAATCGTGAGTGAATGAGAATGCGAATTTGGCAAGATACAACTGGATGAAATAGCATCCCCATATAAGAATGGTGTATAGCAGGAAATACCATTTTCCTTCCATCTTGGTTATTGCGTAGAATCCCTGCCATAGATTTACTATCATTGTGTGCAGCTTGGATATTATCTTATTTTGTGAATGTGAGCGTATTAACCACACGGCAAAGAGTATTGTTGCTGTCGCTATGCCCCAAGTTGCCGGCGATGTTAAGATGTTCCATAATTTCTCTTTAATCTGTGGGTATGTGTCGAGAAATGAATGGAATGCGTCTTGTGCGAGAAAAAAAGTGAAAACGGCAAGAATTATTACTGTCACGGAATCGGTCATGCGATCTGCCACCATAGAACCTACCACTTGTGTGAATGAGGCTTTTTGACGTTCTGCTATATATCCGCAACGCCACACTTCGCCAAGGCGGGGAAAAATGAGGTTCATCGCATAAGTGCCGAAGATGGAGCATATCAGAACATGCAACGGAGCATCGATGTTTATAGCCCTCAGTTGCAGTCTCCAGCGTAAGGCACGGAAGACGTGGCTCCATATACTTATGAACGCAATGAGTACAAACCACCTGTAGTCCACGTCGTAGCGCATGCAGTCAAGCAGCTGTTCCGAGTCAACGTTTATCCATAGGAAATAGAATAATCCCACACCTATTAACAACGGAATTAAATATGTAAGAATCTTGCGGAGCATAAGAATTTTTGTACCTTTGTATTTTGCAAAGATAGGGGATTTTATCCGTTTTGTGCAATATCGGGGGCATTTTCATTCCGGATAAAAAAAGAAAAATGCTGAAAATCTTAAAAAACGTTACGTTTATGCAGCAAGTAAAGGCAAAGAAAAATTTAGGGCAGCACTTCCTCACCGATTTATCGGTAGCGCAGAAAATAGCTGATACTCTTATGGATTATCGTGGCATGCCGGTATTGGAGATAGGTCCCGGGATGGGGGTGCTTACGCAATACCTGATAGCTGACGGTCATGATTTGAAAGTTATAGAACTTGACCGGGAGAGTGTGGAGTATCTTGAAGAGCACTATCCTGAATTGGAGGGGCGTATTATTGCGGCTGACTTTCTGAAAATCGACCTTGGCAAGTTGTTTGATGGTGGTAATTTCTGTGTGATAGGTAATTATCCGTATAATATCTCATCTCAAATATTGTTTAAGGTACTCGACCATAAAGATAATATCCCTTGCTGTAGCGGAATGTTCCAGCGCGAGGTGGCTCAACGTGTGGCTGCTTTACCCGGCTCTAAGACTTATGGTATTCTGTCGGTTTTGTTGCAGGCATGGTATGATATAGAATATTTGTTTACAGTACCAGAACATGTGTTTAATCCGCCTCCCAAGGTGAAAAGCGGAGTGATAAAACTCACACGTAACAACGTGACTGATTTGGGATGTGATGAAAAGTTGTTTAAAACCGTGGTGAAGACCTCTTTCGGTCAGCGTCGTAAGACGTTGCGAAATTCTTTGCGAGGTATGACGAATAATCAAGAGGTGCTGAACCTGCCTGTTTTCGGTATGCGTCCTGAGCAGTTGAGCGTATCTCAATTTGTAGAATTAACTAATGTGATTGAATCCAACCGGGTAGAAAAATAAAGAGGATAAGGCGTTATGAAGGAATATACTAAAGAGTTCATGGATGACTTGCGGGAGATTATCGCAAGGAAGGATGTTGAGTTAGGACGCAAACTTTTAAAAGATTTGCACCCTGCAGATATTGCTGAACTTTTTGAGGAGTTGGATGTCGAGGATGAAGAATTCTTTGAGAGCCTTCTTGATGAAGAAGTGGCAGCGGAAGTGCTTATGGAGATGGATGAAGATGACCGTCGCCGTCAGTTGGAGCAGATGCCTGTCAAGGAAATTGCTGAAACTCTGGAACTTCTTGATACCGATGATGCTGTAGACCTTCTGCAAGAACTTGACGAAGAGGAACGAGACGAGATTATCTCTCATATCGAAGACGTGGAACAAGCAGGAGATATTATCGACCTGTTAAAATATGACGATGATACAGCCGGTGGTCTTATGGGTACCGAGATGATTGTCGTTAATGAAAATTGGAGTATGCAGGAGTGCGTGAAAGAAATGCGCACGCAGGCGGAGGCTGAAGGTATGGACGAAATCTACAATGTATATGTTGTGGATGATGACAACCGCCTGAAAGGTGTATTTCCACTTCAAAAGATGATTACTCACCCGTCGGTGTCTAAAATCAAGCATGTGATGGAAGATGACCCTATTGTGGTGAAGACCGACACTCCTATAGAAGAAGTTGCACTCGATTTCGAGAAGTATAACCTTGTGGCGATGCCTGTAGTGGACTCTATAGGCAGACTTGTGGGACGCATCACGGTGGACGACGTTATGGATACTGTGCGTGAGCAGAGCGAACGTGATTATCAGTTGGCATCAGGTATCTCGCAAGATGTTGAGAGTGATGACAGTATCATGACACAAACCAAGGCTCGCCTTCCGTGGCTGTTGATAGGTATTTTCGGCGGAATAGCCAATTCATGGATTCTCGGCGGATTTGAAAAGGGGTTTGCCACCAATCCGGCGATGGCGTTATTCATTCCGCTTATCGGAGGTACCGGCGGTAATGTGGGTACGCAATCTTCGGCTATCGTGGTACAGGGTCTTGCCAACGGCAGTTTGGATATAAAGAATTCCGGAAAATTGTTGCTGAAAGAATTCAGTATAGCTATGCTTAATGCGTTGGTAATTTCGTTGATGGTGTATATTTACAGGTTGATAAGCGGGGAAAGTCCGTTGGATGTGGTTACGATGGCTGTTACACTGTCTTTGTTTGCAGTCGTGCTGTTCGCATCGGTATTCGGTTCGTTTGTTCCGTTGATGTTGGAACGCTTTAAGATTGACCCGGCACTTGCCACAGGACCTTTTATCACCATTACGAGTGATATCGTAGGTATGTTGATTTATATGGTAGTAAGTTCATCTCTTATAAGTGCATTCGGATGATGAAATTTAAGAAGTGTATATTGGTGATACTATTGTTGATGTCGGCATTGTTTATGGATGCTGAAAGACTTTCCGGCTCATGGAACGGAAGATTACATTTGGGTTTGCAGTCTTTAAGTCTTGTATTCAATGTTGAAGGAGATAGCTGCACGATGGATTCGCCTGATCAAGCTGCGTTCGGCATTCCTGCGAAACTTGAACTTTGTACCGCCGATTCACTTATCGTGAAAGTTCCTGAATTGGATGTTTCGTTTGAGGGAGAACTTGTCGGAGGCCGTATTGAGGGCATGTTTCACCAGAAAGGTTTTAGCAGTGTTCTTGTGTTGAAACGAGGGCGACCGGTGTACAAGCGCACACAAGATCCGCAACCTCCATTTCCGTATGAAACCGAAGAAGTAACTTTTGTTAATCCCGGTGATAGCGCTGTGTTAAGCGGAACGTTGTCATATCCGGTCGATTATCAAGAAGGTAAAACTCCTGTTGTGCTTATGGTTACAGGTAGTGGACGGCAGAATAGGGACGAGGAGATACTTTATCATCGACCGTTTGCGGTAATCGCTCATCATCTTGCCTTGAATGGCATAGCTTCTTTAAGATATGACGATAGGGGGAAGGATAAGTCAACCGGTAATTTCAAAAATGCTACTACCGAAACATTTGCCGATGATGCGGCTGCCGGATTGGCCTTTTTGCGCAATATCGGTAAATTCGGTAAGGTGGGTTTGTTGGGACATAGCGAAGGTGGAACGATTGCGTTTATTCTTGCCGGTAGAGGAAAAACCGATTTTATTGTGAGCCTTGCCGGTGCAGCCTTGCGCGGCGATAAAATCCTTGTGGGGCAGAATCGTCCTATTATGTTGTCGCAAGGCGTTCCGGAGCGTATGGTCGATGATTACTGCCGGGCATTGGAGAAAATGTATGAATACAAGATAGCATACGGCTCGTCTGCCATCGTATATGCCGATATGGCTGTGGCAATGGCAATAAGCGAAACTAAAGCCGATCTGCCTGAAGACTTACGTTCAATGCTTGTTAATATAATGAAAACTGAATCGCCGTGGTTCAATTATTTTATATCCTACGACCCTGTAGATGACATAAGGCGGATAAAATGTCCTTTAATGGCTGTGAACGGTTCGCTTGACACACAAGTGTTGTCAACTCCCAACCTATCGGTGATTCGGGATAATTTACGATGGAAAGATTGTGATGTGGTTAGGGAATATGAAGGGTTGAATCATCTCTTTCAACATGCGGTGAAGGGTACGTTGACGGAATATCTTTATATAGAAGAAACCGTCTCGCCCGAAGTTCTTTCGGATATTGCCGCATTTATTAATGCCGTTACTCGATAGCGTTGTTGCAACAAATCGTTTCTTGAGAATTTCTTGCTATCAATAGAAAGAGTTTTTTCAGTTCTGATAGTCTCACATATAACATTTTTCGTTATCTTTGCAGGCGGATACGGCGGCTAAAGCGTTGGTTGTGGTATCCGTACATATTAATGAAAGGTGTTATTGAAATTTTGTCTTCAAATCTCAAACTTGGCGGTTTGTAACTCTCATGAAGATAAGGTTGGCAATGGCACCTGCATTGGTTGCTTATATCTAAGCCGCTGTTAGTGGCAATATATATGGCAATATCGGTGTGGGGCTATTGTTTTATCTATGAGAGAGGTACGCCAAGACCTGAGATTTAGATAAAACAGAGATACAATCTCCACACTTTTTTTGTGCTTATATTTAATCTGTTTCATTGGGAGATGAGAAACACAAAAAACATTTTCAAACATGAAACATCTATTGGTTTTATTGATGCTCACATGTGCTGTCAACTTATTTGCACAGGACGTAATCGTGAAGAAAAACGGGTCGACGGTGATTTGTCGCGTAATTGAAGTGAACACATCTGAGGTGGTCTACAAGAAATGGAAAGACCCGAACGGCGGTAATTACATCTTAAATCGCAATGACATTAAGTCCATCAACTATGAGAATGGTAGAAAAGAGGAGGTTTCAGCTTCTTCTCAGAATGAATTTGCCCCGGGTAATCAGAATTCGGGCGAACAATCGTTAAATGACATTGCTTTAATGAATCTCGACCAAGGAACTCGCGACTATGCTGCTAAAGCGAAAAAGTTAAAAATAATAGGTTGGGTAGGTGGTGCTGCTCTGGTTGCAGGTGGTGCCATTTGTGCTGTTTTAAAAAGCGGAGAAGATACTGATTTTTTTTCGTCAGATAGCAGCGGTTCTAAATTAGGTTGGTTCTCAGTCGGACTTGGTATTGCCGGTGTGGCTTGGACCACGGGTTTCCTTGTTGCCTCTAATCGCTATCAGAAAATGGCAAAATCATATATAGTGAACAGTCCTCTGTTGCAAAATGAATTTTCTTTCAATAACGGTTCATCACTTGTATGCAGTGCCGACCTGCTGAAAGACAACCTGCGACACAATCACACGTTTGGCGTTGGTTTACGTTATAATTTCTAATACCGGCAGGCTATGAGAATAATACTTTTCAAGATATGTGCGCTGCTGATACCGGCACTGCTTGCGTGTTCGTGCAGCTTGACCAAGAGCGGTACTCGTACATCAAATGCGTATCAAACTCCCCAAACGCATATCGACAGTTTCAACGACTATGACTTGGATGTATCTCCTGAGGGAATAACTTATACAATCGACATCTCTACACCTGAAGGCAGGGCAAAATTGAAAGGCTTGTCGCTGCGTGAGGCAGAGGAATTGGCATTGACTGAAGCCGTAATTAAATATAACTGCGCATTACTTGTAAATCCGCAATACACCAATCTGAAGAAAGGTAACAGGGTGTTGCGTATCACTGTATTCGGATTTCCTGCAAAGTTTAAAAACTCGGATGCAAAGGGGAAGATAAATTACAGCAAAAGAGTCAATAATGTGATAATTAATTGATGCATGGCTTGGTTTGCCGGTTTGGCATCACATCTTTTTATCTCATAAGTTGTTTTGGGGGCAAAAATACTCTCGAAATAAGAATCCGAAACTTGTCCCAAGTAGAACTGTAATAAAAATTTCAAGAAAATTTTAAACTGATTCTAAAATTAAAACAACTTTTCCGGAGGCGGCTTGTTCCATTTATAAGGGACGAGCCGCCGGCTGTTTATGAACTTTTTGAGACGTGTCATTGTTTTAATAAGAGTGTGACAAAATGGCAAATGTGCGCTTTTGGCACGCAATATGCTATTATCCTTTCGTAGAAAGAATCAATTAACAACAAATAAATATAGAAGATTATGAACATCAAACCATTATCAGACAGAGTGCTAATCACACCTGCTGAAGCAGAAGAAGTAACAGTGGGCGGAATCATTATCCCGGATTCAGCTAAAGAAAAGCCTCTAAAAGGGACTGTAACAGCCGTTGGAACAGGAACTAAAGATGAGGAAATGGTAGTGAAAGTGGGTGACACCGTGCTATATGGCAAATATTCAGGTACAGAACTTGAGGTGGAAGGCGTAAAATACCTGATGATGCGCCAAAGCGACATTCTTGCTATCGTGGAAAAATAAACGTTAATCTTTTAAAATCATTACAATCATGGCTAAAGAAATTAAATTCAATATTCAGGCTCGCGAAGAGCTGAAGAAAGGCGTTGACGCTCTTGCTGACGCAGTGAAAGTGACACTTGGTCCTAAAGGACGCAATGTTATCATAGAAAAGAAGTTTGGTGCTCCTCACATCACCAAGGACGGTGTGAGTGTGGCTAAGGAAGTGGAACTTGAGGATAAGTTCCAGAATATGGGCGCTCAGCTTGTAAAAGAGGTGGCGTCTAAGACAGGCGATGACGCCGGTGACGGTACAACTACCGCTACAGTGCTTGCTCAGGCTATTATCACTACCGGATTGAAGAATGTTGCCGCAGGAGCTAATCCTATGGACTTGAAACGCGGTATCGACAAGGCTGTTGCAAAGGTTGTAGAGGGAATTAAGGCTCAGGCTCAGGAAGTGGGTGATGACTTCGACAAAATCGAGAATGTAGCTAAGGTTTCTGCCAATAACGACGAGGAAATAGGACGTCTTATAGCAGAAGCAATGAAGAAAGTGAAGAAAGAAGGCGTAATCACAGTGGAAGAGGCTAAGGGTACTGATACAACGGTTGACGTAGTGGAAGGTATGCAATTCGACCGCGGATACATTTCTCCATACTTCGTTACCAACACAGAGAAGATGGAGTGTGAAATGGATTCTCCGTTCATTCTTCTTTACGACAAGAAGATTTCCAACTTGAAGGATATGCTTCCTATTCTTGAGGCTACAGCTCAATCGGGTCGTCCTCTGTTGATTATTGCAGAAGACGTGGATAGCGAGGCTCTTGCTACATTGGTTGTAAATCGTCTTCGCGGTTCGTTGAAAATATGTGCCGTTAAGGCTCCGGGATTCGGCGACCGTCGTAAGGAAATGCTTGAGGATATTGCTATTCTTACCGGTGGCGTTGTGATTTCAGAAGAGAAAGGCTTGAAACTTGAAGGTGCTACCATCGATATGCTTGGTACAGCTGAAAAGGTGGCTGTGAACAAGGAAAACACTACTATCGTGAATGGTGCGGGTGACAAGCAGGCTATTGCCGACCGTGTGGCTCAGATAAAGGTTCAAATCGAGAATACAAAGTCTCAATATGATCGTGAGAAGTTGCAAGAACGTCTTGCTAAACTTGCAGGTGGTGTGGCTGTGCTTTATATAGGTGCTCCTTCTGAAGTGGAAATGAAGGAAAAGAAAGACCGCGTGGACGATGCTTTGAGCGCAACGCGTGCTGCTGTTGCTGAAGGTATTGTGCCGGGTGGAGGTACTGCTTATATCCGTTGCGTCGAGGCTTTGGAAGACTTGAAGGGTGTTAACGATGATGAAACTACGGGTATCGATATTATTCGTCGTGCTATCGAAGAACCTCTTCGCCAGATTGTTTACAATGCAGGTCTTGAAGGTGCTGTTATCGTACAGAAAGTTAAGGACGGTAAGGGTGATTATGGTTACAATGCGCGTACCAACTGCTTTGAGAACCTATTTGAGACAGGAGTAATAGATCCGGCAAAGGTTACTCGTGTAGCTCTTGAGAACGCTGCTTCTATAGCAGGAATGTTCTTGACTACCGAATGTGTGATAGCCGAAAAACCGGAAGAGAATCCGATGCCTGCCGGCGGTATGAATCCGGGTATGGGCGGAATGATGTAATATCCCTGATATAACATAAATTAAAAGACCCGGCGGAAATTCCGTCGGGTCTTTTAATTTATAAACTTTTATGTGAGCTATATTATAGAACCACTTTAGTTATTCTTGCCCCTTGTTTCTTGATGAAGATGCCCTTTTCTGGATTTACTGTTTTTACTCCTTGCAGATTGAAATATTCTACAGGAGCATCGGCATCGAAATGTATATTTCCTATACCCGAAAATTCGCCTTCGTAGATTACCAGTGTCACTTCTCCGTCATCGGTGATACTTAGCTCAAATGAAGATGCTGCTGTCTCTTCAGGAAGAGCGAGTTTTTGAGCATCGGGTGTCAATATGTAGGATTCTTCATAGGCGATGGTGGTTGAGGCAGTACCTGCAATGCCGTAGGTAACGCCGTTTATGTTGATGTTGAATTCTCCATCGGTGGATTGTATTCCGTTCTCAAGCATATAGAATCCCTGTCCGTAGTCTTCAAATTCATAGTCGGTATAGTCTTCGCTTGTACCCCAATTGTTACCTTCAAAAGCCAATACGATGCCTGAACCTACAGCTTCGCCTGTTATAGTAAGCACCGGGTTGTCGCCGGTCATGTCAAGTGTTATAAGGCTGCATTGATATGTTCCGCTAAGTGACATGTTTTTACTGTCGGTGCCACTTACTAAATAGTTGGCTTGTCCTATTTTAAGGTTTGCTCCATCGGAAGAACCGATATTAACGAAAGACCAGTTGGCATCGGCAATCTTGAAGAATCCCTGTAATCTGACGTTGGCAAGTTCGTAAATGCCTTCAGTCTCGGTCTCGATAAATTTGTAATCATCAGAGACTTCCCAATTATTTACGTTACCGCGCAAGTAAATACTTGGCAAAGTGGGCTTTTCATCGGTGATTGTTGCTGTAATGCTCATGTCGGCAAGGCTGACAACCACTTTATAATTGCCGGCTGCAATCTTCCATGATTTTGTATCCCATCCTTCCGATTTCACTGTAGCCGTAACACCGGAAGTCAATAATTCGTCGGCAGTTGCAGCTCCATAGCGTTTGCCCGCATTTGCGGTATCCCAGTCACCCGTTTGAGTAATGATTGAGAAATATCCGTTGCCATCGCCGGTATCAGATATGGAAATGATACCAGAATATGTACCTTCTGTTTCTGTCTTGGAAAGAACTGCACCTGAGTATGCCGGATTCCAGTCCTGTCCCGGTAGATTTCCTACTACGTAAAGGCAATTAGGATAGGAAATTTCATTGTTTGCTGTGATTCGCAGACTTGCGTTACCTGCGTCATCTATATTCAATTCAAATTTAGATGCTGTACAATCACCGGGTAGAATCATATTTTTTCCATCACCAAGAGCCACAGTTTCGTTGACTGCGATTGTCATAGGTTCTGTTTCGCCCGGAAGTCCGAACCATTTATCATAAGCAGTTACTTTAAATCCTCCATCTGCTGATGTCAAAGCTTTGTCTAACACGTATTTACCTGCACCATTGTCGGTGAATTCCCATTCGTTGGAGTCGCTCCAATTATTTACATCTCCTTTAAGATAAACGCCTGAATTGGTTTTTGAACCGGTAATGGTTACTATAGGGTCGTTGCCTCTCATGTCAAGAGATATGAGACTGCAAAAATATGTACCGTCAAGATACATGTTTTTACTATCGCTGCTGTTTGATAGAGTAACGGCTTGCCCAATAGTTATTTGAGTGGCGTTTTCACCGCTTGCACCAATATTATATTCGCTCCAATTGGCATCGGCAATCTTGAAGAATCCTTGAAGTTTAACATTGGTAAGTTCATATACTTTGTCGGTACTTGTTTTCTTAAATTCGTAGCCGGCATAGTTTTCATCCCAAGATGTTACATTTCCTTTTAGAAAAACTCCTGTTCTATCATCACTCGGTGTGATGTCGCTGTAGTTGTAGCCTTTGCTTCCTCCCAATGTAACTTCATAGAAAGTATCTGTCATCGGACCTTTCATGTCTACAGTTTGTTTCCCGTTGCCGTTGTTATTGATGATAATGTTCCATGATGTTGCATTTCCTATGTCAACGGTTTTTTTCCAGAATTCGACACCATTGTTGTCGGTGTAACTCTCGGTAAATTTTTCACCGGGCCAGCTTGGGTTGTTTGAGGGAAGTCCCCACCAATACAAAGCCAATGTTTCGTTAGAAACAGCTTCGTTCTTCTTTACATATACGTTAACTGTAGCTGCTTGAGCCAAGAACGCACAAAGAAGTGTTAAAGTTAAAAAGTAAATTTTTTTCATGTTGATTTGAAAATTAAACAGTGAATCTTATGGTTCTTAATTTTTGAGTTTTTAGGTCATGGATATTATATATACCAAAAACTCGACTAAGTTAGTCAAAAATTACAATATATCAATTTAAATTATTTAAAAAGCGTATTTTTTCGTACTTTTGAACATTATAAAAGCGTAATATATGATTTTTTTTCTTGATACGGTGTTTTTTGAGAATACCCTTTATGCAATGGCTCTTATGGGAGTTTTCGTATTTATAGCACTTTATTTTGTGGGTGCAGGATACGGCATGATGTATACAAAAAAATGGGGATTTTCGGTTACCAATCGTATGGGTTGGGTGCTTATGGAGGCTCCGGTATTTATAGTGATGTGCTTGCTGTGGTGGAACTCCTGCAGAAGGTGGGATATTGTTCCGTTGGTGTTCTTCCTGCTGTTTCAAGCCCATTATTTTCAGAGGTCTTTCATATTCCCTATGATTATGCGCGGTAAAAACCGCATGCCGCTTGTTATAGTATTGATGGGAGTGGTTTTTAATGTCGTGAATGCTTATATGCAGGGTGGCTGGATATTTTATATGTCTCCTGAGGGAATGTATGGGACAGATTGGCTTTACACACCGCAATTTGTCATAGGGGTAGTGGTGTTTGCAGCAGGTATGGCAATAAATCTGAATAGCGATTATATAATAAGGAATCTGCGTAGACCGGGAGATACTGCTCATTATATACCTAAGGGTGGGATGTTCCGGTATGTGTCGAGTGCTAACTATCTCGGAGAGTTTGTCGAATGGGTTGGATTTGCCATTATGACTTGGTCGTGTGCTGGACTTTTGTTTGCGTGGTGGACGTTTGCCAACCTTGCACCTCGTGCATGGCGTATTCACCGACGTTATGCCGAAGAGTTTGGAGAAGAATTTACAAAACTCAAATTAAAAAGGATAATACCATTTATATATTAAGAAGTAGTTTTGAATTCTCTTAAATTTTTATATAATCTTGAAATAAAATGAAAACAACTTCTAAATATATGGAGAAAACAGAATCGTTGCTGTTTACACCGGTGAAGATAGGTCCGGTTACTTTGCGCAATCGTACTATACGGTCGGCGGCATTTGAAAACATGTGTCCGGAGCATAATCCGTCTCAGATGCTGTATGATTATCACACTTCGGTTGCACGAGGAGGAATAGGGATGACAACTGTAGCATACGCATCGGTGAGCCGTAGCGGATTGTCTTTTGACAACCAGTTGTGGATGCGCCGTGAAATAGTTTTGCCGTTAAGGATGCTGACCGATGCTATTCATGCTGAAGGTGCTAAGGCTTCAATTCAATTGGGACATTGCGGAAACATGTCTCATGTGGCTACTGCCGGTCAAATTCCCATTTCGGCATCGACGGGGTTTAATCTTTATTCGCCTACTGTCGTTAGAGGAATGAGCATTGATGAAATTGAGAGAATGGCTGAGAAATTCGGTGAGGCGGTATGCCTTGCCAAGGATTCCGGTTTTGACTGCGTGGAGATTCATGCGGGTCATGGTTATTTGATAAGCCAGTTCTTGTCGCCTTACACCAATCACCGCCGTGATAGCTTTGGTGGAGACTTAGATAATCGTATGAATTTCATGCGTTTGTGTATGGAGCATGTGATGAAGGCTGCCAATGGAGAGATTGCCGTTGTAGTGAAGACCAATATGCGTGATGGTTTTAAAGGAGGTAATGAATTGGAAGAGGGTATTGTCATAGCTAAGGAATTGGAAAGGCTCGGTGTTGACGGACTTGTGTTGAGTGGAGGTTTTGTGAGTAAAGCTCCTATGTATGTGATGCGTGGTGAGATGCCTATACACACAATGACGCATTATATGACACAATGGTGGTTGAAATATGGGGTGCGTGCTGTGGGCAGATGTATGATAAAATCGGAACCTTATAAGGATTTGTATTTTCTTGAAGATGCTCTTGAAGTGCGTAAGAATGTAAAACTGCCATTGATATATGTGGGTGGATGTGTGTCCCGAGATGGGATTGAAACAGTATTGAACAGTGGGTTTGAGGCTGTGCAGATGGGGCGTGCGCTGATAAATGAGCCGGATTTCGTCAACCGTATGCGTGATGGAGAGGAGAGGTGTGGGTGTGACCATGTTAATTATTGTATCGCCCGCATGTACTCAAAGGAAATGGCATGTCATAAACATAGGTGTGACCTTACCGAAGGCATTAAGAGAGAGATTGCCGGAATAAAAAGAAGAAATGGCTTGGATGGATGATTGCAAAGGGATGACAGCTTTGGTGACCGGTGCATCAAGCGGTATAGGTCTGGAATTTTCGAGACAATTGGCGGCGAGAGGTGCCAATGTGGTATTGGTGAGCAATCAGCGTCAAGAGTTGGAGCGGATATGCGATGAATTGGCCGAAAAATACCCGGAACAGAGATTTTATGCTTGTTTCAAGAATCTTTGTGATTCCGATTGCGCTGAATTTCTTTTGGATTTTTGTGTAAAAAACACCGATGGCATAGATGTACTGATAAATAATGCCGGCGTGTTTGCATTCAAGGAGGTGTGTGAAACATCCCATGAGCAATTGAATCTGTTTATAGATTTACATGTAAGAGCCGTTACATTGCTTTGCCGAGTGTTTGCCGAAGATATGAAGAAACGCGGAGGAGGATACATACTGAACATGTCTTCAATGTCGTGCTGGATGCCAATGCCCGGAATTGCCATGTATTCAGCAACGAAGTCATTTATACAGGTGCTTTCCCGGGCTATGTGTTTGGAGTTGCGTGATAGCGGTGTTTCGGTGACGGTGGCATGTCCCGGCGGGATTGCGACCGATTTGTTCGGACTGCCGAGGAATTTGCGTGATTTTGCTGTGAAAATAGGTGTTTTGGCTACTCCTCAAAAATTTGTGCGCGGAGCTTTGAAACGTATGTTCAGCCGTAAGCAGCAGTATGTTAACGGTTTTATGAATAAAGCGGCTGCTTTTATCGTGCCGAAATTACCGGTTTGCATAAAAATGCTGGTGAAATATAAACTGCTTGACAAGAATATAAGGAAATGAAAGACTTGTCTCCGCTCTATATTGTGACAGGAACTACCGGAAGTATAGGTGGTAAAATAGCCGAAACCATTGCAAAAGAGGGTAAGGCTGTGGTACTTGCGTGCCGTAATATCGAGAAAGCTGAATTACAAAAAGAACGGTTGATGCAGCTGACGGGTAACCGTGATATTCATTGCCGGGAGTTGAAATTGGACTCTTTTGCCTCGGTGAAATCGTTTTGTAATGAGCTTAATGCGCAAGGCAGAAGGATCGCATCGATAGTTAATAATGCGGGAATAATGACGCATGGGAGCGAAATATCATCGTGCGGGTATGAGATGGATTTCATGGTGAATGTTTTTTCTCCTGCTCTTATGTCGATACTGCTTGAACCGTTGCTGGAGAAGGGGGCGAGCGTTGTGTTCACCACATCGCTTACGCGCGATATTTGGAATTTGTCGGAATGTTTTCCTTATGAGAAACACTTTGGTCAACTGGCTACTTATGGACGAAGTAAGCGGGCACTGACTATGTTTGCCGTATGGCTCGCATGTGAATACGACAAACGTGGAATAAGGGTGAATTGTGCCGATCCGGGAATCGTGAATACGGGAATGATACGCATGCAGCGGTGGTTTGACCCTCTTGCCGATGTGTTTTTTCGTCCTTTTATCAGCAGTCCGGAGAAAGGTGCTTTGTCGGCTCTATATGCGATGAAATCAATGAAAACGGGGATTATATACTATCATGGTAAAGAAAAACGTCCTTCCGGCAGTATAATAGGTAATGCTCAAGTGACCGCAGAGAAAATAATGGATGTATTGAAACCGTTTCTATAGCTTTGACTTTAGGCGTGAACGCATAAGCGTTGCCGTAATGAAAGATGTGAGGACACCTACAGCAGATACGAGGGCGAACACAATAGTCAGGTCGCTCCACAGCAGTTTTACCGGATAACTGTCAACTATTATCGTCTCACTATCGCCGGCAAGTTTTATCAAGCCTAATTCTTGCTGCATAAGACATAGAATTACTCCTATTGCGATACCTATGATAGCTCCGGTCAAAGATATAAGTAGCCCCTCTGTGATGAAAATCATGCTTATTTGTCTGTTGGTTGCACCGATATTGTGGAAAGTGCGTATACTTTCATCTTTTTCGATAATTAACAAAGATAGGGAACTGATGACGTTGAAAGCAGCTATAATTAGAATGAATGACAGCAATAAGAACGTAACCCATTTTTCCATATTCACCATTTTGAAGGCTGTTGCTTGTTGCTGTAGTCTGTCTTTTACCGAATATTTGTTGCCTAATGCAGATTCTATTCGTTTGATTATAGCGGTTTCGTCGGCATTTTTTGTAGGCTTGACTTCGATATGAGTTGCTTCTGTGGTATAATCGAAAAGTCGGCGTGCCACATCAATCGGTATATATACCATATCTCGGTCGTATGAACTTTGGTCGGCTTGATATATTGCCGATATGTAGAGCGAGTCGGTACGGAATGCTTTTGCCGGATAGACAGGATTTATGTTTCCTTTACGTTTAGGTACATAAAGCCTCATATAGTCGAAGAAACCATTGCTTGAATGAAGTGCGCCGGCAACACCGATACTTAATATAGCATATCCGGCGGAGCTGTCGCTTAGGGCATAATTGCCGTAAAGTATAACGTCTTCAATATCGGTAAGTTTGTTGAAGTCTTCGGGAACTCCTTTCACTGTGACCGGAACTTGCTTTTCGGCATAAATGGCAAGGGCTTGATCGGTAATGGCAGGCAATGCTATTTCCACACCTTTGATGTTTCTTAGTATATTTAATAAGCTGTCGGCATTACCAATGATTTTTCCCTCTGCAGGTGAAATGCTGATAGGAGGGTCGAGTTTGGCTAATTTATCGCTCATGAGACCTGAAAACCCATTGAAAACCGATAGTACACACACCAATGCAGCTGTGGTAAGCACCACTCCGCACACCGATATGATAGAAATGATGTTTACTGCGCTGTGAGCCTTTTTGGCTTTAAGGTAGCGCAATGCTGTTTTCAGGATAAATCCCATGACAATAGGGTGAAAATGTTATACTCCCTTTTTGCCTAAAAGATTATCTATATGCTCGATATAGTCCAATGAGTCGTCAATATGGAAATACAACTCAGGTGTTTTACGCAATTGGTAACGAATCTTTTGGGCGAGGTCGTAGCGGATGGTTTTTGCGCTTTTGTTGATGCTGTCGAGCAGAATTTGCGCCTTATCCGATGGAAATATGCTTAGATATGCCCTCGCTATACTCAAATCGGGTGAAACACGCACTGCGCTCACGCTCACTATTACGTTACTCACCTTAGCCGTTTCTTGTCGGAATATCTCGCTCAATTCCTTTTGCAGCAACCGAGCTATCTTTTGTTGTCTTGTACTCTCCATTAGGATTTTTTCTATAGAAAATTAGTAATACCTTAAGTTATTTGTTAGAATGTACTGCAAAGATACAACAAAGAAACGAAAGTGAGTGCGAAACGAGGAAAGAATGTTGTCTGTTAGCGATTTAACAGTGTTTGCCAAAATGTTGCAGTGCCATCAAATGCCAATGGGAAGCCAAGAAATGACAAAGTTTCGTTACTATCCCGTTACTTTGAATCTTGACTTTGAAATGTTTTCTTGGTTGCTGTAACAGACTGAATAGCAATACTTGTAAAGCGATTATGTTTGCAAATATAGCGAAGTTCCTCATATCTTCGTTCCGGTTTCGCTTTGGCTGATTCTTTTGCACCGATACGCTGTGTTCTGCTTACCGTCACTCAACTCTACCATAAATAATTTTGTAATCAAAAAAGTAGAGTTATGAGCAGAAGCACTTTCAGAGTATTATTCTATCTCAAACGCAATGCCCCGAAGAAGAACGGGCTTGT
>JAFUKL010000016.1 GCA_017473615.1 Muribaculaceae bacterium | reverse complement strand
GCCATATCGACATTCCTTAACCAAAATCATTTAACCGGGAATAACTCCGGTAAATGGGTGAAACAGATTAAACAGAATGGTAAAACATTCCTTGTGGCAGATGACAACAGGCGTTATGTAGAAGAGACTGGAGACTGACAATGGGTGGGCTATGAAGCCCCGATAACCAGACTATTCAAACCAATAATTTTTACATTTTTTCCCGGGTTCAATCGCTTGTGAAAGCCGTTGAACTCGGTTTTAAATTTGTCTTTTTGCGTGTTGCTATTAGCAATTATCTTAGCTGAAAAGATTTGAAGATATGGCAACGAGTTTAATAACAGAATTTCCGACATTTATTTATTCTTCTCAACTGCGAGATATAAGTTTGGAAACTGACCTCGACAGGCTCATTGTGGCGTTGGTTCACGGCGAAACGGAGGTGTACCGTACAACTCTTTATGCTTTTGACGGCGTTGTCTCTATTTATGATATTCGCAATGTCGTGGAACTTTATATGCTCGATAAAAATATATGCTTTACGGCTTTTACATTCTGTTATTTTGATGCTGATGGCACAGCGCTTGGAACATTTAACCTAAATACAGTCTATTGTACCCATATAATGGAGGTTGAAGCCGGTATTTTCGCTTCATATAATTTCCTGACTACGTTGACATCAAAAAGAACTTCACCTCATTCTACTGAATTCTTGTCGGTTATGCATTGGCAAGAGCGTGCTCCTATGAAAGCTCATTGTGTTTTTATCAATGGTGAAGGTAATAGCGTCTCATCGGTAATTACTCTTTTCGATTTGGGATATGATGATATTGGAGTTGATACTATTCTGATTAGATATGATGATATTTTGCAGAAACTTACGGATCAGGGGAATAATGTAGAGAAGCTCTTGGCATACACCATAACGTGGGGCGATCGTGTGTTTTCATTCTATGTTCACAATATTATCCCGGATGTGACTTTTACATTCAGAAATTGTTTCAATGTACTTGAAACCGTTTCTTTTTCGGCTGTTACTACATCTAAAACCAAAGTCGATAGGTCGGTGGCTGTAGCCCGATCGCTATTCTCTTTTTATGACCAAACTACAACCAAAGAATATGAGGTGCAATCATCGGCACTTACCATGGATGAAGCAGAGTGGATAGAGCAACTGTTTATGTCTCACTGTGTGAGATTTGGTGTAGCATCGGATGCCGCCTCGTTGCCGATAACCCTTATTACCGATAGCAACTGCGAGATCTCTGATTCAAATGCAGATCTTAATAGAGTGAAATTCAGTTGGCAATTTCAAGATAAAGTGCCTCATAATCTTAATGCCCGATCTTTAGCTCCTGAAGACAGAATACATCAAGACCAATTTACACTTCAATATCAATAATATGGCTCGTTCAATTCATATTTCGACACTTCGTCAAATGCTTAAAAGTGGCGATCCCTGCGACATCAAGCTGTGGACTAAAAATGGCGAGATACAAGAGTATAGAAATTGTATCTCTCTGCGATACAATTTCTATAAAGGCACTCGGCAGATAAAACTGCTTGAGAGCCGGGAAATAAGACAGGTGCGTGATGTGTGCATTTTTGAAATCAATGGTCTAACAGTTTTTTTATAATATGTATACAGATATATTAAATTTTTCAAGTATTGAAGAATTACCGGGATTGTCGGCAAGAGCTGCGTTTCTGGTGGATTCTACATCGGTATTCCGTGAACAGGAATCTATCGCACCGATTAAGGTGAACGATAACCTTAGTTATATGCCTTGGGGCGATGATAATGAAATGCCTTATGATATTCTCAAACTGATTGAGAATGATGAAACTCTTTCTACGTGTCAAATGTTTAACGCTGAAGTGTGCTATGGTGCCGGAGTAGTTTATAATAAAGAACGCTGTAACGATGACGTTCTGGAAGAAATTAACGACTTCTTTTTGCATAATGCTATGGCTTCTTACTTTCTTGGTGTTGCTCAAGATTTAAAGCATTTCGCTTTCTGCGTATCAGTTATTATCTTGAATCCTGATGGTTCAAAAATCCTGCGATTAATCCGTAAAGAGGCTTGCTATTGTCGTTTCTCGGAAGCCAATGAATATGGCATAATATCTAAAATACTTTACGCCAATTGGCGTAACAACCCTGATGCTAAAAGTATTGAGGTTATTGATTTGCTCGATGTTAATGCTCCAATTTATGACCTTATGGTTCGCCTTGGTAAAATACCCGGTGAAGATGGACTAAGTAAAGTACGAACAACGGCACGCAAATTTGCAATACTTACAAAGATTCCAACCCCGGATAATACTTATTATCCGATTCCTTATTACGCCTCTCTATTCAAAGGAAAATGGTATAATATTAAACGCTTGATTGCCCTTGCTAAAGAATCTAAACTTAAAAATTCGGCTCCGATAAAATATCATATCGAAATTTCAAACGATTATTTCGATAAACTTTGTCGTGCAGAAGGTATCACTGATCGAAGCAAAAAGCAAGAGCGAATCGTTGCTGAGAAACAGCGAATAATTGATTTCCTTACAACTGCCGAAAATAGTGGTAAAGTGTGGTTCTCTCAATCTTATACTAATGCAGCCGGAGAAGTTCAGCATGATGTTGTAATTAACAAGGTTGATGACAGCAAAGAGGGCGGCGACTGGGAAAGCGACATTCAGGAAGCTATTAATATAATTTGCTTTACGATGCGGGTTCATTCTAATCTCGTGGGATCTGTGCCGGGAAAATCACAAAGTAATAATTCAGGTAGTGATAAGCGAGAACTTTACACTATTGCTCAAGCGTTGCAAAAACCTTATCACGATTTACTATTCTTGCCACACCAACTTATAATTAAATTCAATGGGTGGCACGGTGCTTTCCCGGAGTGCCCTTTTGTGATGCTCACAACGCTTGATGAAAATAAAGACGCAAAAATAGTTACATTGAATAAATCTTAAAACGATGGCAAAAATAATAACTGATGATGTTATGCTTCGGCAATATATACCGAATGTGTTTGCAACGGTAGATGATGAAATTTCGTTATATGATAAATTATCTCCATTCCTCGATGTTGCTGAATCTTGGCTGGAGCAAAATATAACTTCACCGACGGTTCTTGATAAAATTGCCGTCGGTAATAGGGATTCGCTATTTGCAAATGTGGCTATGTTTGTCGTTTCTCATGCGTTTGCCGCTGCTATCCCTTCTCTTGACCTTGTGCTCACGCCTAACGGTTTCGGTATCGTTAGCAATAATAATGTTGTGCCGGCTTCTAAGGAACGGGTAGAACGGCTGATTAACTCTCTTTATACGGTTAAATATCAATGCCTGACAATTTTGTTGCGAATGTTGCGGGCTGAAGTCGAATGGCATGAATCTGAGCAATGTAAATGGTTGGCTGAATCTATTATTCAGGACTTGGATTTAGTTGTTAAGTGTAAGGACAGTGCAGTCAGCGAAGCGGATCGTTGGCTCTCATTTATCTCGTTACGACAAAAAGCCTACTCTATTGAGCAGGAAATTGCCAATGGGTGGATTTCACCACAGTTAATGGCTCGTCTTCGAATAGCAGAAGCGACTGCTACATGTAGCAATGAAATTTATCCTCTTATTTCTCTCGTTAAAGGTGTGGTATGTGCAACTTTACGAACAGGACGGTTGAACCACAAATTGCTCGATGACGCAGTTGCATATATTCGCTCTTATCCTAAGCTTTTTCCCGAATGGCACAATTCCAAAACTGCCAAACTGTTTTCACCTCCAATATTTGAAAACGAAAAAAAATCAGGTGGCTATTTCTTTTAATTATTCTATCTTATGGTACGAAAAATTTCAATTGTGGTGCCGAAGTCATGGCAAGAGCTTACGGACACCCAACTTTATTACATTTACAATCTCTTTGCCGATAATCTTTCTTCAGGACAAATCAAGACTTTCTGCCTAATGAAATGGGGAAAGATGAAAGTGGTTTGCAAATATGGTGATGGGTATATGTTACAGCAAGGCTCAAACAAATTTATTGTAACTGCAGAATTACTTGCTGATGCGATCCATGCTCTTGATTGGATTGATGAATTGCCTCAATCGCCTGTACGTATTTCATCTATTGGGAGGGCAAAAGCTTTAGATGCTGCCTTTATGGGGGTGGCTTTTGATAAATTCCTATACTGTGATAACTTATATCAAGGGTATCTTGAAACTCAAAATCATGCACTGCTTGCACAAATGGCAGAGGTTTTATACGGCAAAGAGAATATAAAAGTCAATCAAACCGAAAAGATTTCAATTTTCTATTGGTGGGCAACATTGAAATCGTTGTTGTCTCGTTCTTTCCCTACATTCTTGCAACCGATGCCTGTCGGCATGGATAATCTTCTCGATGATAATATGGGTAAACGACTTCAAGAAGCAATGAACGCTCAAATAAGAGCATTGACGAAAGGCGACATAACAAAAGAAAAAGATGTGCTTGCAATGGATACTTGGAGAGCTATGACCGAGCTTGAAACCCAAGCGAAAGAGTATGAAGAAATAAATCGTAAATATGGAAACAAATAATTATAATTGGAATGCTACGATTTTCTTTGAAACTCTGACTGCACGAAATCGCCTTGCTGTGGATAAAGGCTTTAAGTTTTGCAGGGTTAGTGGCATGGAGGGTTTTCAAGAAGCTCTTGCTTCTATGCAAAATGCAAAGGCTTTCGTGTGCGTCAATGAAGTTTCTCAAGGATATACCTCTCTTGATAATTCTCCGCATACTCGACGTGTGAAAACGATTTTCCTCGCTATGCGACATAAACTCGATGATATGAAAGCTCGACAAAATTGTTTCGATACGTTACGAGAACTGTTCCGTCAGTTTATGTCGGTTCTTATAAAAGAAAAGACGAAACTTGAAGAACATTGCATTGAACTTGACCGTCGTATTACGTTCCATGAGATTGACGAGTATTTCTTCTCCGGATGTGCGTGTGCTTATTTCTCTGTGGCTGTCGATGTTTATACTGATTTGCGTTATGACAAACACGAATGGATTGAACAATGCTGAAGCAATAGAGCGGCGACAGCGATATGTGGAAGCTTGGAACAAAACTATGCTCACTATCTGGCAGGAACAAATTACTCTGCTCGATGTGATTGATACCGGGCAATTGCTTAAATCTCCAATATCCCTCCCGGTGCGTGCCGATGGTCGTTTTTTTGAGATTAATCTGACTCAACAGTTCCTTGAGTATGGGTTGTGGCAGGACTATGGAACAGGCAGAGAGGTGTCACGAGGGAATAATGGTGATATTGGTCATGTTAAAGTTAGAGAACGTCGGCAATGGTTTTCTAAAAAATATTATTCATCGGTGTTGAATCTTCGCGACTTTATGGCTGATAGTGTCGGACAGGAGTTTTGCGGAATTTTTACCGAAATGTTTAATGATGGTCTGTTCAAATCGATGACAGAATACTATAAACGTAACAAACGGACTCTGTAGCATGCACTTTTTGTCTTTTAGAGAGAGGTCGGTCTAAGCTATATTTGTTATAAAAAAACTATGCCAACAACAACAGATATTACCTCTTTGATAGCTGCGTTACGAGCTGAAACGGAGAAAAATTCGGTGTCGCCCGAGAATGTGGGCTATTTAATCCAATTAGTATATGATTATGCCGGTTCGCTGTTCTCCTCGGTATCGGAGAATGTGCGTGTGCTGAGTGTTGCACTTTCGGCATTGGAGGGGCGTGCGCTGGGACATGAAACGAATATACAGACACTGCGCAATTCGCTTTCCTCGTTGGATGCTGCCGTGTCGGGACTGAGTGCGGAGATTAATGCTGTAACCGGCAATGTAAAGACCGTGGCGGGCAAGACTGAGCTGCTTGAGGAGCGTGTGACGGCTCTTGAGGAAGATAACTGGGTGATTCTTTAATAAAAGGTTTAGGATTATGATACGGAAGATATACGGTAAGGAGGAGCATTGGAGCCGTGAGGAGTATGGGAACGATGTGTTCTTTGCTGCTGATACGGGTCGTGTGTGCGCTCAGGGTCAGTGGTTCGGTGTGCGTGGTATTTCGACTGCGCTTGAGAGTGTGCGCGATCCTGCGACGGGGCAAATGAAGAGCCGTCCGATAGGTTTTGTCTTGGATTGCGGTAATGATATTGTGCATGAGTTTCGTATCGACGGCGGTCTTGTGAGCTACGATCAGGTGTTATCTCTGCTTGGTGATTATGTGAAGCGTGCGTCTCTTGAGGGGATAACCGACACGATAACGCGCCTTGCCGGAGATGTGGAAGATATACAAGAACGGCTTACGGGTGTTGAAGACCGGTTCTCTCAGCTTGCGACGATTAACGGTCTTAGCCTGTTGGACGGTGGCGATATAGTGATTGCCGGTGGCGACGGAGCGGTGAATATTTCGCCTATCCCGGATGCTGACATCGACGAGGTGCTGAAGGAATAGTGATAGTGCCTATAGTGGCTATAGTAACTATAGAGACTATAAGAGATATTGAGTTTTATATTAACTAATTAAAAAACAGTGAAAAATGGGAAATGTAACTAATTTTCTTGATTATGCGGGTCTGTCACGCTTTTGGGCGGGCGCAAAAGACCAGCTGAAAGATGTGGAACAGGTGGACGTTCAGTCCAATACGGCGGGTGCGTCGTGGACTGAGGCGGGCTTGCATGCTCGCCTGCTGGATGCTTTGCAGAAGGGTCGTCTTGTGCTTGTGAATGACAGTGTGAACCCTAATGCGGGTTATGTTATACCTGCGAGGGTGTATAATCCTGCGGGTGCTCCGGAGAATGCCACTGAGGCATCGGACATACTTGTGGAGTATTCATCACCTGCGTTGACTAATGACACTGTGATACGCCTTGTGGTGCGCGGTGACGACAGTGTGAGCGTGGCGCGGACAGTTGTGAGCAGCAATTATGCGAGCACGTCAAGTCTGAAGATGGAGTATAACAGCAGTGCCACTGCGCTTGAGTTGAAGCACGGCTCACAGGTGCTGGCGAGTGTGGATGCGTCGCCGTTCATCAAGGACGGTATGTTAGATGATACCGACACTATAACGGTGAGTGCCGAAGATGACGAACTGCTTGCAGCGGGCTATGCTATAGGCGAAAAGCTTATCAAATTTGTGTGGAAGGGTGTGTACAAGACCGATGAAAACGGTAACACTGTGTATGACGACAAAACCGGCGTTCCGATTCCGAAAACGGATTACTTGCGTGTGAGCGATATTGCTGTAGATCCTGAGACGGACAATACCGTTGTGAGCGAGAACATCATCATCGCCGGAGGTCCACTTGCGGATGAAGTAAAGGCGGTGTTTGCGTCATATAAGGACGGTGACGGTAATACTGTAATCCCCAAGGATATGAGTATTCAGGAGGTTCTCACACTGCTTGTGTGCAAGGAGATGTGGCCTACCGCCATTACCACAAGTGATGCTACGCTTAAGAGTACTGTTGCCGCACCTACTATAGCGATGTCGACCTCTGCGGTGGAAGTGGGGACGACCGTTGCCTACACGGTAACGAACAACAAGAGCGGTTACACTGCAACCCCTCACAAGGCGAGCGGTTTTACTTATGGCTGGAGCGCCGCCGACGATAACGTGAAAGACGGCAGCGAGACGAGCAAGCAGGCAGCATTCGGCGATGTGGAAGTGGTGGATGATGTGAGCGTGTTGACTGTGACCGCCACCGGCAAGACTGCCGCCACCAAGAACGGAACGAGTGCGGCAGGCAGTGCTGAGATAAGCGACAGTATTACCGCCGTGGAAGGAGCAAACACAGTGACCGCCAAGGCAACGAGTGCCACCTATAAGGGTGTGTGCGGTGCATTGCCTCAGTATTTCGGGTGTTCGAACACAGGACGCACCAATGACGGAACGAAGAATTACCCGAGTGCCGCCAAGAGCGAGGTGGAGCTTACCAGTACAAGTGTGACAAGCAGCAATACAAGCAAGAGCTTTACGGCTTATTACAAGTACTTCATGGGTTGCTGCGATGAAACTGCTGTGAGTGCGCTTGACAGTGCCAAGGTGCGTGCGTTGACTTCGAAGACGGGCAATATTACCAAGGGCGGAACGACAACGATAGTGAATGCAAGCAGCACATGGACTTCGGACGGTCGTTCTATCGTGATAGCGTGTCCCGATAATTATAAGCTTGCGAGCGTACAGGACGAACTCGGTGTAGATTACAAGGACGTGTTCACGAAGCGCGGCAAAGTGCAGGTGAATACAGGCGGTGGCAGCGGAGCAGCCAAAGCATATAAAGTGTATATGTATCCTATCACATCGGGAACTGCCATTACTCTTAAGAACATCACACTGACTGCGACAAGCAATGCCGATGAGTATTAAGGAGAGATAGGAGAATAGTAGCTATAGTGCCTATAGTAACTATAGCTACTATAGAGATTGATAATAACAATAAATTTAACAAAAAACAGATACAGATATGGCTGAACAATATTTTGCGCCGAATCAGATAAATAAAGGTAGAGGTTTTACCTTGAAAATGAGCGGTAAGCTCCCGGTAGTGGCGGAGCGTATATGGAAGACTTACAGTGATGCACTTGAGTATGTGAATGATTTCAACGGTACTGCGACCGACGGTCTTATACTGTCGATTCTGAATGACAGTGTAGTAGACAGTGTTACCTATAAGGCGGGTGTTTACTATGTGAAGAAAGCTGCCACGGCTGAGGGCGCGAATGACGGCGAGCTTGTGCCTACAGGTATGAGTGAGGCAGACCTAACTGCTTTAATCGACAGTAAGATAGAGGGTGCAGTGGCGAGCTTCGGCACTGCGTCGATGAGCGGTAATGTGCTTACGCTGCCTTACACTAACATTAAGGGTGAGCAGAAGAGCGTGAGCATCACGCTTAATACTGCGACAACGGCACAGAACGGCTTGATGACCAAGGAGCATGTGGCATCGCTTAACAAGAAGCTTGAGGGTGTAACCATCAACGGCAATGCGTTTCCGGTGAGCGGTAACGTGGCGAGCGGAGAGTTTACATTCGGCTTGAATGCGGACACGATGCAGATAGTGCTTGCGTTGAATGGCGATGTTATAGGCTCGGTGGATGCGTCGGATTTCGTTCTCGATGGCATACTTGACGACGTGGCACTTGCCGAAGCCGACGGCAGCGGTAATGCGGGTACGTTCATGAAGTTCACGTTCAACGCTGCGAGCGGCAAGACGCCTATTTACCTGAATGTGGAGAAACTTATCGACATCTACGATCTTGTGGAAGGCGAGGTGACGGGAGGAACATTCGTGACGCCTACGCTGACTATTACGGGCAGCGGAACATCGAGCGATCCATGGAAGGTGAATTTGTCGATAAACGATACCTCGCTCGTCAACAATTTCAGTGACATTCGCGACCTGATTAAGGTAAACGGTCAAAATATCGAAACCAATACTCATGCGCTTGAAGCACTTCAAGAACAGGTACAGGGTATCGTGAGTAGGGGCGGTGAAGCGAACACTATAGTCAAGATTACGCTTAACGGTGTGGAGCTTGCCCCGAATGCCGATCGTGTGGTGAACATACCGCTTGCATCGAGCACGGCTGCCGGTGCGATGAGTGCCAGCGATAAAGCGAAGCTTGACGGTATCACAGCCATCACCGATGATGAGATAGATACCATTCTTGCGGGATAGCAGCTAATGATGAGGATAAGTCCGATGGGCTGATATACAAAGGTGTGCGGTGCTTGGTTGTGCCGCACATCACAAAAAGAGATAATGAATGCGGTGGAGAGCCGCCAAAAAGAATGAAATAAACTATTTTACAGAACGAGGTTATGGCTGAAGAACATAAATATGTGGGTGCTGAGGGTGTGCGCAAGTTGAAGGACTACATCGACAAGAAGACCGGTGAGAATTATACTGGTGTGATAGCGATAGAGGAGACATCGCAACCGGTATTTCTCGAGGGTACTTACGACGCAGGAGGCTTAGGCGTGTACGGCACTACGCTGACGGGCTATCGCTCGGGGCTGTTTGACTACTTGGGAGACGGTAAAATTCTATATGGAGCTGGCAGGTATAAGCTGATGCTCGGTGATGTGTATGTGGGCGACTGCATAATAGAGGCTGTGACAACGACATCGGGCGAGAACTTCAGGGTTATCATCAAGCGGGTGGCAGGCAGTGATTATTATTTTGCCAAGGCTCAGCAGCTGACGCTTGAGGACGGTGAGGAGTATTACAACTCGACACACTTTGATGTGTTCCTCTTTGATGTGAACACGATGGGTGGCGGCTATGATGCTCATGTAATCAATCACAATCCGCACAAGAATGACGACTGGGTGGAAGTGACGTATTCTAAATATTTACAGTACTCATGCTCTCAGCAGGGCTTGGCAAAGATACTGAGTGAGTATTATGAGGGTTGCCGCCGATTTGACTACGCCAACAGCGACGAGGGCGACTTGTGCATGCTTCCGGTGATAGCGAGTGACACGGAGCTTAGTTCTATGATAGAGTGGCTTAACGGAACCTCGGAGGTGTCGGTGCTGCTGCTTACCGATACCGTGCGAAAC
>JAFUKL010000001.1 GCA_017473615.1 Muribaculaceae bacterium | reverse complement strand
TCGACGGTCTTGACAACGAGTTTGTCTCCGGAGAATGTTATGACGGGATGCTCTTTCATGGATATTACCACGCTGCTGCCGTCGGTCATACTCACTTCTATTCCACTATACGCAAAGGCAGGCAACGTGAACGACATTGCTGCCATTAATGCAATTTTTTTCCTCAGTTTCATTTTTCCTGGTTTCTAATTATTAAATTTACAGCAATTGGTATTCTTCTATGTCATGGAGGTTTTACCACCGGAAAGATTTTATATTTTCACGTGTGTACCACGGGTGAGGTCACACAGATTGGATGCTTTGGTAATGATAACTTCCTTTACACCTGCATCAAGCGTAGCAAAGGAATTGTCCAATTTAGGAATCATTCCCCCCACTACAACACCTTCTTCTTTAAGCGATGTATACAAAGCACGGTCTATTACAGGAATTACGCTTGATTCATCATTTTCATCCCGCAACACACCTTCTTTCTCAAAACAATAAACCAAAGTCACATCATAGCAGGATGTCAACGCCTTTGCAGTCTCCCCTGCCATTGTATCGGCATTGGTGTTAAGTATATGTCCCTTGCCGTCGTGAGTGAGCGGAGCTATTACCGGAACAACGCCTTCTCCGATAAGTTTTGACAATGCACCTCCATCGGCTTGTTTCACATCTCCCACCCAACCATAGTCCACGGTTTTCACTGGGCGTTTATTGCTCAACAGGATATTCATATCGGCGCCGGTCATACCAAGCGCATTCACGCCACAAGCCTGCAATGCCGCAACGATTCGCTTATTCACCAATCCGCCATACACCATTGTAACAATCTCAAGCATTGCGTCATCGGTGATTCTGCGACCGTCAACCATCTTAGTTTCCACACCCAAGCGTTCGGCTAATTTTGTAGCAGAACGTCCACCTCCATGCACCAATATTTTGTTGCCTTCTATCTTATTGAAGTCGGAAAGCAATTGATTGAGCGACTTTTCATCCTCAACAATCTTGCCCCCGACTTTCACTACAGTTATTTTATCCATAGCCATGACATTTACTCATTCCCGGCAAATTCCATAAGATAAGCCTTGATAAAGCCGTCAATTGCACCATCCATCACACCACCCACATCAGAAGTCTGATAATTGGTTCTGTGATCTTTGACACGACGGTCGTCAAACACATAACTGCGTATTTGCGAACCCCATTCAATCTTCATCTTGCTATCCTCCACCTTACGTTGCTCTGCTCGGCGATGCTGCATCTCCTTTTCGTACAATATAGAGCGCAAATGGCGCAATGCATTCTCGCGGTTTTTGGGTTGGTCACGCGTTTCGGTGTTTTCAATAAGAATTTCTTCCTCTTCACCGGTATAAGGGTCTTTGAACTGATAGCGCAAGCGTACTCCCGACTCCACCTTGTTCACGTTCTGACCGCCGGCTCCACCGCTTCGGAATGTATCCCAAGAGATTCGCGCCTGTTCGATATTCACTTCGATGGTGTCATCTACAAGCGGAGTTACAAAGACCGATGCGAATGATGTCATGCGCTTACCTTGCGCATTATATGGCGATACACGCACAAGACGATGCACACCGTTCTCGCTTTTCAGATACCCGTAAGCAAAGTCTCCTTCAATCTTTATCGTAACCGACTTGATACCTGCATCATCAGCCTCAAGCAATTGGGAAATGGTGGTCTTGTAGCCATTGCGTTCACACCATCGCAAATACATACGCATAAGCATTGATGCCCAATCCTGGCTCTCAGTTCCTCCCGCACCGGAATTGATACGCAGTACAACGCTCATCTTATCCTCCTCCAGACGAAGCATATTACGTAGTTCAAGCCCTTCAATCTTGCTTACGGTTTGTGCATATAATTCATCAAGTTCATCCTCGGTTACGAGTTCTTCTTTAACAAAATCAAAAGCAAGCGTAAGTTCCTCAACAATTCTGTCAACCTCCTCAAAGCCTTCAATCCAGAAGCGCAAAGACTTAACTTTTTTCATTTGTGCTTCTGCCGCCTTCTGGTCGTTCCAGAAGTCAGGCACATGTGTTCTTAACTCTTCTTCCTCAACTTCGATTTTCTTGCTATCGATGTCAAAGATACCTCCTCAACGCATCCCGGCGTTCTTGTGTCTCTTTTAATTGTTCTTGTGTAATCATAATAATTTATCTATGTTAAAAAAATTATACTTGTTCAACCGCCTACTAAATCATCATATTTCAAGAGTACATCGCCTCTATTTCTTTCTTATATAATTTATTGATAATAGAGCGACGCACTTTCAGTGTATTGGTGAGTTCTCCGGTCTCCATACTGAATGCCTTGGGTAACAGAGTAAATTTCTTTATCTGTTGCCATGAGGCAAAGTCCTTCTGCAATTCATCTATGCGCTCAGTAAGCATCTTGACAATTTCGCTGTTCTTAACCAGTTCTTCTATATTTCTGTATTGTATTTTCTTCTTGGCTGCATACTCTTTCAATGCCTCAAATGCAGGAATTATAATTGCCGTAACATACTTGCGCCTGTCGCCTATGACAGCCACCTGTTCAATATATTGGTCCTCGCCAAGCACGCTTTCAAGCACTTGAGGAGCTATATACTTGCCATTGGAAGTCTTAAACAAATCCTTTATACGGTCGGTTATCACAAGCGAGCCATCTTCATTCAAATAGCCTGCGTCTCCTGTTCTGAACCATCCGTCCTCGGTGAAGGCGGCAGCAGTTTCTTCCGGCTTCTTGTAATAGCCCTGCATCACAGTCTTGCCCTTTACCAATATTTCGTTGTTTTCGCCTATTTTCACTTGTACACCGGGCAAAGCTGTACCCGCCGAGCCTATCTTGAAATTTTTACGTGGAAAACATGTTACGGTGGCGCATGTTTCGGTCAAGCCATAACCCATGACAATATTTATGCCGCAACAATGCAGAAAACGCACGATATTTTCACTTAAAGGCGCACCGGCTGTGGGGAAAAATTTCCCGTTATCCATCCCGATAGCCTTGCGTATGGCTTTAAACACCACTTTATCAAAGAAACGATACTGCAAATCGACATATAACGATGCTTTCTTGCCCTTGCGTCGATAATGCAGATTACGCAATCGACCAATCTTTATGGCGCGATGAACCATAGCCTTGCCTATCCATCCCATTGCAGCCACTTTATTCTGCACTCCGGTATAGACCTTCTCCCAAAACCGAGGAACCGAACACATTACATCCGGTTTCACCTCCAACAGCGCGGCAGCAATCTCCTTGGCATTCTCATTGATAGCAATGCGTATGCCTTTCACCATGCAGAAATTGCACCATGCACATTCCAACACATGCGATAACGGAAGGAAACACATCGACAATTGGTCTTCGCACACCTGTCCTTCAAGGCGTTCCAAGTGACGAGCCATAACTTCATCAAAATTGGAATGAGCAATCATAACACCTTTAGACACTCCTGTTGTGCCGGAAGTATAGATAAGGTAAATCAAGTCGGACGGGAGACCTTCCGATTTACGTTTTTCCACCGCTGCACGACATGCCACACTCGCAGCTTCGCCCAACTTCAAGAAATCCCCCCATCGCATTGTGGCAGTATCGCCGGAATCGAGCTTTATTGTATCCTTATAGGTGATAATCTGTTTAATGCTTGGAGTTCGTTGCTGTACCTTTCGAGTTATATCATACTGCGCCTGATCTCCCACAAAAACGACGCTGATAGCAGCATCTTCCACTATATAACGCACTTCATCGCACGAACTGGTGGCATAAATATGAACCGGCACGGCACGATTGTAGAACAATCCGTAATCGGTCATGAATATGTGATATGTATTCGGTGAAAACACACCTACATTTTCCTGCACACCCACACCGAGCGTTTCCAATGCCAATGCCGCTTTCTCTATTCCGTCACGGAATTCGTTCCACGCAGTGACTTTCCATTCTCCGGTAACATTATCTTTTTGTCGATAGACTTCTTTATCGCCCTTACGCGCGCATTGCAGGTCTATCAATTCTACAAACTTATTAGCCATAATATCTCTATATAAAACTATGCAAAGATACGTCCTTTAAAAGAAAAATCCTAATTACAGGTTTCCAATTCACGTTTTAATAGTATTTTTGCAATATGATTGACGAACTTTATTACGATGCAATAGACATGCTGAAAGGGATGATAGCAATCCCATCGGTCAGCAGAGAGGAAAAGGAGGTTGCCGATTATATCGGGCAATTGCTGAGTTCTTTCGGGCTTAAAGTAAACCGGCACGGAAACAACTTATGGTGTACTGCTCCGGAATTTGACACAAGCAAACCCACGCTGCTATTGAACAGCCATATCGATACCGTGAAACCGGCACAAGGCTGGACTTTCGAACCGTTTAACCCTATCGAAGAAAATGATCGCATATACGGCTTGGGAAGTAACGATGCAGGCGCATCGGTCGTAGCATTAACTGCAGCATTCCGCCATCTATGCACCATCGACCGTGCATACAACTTGATACTACTTCTCTCTTGCGAAGAGGAAGTAAGTGGGAAGAACGGCATAGAATCCATTCTACCGTTATTACCCGAAATCAATGTCGCTATCGTGGGCGAACCTACCGGAATGCAACCAGCCATAGCTGAAAAAGGACTGATGGTGCTTGACGGAGAAATCACCGGAGTATCGGGACATGCCGCAAGAGCAGAAGGCATAAATGCCATTTATAGGGCAACAGAAGTAATAGAGACACTCAAGAATATGAAATTCGAAAAAGAATCGGCTCTTTTAGGTCCCATAAAAATCACAATAACACAAATACAAGCCGGCACACAACACAATGTGATTCCCGACATGTGCCGAATCGTAGCAGATGTGCGTACAACCGATGCTTATTCCAATGAGGAAACACTCTCACTGATATGGCAATCCATACCGCTCGATTGGTGTAAACTCACACCACGTTCCGTTCGGCTCAACCCATCGGGGATAGACGCATCACACCCCATCGTACAACGATTAATCACTCTCGGCTGCCGACCATTCGGCTCACCCACGCTGTCCGACCAAGCCCTGATGCCATTCCCATCATTGAAATTAGGCCCCGGAGACTCAGCCCGTTCACACACAGCCGACGAATACATTCGCACTTGCGAAATACGTTCTGCCATCCACACCTACATATCCCTGCTTACCACGCTACGCATATAGGTGACACATAAGAGCAGCAAAACAACAAAGGCGAATTCCAGTATATATGGAAATCCGCCTTTGTTTTCGTTTCATTACACTTGCCACACTATAGTTTCTTGCCGGAAACTATACCCCAAAATGTCAACCATAGGATTTTTATATCAAACCACCATGAACGATGGCTCAAGTAATACAGGTCATACTCCAAGCGACGCAGCATCTTCTCCATCGTATCGGTGTATCCGTTATACACCGTAGCATAACTCGTCACCCCCGGACGTATTTGATACAGATATGTATATCTGCGGTCATACTCCAGAATCTGCTCTATAAAGAATCGGCGTTCAGGACGATACCCCACAAAACTCATATCACCGCAAAACACATTCCACAACTGAGGCAACTCATCAAGATGATGCGCGCGCAGAAAAGCCCCCACCTTAGTCAAACGACTATCGTTAGCACCACCCTGACAGCTCAACTGCGGCCCGTCTTTTTCACTGTCGACACGCATTGAGCGGAATTTATATATCATAAACGGACGTCCGAACCTGCCGATACGCTCCTGAGCATATATGGTAGAACCGCCATCGTCACACTTAATCAGCACCCAGCAGATAACAAATAGCGGAGAGAATACAATCATGGACACAAGAGCAACAATCATGTCGGCAAGACGCTTGGCATTACGCTCCACAGCCGTCATTCCGTCCTTGATAAACACCCCTTTAGGTACGCTATCACTCACACATGTCTTCACATTGATGATACGCTCACCCTTAGCATCCTCCTCACACAATTTGCTCACCCAACGCAGATAATCCTCATATATGAAACTCTTAGGCACATCAAACACGATAAGTTCGCCTTCCCGCTCATCCATCACCCTTAAAGACTTCCTCATATCGCTCACCGTAAAACGGCTCACCTCCACACAAGGCATCTTCACCTCGGGCGAATAACGTCGTATACTGTCCTTCTGCCGAGCGTTAGCCCACAGACGCAAAGCGTACGCACTCTGCCCGTAAGCCACCCACTGACCACTCACAGTACTCATATATAGATATATGCGCATTCCGTCATTCCGGCTCTCATAATGCACAACAGCCTCAACATTCATCACTGCCTATTTGTTTTAATCCAATTACACATATTCATTAAACATTTCACCGTATTCCGGTTTTCAAATAGATTCTATCATAAATCTTCATATATCCCTCAGCCATATTTTTCACTGTTAACAAACTGTGGAATATATCCAATGATTTTCCGGAATACAATCCATATACATCATTATTTTCTAAAATATACCGTATCTTTTCTGCAAATAATTCCGCCTTATTTTCAAGCGTAAAACCATTCTCACCATTTCTCACAATCTCACTTATCCCCCCCACATCACTCGCAACAACAGGCTTGCCGAAACACATAGCCTCAAGTATCACCATCGGCAAGCCCTCATAATTAGAGGGTAACATAAACAAATCTGCTTTTGAGCAATAAGCTCCTGCATTCGGCATATTTCCCACAAAATGACAATTATCTGGCAATTCGCCGAACTCAGTAACTTCACGCTGATTACCTATCCATATAAAACCATATTCGGGTAATAGCCGTGCAACTTCAATAAACAAATCTGTTTTTTTTGGGGGGAAAACCCTTGCTATTGAGAGAATTATCTTTTTATATCGTTTAAAATACGGAATTTCCGACAGGTTATCAATATTTGGTACTCCGATACCGTTATATACGGTACACACCTCATTAGTAATACCCTCTTTCAGCAAATTAATCCTGTCATATTCACTTACCCCCACAATAGCTGCACAACGGCTCTGCAACATCTTCTCCAATGGTAGAAACTTACGATATGCCACTCGGATACTGTCAAAACCATGTACTGTATAGACAATTCTATTTTTGGGGAAGGCTATACGTCCTATCACTCCTGCTTTAGAAGAATGAAGATGAACAATATCCGGCTTAAGGCTACAATACAATCGACGTAATTCCATCACAGCCATCAGTTCCTTCATTGGAGATATAGCGCGTTGCAAATGGGTAAGTCGGACTTTCACAATGCGTTCATCCAAGATATCCCACAATTTACCGTCACCCTCACCTGCCGCTACAATCACCTCATGTTCCTCACATAACATATTGGCAAGATTGGCTACAACAGTTTGAGCACCCCCCAGTTCCGACAACGTAATCACCTGCAAAATCTTCATTTCGAATATATCTATATGCGAAGTTCTATCACCAAATAATCACAACGAATTTTACCTCTAATTCAATTTAAATTTAAATCTAAACTACCAATCAATATATTTATCTATAATTGAAAAGATTATCACTACTAACTCAAACTATTTTTATATACTTCATAATATCTATCAACCATAACATCTAAATCATATTCTTTTGAACGTTCCAAGCATTTAGTTGATATTTCTTTATATAATGCTTTGTCTTGTAGAGATTCTATAGCTTCTGCTATTTTTTTTGCATCATTTTCAACCAATAATCCTGCTCCTCCAATTACATCTTTTAACCCAGGCGCATCACTTCCAATAAAAGGCTTTCCTGTAGACAAACCTTCTAATGTAGATAATGATAAGCCTTCAAACTCTGTAATTAAAGCAATAGCATCACAGGTTTTTAAAATTCTCGGGACATCATGTCTTACTCCAAGAAAAGATGTTTGCCCATACTTTCCTAATAATTTCGCATATTCAATACAATTATCACGCTCAACACCATCTCCAACAAAAACCAGTTTAACATTATCATTTAAATATTTCAAAGACTCAATCAAAAGCTTTTGTGCTTTCGGATAAATAAATCTTGACACCATTACAACACAAAACAAATTTTCATCACAATCAAGTAATTCTTTTTTTGTATATGGTTGCGCCCCACAAAACAGATTAACATCAACTCCATTTGAGATAAATGTTGATTTGGTTACATTACAATAATCAACAAAAGATTTCAATACAGGTTCCGAACAAGCAACAACTGTTGAATACATTCTATATATTAAACGATCAATCAATTTAAGTAAAGCATACTTTCTCCTCCTATTATTGGTACTATGTTCTGTAGTTATCAATTTAATATTATTAAATGATATAAACTTTGCCAATGCGACCCAATATTGAGCAGGAAATAAATGAACATGTATAACATCCCAACCTTTTAAATATGGAATTAATAATAAACTCATAATTGGATTGTAAATTCCTATTTTATTTGTTAAGCACATAACCTCAATTCCATTCTTCTCTATTTCGATCTTCCAATACTCATTTGACGAATTTAGAACCAGAACTTTCACCTCATCACCTCGTTTTTTTTGAAAAAAACTCATATCATGAACAAGTTTTTCAGCGCCACCCATTCCTAAATTATTAATAATATGTAATATCTTCATACTGATTGATTATTTAATATAAATTATCAAAGCCCTATTTCCTGTATTTTTTTTGTAATTATTCCAATATAAAATAATCTATTGTAGTGTGTATAAAAAATTTTTTCCACGATGTTTTTATAGTCCTTGAAATTTTGTGTATTTCTTTCAAATGTTATGATTTTATCTGTTATTGAATCAACAGATAAAGGACACGACATAATCAACGAAAATTTTTCCAAACTAATATTTTTACAAAAATCATCTACAGCATTGCTGTATATAGGAATAATAAAATTTGACAGATACGAATTCATTTTTGTTGGCGTTGCAACATTATTAACTATATGATTCTCTCGCAATAAAAAGCCATATTTATATTTATGTAATTCTTCATTTAATAGATATTGTGGCACATATTTAATCTCATAATTCTTTATCTCTCGCATTCTGATTTTTTCTTCAAAGCTTGATTTATCTGCTGACAAAATAGTTATTGTTGCATGACTTATTTGTTTTTCTATTTGCTCATATACATCCAACATAATATCCACACATTGCCACACAGAAGCACTGCCGGCATAAACAAACGACGGTTTTGAATATTGTTCAAGATTAAACATTTCTGACAACTTCATATTAAAACATGGAACAATGACATTATGATTACTATTGTAACCATACTTTTCTTTAAAATATAAATTCATTCTATCAGACACTGATAACAACATACTACAGGTTCTTACTGATAAGAATTCAGCCAATATATGAAATATATAACGAATAAAATTTTTAACACCGCTAATGCCATTCATTTTAGCCTCATCTGCAGAAACTCCTTGTGCCCAATATATTGTTTTTTTAAACGGATAAAACAACTTTGCTTTAAAAAAGAATGTATCAGTTATAGTAATTATTAAGTCCGCACTCTTTATATCTTGAATCTTATGACATATAATAAATATATAGCCCAAATTATTCAACGATTCTTTTATCATGCCAACATAAAAATTGGTTGCATCATTTAAGGATCTCTTATCACAATACAAATAAGCTTTCATTTTAAAATCTTTACTATTTTTTCACATGCAAGCCCGTCACCATAAGGATTCACAGCCTTACTCATTTGATTATAGTATTCTTCTTCTTCAAGCAATGCCGAAACCTCTTTAACAATCTTGTCATAATCAGTTCCAACGAGTTTCACAGTACCGGCTTCGAGAGCTTCAGGACGTTCGGTCGTGTCACGCATTACAAGTACCGGTTTGCCAAGTCCCGGAGCTTCTTCTTGAATGCCACCACTATCGGTCAACACTATAGTAGATTTCTCCATCAAATATACAAAACTCAAATATTCAAGTGGTTCTATAAAAAACATATTACCGAGATTTGACAAATCCTCACCGAACACCTCATGAATAGGCTTACGCACATTTGGATTCAAATGCATAGGATAAACAAAATCCACTTCTGGGTATTTTTCAATCAAAGTTTTTATCGCACTACACATATTAATGAATCCATCACCGAAATTCTCTCGACGATGACCGGTGATAAGTACAAGTTTCTTTCCTCCTACAAGGCGATTTACATCATATCCGATATTCTTCAACACACTTTCAAGTTCTGCACTAAGTGCATTATCTTTTTTGATTTTATCTACCACCCAATAAAGAGCGTCTATTACAGTATTTCCTGTAACGGTGATCTCGTCTTCTTTTATCCTTTCTGCAAGAAGATTACATTTACTCAATGGCGTAGGAGAAAAATGATAAGTAGCAATTCGACCTGTTATCTGCCGATTCATTTCTTCAGGCCACGGATTGTAGATATTGTGTGTACGCAATCCCGCTTCCACATGCCCCACCGGAATTTGTTGATAGAACGAAGCAAGGGCCGCAGCAGTAGATGTTGTGGTATCACCATGTACTAACACCACATCCGGCTGCACCTCTTTAAGCACATCACGCATACCCATAAGTACTCGAGACGTTACATCATACAAATCCTGCCCCTGTTTCATGATATTTAAATCATAATCGGGATTTATATCAAATATAGTCAATACTTGGTCGAGCATTTCACGGTGTTGACCAGTAACGCATACAATCGTTTCAAAATCATTGGGATACTCTTGAAATTTCTTTACAAGCGGAGCCATCTTTATTGCCTCCGGTCGAGTACCAAACACCAACATTACTTTTTTCATATCTTTATTAAAAAAATATTTTCTTATAAATTTTTTTCAGCGGTTTATATAAAAATTTAACTTTCGATAAATACAGAGCAATCATAAATTTATTATGATTAGGTGATCTAAAAATCGTTCTTGCAACGTAACCATATCCTCTTTCATCTATCAACTTATATATTTCATCTCTCAAAGGATGTTTAATGGTTACACTTATCAAATTTTTATTATATTTTGCGCCATTCACAACCGTTGATGTTCTAAAAATCACATTTTCTTTTATGGAATTCCACACTTTTTTTCCTTTGTCATTATTCACCAAAATTAAAGAAACACCTTTAGATATATCCATATCGGGAAAAAATGTGTTTACACCCCAAAAATCAGCCAACGTTATATCTCCCTGACGAGGGATTTTAGCAAATTTACATTCATAGCACGAATATCTATAATTATAAGAATGCATAAAAGAATACAAGTATGGACTTAACTCGTATGTTGGTTTCCTATATGTTTTTATCATGCCGTCAGGGTTTGCGAAATCAACGATTTCGCAAACCCCCCAACTTGCATTATCTCTAAACTTATAACCTATAATATTGGGATTATTATATTTCTTTCTAAGAAAATTCAAATGATAATCAAACATCTTTTGGCTCGGAACTCCATGACATACAAGATCCGATGTTATTAACGTATCATAATCTTTTCTTAAAAAAGATTTTAATCCGGCAACTTGACATCCGGTTCCTACAAAATAACACAAACGTCCTTTTAACAGATTTTTTTTTATTTCTGAATACGTATCAGATAAATCACTTTGTATATATTTTGATCCCCTTAATAAATTTAAATCATTAAGATTATCTACCCCAATATGTAACAAACATAATTTTTCATCAAAAGCCGCACCATATACAACCCCACCTTGTTCTATCACCCATTTTGCAATAACAAAGAATAATCCTCCCGAAGAACTTTTCATTCTTTCTTCATCATCTTTTATATATGCTGCATATACAGTAGGATTTAATTCATTTATATACAATGGAGTACCTACAGGACATACATTTTCACATAAATGACAATTTATACATTTAAATCTATCTACAATCGGATGTTTAAAGCCTTCTTCATCCTCGACCATTGTTATACAATGTTTTGGACAAATCTGCTCACATGCAGTACAACCACAACATTCTTCTTTTTTACCAGAGATTAAAAACATATAATTTCAACCTATAGTTTTTTTCAAGTAATCAATTGCAATTTGTCTTTCTCGTTCCAATATAAGATTCACAGGTTCATAATCAATTTTTTCTTCAATTAAGGAATCGTCAATTTCATTCTCTAACATCCGATTATTTAAACCACATAAATCAACAATACTTTTTATTCTCGTACCAAATATAGATGGCATATATACCCAAAATTGTTTATTCAAGTTAATAGAAAAAGCAGTCCCATGAAATGAATTTGTGATAATATACTCAGCATAATACATCAATGACAGAAAATCTCCGGGATTACAAAAACGCATTGTTCTATCTGCATATATGTCTATAAAATAATTCCATGAAAATGTGATTACTTTTAAATTATATTTGTGACCTATTTTTCTTGCTGTTTTATAAATAATGCTTTTATCAACAATATTATATGGCAAATACATTAATATATAAGGTTCTTTAACCAATCTTTTAGACATGAATGACTTCCATTTATTTTTATCTAACATAAATGTCGGATCCAATACTTGAATAGCCTCATAGCCCATTGTTTTCAGTATATTTAGCGCACTTTTTTCCCTAACTGAGATAGCTTTATAATCATTTAATAAACTTTTCACTTGTTCATGCTCTTCATCAAGTAACATTATCGTTCCGAAAGACGATGCATAAGCAATTTTAGTTCCTTCCACACCTCCAAAATAATAATGAATATCTATACCTTGATTATGCTTGCTATTCCATACTTGGTCACTACCTGTTAAATATACATCAGCTTTAGGACATTTTGAGCTAAAATCATCTTTTGAATATATAGGAGATGATACTTTACAATTCTTTTTCAAAAAATCTTCATAGATTTTTCTATTAATAAAGAAAATTGGCAAATTAAATAATCTCCAAACAAACCGTTTTACATTATACAAAGCTCCTTTCATATAATAACGAAAAGAAACTCTTTCAGGGATATAATTTATTAACTCAGCACTATATCCAATGGATTTTAAAAGATGACTTGTGGCTATCGCTTGTAAAACCGAACCAAAATTACTGCCCACATGAACTGTAATAAAACTAACTTTTTTCATTTTTTATAGAGCTTTTTAATTTTAATGTATATGATAATAATATATACATTAGCATATACATTGACATGTATAAAGAAGAGACAAACGACAATAATGTAAATGTTAATATAATAGCTTTCCCGGCATAATTATTCCCTCTCCAAATTTTAAAAAATAATAATATCAAAATCAAGCAGCCGAGATAACCAGTTTTTAATAATATATTTTGTACCGTATTAAAATATCTTTCATTTTTTCCAAATGTAAACGCAACTTTAGATTTCTGAAGTTTTTCTTCTATTCCTGTTTCACTATGTATCCCTATTACTTTTTCGATAAAATTATACTCATCAAAAACAAAATATCCTCTATATATTCTTTGAAATCCCGATGTTTCCTCCATAGAATTCGAGTCCAACTCCTCAGAACGTTCCATTAATTTTTGCCCCATTTCTGTTCCCATATACGTTAAAACCGTATAGCTTCCACTAATCAACAAGACAGATAACACAATTACTTTTTTTACCAATTTTTTTTCTTTCAATATTTTTATCAGAAAAACACCACCTATGGCAACCAATCCCAACATTGCATTTCCGGATTGCAATAGCAACAATGTTATTATTATCATCACTACTAACAATTTTGAAAATTTCCTTTTTTTATTAAACAACTCAATGGCTAACAATGGTAATAAGAATTGAACAAAATGTGCAGGCTCACTAAAAAATGAAGACGAACGTTGAGCAAACGACATGTTTGCATAATATGTATCACTATCACCCGCACGTAATGAATCCGAAAATGGCAAAAAATCAAGTAATCCGGATACTCGTTGACCAATTGTATAGAATTCTATTTCTTGAATAAGAAAAAAAGTAATACAAATTAGAGCTGTTTTTTCATAATATTTTTTAAACAAATCATAATTAAACCACTTAAAAAACATTACATACACAAGTGTTGTTCTCATCAATCCCAATGGAATAACAGATGACGCTTCAAATGTCCTTATTGACAGAAAAAATATTATAAATGAATAAATTAAATAAGCTACCAATAATTTAGGCATTTTAATATTATCATGTCCTTTAAACAATGAAATGAACGCTAAAAGCAATGTCCAAATAAAAGCAAAGTCAAATTTTCCAAATCCATATATCTGCAAAATAGGACATAATAATAATGTAACATTGACAAGTTTCTCAAAAAAAGTATTTTTATTTCTTACTATATTGATCATTATTTATAATTCTTGAACTGAATTTTGATAATAATAAATTACGTTCTTCATTTGAAATTCCTATTACTAATACAGATAATAATATCATTAAAACAGATAATATGATTGCTATAAATATATCAGCCTTATCATGATTATAATAATAAAAAATATAAGGTAATGGCACTGATATTATTGTCACAGAAACAACCCTTATCATTACTTTTTTGATATAATCCAGAGCTTGTAATTTTATCACTTTTTTTAAATATATTATGCGTATAAAGTGAACTATCATATTGATTACAACTTTAGCAACAAGAACCCATACAGGAGAATAACCTAATTTTAATATTATATAGGCGATAGGTAAATTAATTGAAATCAAACAACACATTAATATTTGATAATTTTTAATTTTACCTGTTGCTTGCACAGAAATCCATAAAGGTCCAGACATCGCATCTATCATACAAAAAACTATCATTAATTGTGTGAATTGAACAGTAAAAACAGGAACATTCCCAAGCCACAAATTCAATATCGGCTCACAACAAAGAATCAGAGGAAATCCCAATAATAACATCAAATAATAAGAGTATCGTGACGTTTTATATATCAAAGACATAAAATAATCTTGATTGCTTGCAGCATATGATTTCATTAATTGTGGAGAAAATGCTGTTTGAAAATTTGTTATAAAAACACTTACGGCATGCGAAACTTGGTTTGCAATTCCCAATGCCGCATTTGCGACCACACCACAAAATATATTTACAACTATTGCGACACCATGACTCGCTGCCATATTTGCTGCACTTCCAAATAAACTCCAAACAGAAAAACTCGTCATTTCATAAAACAACTGTTTATCCCAAAAGAATTTATAACGAGATATATTAAATTTTTTATTACAATAAATCTTATAGCTTAAAGAGACAAGAACCATAACCAAAAACATCAAAAATGAATAAACTATAAGTTTATCATAAATAAAAACAAGTAAAAAATAAACTCCAAGCAATTTCAGCACAGCCTCTATAATACTTATATAAGCATAGAATGACATTTTTTCATACGAAATAATACAAGCATTATAGGGTACTCTCAATATATTCACACAACAGCTCAATATAGAAAGTTGATATACCCAATGAGCTGCATACATTCTGCTATTAGGAATATTCATTTTTGTTTCTAAAAACCACAATCCTATAGTTTCTGCAAGTGTTATGATAATAAGTACAATAAATATATGAACCGTTAAACTCATGCTAAATACTTTTCGGACTGCATTTTCATTATTCTTTCCCATCTCAAAACTCATAAATCGTTGGGTTGAGACAGCTAACGCATTACTTAAAAATGAAAATATTAATATTACACCTCCTATTATATTATATATACCAAAATCCGTTTCACCTAAAATTTGTAGTATAACTCTACTCGTATATAAAGTAACTAACAAAGTTATAAATGTACGAAAATACAATAACAACGTATTTTTGGCGATGCGCTTATTGTTCGCGGTGATATCGGTCATCTGTTTTTTAATTCTTATTTAGAATTTGCCCGTAGTTAGTCGCGGAGGTAGATGTCGCGAGTGTAGACTTTGGGGCGCACGTCATCGAGGATGATATCGTAGCGGTTAGCTATGATTGCCACCGTATTGTTAAAACAAATCGGAATGAGTTCCTGTTTGCAAAAACAATAAGGTTAAACATTCATCATCCTGCTCCCAAACGATCAACCAATCAGGCTGAATGTGGCATTCCCATTGTCCCTTTCTATCACCTACCAATTTATGCGGTTTATAATCTATAGGCAATTCACCATTAAGTTCCAACAATTTTACAACTTTCAAAATCTTTGACATATCCAGACCTCGTTTTGAGCATCTCCTAAGATCTTTTCTAAAACGATTGGTATATTCTATCTTATACATTTTCAAGTATTTGTCGGAACATGTCTTCAGCATTTGCAGCACTATATATGCGCCCTGCTTTTATATCACTCAAAGCTTCCTTATAACCATTGGTTTTAGTTATATCTTTTTGGTCTGCTACTGATTTGACAACTTTTACATCGCTTACACCTTTCAGCAACAAGCATGCTTTCTTTATCTGTGAGAGTAATCTGTCATCATTAATCGTCAATAATATTGATGCCATAGTTATATTTTTAGTTCTATATAAATTGTGTTTAATTCCTCAAAATATCATTGTCATTTTGCTGTAATTCAAGTGTTGCCATAGAATAACAATTTTCTCTTAAAAAAGAACACATATTCAATCTTTTTTAACGTAGTTAGTCGCGGAGGTAGATGTCGCGGGTGTAGACTTTGGGGCGCACGTCATCGAGGATGGTATCGTAGCGGTTGGCTATGATTGCCTGTGATTGGCGTTTGAACTCCGCCAAGTCGTTGACTACACGGCTGCCGAAGAATGTGGTGCCGTCGGCAAGCGTGGGTTCGTAGATTATTACTTCCGCCCCTTTTGCCTTTATGCGTTTCATCACTCCTTGGATAGATGATTGACGGAAGTTATCGCTGTTGGTCTTCATCGTGAGACGAAAAACGCCTATTACACACTTGTGCTCGGCATCACTTTTATACTCTCCCTGATTATAATAGTCATAATATCCTGCCATACTCAACACACGGTCGGCAATGAAGTCCTTGCGCGTGCGGTTGCTGTCCACTATGGCCGAAATCATGTTTTGTGGCACATCCTGATAGTTTGCCAACAACTGCTTGGTATCTTTGGGCAGACAATAGCCTCCGTAACCGAAAGAAGGGTTATTGTAGTGCGTACCTATACGCGGATCAAGTCCTACGCCTTCAATAATAGCCTGTGTGTCAAGCCCCTTGATTTCGGCGTATGTATCAAGTTCGTTGAAAAAGCTCACGCGTAGTGCCAAATAAGTATTGGCAAATAGTTTTACAGCTTCAGCCTCGGTCAAGCCCATAAAAAGAGTGTCGACATCGGGTTTCAACGCTCCCTGCTGCAGCAAGCCGGCAAACGTGTGTGCCGCCTCGTCGAGCCGTTCGTCCCCTTCCGGACGCCCCACTATAATTCTGCTCGGATAAAGGTTGTCATAAAGAGCCTTGCTTTCGCGCAAGAACTCCGGTGAGAACAATATATTTCGGCATTTCAGCCGTTCACGTATCTTTTCGGTATAACCCACCGGAATAGTGCTTTTTATCACCATCACGGCATCGGGGTTATGTTCCATAACAAGCTTGATGACAGTCTCCACAGCCGAAGTATCAAAGAAATTGCGGCTGCTGTCATAGTTGGTCGGTGCCGCTATCACCACAAAGTCGGCATCCTTGTAAGCTGCGCCTGCATCGAGCGTGGCTCGCAGATTCAATTCTTTTTCAGCAAAATATTTCTCGATATAATCATCCTGTATAGGCGATTGCCTGTTGTTGATCATCTCTACCTTTTCGGGGATGACATCTACAGCCACAACCTCGTTGTGCTGCGACAACAGCGTGGCAATGCTCAATCCCACATAACCTGTCCCTGCAACTGCAATTTTCATATAATAAACTTCGTTTGATTTTCAGTCTTTCAGTATCTGTAACAATTCGGGCGAAATCTCGGCAACCGATATGGCTGCTACATCTTTTATGGCTATTACCACACGCTTGCTGCGCTTGCCTTTCACTTTCAGCAGCACTCCTTCCACTCCGTCAAACGTACCGCCTATCACTCGCACTCGCGTGCCCTTTTCCAATGCGATCTCATCCGGGTTGTAATAAGTGATTTCCTCTTCGTAGTGACTTGCCGCCTTTATGAAATTATCCATTTGTTCATTAGGCACTTTCATTATTCTATTAGCACCATCGATGCGTCTTGTGGCATAACGCAAAAACGGATGTTTCTGCTTAAACTGTTCTAATTCTTCATATCGAGCGCGCACAAACACAAGATTAGGTATAACCGGAACTAACACTCGCTTCATTCGCCCCCGGTACTTGCGAGCCACATAGCGTTTGGGTATGAAATAAGTCAATCCGGTCTCTTCCGACAAAGCTTCTTCTGCTTTCATCTCACTCTTATAGGCATTCATGACAAACCACCTATACGCATCATCGGCTATGCTCTCCATATCGCTCACTTCTATTAGGTTAACACCTTCACACTTCACACAGGTATATACCCACAGCTCACCCTTGACGCTGTAAACAATTGAAACACATTTGTTTACGCACAAAACGCCAAGAATACCCACAACGCAATGCCCCACTTCACATGAGTATGGCATTTATCACTACAAAATTACGACATAAAATACGACTAAACAAATTTATTTTCGATATTTTCAAACCGCCCGAAATATTCAAAAAAAAAAAAAAAAAATAGCTAATTTTTGTAAAAGCAGCATACATCTTTCCATACTTATAAGTTGTTTAAATTTTATTTCGGGATTATTTTATGCAGTATTTTGGAATGGATTTTTCGTCAATTCGCGCAAGTAATACCGGGCAGTTTTTAAGAAAACTCAAAACAACTTCTTATAACATTCAAACCGCATTTATCGAATAACACCCCGCAAATATGCCGACACAGCAGCAGTAAGATTCATCGATGCCACATCACGGCGCAACATTTCAGCTGAAAATATTTCGGTCGGGTTAATACATAACACATCTTTAAACCCCACTTCCAATAATCTGCTTTTGCATGCTACGACACCTCCAAAAGCAACAACAGGCACACCTGCACGCCTTGCATGCGAAAGCACACCAAAAGGCAACTTACCCATCATCGTCTGTTCATCCAATTTCCCCTCACCGGTCAATACCATATCAGCATTTTCCAAATGCCGACAAAACCCTACGGCATCAAGAGCAACATCCACCCCTCGTTTCAGTTCGGCACCAAGAAATACAGCCAACGATACCCCAATACCGCCGGCCGCACCTCCGCCACGCAAACCGGAAACGTCGATACCCTTCAAAGCCTTCACGCAGTGAGCAAAACGACGCAATCCGTCATCAAGTAAAGCCACTTCGCCCGGTAAAGCTCCTTTCTGTGGAGAAAACACATAAGCAGCCCCACTGCAACCATAAAGCACATTCTCCACATCACACATTACCACGAAACGACACTCGGAAATTCGATTATCCATACCTGTGACATCCACATACGACAAATCTCGTAAACTTCCACCTCCGGGCGACAATTCATTGCCGCTTTCATCATAGAATCGCACACCCAAAGCCGAAAGCATTCCCACACCGGCATCCGTGGTAGCCGAACCTCCAAGCCCGATTATAAATTCCCTGCATCCTTGATTCAACGCTTCATGTATCAATTGTCCCGTACCGTAAGAAGATGCCTTTAACGCATCACGCTCACATTCCTCCACATGCATCAATCCGCTTGCAGCCGCAACATCGACAACAGCCAAACGTCCGTCGCCGACAAGTCCGTATGCAGCCTTTATTTCTCGCCCCATAGGATCAAGAACGCAGCACTCACACATCTTACCGCCAAGAGCATCCGTTAATACATGCGCCGTACCTTCTCCGCCATCGGCAAGCGGAAGCGAAACCACCTCGGCTTCGGGGAAAACTTCCGTCACCCCTCTACTCATGGCACAGGCTGCCTCATAAGCCGACAATGAACCTTTAAACGAATCAGGTGCAATTATTATTTTCATGATTTATTTTTTTGACACAAACGTAGTTTACTACAGAAATTTAAGAATCTGTTTCAAATTTTCTTGAAATTTTTAAATCCATTCCAAAATACTGCTTAAAATAATCTCGAAATAAAATTTAAACAGATTCTAAAATAATTTCTAAATGCAATAATACAACAAAAAGCGGAAACAATAAAAAGTTTCCGCTTTTGAAAGGGTGGAATATGGGGCTCGAACCCACGACCTTCGGAACCACAATCCGACGCTCTAACCAACTGAGCTAAATCCACCATGTCGATTAACGGGTGCAAAGGTAAGACAAATTCTCAAACAATGCAAGCCCAATCGCAATTTTCTTTATATTTTTTATAGCGAGAAACCGAAACCTATAGATATGGATTTAAATTCCGGACCCTTTCCCGATTTAAAGACCGACTGCGGAACATATTTCACAAACACACCCAAACATTCATAATTCAATGCAGCCATCAAGTCAAACGAAACATCTCTCACCGGAGCACCGTTAAACGATTCTTCTACCTTAATGTCATTTTCTACAAGATAGCAATTCTTTATTGATGCATGAGTATTAAAATTCATTATGGCACTCAAGCTCACACTGAAATCGTCACCCAACTTTTGGCGAACACTTAAAGGCACACGCAAGCTGAACACTTTCAATCGTGAATACTTCGGGTAAGAACCCTCGGGATAAGAGCCAAGTTGCACTAAGTTCTTGTCTCCTGAGAAACACACAAAACTGTCTGAAATCTTATAATTTTTCCATCCGATACCTACACCGAGCAAGAAATCAGGGCCATTCTTATGAGGACGATAACGCAAACCAAGCACTCTATCCCATGCAAGTTCCACCGAAGAACCCATCTTCACGCCCACTTCAGGATTATCATCCACAGCTCTGTTAAAACCTATATACATACCTCCGGATACTACAGCCCACTTCCCTTTACCGTTCTTCTTTGAACTTGATTTCGTAAACAGGGGATTCAGCTCCCAATCCTGAGATACCGACACTTTGCTGTCAGGTTTAACTTTGTGCTTGTAAGTGTAAGCATAATCCCTATCATCTCCTGAGCCTTGTATTTGCACACTCACACTGCCGCCAGCCTCGGTAATAATTACATTACCTGCATTTTTCACATTAGCCACAGTATCAGTCTTCACCGTATTCTGCCCATTCACATTCATTGCGGCGAGAACCGCCAATAAACAAATTATTTTTTTCATATCATTATTTATTTTAATTTTTTCTTTTATCTATTTCCTTATCAACCCCTTAATATAATCCACATCAGCCTTACCCTCCATATATATCACAATCAACCTATCCACCGGATTCTTTTTTGCCAAACTTTGATTCAAGAAGAACAAATAGCGATTACGCTTGGCATCATATTTCACTATGGGCGACAGCACATAAAAGCCATAATAGAGTTGTCCTCCTCTATATTCCACCTCCTTTTCCTTTGCCTTTACACCATCTTTCACCACCACCTGCTGCACTTTTTTCGCCTCATCTATTGTAGCAGGCATCGACAAACTGCGGTATACATCAAGTTTCACGCTTTTAGCCTCTTTCCCTGTAACATGCACTTCCACCACATCGGGCAATGCACGATACCTGCCAAAAAGTTTCAGCACCTGCAATCTATCCTGAGCGTTCATCGTCAAAGTAAAAATCACGCACATCAATATCAACGTAACAACTCGTTTCATGCCTTTATCTGTTTCTTAATTATCATTCACTTAATATACCCTTTATACCCGATAGTTCATCCATTATGGAATTACGATCTTCCGAAACTGTTTCCCCTATAGAAGATAATTCACTTTCAACCATTGCGATTACCTTATCTTTATCCGATATTTTCTCACCACCCACATACGCTATGCAATCATCCTCTACAAGAACCTCATTCGACTTAAAAAGGGTCAATCCAAGCACAAGAACAACAGCTGTCATAGCCGCCGCACTCGCAGCTCGACGAAACAATGTCATTCTTGCACGCACAGTCTTTTCTCGCTCCGCACGTCTACCTACCGAAAAATAGCCCATAGCCACAAGACAGTCATCTATAAGACTGCTGCGATAAGCACAGTCACTCAATTCCGCTCTTAAGCAACGTTCCTCCTCACCGGTGGTTTCTCCTTCAAAATATTTCTCGATAAGCACCTCGAGTTCCTCAAGAGAAAGCTTGCCCGCATTATTTTCGTTCACGTCCTTCATATCTTATTTCTATAAATTTCTCTTACCAACTTTCTTGCTCTGCTCACGTGCATTCTCGCTGTTGCCGGCAAGATGCCAAGCATTTGTGCAATTTCCTCATACGTTTTACCTTCATATTCCCGCAATAAGATTACTTTCCTTTGCGTATCGGAAAGATAACGATTCATAATGTCCCTCACTTCGCCATATACAGCCATACGCTCACTAATCGCACTCTCATCACTTACAATATAATCGGTCTCCGTCCGGTTCTCGTCCAAACTCACCTCATTCATCTTACTGTTGCGACGTATATTATCCACACAAAGATTTCTCACCGTAACAATACTTGTACCCTCCACCTCTTGACGAGATTCAAGTTTTTCTCTGCGTTGCCACAATCGGCAAAAAGCATCTTGCACAGTATCCTCAGCATCTTCCTCACTGCCAAGCATACGTTTCGCCAACGCCATTAAGCGTTGGCGTATATCGGCAAAAGCAGATGTGAGAATTTCATTGTCCATCGATGATTTTCAAGTAAGTTTAAACACCATTCATATACTATACGCAAAACTACACATTTTGTAACACCCATTCCCAATTTTTTTTAAAAAATACGACGTTGCAGGGTGTATTCTGCAACGTCGCTTGTATTTTAATCGTTCATGGTCTCACATAGCTAATCTCGCACAGGACGCACAGAACAACCAATGTAACGAATTTTACATGCACTTTCGGGGTTGAAAGGACTATTGCCAAGTGGCAACACCCATGCATCATAGCCTTTGTATTTATCATCACCTATTCCCAATGTGCTACTCCAATAATAACCATAATCACCATATTCGTAAAAGTAATTACCTTCACGATAACCTACATTAGGCAAGAATATCGTATTACCATTCGGACCGGTTACTTTATAACCTTCCACATAATTATATACATATTCTTCCCACTGACAATTATCTGCCAACTCTTGAATTTCTTCTTTAGTTGGCATACGCCAACCATTTCCCCACTTAACCGTGGCTACATCGTATTGTGTACCGCTTATATCAGAACCTATATTTATAAATTCATCATAGTTCCAACCTTCGACAAAATCAGTGGTATCTTCTTGCCAATACTTATATGTAGTTGCATAGTAATTACTCTTCTCCTCGGTCTCACCCCAAGCATAATAACCGCCATACTCCTCCGGTGAACTTGCTCCAACGTTCCAACTTGCCCACTTTACCGACAAACCCAAATCAATCTCATACCCGGGTGTAATAACTTCTTCTTCAGTGGTAAACGAACTCACTTCACCATAATATTCTTTACCATCTATGATGACGCAAGCTCGATAATTATATGTAGTTTTTGCTTCCAGATCGGTAAGTTTTACGCTGAACTCACCTGAGGTGTTTTGACCACTCGATACAAATGTACCGGCATCAAGACTCGGTATGCCACCGGCACTGTAAACAATACCCTTATAAGCTATATTTTCAGCTGTTTCAAGACAATCACCGTAACCGCTGACAACAGCTGACGATGAGGTCACCTCTGAGACATCACCGGTGCTTACACTTACTTCTACATCAAACTCCGTTTCCGGTGTGGCATGAATAATTTTACCAAATATCTCAACTATCGGATAAGCGACATACCGGCTCACTACCAAATCGGTAAATACTCCTCCTACATTCTGTAACGGATATTCCGATTGTATTCGGTAATCAACATCGCTTTTCTGTATTCCGACTAATTCATAATCTGTTTGATTCTTTAAACCGACTCCAATTTTGACAGGTACCAACAAATCCCTACTTGGTGATGTTTTAACTAAAACAGAAGTTTTATCATCACTTAAACGAATATCAGGTGTACTAAATGTAGGTAGCAGATACCACTCATCAAGTGTTTCAATTTTTTCGTAAGGTAAATTCAGCCCCTTACATTCTACATTACCGGTAAAGCCTACGATACCAAAACCCATATTTACAGACACATAACGATTAAGCTCTATTTTTGTATCTTTCAACATTTCATAAACAGTTCCGTCTTGCCCAAGAGTGGTAACGTCGTAATCGGACAATTTATAACTTCCCGCCACTTGTACGCCGCCTCTCACTTCGCCATTGACGCTTAATACTTTATCTGTTACAAAGCCAAAAGAAAAACGACCGGCAAGTCCGGCGGTAATACTTCCGTTTATATCTACATTTGCCGTTGGTGTTCCCTGCTCTGATTTGATAATTCGATTAACTTGAGTCAAACCGTTTTCATTATAGCTGAAACCGTTTACAAACCCTATCGTATATGGTACTTCCAATGACATTTCCATACTACCGACTGCCTGCCAAAACAAACCTAAATCCATTCGCACATATAATTTATAAGGCAATGGTATCGGAGCTTTTACCAGCCATAATGGGTCAGGTGTATGATCCCCATCTTGACTATGCTCTATCGTGGCACTGAGGTTATGGGTATGATACAAATACATACTTACTATTGGAGACTCGTTAGGCTCAATGAATACAGTATAATCAATGCGCGCAACAGGCTTGTCTTTGATAGTGAGATTCTCAAAACTATGGCTGAACTCATTCAGTTTAAAAGATTTTGAACCGGAATCCACCACCTTGGGAGATATTGATTGCGATTGCTCTGTTTCAGCCACAGAACTGCTGCTGCCGGTGATTATCAATCGTTCGTATATATCGGTGATACTCACTTGTTCACATTCTATCACCACTGATGCGCCGGTATCGGTGATGGTTTTCACTCTGCCGGCAAAACCGTCGATAAGCAAGCCTTCATACACATCGCTTACCAACACATTGCCTTCTTGCGGTAACAATTCATCAGGTATTGTTCCACTAAATGTAATAGTAAGGTCTTCTATCGATGTGATA
>JAFUKL010000015.1 GCA_017473615.1 Muribaculaceae bacterium | reverse complement strand
GCAATGGATGTAAAGAGTGAAACCGTTTACAACAACATCCCTGTGGCAAACGTGCCAATGCAACGCAACTACCGCACCAACATCGTAGGTAATCTGCTTACTTCAGGTGCAGTGTTCAACGTAGTAATCAATCCTATCTACGTGGATGATCTTCCAAACACTGAAGCTGAACGTTTGGCAATGGCTGCCCAAGTGGGTGGAACTGTAATGTTGACCGAAGATCTTGTATTGAAAGAAACACTTGTAATCAAGGAAGATGTAACTGTTGAAATCAATTTGAATGGTCATACTATATCCGGAGCTATTCCAAAAGCAGAAGGCAGCATCATAAAGAATAACGGTACATTGAAACTTGTGGATGGAACAGTTTCATCAACTGCTGCTAACGGAGGTTCTGCTATAGTAAACTATGGTACAGTAATCGCTGAGAATGTAACTTTGAATGGTTCATCTGTAAAGGAAGGAACTTCATGGCCGTCTTATCCTGTAAATAATTATGGCGACATGGAGTTGAAGAATACTACAATCAATGGTTGGCAAGGTGGTGTATCTTGCAATGCTGCAGGTACTACAACTCTTGAAAACTGTAATATAACAAAGAACTATTTGAATACTTCAAGTCATACATTCTATATTGTTCATAAAGATGCTAATGTTATAGTAGATGGTGGTACTTATACTAATGACGGTATGGATGGTTCTCTTGCTTATGTCAGTGCAGGAACATTTACAGTCAATGACGGAACATTTACAGCAACAAACGGCGGATATGGTTTCGCTGCATTAACCGGAGGAAAGATTGTTGTTAACGGTGGTGTAATTAATAATCAGTTCCTTGCTTGGGGTGGAGATATTAAAGTTTGTGGCGGTACATTTGCAAAAGATCCTTCTAAATTTGTAGCAGATGGTTATCATGCTGTTAAATCTGATGATAAATACGTTGTTCTTCCTGAGAATGTTGAAGGTATTACTACTGCTCCGGTTATAGCTGATAGCGAAGGTACTACATATGAAGGAGACTTATTTGAAGAAGGTTCTACTGATTTCTTGGTTTTCCAAAATTGGGTTTTTGATGGCGATGCTACCGTTTTGCTTAAGCGTACATATCGCACAGTTGTTTTTGAAAATTTCACAGCTGATATAAACGGAGACCTTGTCGTGGCAGAGGTAGATAATACAATAATTTTGCAGAATTGCGACATTAAGTTGGCTGAAGGAAAGAAATTGATTAAGACAACCGAAGGTGTTACAGTGGGTCAGGTAATGATGCATAATGTAACTGTAAACGGAGAACTTTTGACACAAGAAACTGCAAAGCAATACCTTGAAGGAGTTAATTGGTATCAAGTGTGGTAATACATTGATTTATTTTTAGAATGTAATTTCCATAAAATAATTAAGAGAGTGTGATATATGGTTAAATATCACACTCTCTTAATGTTTGTATACTTTATAATATATCGTTGTTATATCGTCGTAGGCAGATAAGTACTTCGGCAATTGCTGTACCGGCAATTTTCAGCATATCTCTTCGTTCCAAATTTACGTAATGTTATATGGTACAAATGTAATAAAAAAGTCGCTCGAAAGCGACTTTTAATTTTTAAAGATTCTGTTTATTTTGTGAGATATGGTTTCAAGGCGTTGCGCCATGCGATGTATCCTTTGCCCATCAGGTGATAGCCATCGTTGGTATATTCTGCCTTTAATTCGCCGTTATCATCAGCAAGGACCGGAGTTAGGTCTACCCATGTTACTTTATACTTTTTGGCAAGCTTTTTCAGCTCCTTGTTGGTTTTCGCCAATTTTTTGCCTGTAGTTTTGAATCCTGCGTATTTTTCATAGGATGAATTTACCGGAATCACGCTTTGCAGAATGATTTCCGTTTCGGGCGAAACTTCTTTAACGGCTTTAATGGCTTTTTCCATTGACATAACAATGGTGTCTACATTGAAAGCAGCCGACACGTTGACTTTCTTGTTGTTCTTATCGTAGTTGTAGCTTGAAAGCATAACGATTTTTTTAGGCTTGTTTTGAGCGAGTTTCTTTGCAGAAGCATGCAAATAATCGCATACGTCTCCCATGCTACGAGTTTTCACATTTGGCATTCCGGTTAGTTCTTGCCATTCAGCATAGCCTACCAATGAACCGCCAAGCATAATTATATCATCGCTGTCGATAGGATACAGCTCGGTAGGGTGGAAGTTAATGCCGGGAGCAACGAATGGAGTAATCTCGTCACGCCAAATCTTATATCCGTTTTCCTTCAGGTGTACACCGTCGTTGGTAAGTTCTTTGCGCAGTTTGCATTCATTATCGGCAAACCAAGGGAACAGGTTAATCCAAGGTACGTTATGCTTGCGCGCCACTTGTTCATATAGAACATTTCCTTGAAGGACAGTCATTTCTTCACCGAAAAGATTCTTGTAACGCTTGAAGTCATTATTGAAGGGCAGAAGACTTTGCATATACAACTGTGTATTAGGACAGTCTTTCTTGATAAGAGTGATAAGTTTATCAAGAGCTTTGGCAATGCTATCTGCACCCACATGGTGGGATATGTCGTTGGTACCTATAAGAAGGAATATTTTTTTTGGTTGTCCTTTCAATATCATGTCGGCGCGATCGTACAGACCTTGAACAATGTCACCCACGATTCCACGATTCTTAATGTTCGGGTTATTGAACATTTCATGCCAACGTCCCCCATTGGTAAGGCTGTTGCCAAAGAATACTATGTCGTTGCTCGTTATAGGCAGTTCTGCAAAAAGCGACTTGCGCTGATAGTAGTAGTCAGTGTATTTATTGGTTTGCTCTTGAGCTTCCAAAGCCGTGTTTTGAGCTATTAACGGCATTGAACAAATACTCAAGACTACGGATAAAATGCTTTTAAAATTCATAGTCATGTGATAGTTTATTTTGTTATTAAAAAGTAAATTCTATAGATTCTCGATGTACCAGTCAAACAGTTTTTTCACTCCGTCTTCGATTTCAACTTTGTGTCTCCATCCTAATGCATGAAGTTTAGAAACATCGGTGAGTTTTCGCATAGTGCCATCGGGTTTAGATGCGTCCCAGCGTATTTCGCCGTTATAACCTATGATGGATTTGCATAATTCAGCAAGTCGGGCGATTGTTATCTCCTTACCACTACCTATATTGATATGGCAATTGCGTATTTCTCTTTTAGCGGTTTCCTGTGTTCCCGGTATGACCGGTTCACCGGAATAAGTGTCATGAAAGTCGATATTTTCCATAATAAATACCGAGGCATCAGCCATGTCTTCACTCCACAAGAACTCTCGTATAGGTTTACCACTACCCCAAAGCTGCAGGTGGTCTTGGTAAATTCCGTACTTTTCAAGAATCCCTATTATGGTATCTTTTCCGCATGCTCCGGTTACATTTTCAATATTCCGTGCATTAAGATCGCACTTGATTTCATCCCAACGACTTTCGTTCAATAGTTTTGCCAAGAAAATCTTGCGAATCATTGCCGGAAGTACGTGACTTGTCTCCAGATTGAAATTGTCTCGAGGTCCGTAAAGATTGGTGGGCATCACGGCTATATAGTTAGTGCCGTATTGCAGATTCAGGCTCTCACACAATTTAAGTCCGGCTATTTTAGCTATAGCGTAAGGCTCATTGGTGTATTCCAGTGGGGAAGTGAGCAATGCGTCTTCTGTGATGGGTTGTTGTGCTTCTTTGGGATAGATGCATGTGCTTCCAAGAAAAAGCAGTTTTTTTACACCGTGACGGAAACTTTCGCCTATAACGTTCTGCTGGATTTGCAGATTCTGATAAATGAAGTCGGCGCGGTATATACTATTAGCCATGATACCGCCCACATGAGCAGCCGCAAGCACAACGTATTCCGGTTTCTCTTCATCAAAAAAACGCTTTACTGCTGCTCCATCGAGCAAATCAAGCTCTTTATGCGAGCGTCCCACTAAATTGGTATAACCTTTGTTTAACAAATTGTTCCAAATAGCAGACCCAACAAGTCCTCGATGACCGGCAACGTATATTTTGGATGATTTCTCCATGTTATTTTTTCACTAAGTTAATATCGTGATCCACCATAATATTAATAAGTTCCTCAAATGATGTCTTGCGTGGATTCCAACCGAGTTTTTCTTTAGCTTTGGCAGGATTTCCGAGTAATTGTTCCACTTCACAAGGACGGAAATATTTAGGGTCAACTTCAACGATTACTTTACCTGTAGCTTTGTCGATACCTTTTTCATCAACTCCTTCACCCTGCCATTCAAGTTCGATTCCGGCACGTCGGAATGCGAGTGTAGTAAATTCTCTTACGCTATGATATTCACCCGTGGCTATAACAAAGTCTTCCGGTTCGTCTTGCTGCATTATGAGCCACATGCATTCCACATAATCCTTTGCATATCCCCAATCACGCAAGGCGTTCAGATTGCCGAGATAAAGCTTGTCTTGCAGTCCGTTTACAATACGAGCTGCGGCAAGGGTGATTTTACGTGTGACAAAAGTTTCGCCTCGGCGTTCGCTTTCGTGATTGAACAGAATGCCGTTAACTGCATACATACCATAACTCTCGCGATAATTCTTCGTAATCCAGAAACCGTAAAGTTTAGCACATCCGTATGGGCTGCGCGGATAGAACGGAGTTGTCTCCGATTGCGGCACTTCTTGCACTTTACCGTATAACTCTGATGTGCTGGCTTGATATATGCGCGTTACTTTTTCACGATTCAGTATACGTACTGCCTCCAGCAGACGCAGTGTGCCTATGGCATCGGTCTCGGCCGTGTATTCAGGAACGTCAAACGACACTTTTACATGACTTTGCGCCGCAAGGTTATATATTTCGGTGGGTTTGACTTCACGTATGATACGTATGAGAGAACTGGAGTCGGTCATATCACCGTAGTGCAGGTTGATAGTGCGATTCTGTTTCATGTCACGCACCCATTCGTTAAAGTAAAGATGCTCGATACGTCCTGTGTTAAATGAACTGCTGCGCCTTATGATACCGTGTACTTCATATCCCTTCTCCAAGAGAAATTCGGCGAGGAAAGAACCGTCCTGTCCTGTAATTCCTGTAATTAAAGCTACTTTCTTGTTAGTTTCGTCCATATATGATGGTTTGTAGTGATTATTCTTCTATAAATTCAAGTATATCGCTAAAGTTGTCTACGATATAGTCGGGAAGGTAGTCGGCACTGATATTGAAATTCTGTTTATGCTTATTCCGTCCGTTGTCGGCAATACATATAGTAGTCCATTTCATGCGATTAGGATGATAGAAATCTTTAGCCGTGTTGTCTCCTATATAATAGAATTTCTTATAATCGGGATATTTGTCGGCAAAATATTGAAAATTCTGTCGTTCTGTTTTTTCCGTACCTATTTCTTGAGAAATTATAATATCAAGAGTGTCAATAAATTTATCAAGCCCCAATGCTTTTATTTTTTCGCGCTGAACTTTAGCCTCACCATCGGTAATTAACGCCAAATGATAACCAAGCCCTTTGAGACTTTCTAACGTTCTGATAGTATATTTATCAAGTGTGATATTATACCCCGACTTTATAAAATCTTCTTCTTTATAGAGTGTGTCGTCGAGGTCAAAAGCTACAAGAATATCTTTTACCGCGTTTTTAGGGGTATTATCTTTGTTTTTGAAGAATGATATAAGCGCACATGACACGCGTCTGATGTCATCATCGCTCAGACAAGAACCGCTCGGCAGACAAAGTCCGTGATTAAACAGTTTTTCTGCGCAATCTCCGCCATAATAGGGCGCATCCTTAAAAGTGGGCTGCATGTGCATGGGTCGCCATAACCATCGTGTTTCGATGTTTTCTTCTTCAAGCGCTTGCCGAATGTCTTCCGGTGAGATACCGAGACTATCGTCAAAAGTGATAGTGGTAAGCCAAAAGTTGGAGTCGAAATCATCGCTATGATTCTGTTTTACGTATACTCCCTTTATGTCTTTAAGTAATTCGGTGTAGAGTGAATGTATGGCTTTACGTCGTTCCACATGTTGCTCCAGTACTTGCATTTGACCGCAACCTATTCCGGCACTTATATTGCTTAGCCTGTAATTATAGCCTATTACGTTATGGTAATAATATGGTTTGGTTTCTCTTGCTTGTGTGGCGAGAAATTTAATATGTTTATCAGCTTCTTCAGTAGGGCATATAAGAGCACCGCCGCCTGATGTGGTAATTATTTTGTTCCCGTTGAAACTCAAAGCTCCGTACTTGCCTAATGTTCCGCAAAGTTTTCCGCAATATTCAGACCCCAATGCTTCGGCAGCATCTTCCAATACCGGAATGCCATATTTATCGGCAATAGCCAGTATTTCATTCATTTTTGCCGGCATGCCGTAAAGATGAACAGGAATTATAGCTTTCGGGTATTTGCCGGTAATTCGTTTACGGTCGATAATAGCTTCTTCCAAAGCAATTGGACACATATTCCAAGTATCAGGCTCGCTGTCTATGAAAACCGGTTTTGCTCCGAGGTATTTTATGGGGTTGGCACTTGCGGCAAATGTAAAAGATTGGCAAATGACTTCCTCCCCTTCCTTTACGTCAAGTGCGACAAGCCCTAAATGTATTGCTGCAGTTCCTGCGCTTAATGCTACTATGTTGTGATTTCCCAAATAATCACCGAGAAGACGTTCAAATTCATTTACATTAGGTCCTAAAGGAACAACCCAATTATCTTTAAACGCTTCTTCTATCCATTTCATTTCGCTACCGCCAAGGTGGGGAAGCGACAGGAAAATTCGTGGTTTCATTACTTCTATTTTAATGTTAATGCGAAGTTACGATATTTTATTGATAAAAGACCTAACTTTCATACTCATTTTACGTTTATCTGCGCCCCGGCAGAATGTGCTGTTATTTGCGGCGCATATTGACATTGAACGGAGGCTATGCCACAGCTGAACTCTCCGGTATTGGTCAGATAAGCGTCATAGGTGATAACATGCGTACCTTTCGGCATGTAATTGAAAAACATACGCATGCAGGTGTCTTTCACTTCCATATAGTAGCCCGTTCCATCGCTATATTTGTAGCCTGACAATTGTTCTGCCGGTTCCATGCACGCTGCACGTTCATCCGATATAGTAACGTATTCAAGGTTACGCGAGTTCTTGATAACAAGTCTTATTTGAACTTTATCGCCGGGTTTGAATACACTATCGTTGTTATAATTTAGAATTTCTTTAGTTACTGATAATTCCGGTGTTGACGCAGCTTGAATACTCTTGATAGGTGCATTGTATTGGCAGTAAACGGCACCCCATGCCGGACTTTCGGATTCTGTAGAAATGGATAAAAATTTTCTTTTTGCCGTAGGGCTTATATTCAATTGAATAGTTCCATATCCTAAAATACTGTCAAGCTTATTCATTGTGAATGGATTGTTATCAATTGCGAATATCGGGGCTGTACCGGTTACCAACCATTTCGTACCCGTTGACAATATTGCCGCTACGGCATCGGCTGCCATAGATGAATTACCCCAGTCGGTAGTTTGTTTTTCCAATAGCAACCATTTGCGTATTTGGTCTATTTCCTTCGATTCAGGAGTGATTTTGGCGTATGCTTGGAGAATGAGTGAAGTTAATGCTACTTTATTGCAGTATTGATATGTATTACTCCGAAAAGTGTCCCAAAATCTTCCCTTTTCGGGAGTGTATATGCTGAATTGGCTTATAGATTCCAAAATTGGTTTAGCTTGTATGGTTTTACCGAAATTAGCAAGAGTTATTGCAGTATAAGCCTTATCTACAACGTTCATTTTCTTCCATTCTTTCAAGAGGGATTTTGTTATTCTGCTATAAAGGTCTTTAACTGTCACGCTCATGGGAATATCAAGGTACAGAGAACGAGTATAGGCGTAATCCCCGTAACCTGAAAATGAGAGTTTGTCCTTTTGTGTGTTATAGCGATTTATAACGGAATTATCGAGGTATGCGATGGCTTTGCTCGTAATCTCTTCCAATTTGTTGTCGATTGAACCTGTTGTGCGGCATTTTCCTATGATTTGTAAAACTGCAATTGTTGTGCGTGTGGAAGATACCGCATCAGGATATTTGAACCAGCAGAAACCTCCGTCGTTAAGTTGTAACTCGGCAAGTTTGTCTATAAGTTTATTGGTTGCCTTTGATGACTTTTCTTTGTTGAATAAGTCAGCCATTAGAGACATTTGCAGTGTTTGTTTTTCACTTTCTTTTACCCAAGGAGATGCTGTCAGAGAGCTTATTTTCAAGTCTTGGTTCTTTTCTAACATTGATATTAGAGCGGAGTCCTGCGGGTTTCTTTCCCAGTAGTCGAAAGCTGCTGGTATCTGAGGGTTGTCGGCAACGACCTTTAAAGCCGTCAGATTGGCGAAAATAGAGTGAGCCAGTTGTATTGCAGTGGTACTGCCGTTATCTTTTATTGAAGGCAAAGCGGTAGCAATGTACCATGCAGGATTATCACAATACTCGAATGTTATGCGTGCGCCTTCAGGGATTTCAGGAAGTTCTATGCTGTAATTTTTCTCGTTAGCCTCAATAAAGAACGGTTTACTTTCGATGACAGGGTTTACTGCTTGCAATACGGGAATCAAAACTTGTTCACCGTCACTGAATTTGCCGTTAGTCGCCTTTATACGGAAAGCAATGGCAGAAACAGTGTCGGGAACGGTATATTCTATTGATACCCGGTGTGTTCCGTTTGCATTTACTTCGGTATTGAAATTTTTCGAAGAATATATGCCATTAGTAAAAGGATTGAATAATTCTATGGTGGCAAGACATTGTTGTAACGTATCGGTTGCGTTCTGTATGTTTGCCATAAGTGTGACATCGTCACCCTGTCTTAGGAAACGAGGCATGTTGGAATTTACCATTATAGGCTTATTGCTTATAACTTCTTTAAGTAGCGTTGCTGTGTTGAGATGTGTGTCATATCCAATTGCTCTGAACTGCCATGTGCTGTTCATATCGGGAACTGTGAACTCGATGTAAGCATTGCCGTTATTTCCTGTAGTCAGTAGAGGTTTCCAAAAAACGGTTTTAATATCGGAAGTGCGAATTTGAATATTGGAAAGCTGCTTTTCAGCAATGCTCTCTTCCGATTCTGCGGATTCTTTTTTCATGCTGTCGGCAGAACCGTAGGCGGCGGTAGTCATTGCTGTTTCCATGATTTCAGGATAGGAATTCCTGATATAGTTAAACATATCTTCTACAGCTCCATTATCGTTACCTGTAGGTTTAGCCTCTGCTCGAGCCGGTGCGGTTCTTGTGTAGTTTGCACTCCTCATCCTTATGGCAGTGTCGAAATATTGTTGACCGTAAAGATAAAGTGCAGGAGCAAATATCATGGGAGATCTACGCAATTCATTGATTGTGTTCAGAACATCAGAGTTCCAGTTAAAACGGTTTATGCCACCTCCCCATTGCGTGCGGTTTTGTATCGTGAGAGCTTGTATCGTTCCGAAATGATTAAGTTGCGGATTGAATTGCCATTGGTTGTTGCGTAGCGTGTTTATAGCTTTGTCTGTTAAGGCACATACGATAGCCGCTTTATCTGCCGGTTTACCGTTGTGAGAGAAATGCAGTGTCCACTTTTCGTTTTCTCCTGATGTGATTTTGTCTCTGAAAGCCTCTACAGATAAAATCGTTTCCGTTTTTTTAACTTCAGGTTTTATTCTTATGTCATACTTGAATGGAACGAGGTTCTTAACTCCGTATAATTGAATGACGAGGTCTTCATCGGCATTAGCCGGCATGGTATATTTAAATTCATCCATTCCTTTGGATAAATGTTTCCAACCTTGTCCCAAAATTTTATCTTTATAATTGATAACATAATAATAGTGGCTGTCGGGGAATGAATTACCCAGTAGAATACTCGATTTCTTGCCGGGAACGCACGACAGATTCTCATACGGTGTCCATAGAGCGCTTTCTATAGGTGGCAGTTTGTCCTTATTTCGGAATACAGCGACCTTTTTATCTTTGATTTTTGAGCAAGAATCTTCATTAGCCCAAATGCTCATATTATATTCCCCGGAGGCGATATATGAAAAGTCTATTTTTTTATCGCCCGAATAGAAGTGAATGGTATCATTCGTCAAGAGTGATAGGTTTCTAAGCGTGAGTGTGCATGGGATGCTGTCGGGGTTAATCTCGTTGTTTGAAACGATGTTGACAGGAATCACTGCTTTTTCATCGGCATTTATATTCAAACATTTGTTGCTGTCATAATCCCAAGTGATGACAATCGAGGAACCTATATTAAACTTAGTGCTGCCTGATTGTGTATCGCCGGTTTCGTTTGTTCCTGTGGCAGTGATTCTGTAAGTGGTAAATGGAGTGGTCTCTTTTTCTTTTATGGCTTTGGTATCGATAAACAGATAAAATTCTCCCATTTCATCGGTGGAAGTGCTGAAATCGGCAAGAGCGTTGAATCCTGCGAACATGGGTGCGGATTCCAATATGCACTTGATTCTGATACCGGCAACGGGCATTCCGCTGAAAGTTTTTGCTATACCCTTGAATGCGATACTGTCAGAAATGCTGTAGGTGCGTTTTGTGTCGATGAAATCGATGTAAAATTCCGGTGCCTTATATTCGCTTACGCTTATGCTGCGGCCACCATAGTATTCGTGCTTGGCAGAATCGGTGATTTCGATTACAAAATTACCGTTCATTCTATTTTCAGGAATGACGAAGTCATGAGCAATATTTCCCATTTCATCGGTGATAAATTCAGAAGAAGAAATGGTGTCCCGGTTAGCGTCATATAATGTTACTGCTACTTTGTGATGTTTCAGCAGTTCCTTTTTGACGGCGTTAGCCTGATAGCATACAGCCGACATGTGTACAGTTTCACCCGGACGGTATATTGCCAAATCGGTGAAAATATTAGCATGGCGGTAGAATTTGTCGTAATCCTGATTATAGAAGTATGCGTATATGGTTGAGGATGAATGTTTGTCGTCACCGTGGCTGAAATAAAAGCGGCTGAAACGTGTGTCGTTGGCTGATATGAATCCGTTGCTATTGGTAATTTCCCTGAATTTATCCTTGCTGTTCCCTCTTAATGATGATGTTACTTCCACATTCTTGTAGGGTTTACCGGTAAAGGCGTTTACAGCAAATATCTTCCGTGTTTTATTCGTGTTGTCGTTAATGCTGAAAGATGTAATGTCGCTTACTAAGAATGTACTCAAGTAATTATTTATTTGCTCTATAACAGAGCCGTTTTTATCGTAAATATCGATTGTTGCAGTGTAAATGCCGTAAGGCAGAGGTGGGCAGGCGATTCTTATGGTATCACAGAACGGAATGGTGTCATTAAGCGTAAAATCCTTGCTGTAAACAGGTTTTTCTGTTGAAATGTCATTTTTCCTGATATTGTCTTTACCTAAAGCGTTATATACTGAAACCGTGAATTTATCGGTGTTGTTTATATTGCAATAAAATCTCACGGAGTCGGTTGTTGTGTATTGGTTGTTGAATGTAATTGTAGCCGATGGTATTTCCAGTGTGCGCAGACTGAGTTCGACTCTTCCGCAATAATCGCTGTTGGGGTATTGCTTCAAGTATTTTTTCAGTAGGCTGTATTTCTCCCGTTTATCGGTTATTTTTTGAGTAAGGCTTAATAAAATAGGTGCAACGTCAGCAGAATTTTTGAAATCTTGATACAAAGAATCCAACCGCTGCCGAGTGTTTGTTTCTGTGAAATCAAGTTTACTGAGTAATGCCTTTATATATCCTCTGCTGCCCTGAGCATGAAATGTCAACAAATTGTCATAGATTGTGATTATCTTGTTGTCATAGTTCTTGTCGGTGGTTGTTGTGCGTAAGAACGGATTCCAATTGTTTGAAAAGCCCCAACTGTTATAAATGGCTATACTTCGATAAGCGATGAAATCGTACATTGTGGGGTAGGTGCTGATGGAATTCTTGTTTATTGTTATAAACTTGGGATATTTCGTTATAGGAGTGCTTTTCAGTGTATGTTCAAACTTGAAAGCTTCGTCAATCAAAGATGATATTTTTTCTTTGAATTGCTTTGTGTCCCATTGGAATATATCCGATGAAATCGGACTGTTCAAGTTGTCTCGTTGAGAAATTCGATACCTGTTACGATTATAATATGAATTTATGATATGTGCTTCAAGCAGATTAAGCGATGCCTGTATACAGTAGTCGGATACTGCTGCTTTCACTTTTTCTACTGAAGACAGGACTTTTGGCAGAGAGTCGCTTGTCAGCATAGTCTCAGCCAAAGATGATTGTATTACGGCAAGCATGACCTCTTCCTCATTACCGGAGGACAAAGCTTTGTAAAGATTATGATTTGCTTTGACTATAACGGTCTTGGGATAATTGAAGTCCGGTGCCTCAAAAGTGGATTTAACCGAATCGGGCGATATGCTCTTCTGTCCGTATACTGTAAATGCTATTAGAATTAAAAAAGTAAATAGAATGTGTCGTTTCATAAACTTATCTTTTTTAGTTATAAACAATTACAAGATAGTAAAAGCTGTTTTGAATTTTCTTAAAAATGTTATTTCGGTTTTACTTGTGTCATGTTTCAGATTCTTTAAGACCCTTTTGGTTGTCTTTTTCATTAAACCGCTTGGAAATAGCACACTATTATCTGCGCAATTTGACGAGAAATACATTCAAAATACTGCTTAAAATAATCTCGAAATAAAATTAAAACAGCTTTTAAAAAATCACGAAACAAGAGTTGAAAATCTCTTAACGTTTCGTGATTGACTTATGAATAAAAGTTAGTTTTGTTCTGCTAACTATTTGCTTGAGCGGCTGCGCTTATTATGATTAAGCATTTCAATTGCGAAACGATTCTCGGCGCGTTTAAGCAGGAACATTTGTTTCTTGGTTAAGATACCGGAGAATTTTTCGAAATAAAAGTTCTCTATTTCTGCCTCTTTGTTCTTTACCTGTGATAGGGCAGTTGCTACATGGTAATATTCGTCTTCAAGAGGTTCGTTTTGTGATCGTGTAATATTTTGTTCCAAGTCGCGCGCTTCCCTGTTTGCCTGATATATTTTATCTTCCATTTCGGAATATAATGGAATGAATTGTGCGCTTTGTTCCTCATTCATCCCTGTTTCTTTAATGAGAAAAGAATGCTTGAAGTTTCGCACTTCTATCATCCATTTGTTCTCTTGCTTGGGCGTATTATCCGGAGATTCAGCCATCAGTATGCCCGGTTGTGAGAGAACAGAAATTATAATAAATGCTTTAATGAGAAATCTGGTCATAAGAATGAAACTCTTTTGTGATATATGATGATTTGTATTTCGGTTTATTCTAACTCCATTTTGGCTTTGTCGGCTGCGACACTATCTTCGTATGTGTATATGTCATATTCCGAAATGTCGCCATGCAACATAAATTCATCGAGGTTTTCCTCATTTTGGAAGCCTGCAACGATGGTGCTGTTGTATCGGTCACTGCCGGCTTTGTCTGCCAAGTCGTTAAAAATCCACATCATGCACCAAATACCGGCAAACATGGCAGTCATATATATATATGGACGTAATTTACTCCATAAATCGGGCTTTACCTCCGGTATGACGTCATGCTCAGGGAATTTCTTCTCCATTTCGGCTGTGAAGTTCTCGAAATAATCCTCAGGAACTTTAAAACCGGCGTCTCTGCCTATTTTTGATAATATGTCTGATTTTTTATCTTTCATTTTGTTAGTTTTGACTTGATTGTTGGATATAGGTTTAATTGGAAGAGGAAAAAAAGTCTTCAATTTTTTTTACGGCATGATGATAGGACGCTTTTAAAGCTCCTACGGATGTTCCAAGAATCTCAGAGATATCCTCGTATTTCATTTCGTCAAAATATCGCATGTTGAACACAAGGCGTTGTTTCTCGGGTAGTTTGTTTATTGCCTTTTGTAACTCTATTTTAAGGTTGTCCCCATCAAACCATTCGTCAGCCTCAAGATTGTTGATTAAGAACGAATCTTCGTCATCTATTGATGTGGTGTACTTGCTACGTTCCTTATTTATGAACGTGATGGATTCGTTTATGGCAATCTTATACAACCACGTGGACAATTTTGCATCGCCGCGGAAATGATTGATGTTAATCCACGCTTTAATGAACGTTTCCTGCAAAATGTCGTTTGTGCTTTCATGGTCGATAACCATGCGCCTGATTTGCCGGTAAAGCGGTTCGCTATAAAACCTGATTACCTTGTTGAATGCAATTTGTCGAGTATCCTCGTTCCGCAGTTCCTCTATGATTATTTCTTCGTTAAAGTCGTTGTATGCCATTAAAATGTAATTTGCATGTAAATTTAGTGCAAACTTTTCATATTAGGGCAATTGCACTGAAAAATGTTTTAAAAAGAATAAAAATAAGGAAAAAAATAAATGCGCCGTTAAAAAACAAGCGCATTTATTTATGCTGTTTTTATGGAAGAAGTCCGGCTGAACTGCTTACCGTGTATGTTATGCCGCCTACCGAGCTGCCCGGAGCAAGTATCACGCAATCGAAATTCAACTCAAGTTTGTCATTTATTATCGTTGCCGTCATATTTGAGATAGGATAGTCGGTCATCGGGGTTTGTTCTGAATTGTTCATTACGGCTGTGATGCTTTCGCTTGCCATTTCAAAACCATTGCTTGTGGTGGAGAATGGAATATCTTTAAAAATAAGGTTTAAAGCTACCGGCATGTTTTTATGGAATTTTACGTTGTATAATTCTATTTGTGCCGTGTTTGTATCGGTGTTGAATGAAACGGCATAAAATGCTTCGTTATAGTTGAATACACTGTTGCTCATAGGGTCACCGGATACAAGTGTTTGGCTGTTATGCTCGAAAATCAAAGGGGTTGAATAGGCGTTTACTATAAATTCATTGTTGATTGTAAACGATAGTTTGCAAATGTCACCGCTGGCGTTCAAAGAAGAACTTATTTGACCTGTTATCGAAGTTATGGTATATTCGGGCATGTCTTTATCGCCTACTTCAGGGATAATGTTGTTACCTGAAATCATAAATCCTTTACTTGTGGAAGAGAACGGCACATCGTTTATTTCCATTGTTATGGGACGCATGTTTGGATGAAATGTAATGCCTGATATTGTGAGATCTATTTCGCTTTCGCTGGATTCAATCTCATAAATGAATGTTGTCTCAGGATAAAGTGTGGTGTAGCCGGTAGAGCCGCTTACGGTGTAGATTTGTTGGAATGGTACAGTTGTCACTACTTCTTCATTGTCATCGCATGATGTAGCGAATATTGCCATACACATTGCTAATAGAATTGATAAATGTTTCATAAGATATAAATGTATTAAAATGTTTATATGTTAATTCTTAGTGTAACTCCGATAATACGCGGCTTGCCATGTTGAAGAAAGGCGTTGCCTATCGATACGAAATAGAAAGTATTGAAATCGGTATCGGTAAGATTTTGCCCCCAAAAATCAAGAGAATAGTTCTTGTTCTCAAATCTTATTGAAGCCCCTGCTGTGGCATAGAATGGTTGTGATATTGCGTTGGCTTCGTCCCAATAAATTTCCCCTGTACCTTTTACATGGGCAGATAGCGTTATGTGGTCGAGCCAAGAATGGTTGCTTGGAATTGTATAGCTTGCTCCGGCAAATATTGTGTTTGTGGGTGAATATGGGATATGTTTTCCTGCAAAATCGGCTTTACCGTTGTTATACTCTATGAATTTTGCATTTGTGTAACCGTAGCTCATGTTCAATGCAAGATTTTTGATTGGAGTATAGCTGATGGCTGCTTCGACTCCGAAACTGCGGGCTTTACCGGCATTTGTCATGATTCTTCCGGTGGTGTTACCATCGGGAAAGCGGGTAAGTTGTTGATCTTTGCAGTGGATATAGAATAGCGATAGGTCGGCACTGAATTTACTATTGTTGCTTTCTATGTGTGAACCTGTTTCAAAATTCCAACTTTGTTCGGGCTTGTATCCTACCACTTCATTAATATCGTATTTTGAACTGATTCCCATAACCCCCATAACTTCCTGTTGTAATACATCGGAGAACATTTGAGTGTTAAAACCTCCCGCTTTGTATCCCTTGGATATACTGAAAAATATGCGTGAAGATTTTAATGTGGGTAGTTTGTATGTTGCTGTTATTTTAGGTAGTAATTGCAGAAATGACTTGTTTAGCTTATCTGTTTGGTTTATTTGAACCGGAGTGTTTGGGGCATAAATGCTATTGTCAGTTGCATTATAAGTGCTGTAACTTGTGTTGCAGTGACTGTAGTAAGTGAGTTTTACCTGTTCGTAATCGAGGCGTAATCCCGCCGATAAAATCCAGCGGTCGATGATGTAGGATGACTGATGATAAGCGGCAACTCCGAAGCCCGGGCTTGAAAAATTGCTTGAAAGAAGAAACTCGCGCGTATCCCACCTGATCGGGAACGAGGGAATGGCATCATTTCGGTGCTTTTCTATGAGTTGCTCTATTCCGTAGTCCTTGAAAGTGACCGGAGCATCCATGTCCAAATGCTTATAAAATCCGAATAATCCTGTAATATGATTGTGTATTCCTGATTCTTTGCTTTTGAATACAATATCTTGTGTTATGGTGTATTGCTTTCGTTTTTGCGTGAGTGTAAAGTAGGGTTGTGGCATGAAGTCCTGATCGAGTGTCATGTTGTCATCTATATATTGTATGCTTGAGATGCTTGATAATGTAAACTCAGGAGTAATCCATTTTATGGTTAATCCGTCGTTGAACGAATTGCGACGATAAAAACAAGTGTCGTTATATGAAATCTTTTTGTTTGCTACTGATTGGTACGGGTATCCACCTTGACGGAGAATCGAGAAGAAAAAAGTGTTGTCGATATGCAGATTTTTTGACTGACGCCATTGCAGTTTCAATCTGCCTCCTGCTTGCGTTTCTTTATCGCATTTTTTACCGTTGAACTCATTTGTGAAAAAACCGTCGGTAGCGGAATACTGCCCGGAAATGCTTATCCCCAGATTATTTTTGATTTTATGATATGCCGATGCCGATACTTTACGGGAATTCCCGGTGGCATACTCAGTCATGATTCTTACACCTTGGAATGATAAAGGCGAGAGAGTATAGATGTTTATTACGCCACCCATTGTATTTCTGCCGAAAAGCGTACTTTGCGGTCCTCTAAACATTTCCAAGTGTGCTATATCCGGTATGTCAAAATCGTAATTATTCTTATCCATGATCGGGATATTGTCGATGTTCAACCCGATAACCGGCTGGTCTATACGCGTTCCCATACCTCTCACATAAATTGATGATGTGATACGTGAGCCATAGTCGGGCATGTGTACGTTTGGTGCTATTTCGCTGATGTTCTTTATTGCGTTTATGCCGAGTTTCTCAGTGTCTTTACCGTTTATTTGTGTTGCGGATATGGAATTATCTATGCCGGGAGTGTGCTTTATGGCGGTAACGGATATTTCCTCAAGATTATATACGGTGTCGCTATACGCATTGTGTCCTTGTGCGTATGATGTGAATAAAACCGCTAAAGCCAGTAGGATGGTTTCAGCTCTTTTTCTTATAGATATAAAATGTGACATTTCAAGTGCAAAAATAGAAAATAGTCGGTAGGTAGACAATCACTATATGTAGTGAATTTTGGACGGAGTTGTAATATAACTGAAGAAAAAAAGACGATAATTAATGAACTGGAAATTAGAATAAATAGAAAAGAATCATTATCTTTGCAAAATGAAAATAAGACGATGCCAATAAGGGCTGTTTCGTGAAATCTATTGCCATGTCTTATTTTATTAAGTACTTAATGAGAGAATATGCAACTTGCGTGTAATGTAAATATTACAGAATGGTTTGGCGTGTGCAGAAATGCGTGCGCTTATTGTCGCATTTATATATGTGCAGGTTGTAGCGATGAGTCTTGATGTGTACCTTGATGGTTCTATCATGGCTCATAATTTTTTTATGATGTGAAAATATAAATTGAGTTATTAATATTTTATGGAGTTATTAAGTATTCAAAGTACAACGCTAATGGTAACGGCATTGCTCACAGGTGTAGGACTTGTGGCTGCTGCTCTTATCATAGCAGCGTTAATATCGCCTAAATCTTTCTCTTTACAAAAGGGAAAGTCTTATGAGTGCGGTGTTCCTACGAGAGGCGAGAGCATGATGCAGTTCAAGGTGGGTTACTATTTGTTCGCAATTTTGTTCTTGATGTTTGACGTGGAAACTGTATTCTTGTTCCCTTGGGCAGTAATCTGCAAGACATTGGGGACTGCCGGTCTTATTAGCGTGGGAATCTTCTTGGCAGTGTTAATTTTGGGCTTGGCATACGCTTGGCGGAAAGGAGCTTTGGAATGGAAGTGAAAATAAAAAGTATGGTTCGCGAGGACTTCAAGGATAACGAATATATCGATAAACTCGTTGAAGAGCTGAACGCAAGCGGCGCAAACGTTGTTGTTGGAACGTTGGATAACCTGATTAACTGGAGCCGTGCAAATTCATTGTGGCCTTTGTGTTTCGGTACAAGTTGTTGCGCTATCGAGTTTATGCACTTGGGAGCTGCTCGTCACGATATGGCACGTTTCGGTTTTGAGGTGACAAGAAACTCTCCTCGTCAAGCCGACCTTCTTATGGTTAATGGTACGATTACTTATCGTATGGCTCCTGTGTTGATGCGCTTGTATGAACAAATGGCAGAACCTAAGTATGTAATCGCTACCGGAAGTTGCAATATTTCAGGAGGTCCGTTTAAGGGTTCACATTGCGTGGTTCAAGGATTGGATAAGATACTGCCTGTGGATGTGTTTATCCCGGGTTGCCCTCCAAGACCGGAAGCTATGTACTACGGCATGATGCAGTTGCAACGTAAGATAAAATTGCAAAGATACTTTGGAGATGTAAACCGTCAGGAGAAATTAAAGGATTTCTTGGCAGAGCATCCTGAAGAAAAAGAGGCAATGAAATAAGACCTGAATAGAGAGAAACATAAATTTAAGCAAAATAAGTACACATATATATAATATGGTGAATTTACAAGAAAAAATAGCAAGCCTATGCCCCTCGGCAACATTTGAAGAAGGAGAATACCTGCTTGTGAATGTAGACGATAAGGAATGGCGTTCTTTGGCTGAAAAACTTAAAGAGGAGCTTGGTTTCGACTATTTGGTGTCGGTGACTGGCGTTGACTGGAAAGAGACGATAGGCTGTATGTATTATTTCACTTCGACCGCAACACAAGAAAAATTGAGCGTAAAAGTGGCTGCATCCGACCGTGAAAATCCTATGCTCCATAGTGTAAGCGACTTGTGGAAAGTGGCTTTGATACAAGAACGTGAAGTGTTTGACTTCTATGGAATTGTGTTTATAGGGCATCCTGATATGCGTCGTCTTTTTATGCGTACCGATTGGGTAGGGTATCCGTTAAGAAAGGATTATGACGATAATCCTGAATTGAATCCTATACGCTTGGAGGCTGAAGAGAATGAGGATGACAGTTTCACCGTGGTAGAAGACGAGGCAGGAAACAGAACCAAGAAAGAATATAAGATATTCGGAGAAGATGAATATGTTGTGAACTTCGGTCCTCAGCACCCGTCTACTCACGGTGTAATGCGTCTACGCTGCGCCGTTGATGGAGAAACTATAAATAAAGTTGTTCCTGTGTGCGGATATATCCATCGCGGTATAGAGAAAATGTGCGAGAGCAAGTCATATCCTCAAACGTTGTTCTTTACTGACCGTATGGACTACATGAGTTCGTTCCAAAACCGTCATTGCTTATGCTTGTGCATCGAGAAGGCTCTCGGATTGGAAATCCCTCACCGCGTGAAGGTAATCCGTACAATGTTTGACGAATTGATGCGTCTTTCTTCGCACTTGTTGTCATTCGGTTGTATGGCAATGGATATGGGTGCTACTACAGCATTCGTGTATGCGTTCCGTGAACGTGAGCAGATAATGGATATTTTTGAAAAGACAACGGGCGGACGCATGTCGCAGCATTATTGTGTAATCGGTGGTGTGGCAGCTGATATTCACCCTGATTTGATAAAGGATGTGCGTGAACTTTGCGCAATTATGCCGGAACGTGTAAAGGAATACCATACTTTGGTGACCGGTAATGTTATTTTCCGTAACAGAACAATCGGTGTAGGTGTTGTGTCAAAGGATGATGTCATCAGTTATGGTACAAGCGGTCCTAACGGTCGTGCTTCCGGTTGGTCTTGCGATGTGCGCAAGCATGCTCCATACGGTGTGTATGACGAACTGAATTTTGATGAGATTATATATAACGAAGGTGATAGCTTTGCCCGTTATATGGTGAGAATGGACGAGGTAATGCAGTGTGTGAACATGCTGGAGCAACTTTGTGATATGCTTGAGAAAGAAGAAGGCAATGAAATTGCAGCTCCTAAAGTTCCCAAGATGGTTAAGTTGCCTGCCGGACATTGGTTCCAAGAAGTTGAAGCAAGCCGCGGTGCTTTCGGCGTGTATATCGAAAGTGATGGCGGCAAGAATCCTTACCGTATGCACTTCAACAGTCCGGGCTTGAATCACATAGGCGCAGTGGATAAATATTGTGCAGGTTATAAGATTGCCGACTTGATTACCATTTCAGCGTCAATGGACTATGTGATTCCGGATATTGACCGATAAAAATTAACACAGTATAGTAATTTAAAGAACAAATAACAGATATGTTTGATTTCAGTATAGTTACAAGCTGGGTGCATAATTTGCTTATGAGCTTTATGCCGGGCTGGCTGACAACAACGATAGAATGTGTGCTGATAGGTGTTGCATTGCTTTTGGTATATGCGCTATTGGCATTGTTCTATATCTTCTATGAACGTAAATTGTGCGCATGGATGCAGTGCCGTCTCGGTCCGATGCGTGTGGGTCCTTGGGGCTTGTTGCAGGTATTCGCCGACATGTTTAAGATACTTATCAAGGAGCTTATTCGTCTTGAAAACATCGATCGTTTCTTGTTTGCGTTGGCTCCATATTTAGTGATTATCGCATCAATGCTTACATTCGCTTGCCTACCTTGGGGTAACGGATTGCAAATCATAGATTTCAACATCGGTGTATTCTTCATGGTGGCTGCGTCATCGATTGGCGTGCTTGGTATCTTGCTTGCCGGTTGGTCAAGTAATAATAAATATACGCTTATCGGTGCTATGCGTAGCGGTGCGCAGATGGTAAGTTATGAATTATCGGTAGGCTTGTCTATCTTGACAATTGTGGTTTTGGCGGGAACAATGTCAATTTCAGGATTGGTTGAGGCGCAGCGCGACGGATGGTTCTTGTTTAAGGGACATATACCGGCGTTCATCGCATTTGTCATATATTTGATTGCAGCCAATGCCGAAACCAATCGCGGCCCGTTTGATATGCCTGAGGCTGAACATGAATTGACAGCCGGTTATCATACCGAGTATTCAGGTATTCATTTCGGATTCTACTATTTGGCTGAGTATTTGAATTTGTTCATCGTTTCAGGAATAGCTTCATTGTTGTTCTTGGGCGGGTGGATGCCGTTGCATGTACCGGGATGGGAAGGCTTTAACGCTGTAATGGATTATATCCCATCGGTAGTGTGGTTCTTGGCTAAGGCATTCTTTATTTCATTCGTGTTGATATGGTTCCGCTGGTCATTCCCACGTGTACGTATCGACCAGATGTTGAAATTGGAGTGGAAATACCTGATGCCTATAGGTCTGTTCAACCTTATTCTTATGACATTGGTTGTAATGTATGACTTGCATTTCTAATCAAGGAAATTAACTAAAAACTAATATAGAATCGTTGCTATGAGCGAAAATATTGGAAAAATAGCACAAGTAATCGGTCCGGTGGTAGACGTTATATTCGAAGGTGAAGGTAATGTTGTGCCGGCTATCTATACTTCGCTTGGTGTAAAGCGTGAAGATGGCTCGGAACTGATACTTGAAGTAGAACAACACATCGGTGAGGATACCGTAAGATGTGTGGCTATGGAAAGTACGGATGGATTGCAACGCGGCATGAAAGTGGTGAGCAAAGGCATGCCTATTTCGGTGCCGACCGGCGATCAGGTGAAAGGACGATTGTTGAATGTTATCGGAGAACCGATCGACCACTTGAAAGACATGGATGAAGGGGCGCGTCGCTCTATTCATCAGCCGGCTCCGGCTTTTGCCGACTTGTCGATCAGTTCTGAAATCTTGTTTACTGGAATTAAAGTCATCGACTTGCTTGAACCTTATGCGAAAGGCGGTAAAATCGGATTGTTCGGTGGTGCCGGTGTGGGCAAGACCGTATTGATTATGGAACTTATCCACAACATCGCTCACGGTCATAATGGATTCTCGGTGTTTACCGGTGTTGGTGAACGTACACGTGAGGGAAATGACCTCCTTCGCGAAATGATAGAAAGCGGTGTAATCAAGTATGGAGATAAGTTCAAAGAAGGACTTGAAAAAGGTGAGTGGAATATCGATGACGTGGATATGGCGGAAGTTGCCAAGTCGCAAGGTACATTGGTGTTCGGTCAGATGAACGAGCCGCCGGGTGCACGTCTTCGTGTAGCTCTGTCCGGATTGACTGTTGCTGAACAGTTCCGTGACCAGGACGGCGGAGGAAAGGAAATTTTGTTGTTTATTGATAACATTTTCCGTTTTACTCAAGCCGGTTCAGAGGTTTCAGCATTGCTCGGACGTATGCCATCTGCAGTAGGTTATCAGCCGACACTTGCATCGGAAATGGGTGCATTGCAAGAACGTATTACATCAACAAAATCGGGTAGTATTACTTCGGTACAAGCTATTTATGTGCCTGCCGATGACTTGACCGACCCGGCTCCGGCAACCACTTTCAGTTTCTTGGATGCAACTACTGTGTTGAGCCGTAAAATCAGTGAGCTTGGTATATATCCGGCAGTAGACCCGCTTGACTCCACATCACGCATGCTTGACCCGCACTTGGTGGGTGAAGAACATTATGAGGTGGCACAAAGTGTGAAGAAATTGTTGCAGAAATACAATGAATTGCAGGATATTATAGCCATCTTAGGTGTAGATGAATTGAGTGATGAAGATAAACTTGTGGTTTCTCGTGCGCGTCGTGCTCAACGTTTCTTGTCACAGCCGTTCTTCGTGGCTGAGCAATTTACCGGTCTTCCCGGTGTGATGGTACCGTTGAATGAGACTATCCGCGGTTTCAAGATGATTCTTAGCGGTGAAATGGACGAATATCCGGAACAGGCGTTCTTGAATGTGGGTACAATAGACGAAGCCATTGAAAAGGGCAAGAAGATGCTCGCAGAGATTGGAAAGTAAATATAAGCAATTAGAAGAATTATGACACTGAATATAATATCGGCTGAAAAAGTGGAGTTTACCGGAGAAGTTACTAAGGTGACGCTCCCCGGTGCACAAGGTCTATTCACTGTCCTTGAAAATCACGCAGCATTGATTTCATCGCTTGTGGCAGGCAGGATTGTATATACTGCAGACGATAAGGATGTTACAATGGAAATAAAAGGCGGTATTGCCGATGTTAACCACAACGTCGTTTCAGTGTGTTTATATTAAATCCGGGTGTGATATGAAGAAAGTTCTAAGCATATTATTTATTTTGGCGATGATGCTTGCCGTAAATCCTATGTCGGTATCGGCAAGCGAGCATTCGTCGGAACAGGTAGATCCCAAGGCTGTTATTTTTGAGCATTTGGGTGATACATACGGCTGGGCTGCTCCGTTTTCGCACAGCACTTATATTCCGTTGCCAGTAATCGTGCGCGATTATGCCGGGCAATGGCATGTATTCAGCTCGGCGCGTGTGGAGCATGGTGCATCATACAATGGATTTAAAATAGCCGAAACGGGAGAAAATAAGGGCAAGATTGTAGAGGTTAAGGCAGATGGTTCGGAATACCGACCCTTGGATTTATCTATAACCAAGAATGTCGCAGCCCTGTTTATCTCGGCGTTGGTCGTAGTGCTGTGTGTGATGCGTATACGCCATTGGTATAGAAAGAACCCGTTGAAAGCACCTCGTAAAGGTACTGCTTTCTTGGAACTGATAGTGGAATTTGTGTACAATACCGTTATCCGTCCTACCTTGGGCAAAAAATCGTCGAAATTCGGACCGTATTTGCTCACTGTATTCTTTCTTATTTTTGTAATGAATCTGCTCGGTTTGATAGTCATATTTCCCGGTGGTGCAAACCTAACCGGAAACATAGCAGTGACTATGGTGCTGGCATTGTTTACATTCTTTATGACCAATGTGTTCGGTACAAAACACTACTGGAAAGAGGTGTTTTGGCCTGATGTACCTTGGTGGCTGAAAGTGCCGCTACCAATCATGCCGATGATAGAATTGTTTGGATTGTTTACTAAGCCGGCTGCGCTTACTGTACGTTTGTTTGCCAACATGATGGGCGGACACATCATAGTACTTGTCCTTACATTGTTAATTTTCATATTCGGAGCATTCGGAACAGCGGTAATGGGTGTTACTACGGTATTCTCGGTGGCATTTTCGTTGTTCATGTTGCTGCTTGATACGCTTGTAAGTTTTATTCAGGCATTCGTGTTCACGATGTTGTCGGCATTATTCATTTCTTTGGCTCAAGAGAGTCATGGAGACGAATTGGAAATTTAGATATAAATACAAAACTGTAATATAAGAAAACAAAAAATATTAACCATTAAATTTTGAAATTATGTTAGGAATGATTTTAGCGCAAGCAGTAGAAGCTGCACAGAGCCTTGGACTTGACCGTCTTGGTGCTTGTATCGGAGCAGGTATTGTAGCAATCGGAGCCGGAATCGGTATCGGTAAAATCGGCGCATCAGCAATGGAAGCTATTGCACGCCAACCGGAGTCTGCCGGTGACATTCGTAGCAATATGATTGTGATTGCAGCTCTTGTTGAAGGTGTGGCACTGTTCGGAGTAATCGTTTGTCTATTAACATTGTTTGTTTAATAAATAATTCAGAATGGAACTGTTCTCGCCTGATTTCGGCTTGATATTTTGGATGTTCGTGACAGTCCTCCTCTTGGTTTTGCTCTTGGGGAAATTCGGCTGGCCGTTTATAGTGAAAAGTTTGGAGGAAAGAGCCAACTTGATCGATAAGGGTGTCGAGTATGCGCAAGAGGCGAAGTCACAGTTGGAGAATGCTCAGAAAGAAGCAGCAAAATATGTAACCGAAGCACAGAAACAGCAAGCTGAAATCTTGCGCGAAGCTGCCAAAATGAAGTCTCAGATAATTGAAGAGGCTAAAGGGGCGGCTGCCGTTGAAGCAAAAAAAGTGATGGATGCTGCAAAAGTGTCTATCGAACAGGCGCGCAAGGAGTCGGAGATGCAATTCCGCAGTGAGGTGAGCCGGTTTGCTTTGCAGATTGCCGAGAAGGTGGTACGCAAGGATTTGGCTGACGAAAAGTCACAAGCCGAGCTTGTGGAAAAATTGTTGAATGAGGTTGAGACTAAAAACTGATAGTTATGAATGATGGACTTATTCCAAATCGGTATGCAAAAGCTCTTTATAAGTATGCGCACGAACAGGGCGTTACTGAAGAAGTGTATTTGCAGATGAAGAGACTGTCGGAAAGTTATGAGGCATTGCCCGAGCTGAAGAAGACGGTGGACAATCCCTTTTTGCCGGTAGCCGATAGGGAAAAAGTGCTTTTGTCGGCATCGGGTGCTGAGAAAGACGGATGCTTGGACAAATTCATATTGATGGTAATAAGGAGCAACCGTGAATGTTACATGCGCGAAATGGCATTGTCTTATGGTAAGATATACCGTGACGCCAATGATATAGCGCAGGTGAAGATTACGACGGCAATTGAATTGCCCGAGGAAAAACTATCGCAGATAATAGAGGTGGTGGAGCATGAGCTTAAAGGCAAAAAGGTAGAACGGACAGTAACCGTGAACCCTGAATTGATAGGTGGTTTTGTCGTGCAAGTGGACTCTATGGTGCTTGACACTTCTGTTAAAAATGAATTAAAGAAATTGCGTTTAAAACTCTTAAAGAGATGATAAATCCAAGCGAGGTATCAGAAATATTAAAGAAAGAACTCAGCGAAGTCAATGCTAAGACGGCGTTTGAGGAGGTAGGCACCGTGCTTAGTGTGGGTGACGGAGTTGCGCATGTCTATGGTCTTGAAAACGTCAAAGCCAATGAGCTTGTCGAGTTCGAGAACGGAGTGACCGGTGTGGCGATGAACCTTGAGGAAAGCAATGTGGGTGTGATTCTTCTTGACAATGTAAATGACGTAACTGAGAACATGAGTGTGCGTCGCACAGGAAAAATTGCGTCTATTGAAGTTGGCGAAGGCTTGTTGGGACGTGTTATCAACATTCTTGGTGAGCCGCTTGACGGTAAAGGTCCGATAGAGGGTAAGATGGTGAGAATGCCGCTTGACCGTAAGGCTCCGGGTGTTATCTTCCGTCAGCCGGTGAATCAACCGCTTCAGACGGGTATCAAGGCTATCGACTCAATGATTCCTATAGGTCGCGGACAGCGTGAGCTTATCATCGGTGACCGACAAATCGGAAAGACTGCGATTGCTATAGATACGATAATAAACCAACGTAACGGATATGAGACCGGAAAACCAGTATATTGTATTTATGTGGCTATCGGTCAGAAAGCGTCTACAGTTGCGCAGATTGTAAATGAATTGAAAGAGCATGGCGCATTGGATTACACCGTTGTCGTAGCTGCGACAGCATCCGATTCGGCATCAATGCGTTATTATGCACCGTTTGCCGGTGCTGCCATAGGCGAGTATTTCCGTGATTCAGGACGTGACGCTCTTATCGTGTATGATGACTTGTCAAAGCAGGCTGTGGCATATCGTGAGTTGTGCTTGATCTTGAAACGACCGTCGGGACGTGAAGCATATCCCGGTGATATATTCTATCTTCATTCTCGTCTTCTTGAACGTGCTGCGAAGATAATAGACAATCAAAAGGTGGCTGAGGCAATGAATGACCTGCCGGAAGACATGAAGCCTTTGGTAAAGGGTGGCGGTTCTCTTACAGCACTTCCTATTATCGAGACACAGGCGGGTGACGTTTCGGCGTACATTCCGACCAATGTCATTTCCATCACCGATGGGCAGATCTATTTGGAGTCGGGCTTGTTCAATAACGGTGTACGCCCGGCTGTGAATGTAGGTATATCCGTTTCTCGTGTGGGAGGTAATGCACAAATCAAGTCAATGAAAAAGGTTGCCGGAACTTTGAAAATATCACAGGCTCAGTTCCGTGAATTGGAGTCATTTACAAAGTTCGGTGGTGATATTGATCCTGTTACGGCTATGACCATTGACAAAGGTCGTAAGAATGAACGTCTGTTGATTCAGCCTCAATACACACCGGTTCCTGTAGAAGAACAGATAGCTGCGATTTATTGCGGTACGCAAGGATTGATGAGCGATGTTCCTCTTGGCAAGGTGGCTGAATTTGAGAAACTCTTTATACAGACACTGAAAGCCAAGTATCAGAAAGAAGTTCTCGATGTGCTGAAAAGCGGTGTAATAAACGATGATGTTACTTCGAAATTGGCTGAAGTGGCTAAACAAGTGGCAAGTAATTTTAAGGAATAACGGTATTCTATGGCAACGTTACGCGAGTTAAAGGGAAGAATCGGTTCGGTGGCGTCTACGGGGAAAATCACCGGCGCCATGAAGATGATTTCATCTGCGAAGATGCATAAATATGAGCAGGCTTTGAAACGTCTTGTGCCATTCCGTAGCCAAGTGCAATCGGTTATAGGACATTTGCTTGCGGCTGAGGGTGAATATACATCTCCACTAATAGAAGTGCGAGAAGTGAAAAAAATCGCCTATTTGGTGTATGGCTCTGATGATGGCTTGTGCGGTGCATACAACAATAACATATACAAAGGCTTGCTTGAGTATATGGATGAGGCTCGTCGCCAATATGGTTCAGCTACGACTATTACAGTGCTGCCTGTGGGCAAGAAGATGGCTAAGGCTACTTTGCGCCTTGCAGGAAAAGGCGTGGATGTGAAACCTGTAAAGGATATTCACACTCGCAGCACTCAACGTGAGGTGGCTGATTTTGCCGAAGTACTTAAGACGGCTTTTCTTGACAAAGAATATGACTTGGTGGAAGTGGTGTACATGCATTATCATTCGGTGAGCCGTCAGCGGTTGGTAAAAGAACAGTTGCTACCGGTTTCTTATGCCGCATTATCGGCTGAAAACGGCAGTACATCGGTAAACAAGAATGAGCCGTGCTTGCTGGAACCTGACGGAAATACGATTTTCAACAGTGTATTGCCTTTGCATATCTTAGCTATGATGCAAGCTCAATTCACCGAGAACAACGCATCGGAACAGGCTGCCCGTGTAATGGCTATGCAGAGTGCCAGTGATAATGCCAAGACATTGCTTGACACATTGCAACTTGAGTACAATAAGCTGCGTCAGCAAGGAATTACAACAGAATTGCTTGATATCGTGGGCGGTCAGGTAGAACGTTAATAAAAAAGAAATAAGAATGAATAAGGTGAGATTTATACCGGCTCATCTTTGCAAATAATAGTAATTTTCGGTATAGTAATGTTTATATAAGTATTACTTATTTATGAGTATTAAGGAATATTTCTCTTCTCTTTTCAAGGGCATTTACAGCCTGTTAAAGGGATTGAAGGTAACGGGAAAGGAACTTGTTACGCCTAAAGTGACATTCCAATATCCTGAAAACAGGGATACGCTTGAGATTCCCGAACGCTTTAGGGCTACATTGAGGTTCAAGTACGACAGTGAAGGCTACCACAAGTGCATTGCATGTGGCTTGTGTCAGATGAATTGTCCGAACGGCACTATCAGCATTGAATCCAAAATGGTGGAAATGCCGGATGGAAAGAAGAAGAAAAAGCTCGAAAAATACATGTATGACTTAGGCAGTTGCACATTCTGCATGTTGTGTGTCACTTCATGTGCTTCTAAGGCGATAGAATTCAGCAATGATTTTGAACAGGCGGTGTTCACGCGTGAAAAGTTGGTTCAGCAGTTGAACTACTTGCCCGAGAAAGAGCGTCCTATGCCTGCTCCAAAACCTGCCGTAGCGGCGCAAAAGGCAGAAGCTCCTGCTAATAGTGCTGCAACTGAAGATAAAAAACAAGAAAATTAATAAATATGGAATCAGTAGGAAATATTATTATGTATTTCATAATTGCGCTTGCAATTATCGTGTTTTCGGTGCTGACTGTGACCACAGGCAAAATATTGCGTGCGGCGACATATTTGCTTTTCGTGCTGTTTGCCACAGCAGGAATTTATTTCCAAATGGATTATGAGTTCCTTGGAGCTGTTCAGATTGCAGTATATGCGGGAGGTATACTTGTGTTGTTCGTGTTTGCGATATTCCTTACCGGAAAACCGGGACAGTCATCGGAACCCCTTGAATCTGCTAAGAAGAAGATAGGGTTGAGTGCAGCCGTATTGGGTGCATTGGTGTGTGGATATGCTTTGTTTACAAAGGCGGGAATCTGTAGCGCATTGGTGTCACAGCCGATAGATGTTACAATCAATAGCATTGGTTCTATGCTGTTGAGTACTGAAAAGTTCGGTTATCTGCTGCCTTTTGAAGCAATCAGTATCCTATTGTTAGCATGTATAATCGGAGGTATTGTAATTGCCCGTAAACGATAAGGAGAGACAAATATGGACTTGACATTATTGATGTATCTGATACCCAGCTTGATTATGTTCTGCTGTGGAGTTTATGGGTTCATTACCCGCAAAAATATGATTGCAATTTTGATTTCACTGGAGCTTATGCTTAATGCAGTTGATATTAATTTTGTTGTGTTTAACCGTTTCTTGTTCCCGGGTGAGATGGAGGGCATGTTCTTCTCATTGTTTGCCATCGCGATAGCAGCAGCCGAGACAGCATTGGTGATTGCCATAATTATCAATGTGTTCCGTATGGCTAAGAATATCGATATTCGTGAACTTACTAAAATGAAATTTTAAGCTTTATGGATTTCTCATATTCTTATTTGGTATTGGTTCTTCCATTGATTACGTTCCTGTTTTTGGGACTGATGGGAACCCGATTAAGCAGAAAGACAGCCGGGGTGATAGGCACTGCGATGATGGGTGTAGCGGCTGTAATCGCTTATTCTGTAGCTTTGGAATATTTCTTCGGGGCAGATCAGGGACAGATAGTCGACGGCATCCGCCAACAGATTATCGCTTGGGACTTGACTTGGCTTGAGTTTACTGAAAATCTTGTAATAAAAGTAGGATTCCTGCTTGACCCGATTTCGGCGATGATGCTCATCGTCATAACCACGGTGTCATTCCTTGTGCATTTATACAGCTTAGGCTACATGCAGGATCATGAACATAAGTATGAAAAGGGACTGCAACGCTATTATGCGTTCTTGTCGCTATTTACATTGTCTATGTTAGGACTTGTGGTGGCTCCCAATATTTTCCAGATGTATATATTCTGGGAGCTTGTGGGTGTATCGTCTTACTTGTTGATAGGATTCTATTACACATTGCCTGCTGCCGTTTCGGCGTCTAAGAAAGCGTTTATCGTAACGCGCTTTGCCGACCTCGGTTTCTTGATAGGTATTCTATTGTTGTCGTTCTATACACAGACATTCGATTTCATTACCCTTACAAGTAATCCTACTGCTGCAATAGCTACAGCCGGAGGAGCAACATTTATGGGTTGCTCGGTTATGGCATGGGCTTTGACTTTGATATTTATGGGAGGTGCCGGTAAATCGGCTATGTTCCCGTTGCATATATGGTTGCCTGACGCAATGGAGGGCCCAACACCGGTGTCGGCTTTGATTCATGCGGCTACAATGGTTGTTGCCGGTGTATTCTTGGTGGCACGTTTGTTCCCTCTTTATTGCTTGGAAGAAGGCACAATGACGGTAATTACCGTGATAGGTGCGTTCACTGCATTCTATGCGGCTGCTGTAGCTTGTGTACAGAGTGATATTAAGCGTGTGCTTGCGTTCTCAACTATTTCACAGATTGCGTTTATGATAACTTCTCTTGGTGTGGCTCGCCCTGAGTTGCATGAAGGTGTAGGTTACATGGCGTCAATGTTCCACTTGTTCACTCATGCAATGTTCAAGGCTTTATTGTTCTTGTGTGCCGGTGCTATCATTCATGCTGTTCACAGCAATGAAATGAGCGCAATGGGTGGTCTTCGCAAGTATATGCCGATATGTAATATAGCATTCTTGATAGGATGTCTTGCCATAGCGGGTATTCCTCCGTTTGCCGGATTCTTCAGTAAGGATGAAATTCTTGTAGCAGCATTTGAACAGAATACATTCTGGGGTATCTGGATGATGCTTGTGGCAGGTATGACTGCGTTCTATATGTTCCGCTTGTATTATAAAATTTTCTGGTGGAATAATCCTGATTACGGACATCATACTCCGCATGATGCGCCTATGACTATGTCATTGCCGCTAATTATTCTTTCACTTGTGTCGATAGTAGCCGGTCTTATACCATTTGGAGAATTTGTTTCTTGGAATCGTGCCGATTATCATATACATTTGAATATGACGGTAGCAGTAAGCAGCGTAGCGGTGGCGGTAGTCGCTATTTTGTTGGCAACAAAGTTATATTTGAAAGAAAATTCAGCACCTGCTAAGATGGCAAATGCTTTCAAGGGCTTGTGGACAGCTGCATATCATCGTTTCTATATGGATGAATTGTATCAATTCATTACTCATAAGATAATTTTTGAGCGAGTAAGTCGTCCGTTGGCATGGTTTGACCGTCAAATCGTGGATGGTTCATTGAACGGTCTTGCCAATATAGCGAATTCGGCGTCATACGCAATACGTAAACTACAGTCAGGCAGCATACAGTCCTATGTATATGTATATTTGATAGGCGCATTGCTATTGGCGGCAGTCACAGTGATATGTTTAATCTGATTTAGGAACGGTCTTAATATTTAGAAAAATGATTTGGGAAAATATATTGATTTATTTCGTCGTAATTCCGGTGCTTACATTGGCAGGGTTGGCGATATGTAAGAATATTAAGCAGGTGAGAGCGGTGTCTGTCATAGGTGCTACCGTGTTGATGGCATTGGGCGTATATCTGCTTGTAGAGTTCTTGCAATTGAGAGCGGCAGGAGTGGCCGATGAAATGCTCTTCTGTGGAGACTGGATGTGGTTTGAACCTATGAACATCAAGCTTTCGCTTGGAGTTGACGGTATATCTGTGGCGATGCTGCTGCTGTCCTGCGTGATAGTGTTTGCCGGCGTGTTTGCATCATGGAATATGGATCCTCTTCCTCGCGAATACTTCATGTGGTTCTGGTTGTTGTCGACAGGTGTATTCGGTTTCTTCATTGCAATCGATTTGTTCACTATGTTCATGTTCTATGAAGTAGCTCTTATTCCGATGTATTTGTTAATTGGAGTATGGGGTAGCGGAAACAAGAACTATTCGGCTATGAAACTTACGTTGATGCTTATGGGTGCATCGGCATTGTTGATGCTGGGTATTATAGGTGTTTATTTCCATTCTTCAGCCGACGGAAACTTGACAATGAACTTGCTTGAAATAGCAAGAAATAATGCAATACCTCATGAATGGCAATATTTCTTGTTCCCTATGACATTTGTAGGTTTCGGTGTACTTGGAGCTATGTTCCCGTTCCACACATGGAGTCCTGACGGTCACGCATCGGCGCCGACTGCAGTGTCAATGTTGCACGCAGGTGTATTGATGAAATTAGGAGGTTACGGATGTTTCCGTATAGCTATTTATCTGATGCCTCATGCGGCTAATGAATTGGCTTGGATTTTCTTGGTGTTGACCGGTATAAGTGTTGTTTATGGAGCGTTCAGCGCATGTGTGCAGACCGACTTGAAGTACATCAATGCGTATTCTTCGGTGAGCCACTGCGGTATGGTGCTTTTTGCTATTTTGATGCTTAATACCACTGCTATGACCGGTGCAATAATGCAGATGCTTTCTCACGGTTTGATGACAGCTCTGTTCTTTGCGCTAATCGGTATGATTTACGGACGTACTCATACTCGTGATATTCGTAAGATGGGCGGACTTATGCAGATAATGCCGTTCTTGGGCGTGGGCTATGTGATAGCAGGTCTTGCCAACCTTGGTTTGCCGGGTTTCAGTGGTTTTGTTGCCGAAATGACAATCTTTGTGGGTTCATTTGCTCATGCCGATTTGTTCCATCGCGTATTAACCATCATGGCATGTACTGCGATTGTAATTACTGCAGTATATATCTTGCGTGTAGTGGGTAAGATGTTGTACGGACCGGTTCATGACGAGCATCACCGCACGTTGACCGATGCTGTATGGCATGAGAAGTTTGCTGTAATCACACTTATCGTGTGTGTGGCAGGATTAGGATGTTTCCCGAACTTCTTTAATGAGATTATTTATGACAGTTTTGCTCCTATAATCAAGGCGTTGGGAGCTTTCTGATAAATTTGTAATGTTGAAATAAAAAAAGAACAGAAATGGATTATTCTCAATTTTTAAGTATGCCGCAAGAAATAGGGCTGGTAGCAGTGTTTTTATTGGTATTTTTGTATGACACATTCATGTCAAAGAAAGTACAGAATGCTCTGCCGGTGTTCACCTGTGTGGTTTTCGGCTTGTTCACCATTGCAAATGTATTCTTTTGCGAAGAGAGTTGCTCTATTTTCGGCGGAATGTTTGAAAACACTCAGGCAACTGTAGCCATAAAGGCTATATTGAATATCGGTATGCTGATAGTATTGATACAGTCGGTTAAGTGGGCTAACAGTGAATATATGACAGTGCGTCGCGGAGAATTTTATGAATTGCTGCTCATTACATTGTTCGGTATGTATTTTATGATTTCGGCGCGTCACTTCTTGATGTTTGTTATAGGTCTTGAGACTGCATCGTTACCGTTGGCTGCATTGATAGCGTTTGAGAAGAACCGCTATGAAAGTCATGAAGCGGCGGCAAAATATATGTTTACCGCGATCTTCTCTTCAGCAATTTTCATGATGGGACTATCATTCGTTTACGCTTTGAGCGGGTCGTTGTATTTCTCTGATATTGCAGCGATGATTTTTGGCGAAAGTTCAACACTGCTTATCGTGGCGTTAGCGTTTGTGATAGCAGGCGTAGGATTCAAGTTGTCGCTTGTTCCGTTCCACTTGTGGACTGCCGATGTTTATCAAGGTGCGCCTACACCTGTGACCGGTTATCTGTCAGTTATTTCTAAGGGTGCGGCTGCATTCGGATTCATGGTGATTTTGGTACAGGTATTCGGTTCGGTATATACCGTGGCATGGAAATGGATGATGTATGCTCTAATCGTTTTGACCATAATCTTAGGTAACTTGTTCGCAATTCGTCAGCGTAACATGAAACGTTTCTTGGCATTCTCTTCAGTATCGCAAGCAGGATACATAATGCTTGGAGTGGTAGCTGCCAATGAAATGGGACTTGCTTCGTTGATGTATTACGTTTTGGTGTACGTGTTGTCTAACTTGGCTGCATTCGGCGTAATAGGAGCGATAGAGAACAAGACCGGTAAAGTGATGATGAGCGATTATGACGGATTACGCAGCACAAACCCTTGGCTATCGTTTGCGATGATGCTTGCGATGTTCTCGCTTGCGGGTATTCCTCCATTTGCAGGATTCTTCAGTAAGTTCTTCATCTTTGCAGGTGCTTTGAGTACCGGAGATGTAGCATTATATGTATTGGTTCTTATTGCTTTGTTAAATACGATAATATCACTTTATTACTACTTGCTTGTTGTGAAAGCCATGTTTATCAACAAGCCGGGTGAGAATGGGGCAATAGAAACATTCAAGAGTGCATGCAGTGAACGTTTAGCGATGATTGTATGTGTATTGGGCATTATGTTGGTAGGTATTGTCAGCTGTATTTACACTTATTTGGTGGATGCAGCAGAAACATCATCTGCTTTGTTCAATATATTCTAAGAAATAAATTAAACGGTAATGGAATGAGGCAGTTGCAATTAGCAACTGTCTCATTCTATGCTGTCTCTTAAATACTTTAAGATATGAAAAAAATAAGAATTACTACTGTATTTGCCGTATCGCTTGCATTGGTTTTACCTTTAGTCGTATCGTGCGATAGCAGTTCGGTAAAGAGAACTGAAGATACCGTACCGGAAGTGGCAGATACCATAGCTGTTGATACTCCGGAGGTGAAAACTGAAGTAAAAAAAGAGGAACCAAAGAGAGTAAGCCCCAAGAAAGATGTTCCGGTGAAAACGGAGCAACCTAAGCAGGATGCGCCAAAGGCTGAGGAAATACCACAGGAAATAGGTGCAAGCCCCGATGCAGTATTGTTTCTTGATGATAATGAAACAGAATCCACTCCAAAGTTCCCAAGTGGAGAAAAAGAATTGAAAAAGATATTAAAAAAGGCCTTGCGTAAGGCTAAAAAGGGTGAAAAGGCAAAATTCAGAGCCAGTATAGTGGTGAAAAGTGATGGCTCTGTGGGCAGGGTGCAATTTACCGAATGCGGCTATGTCGATGAATATAAGCCTGAGATAATAGCGGTATTAAAGTCTTTACCGCCATTTACCCCCGGTACAAAGGATGGAAAGTCAGTAGATTCTTGGTATTATCTGAATTATAAGCGATAGTTGATAATTTATGCAGAAATATCTAATTTTGCAGTTAGTGTGATTTTATTGAGGAAAGTAGTATAATCATAATAATGAGGATAATAGTAGAAGGTAGTTCGACAAAGTCAGTGTGGGCTTTGGTAGATGGCGAAAATATTGTAGAAAGTGCAGTTACAGAAGGTATCAACCCATTCTTTCAGTCAAGACGCGAGATAAGCCATACCATAAGGCTCGGCTTGCCTGAGACATTTTTTAAGAGGCGTTGGGAGCATGTTAATATTTATTGCGCAGGATGTACCACTATGGAGAAAAAGAAAATAGTGGAGGCGTCAGCTGTTGCCCAATTTAAAACTCCGGTTACGGTAGAAAGCAATTTGCTTGGGGCGGCAAGAGGTTTGCTGAACGGAAACTCAGGAATTGCCTGCATATTGGATACCGGCTCCAATTCATGCCAATATGATGGAAAGGATATCGTGAAACAGGTGCGTTCGTTGGGATTTATCCTTGGAGACGAAGGTAGTGGCTCCTCGTTGGGTAAATTATTTGTAAGCGATTGCTTGAAAGGTCTTGCTCCAAGCCATATAAATGAACTGTTCTATGAACGTTATAAGGTAACGCCGGATGAGATAATGGATGAAGTTTATATCACCAATTCACCCAATAAATGGTTGAATGAATATGCCGTATTTTTGTCGGAGCATCTTGATGATGAATATGTAAATGGCTTGGTGAGAGGCGAACTTAAACGGTTCTTTGTCAGAAATATATTGCAATATGACTATAAAACTTACCCGGTGAGTTTTGTGGGAGATGTGGCTTGCTTGTACTCTGAAATGCTGAAGGATATTGCAGATGAGTTGGGCGTGACGGTTAATGATATAAAGGCAAGTTCATTGTCCGGTTTGATAAAGTATCATGCCGATAACGGGTAAAGAGAACTTCCTATTCGATATATCGGGAATATATATTTTAGGGGGATGTTGAAAATAACGAAACATAAGTGACTGTTTGGAAATTTTTCCCTCAATCAATTTCTAAAAACAGGCTTAATGCTTAAAATATGTTTATATTTGAGCAATTAAGCCTGTTTTTGTTTCGTAATGTGAATATAATGTACTACATTTGTATGAATTGCCGTAGAGGTATTTGAAATTGAAATTTTAATGTAGAAACTATTGCTAAGAAATAAAAAACGGAGCATTTATGAAAAGGATTTTCTTGACATTATTGTCCGTTGGCTTACTGGGATTGACCGGAGCTAACGCTCAAAAAACGCTGACTTCAGAACAGAAAGACAGTATTGAGGTGAGAATACAGTCTACTGTCCCATGCAAAATGGAGATAGGAAAAGTGAAAGTGCTGAGCGCAACTGTCAATGAGAAAAAGAAAACTGTAAACATTGACTTAAATGAGATTTACTCATACGTTCCTTTTACAGAAACTTCATTGGATGAAGCTAAACGTTTGGTGTTGAATGAGCTTCCTTCGAAATATAAGGCATATAAAGTGAGACTTACAATCAAGGGTGTGGATGCAAATAAATATTTGCCGGTGTTCTCAAAGAAGTATAGAAAAAAGAATACTCGTTTCATAACCTCACTTGATCCTAACGATAACCATGAAAAGGGACTTAGTGGAAATATTATAGCACTATGGCAGAGCCACGGATGGTATTTCGAACCTAAGTTGAACCGATGGGAATGGCAGCGCGCAAGAATTTTCCAAACAGTAGAAGACTTGTACACTCAAAGCTATGTGATGCCGTTTCTTATGCCGATGCTTGAAAATGCCGGAGCTTACGTCATGAGTCCGAGAGAGCGTGACATAAATACATTTGAGCAAATTATCGATGCCGATGGAGAATATGCCTATAAAGGATATTCCGAACCGAAACATGGCGAGGCATGGATAGATGGTGAGGGCGTCGGATTTGCTTATAATCGTAAAGAGTATCGCAATTTTGAGAATCCTTTCAAGGAAGGAACTTATCGTGAAGTTAAGGCGTCTAAGAATGAAAAGAAAATATCCACGGCAAAATGGGATGCTGAAGTACCTGCCGATGGTGAATATGCAGTGTATATTTCATACGTGACCAAGCCTAAGAGCGTGAGCGAAGTGCTGTACACAGTGAACAGCCAAGCCGGTGCCAAGACGTTTAAAGTTAATCAGAAAATGGGAGGAGGTACATGGCTGTATCTTGGACATTTCCCATTGAAAGCAGGACTTAACGAGGCTGTTGTGGAAGTGAGCAATTATTCCAAGGAGAAAGGCGTAATAACAACCGATGCTGTAAAAATAGGTGGCGGTATGGGAAATGTATCTCGCAAGGTGCAAGCAATGAGCGAGAATGTGAAAAGTTCTGATAGTAAACAGTCGCAAGCTATTGAATTGCCCGATGTGGATTATCGTTGGCAGTTAAGCCGCTATCCGCGTTTCACTGAGGGAGCACGTTATTTCCTGCAATGGGCGGGAATGCCTGATACGGTATATTCTCCTACCAATGGTGTTAATGACTATACCGATGATTACAGCTGTAGAGGACATTGGGTGAATTATCTTGCCGGAGGCTCAAGAGTGCGTCCGAAAGCTGAAGGCTTGAATATCCCGGTTGATTTGGCGTTTGCTTTCCATACCGATGCCGGAACAACTCCAAATGACTCAATTATAGGTACACTTGGAATTTATATGACAAAGAAATTCGGTAAGTATGCCGATGGAACACCTCGCATATTATCCCGTGACTTGACGGATAAGATTATGACTAATATCGTAGAGGATGTGAGAAAACAGTATGAACCACAATGGATGCGCCGCGGAATGTGGGATCGCTCTTATGCCGAGGCTCGTGTACCTGAAGTGCCGACAATGCTTCTTGAATTGTTGTCGCATCAGAATTTTGCCGATATGAAGTATGGTCTTGACCCAACGTTCCGTTTCACTGTAAGTCGTGCCATATATAAGGGAATGCTTGAGTTTATAGCTGAACGTGACGGTCGTGCATACATGGTTCAACCGTTACCTGTCAATTCTTTTGCTATTGCACCGCAGAGCAAGGGCAAATTTATGTTGACATGGAAACCTACTGCTGATACGTTGACAGTAAATTCCGATGCATCAAGCTATTTGGTATATGAAAGAATAGGAAAGGGAGCATTTAAGGTAATTGCTAAGACCGAGATACCTCAATATACTGTGGATGTAAATGATAATTTGATTCACAGCTATAAGATCGTGGCTATGAATGACGGCGGTAAAAGTTTCCCGAGTGAGATATTGTCGCTCGGAGTAGCTCCGCAATCAAAGGGTACTGTAATGGTGGTGAATGGCTTTACCCGTGTTTCTGCTCCTGATTGGTTCGAAGCCGGAGAAATAGCAGGTTTCTATGACGAACGGGATCATGGTGTACCTTATATGAATGATATAAGTTTTATCGGTTCACAATTCGAATTCCGTCGTGAAATTCCTTGGATGGATGATGATGCCGCAGGTTTCGGAGCAAGCCGTTCTAATTATGAGGACAAAGTCATAGCCGGAAATACTTTTGATTATCCATCGGTACATGGTGCATCTTTGATGGCTGCAGGATATTCATTCGTATCAAGCAGTATGGTAGCATTTACAGACGGTATGGTAACAGCCGGAGAATATCCTGTGGTGGATATAATCATGGGTAAACAAAAGGAAGTAAAGATAGGTCGCGGTGCTGTACCAAATCGTTATAAGACAATGACACCGGAACTGATGAATGTAATTTCTGAATATACTAAGAGTGGAGGAAATGTAATGCTTACAGGGTCTTTTATTGCTACTGATATATGGGACAAAAAAGATGCTGTTGAAGAAGAAAAAACTTTTGCCGCAAATGTATTGGGCTATAAATGGAGAGTGGGACAGGCTGCCGTTGAGGGAGCTGTATATGCAGTTCCGAGCGTATATAAGCCGTTAAGCGGTGAAGGTGAATGGACGTTTGAGATGAAACCTAATGACAAAATTTATGCGGTAGAGTCGCCTGATGCACTTTATCCGGCTGATACCAAGACCGGGGCAACCGTATTGCGGTATTCTGAAAATAACATTCCTGCCGGTGTGGCTGCATCCATGAACGGATACAGGACTTTCGTTATGGGAGTACCTTTTGAAGTCATCGAAAACGAAAGTGAACGCAATGCTTTGATGCAACGTGTCCTAAACTTTTTTGAAAAGAAATAAAGATAAACAACTAATAATTATAACTTAAAAACAAAAAAAACAATGAAGACAATTAACTGTTTCGTACCATTTGCAAATGCAGAACAAGCCAAAGCTACTGTTGAAGCATTGAAAGTTAGTGAATTAGTAAAGAATGTATATCTTCTAAAAACTGCTGAGGCAGAAGGAACAATTGAAGGTTGTGAGTCAATTGAAATCAAGTCGCTTTATGCAACAGATACAATCAAGAAAATTGCAGAAAAGGCTGATGCTGATTACGTTCTTCTATATACTAAATATGATACTTTGGTTCCGGGTATGTTCGCTATCGAAAGAATGGAAAAATTAGCGAGCGATAGCACAGCAGCGATGGTTTATGCTGATCACTATCAGGTAGTTGATGGAAAGCAAACAAATGCACCTGTGATTGATTATCAATTTGGTAGTCTTCGTGATGATTTCGATTTTGGTTCAGTATTAATGTTCAATGCTCCTATGTTCAAGGACGCTGCCGCAGGTATCGATGCAGAATATGAACATGCCGGTCTATATGATTTGCGTTTACGAATCTCTCGTCTTGGGAATTTGGTACACATTAATGAATATTTATACAGCGATGTTCAACAAGATACTCGCAAGAGCGGTGAAAAGATTTTCGACTATGTAGATCCAAGAAATCGTGGTCGCCAAATCGAAATGGAACAAGCTTGTACAGCACATTTGAAAGCAATCGGTGGTTACCTTGAACCTAAATTTGATACAATCGAGTTCAATAAGGGTGAATTTGAATATGAAGCATCTGTAATGATTCCGGTTCGTAACCGAATTCGTACAGTACGTGATGCAATTAAGTCTGTATTGGCTCAAAAATGTAACTTTAAGTTCAATCTTATTATTGTGGATAATGGTTCAACCGACGGAACTACTGAAGCAATTCAAGAATTTAAAGATGACGAACGCCTTATCCACATCATTCCGGAACGTAACGACTTGGGTATCGGTGGTTGTTGGAATCTTGGTGCTCACCACCCAAAATGTGGTAAGTTCATTGTACAATTGGACAGTGATGATGTATATAAGGATGAAAATACACTTCAAACTATGGTTAACGCATTCTACGAACAGAATTGCGCTATGGTAGTAGGAACATATATGATGACTAACTTTGATATGGAAATGATTGCTCCGGGTATCATCGACCATAAAGAATGGACTCCTGAAAACGGTCGCAACAATGCACTTCGTATCAATGGTCTTGGTGCACCTCGTGCATTCTATACTCCTGTCCTTCGTGAAGTGAAAGTACCTAATACAAGTTATGGTGAAGACTATGCACTTGGTTTGAATATTTCTCGTAACTATCAAATAGGTCGTGTATATGATGTGGTTTATTTGTGCCGTCGTTGGGACGATAACAGTGACGCATCTTTGGATATCGTGAAGATGAACGGACACAACTTGTATAAAGATCGTATTCGTACATGGGAACTTGAAGCTCGTATTGCAAAAAATAAGAAAGCTTAATAGAAATGGCAGTATTCACATCTAAAGACGTAGAAAATCTGTTCCAACGCCAATTTGAGGTGTGGGAAACAGCTAAAAATAATTTTGATGCGCTCAAGGGTGTAAAGGTAAAGACATTGAAAGTGGGTAACGCCACTTTCAATGTTCAGTTTAACCCGGGGCGTATAGTATCGAGTGCGGCAAAGGTTGATGCGAAGTCTTTGGCAGAACGTAAATGTTTCTTATGTGAGGCAAATCGTCCTGCTGTGCAAGAGGGACTTGCATGGGAAAATTATACGGTTCTTATCAATCCGTTCCCTATTTTCCCTCGCCATTTGACTATACCTTGCAATGACCATACCGATCAACTAATTTCAGGTCGTATAGGCGACATGATGGAGCTTGCTGCAGCGTTGCCTGAATACATATTGTTCTATAATGGGCCTAAGTGCGGAGCATCGGCTCCCGACCATATGCACTTCCAAGCAGGGAACAAGGGTTTTATGACTTTTGATACCGATCTTGCAAAAGGAGAGGTTGAACTTATAAAGGAAATCAGTGGAGCAAAACTTGACTATGTAAAAGGCTTGGGACGTGTCGCTTTGGTTGTAACAGCCGATAACAAAGAAGCCGGCGTAGCTCTTTTCAATGAGGTATTCGCTGCGTTACCACAAAAGGCTGATGAAACCGAGGCAATGTTAAATATCCTTTGTTGGGTGGAAGGAGAACAGTGTAAAATTGCAGTTTTCCCAAGAAAACAACATCGTCCGTCTTGCTATTCTGCTGAGGGTGACGCTAATATCCTTATTTCTCCTGCATCGGTAGATATGGGTGGCGTGTTTATTACTCCATTGGAAAAAGATTTTGAAAAAATCACTTCGGAAGATATTCAAATGATACTTGATGAAGTGTGCTTCAGTGAAGAAGATACAGAAAAAATAATCAGTACCTTAAAATAATAAGTTATGAGTAAAGTGCCTCAAGTGCAAGTAGGTATTATGCATGAACCAACCGTAGATTTCATCTTACATGGTGAATATATGGTGAATGGTGAGAAAGTAACAGGACAGCATACGGCTACTCTTGTAGATGGTAAAGTTAGTTGGAACGGAACATTATGTGATGAATTCCTTTTTGAACCTACACAAGCCGAAACGGATTCATTTGAATTGGTAGGTGTGACAATAGGGGTTAATTTCCACTGGGAACGTAAGGAAAATCAGGTATTTCGTGGTGCTTTGCGTCTCATCGTTGAGCATGATGCAATCTGTCCGGTGAATATTCTTTCGGTAGAAGAATACTTGTTGAGTGTGATTTCAAGTGAAATGAGTGCAACTGCTTCATTGGAACTATTGAAAGCACACGCTGTGATTTCGCGCAGTTGGTTACTTGCTCAAATGGATAAGAGCAAAAAACTTGCCGATAGCAAAGAAAAATATAGTGCTTACACTCAAACCGAAGACGAATTGATACGTTGGTGGGATCGTGAAGACCATTTCAACTTTGATGTGTGTGCCGATGACCATTGTCAGCGTTATCAAGGTATCACTCGTTCTTCTACTCAAACTGTGCGTGATGCAATAAAGGCTACTTGGGGTGAAGTGCTTACTTATGACGGCGAACTTTGCGACGCTCGATTCTCTAAGAGTTGTGGAGGTGTGTACGAAGAATTTGAAAACTGTTGGGAACCAAAGCACTATGATTATCTTGTGGCTCGTCATGATGGTGAAGATGAAATGAATTTCCCCGATTTGACAGTTGAAGAAAATGCGCGCGAATGGATTCTTAATGCGCCGGCTGCTTATTGTAACACTAATGATAAACAAATCTTGTCGCAAGTATTGAATAATTACGACCAAGAAACAACCGATTTCTATCGTTGGAAAGTAGAATACACACAAGAAGAACTTTCTAAATTGATTAAAGAACGTTCGGGTGTGGATTATGGTACAATTCTTGACCTTGTGCCTGTATCACGAGGTACTTCAGGTCGTCTTTATCGCATGAAGATTGTGGGTGATAAGAAAATACAAATCATCGGCAAAGAACTTGAAATACGTCGCACATTATCTCCTTCTCACTTATATAGTTCTGCTTTTGTGGTAGAAAAACAAGATGTTGATGCTAACGGCGTGCCTCAGAAGTTTATCCTTCACGGAGCCGGTTGGGGACATGGTGTAGGTCTTTGCCAAATCGGTGCTGCTGTGATGGGCGAAAAAGGGTACAAATACAAAGACATTTTGTTACATTATTTTATTAATGCAACAATCGATAAATTATACTAAAACTAACAACTAATATATTTTAAAAAACAATGAATAACGTAAAAAAACGCAATCCTTGGGCTTGGATACCAACGCTCTATTTTGCTCAAGGAATACCATTCATATTTATTAATATGGTGACAATGGTTCTTTTTACCCAACTTGGTATGTCAGAAACCGATGCAACCCTTTACACAGGTTGGCTTTATTTGCCATGGGTAATTAAGCCTTTTTGGGGACCAATCGTGGATATTATACGTACAAAACGCTGGTGGACAGTGACAATGCAGATTTGTGTAGCAGTAGGACTTGCCGCTATTGCATTCACTTTACCATTGCCAAATAAGGAAGAAATTGCCGCAGGCTTGCCTGTAAGTGCGTTTATGCTTTGTCTTTTCTTCTATTTTATTACTGCATTCTGTTCTGCTACTCATGATATTGCATCAGATGGTTTCTATATGATTGCCCTAAATTCATCAGAACAAAGTATGTTTGTGGGTATTCGTTCAACATTCTATCGTTGTGCCAATGTGTTTGGTCAAGGAGGTCTTGTAATGTTGGCTGGATACTTAGAAACAATGACCGGTAGTGTGTCTGCCGCATGGAAATATACAGTGATTATTTGTGCTGTATTCTTTGCGGTAGTTTCTATTTGGCATACGTTTATACTTCCTGTTCCTGCAACCGATAAGGCAGTGGGAGGTAGTGATGTAAAGAAGAAAAGCGTTTCGGATATTCTAAAGGAATTTTCGGGTTCATTTGTAACATTCTTCCAAAAGAAGCACGTTATCCTTGCTATGTTATTCATGTTGCTTTATCGCTTGCCTGAAGCACAAGTGGTTAAACTTTGTCAGCCGTTCCTTTTGGCTGCACGTGAAGCAGGAGGTCTTGGAATGACACAAACAGAGGTGGGTTTTGCTTATGGTACATTGGCTATCATCGGTCTTACAGTAGGTGGTATTATCGGTGGTATCTGTGCTTCTAATGGCGGTCTGAAAAAATGGATTTGGCCAATGGCGTTGGCTACTTCGTTAAACTGTGTGGCTTATATTATACTATCAAATGTTCAACCATCTTATGCCGAACTTTCTGGTAAGATTATTATTTTCAGTGCTATTATCCTTGAACAATTTGCATACGGATTCGGATTTACTGCATTCATGCTTTATATGATGTATTTTGCTGATGGCCCATATAAGACATCTCATTATGCAATCTGTACAGCATTTATGGCATTAGGTATGATGCTTCCGGGTATGGCTGCCGGTTTCATAAAAGAAGAATTGTTGGGTAATTCTTATATCAACTTCTTCTGGTGGGTGCTTGCTTGTAACTTTGCTACATGGTTTGTTACAGCACTTGTTCGCAAGCATATCAATCCTGAATATGGAGCAAAAAAGTAATATAAGCGTCACATGATGAAAAGAAATTTGATAATATTATCGTTGGTTTGCCTTGTGTCATTCATAGGAATGGCACAAGTGAAACCCGGTATTGAAACATTACGCGATGGTGGTTTCGCTCAATTAAAAGGTAAACGAGTGGGACTGATTACCAATCCGAGCGGTGTGGATAACAACTTGAAATCCACAATCGACATCCTTTCAGATGCCGAAGGCGTGAAACTTACTGCGCTTTACAGTCCAGAACATGGTGTGCGCGGCGATATTTATGCCGGTGCTAAAGTAGATACCTATGTTGATAAAAAGACAGGTGTAACCGTATATTCATTGTATGGCAAAAACAAAAAGCCATCGGCTGAGATGCTTAATGATATAGATGTTCTTATCTATGACATACAGGATAACGGATGTCGTTCGTTTACATTCATAAGCACTATGGGGTTGTGTATGGAGGCATGCGCAGAAAACGGAAAGGAATTTATGGTACTTGACCGTCCCAATCCATTGACTGGCATGAAAGTAGAAGGTTGCTTGGTAGAAGACGGCTTTTATTCGCTTGTGAGCCAATTCCCAATTCCATATATATATGGATTGACACCGGGGGAACTTGCTCTTATGCTTAATGATGGTATGTTGAAAGGTGGAAAGAAAACAAAGTTGACTGTCGTTCCTATGACAGGCTGGCATCGTTATATGACATTTGAGCAGACCGGAATGCCTTGGATTCTGCCATCGCCTCATCAACCATATCCACAGTCGGCTGTTTATTATCCTACAACCGGAATTATCGGTGAGTTGTATAATATTTCAATAGGCGTGGGTTACACTATGCCATTCCAGTTGATTTGTGCTCCTTGGATTGAGGCAGATAAATTCTGTGAACGTATGAATGCTCTGAATTTAAAAGGTGTTGTGTTCCGTCCTATTCACATAAAGCCTTATTACAGCCAGAGCAAGGGCGAAAATATTCAAGGTGTACAATTATATGTTACCAGCGTGCTTGATGCCGAATTGACTATGGTTCAGTTCTATGCTATGGAAGTTATAGCCGAAATGTATCCTGATAAACGCCTTCTTGATGAAGACGGACAAGGAACTTTAGGTAATCGTTGGAATATGTTTGACAAAGTATGCGGAACTAACAAGATACGTCTTGAGTTTTCGAAAAACTATAAAGTTGCCGATATTCATGAATATTGGAATAAGGATGTCGACGCTTTTAAGGAAAAATCGAAGAAATATTACCTTTATAACTAATAATTAAGTGTACAGTTGTACCGATGACGAAAGAAGAAAAATATAAGGCATATTTAGAGGAGGTGAGACAATTTGTCTCTGCCGAACGTATTTACACCGACGATTTGCATCGTTTGGCATGGGGTACTGATGCCGGATTTTATCGTGAAATACCGGAAATTGTGATTCGTTCAAAGAATGAAGATGAGGTTTCACGGCTATTGAAACTTTCCGACAAGTATGAGCTGCCTGTTACATTCCGTGCAGCTGGTACAAGCCTTTCGGGACAGGCGATAACAAATTCCATTTTGATTGTTGCAGGAAAGAACTGGGAGGACTATGAGGTGCTTGATGGAGGAAAAAGAATAGTGCTGCAACCCGGTATTATCGGAGACAGGGTCAATGAAATTCTGAAACCTTATGGTAGAATCTTTTCTCCTGATCCTGCATCTAAAAAATCGGCAATGGTAGGCGGTATTGTCATGAACAATGCTTCCGGTATGAATTGCGGAACTCATGCCAGCAGTGACAGGGTATTGCTGTCGGCGCGTCTGGTATTGGCTGACGGAACAGTGCTTGATACCGGCGATGATGCCAGCAAGAAAGCCTTCGCTGCGTCACATCCCGATTTTATAAGGAAAATCGAGGACTTGCGTGACCGTGTAAATGCTGATGAGGCTCTCGTGAAACGTATAAGACATAAGTATGCAATAAAGAATGTAACGGGGCTTAATATCCTGCCGTTTGTGTTGTTTACCGATCCGTTTGAGATTATCACTCACTTGATTGTGGGTTCGGAAGGAACATTGGCTTTCGGCAGTCGTTTCACTATGGCTTCGGGACACATGTATAAGCATTCGGCGAGTGCAATGCTTTATTTTAAGAGTATGCGTGAAGCGAGTGAGGCTGTTGTGGCTATGCGCAACGGTCCTGTTCACAGTGCCGAGATGCTTGATAAGAAATCTTTGTCATCGGTCAATGATACGACCGGAGAGGGGTTGACGGCAGTCCTTACGGAAACAAAAGCTGACACAAAAGAGGCTTTGGATGCCAATATAGCGGAACTTATGCGTTTGTTGGAGTCTTTTGACTTGGCTGTGCCGGCTCGATTCACCGATAATCCTGCCGAATATTCTAAGTATTGGGCGATACGTTCAGGTATCTTCCCGAGTGTAGGAGGTACACGTCCTCTTGGTACAACTGTGATTATAGAAGACGTTGCTTTTCATATTGAGGATTTGCCTAATGCAACGGTTGATCTTGCTGAAATGCTTGAAAAGCATGGCTATGAGGATTCTTGTATTTATGGACATGCTCTTGAGGGTAACTACCATTTCATTATTGCTCAGAGGTTTGATAGTGAGGAGGAACTTGCCAAGTACAAGAACTTGATGCTTGAAGTGGAACGTCTTGTAGTGGGTAAATATGACGGCTCGTTGAAAGCAGAACATGGAACCGGTAAGAATATGGCTCCGTTTGTCGTTCATGAATGGGGTGAAAAGGCGTTTGGTATAATGCGTGAAGTTAAGCAGTTGTTTGACCCGAAGAATATACTTAACCCCGGGGTGATTTTCAACGATGACCCTGAGTGCTATGTGAAAGGTTTGAAACCTATGCCTATCACAAACGAGCGCGTCAATAAGTGTATCGAGTGCGGTTTTTGTGAAGTGAACTGTCTTACTTGCGGATTTACGCTATCTTCTCGCCAACGCATTATTATACAGCGGGAATTGTCGCGTTTGCGTGCTACCGGAGAGGATAATGCTCGCTTGAAGAGATTGGAAGAACAATTTAAATACTATGGCAATGAGACCTGTGCCGGCGATGGCTTGTGCAGTACCTCATGCCCTATGAAAATAAATGTGGGTGAGATGATACACGACCTTAGAGAAGAGGCTTTGCCTAAAGGCAGTCTTGGTTACAAAGTCGGTGATTTTGCCGCCAATCATCTCAAAGGTGTGAAAAATGTTCTTCGCCCTGTGCTTAGCGCAGCATCGGTTGCACAGCGTGTTATCGGAAACAAGGGTGTTGAAGTTGTGGGAGAAACGTTGCATAAAGCCGGTATTCCGTTGTGGACGCCGTCTATGCCTACGGCTCATTATTCTTGTCCTCAAAGCCGTACTGCTCATGAAAAGAAAGTTGTATATTTCCCGAGTTGCTTGAACCAAACGATGGGACATTCACACGTGGATCATGAAAAGAAGGATCTTGTGAACAAGATGGCTGAATTCCTTGAAAAGGTGGGTTATGAAATAATTTATCCAGAAGGTATGCAGAATCTTTGTTGCGGAATGATATGGGAGAGCAAGGGAATGCCTGAAATAGCCGACCGCAAGACTCGAGAACTTGAGGATGCACTGTGGAAAGCGTCAGAACATGGAAAGTATCCGGTTTTGTGTGACCAAAGTCCCTGCCTTCATCGCATGCGTAACCATATAACCAAGATGCATTTGTATGAACCTGTGGAATTTATCCATGATTTAGTTGCTCCTACTTTAGAGTTTACGCCTATCGATGAGCCGATAACTGTTCATGTGACATGTACTATGCGCCACATGGGACTGGGCAACAAGGTGATTGCACTTGCCAAGATGTGTTCGCGCAATGTGATAGTTCCTGAGGAAGTGGGATGTTGCGGATTTGCCGGTGACAAGGGTTTTACTCATCCTGAGGTGAATGCTTACGCTTTGCGCAAACTGCGTCCGCAGTTGCTGAAAGCCGGTGTTAAACGAGGCTTTTCAAACAGTCGTACATGCGAAATAGGTTTGACTACCAATTCCGGTGTACCTTATCAGTCTATTGTGTATCTTGTGGATGAGTGCGCAAAACTAAAAAAATAAATGAATCATAGTAAAATCATGACACAACAGAAAAAATTAAGCAGATTACTTTCGCTCGATGTACTGCGCGGAATCACGATTGCCGGTATGCTGTTAGTGAATAATCCGGGGTCATGGGGCGCATTGTACGCTCCTCTGGGACATGCCGAGTGGAATGGGTTGACTCCTACCGACTTGGTATTCCCGTTCTTCATGTTCATTATGGGAGTGGCGATGTATATGTCAATGAGAAAATTTGAATTTAAATTGACCGGCTCTGTGTGCCGTAAGATAATACGTCGTACCATAGTTATTTTTGCTATAGGCTTGGCTTTGGCATGGTTCGGTTACTTTTGTCGTTCCATAGCAGCCGGGAAACCGTTCCTTACGACTGTAAACAATCTTGAAACGATGCGAATATTGGGCGTGATGCCGCGATTGGCGTTGTGCTATTGTGCTGCTTCATTCATCGCTTGTACGGTAAGTTTTAAGCGTATTCCGTGGGTTGCAGCAGGGGTGATAGTGGTGTATGCAATAATGCTTGTATTAGGGCAGGGCTATGAAATATGTGAGGAGAATATCCTGTATCGTATCGATAATGCAGTACTCGGCAGTAATCACATGTATCATGGTTTGGCTGTGTGGAAAGTACTTGAGAACTCGGCATTTGACCCGGAAGGCTTTGCCAGCACTTTACCGGCAATAGCCCATGTGTTGATAGGTGTGATGTGCGGACATCTGATAGTAACGATAAAGGATAACGATGAGCGTGTGAAGAACCTCTTTATCGTAGGTGCAATTCTTATGATAATAGGATGGCTTGCAAGCTATGGATTACCCATCAATAAGAATATCTGGTCTCCTACTTTTGTTCTTGTCACATGTGGTATGGCATCGACACTGCTTGCGTTGCTTATATGGATAATCGATATAAAAGGATATAAAAAATGGTCGATGTTTTTTGAGACATTCGGAATCAATCCATTGTTCTTGTATGTGCTTGGCGGTGCGTTAAGCATACTTTTCGGCTGCATCAAGTTGCCTTTGGGCGGAGAGATGGTGTCGATACACAATATCATTTATAAGAGTTTCTTGCTCGAAGTCTTTGGAGATAAGTATTTGGCATCATGTTTGTATGCAATAATATTCGTGTGTATAAACTGGTGTGTAGGTTATGTTTTGTATAAAAAGAAAATATATATAAAGATATGATACTAATAGCAGATTGTGGAAGCACCAAGATTCAATGGTGCGCAGTAGAGAGTGGTAAAGTGGTGAAGGAAGTATTTACTCCGGGAATGAATGCTGTAATGCTCACCGAGGAGGAAATGGCTGAACGCATAGGTAAAGAATTAAAGCCCGAAATGGAAGGCTTGTCATTTGACGCTATCTATTTCTATGGAGCCGGCTGTATTTCTGAAGAAGTGTGTGACAATGTGCGCCGTGCTATAGCAGTGCATGTGCCGGCACCGGTTATAGAGGTTTATACCGATTTGCTTGCGGCTGCACGCGCTTTGTTTGGCAAAGAAGCCGGTATCGCATGTATCATGGGTACAGGTTCTAATTCTTGTTACTATGACGGTGAAAAGATCGTGGATAACGTTTCACCGCTTGGTTACATTCTTGGTGACGAAGGTAGTGGTGCTGTGCTTGGTAAACTTTTGGTAGGTGACGTATTGAAAAAGCAACTTCCTGAACATCTTTGCGAAAAGTTCCTTGCTCAATATGACCTTGACCGCATGAAAATCATTCAGAAAGTTTACCGTGAGCATCCGGCGAACCGTTTCTTGGCATCGGTAACTCCGTTCTTGATTCAAAATATCGAAGAACCTGCTGTACATCGTTTGGTGCTTAACGCATTCAAAGCATTCTTTGTGCGTAACATTGCTAATTATGCCAACTACAAAGATTACAGCATCAATTTCGTTGGTTCTATCGCACACTACTATAAAGATGTGCTTGAAGAAGCCGCTGCCTCGGTAGATTGCAAAATAGGCAAGATTCTACAGGCTCCAATGGAAGGATTGATTGCTTATCACTCATAATATTGAAATAAAAAACTAACAAACATATTCAAAGTTATGGCTTTTGAAAAAATAACAGAACAATCATCGTTGTATAACGATTTGGAAAAAATGTCGGTACATGACCTATTGGTAGGTATCAACAACGAAGATAAGAAAGTGGCGTTGGCAGTTGAAAAGGCTATTCCTGCTATAGAAAAACTTGTAACAGGTATCGTAGAACGCATGAAACGAGGCGGACGCATTTTCTATATGGGTGCCGGAACATCGGGACGTATCGGTGTGCTCGACGCATCTGAAATCCCTCCTACATACGGTATGGACCCATCATGGGTAGTAGGTCTTATCGCCGGTGGAGATTATGCACTACGTAATCCGGTTGAAAATGCTGAGGATGATACAGAACAAGGCTGGAAAGACCTTCAAGCTCATAATATCAACGATAAGGATACCGTTATCGGTATAGCTGCATCGGGTACAACTCCTTACGTTATTGGAGCGTTGAAGGCTGCACGTGCTAACGGCTGTCTAACTGCTTCGGTTTCTTCAAACCCTGATTCTCCAATCGCTGAAGCGGCTGAAATCGCTATCGAAATGATTGTTGGTCCTGAATTTGTAACCGGTTCTTCTCGTATGAAGAGTGGTACAGGACAAAAGTTGATTTGTAACATGATTACTACATCTGTTATGATTCAAATGGGTCGTGTGAAAGGTAATAAGATGGTGAATATGCAATTGAGCAACGCTAAACTTGTTGACCGTGGTACTCGCATGATCGTTGAAGAACTTGGTTTGCCTTACGATGAGGCTCGCCGTCTGCTACTTCTTCACGGAGAAGTGAAACGTGCTTGCGATGCTTATCGTGCCGAAAACGCTTAATCAGCGTTGATAATATAAAACTAAGGAGATGTGTCAAAATGAGTAGACACACTCCTCCGTCGGCAAAGCCGACACCTCCCCTAACTTAGGGGAGGAAGTATAATTGCTTGAAATAAAAACTCTCCCTCTAAGTTAGAGGGAGTACCACAAAGTGGGGAGGGCGTGTGTAAAACATATATTCTGTGTTTTGATACGCTCTCATCTTTTTTGTAATCGCTTTATTTGTAGGTGCTTATATTAAAAAATGAAAATTGCACAATTTTTTGTGCAATTTCTTCAAAAATTGTACATTTTTTTGTGCAATTTGTTGTATCTTTGTGGGTGGTATTTAATAATCAGGCTGTTATGGAAAATTTAATACGTACATTTCATTATTATTTAGAGAATACTGATGTAACATTTGTTCGCTATTTGCATAGTCAAATAGAGTGGGATAGTCGATTGATTTCAATCCTTGGTAGTAGGGGAGTAGGAAAAACGACACTTTTATTACAACATATAAAACTTTATGATAATATAGAAGAAGTGTTATATGTATCGGCAGATGATTTATATTTTACTAATCATAGATTGTATGATTTGGCATTGGAATTGGTAAGGAATGGTAAAAAGAAATTATATATAGATGAAATCCATAAATACAAGAATTGGTCGCAAGAAATAAAGAATATATATGACCAAATGCCTAAGTTGCAGGTTGTTTATACCGGTTCTTCGATATTGGAATTGGAACGAGGTGGAGCAGATTTGAGTCGTCGAAAATTAGAGTATTATTTGGCAGGATTGTCGTTCCGGGAATATCTTAATATTGTTAATAAGTGGGAATTGCCGGTTTATAAATTTGATGACATTATTGGTAATAGAGTAAAATTCCCGGGAAACGAATTACCATTAAAACATTTTAAAGAGTATTTGCAAAACGGATATTATCCGTTCTGTTCAGAAAAAGGGTATTTTTTGAGATTGAACAGCGTAATTAATCAAATTATTGAAAATGATATACCTATGTTTGCCGGAATGAATATAGGTACGGCAAGAAAATTACGAACGTTACTTTCGATAATTGCTGACAGTGTACCATTTAAACCGAATTATACAAATATAGCCAAGTCGCTTGATGTTAATCGCAGTTCTGTGGTGGATTTTCTCATATATTTGGAAAAAGCAGGATTGATAAAGCAATTACGAGCAGATACAGGAGGAATAAAACTCTTGGGGAAAGTTGATAAAGTATATTTAAATAATACGAATTTGGCGTATGCGTTGTCAGCAGAAAAACCGGATATAGGGAATCTGAGAGAAACATTTTTCTTTTCCACAATGGGTGTTACTCAAAAAGTCGCATCCTCTTCAGTATCTGATTTTTTAATAGGCAAATATACATTTGAAGTAGGAGGGAAGAATAAAAAGAAAAAACAAATAGCAGATGTTCCGGATTCCTATATTGTAAAAGATGATATCGAATATGGTTTTGGTAATGTATTGCCATTATGGGCATTTGGCATGACATATTAAAGAAATGGTTTTTTTATACGATAATAATTTTAACTAAATTTGCCGAAATTGAGAATAAAAAATAAAACAAAGAATTATGTATAAGAAATATGCATTTATAGTAATTTTCATTTTAACTATAAATTCATTGTCGGCTTTTGAGCTGTCTTTTGATTTGAATCTTACGGCAACAATGTTGCGTAGTAATGGTGTATGGAAGAAAAATACGCAAGTTAATATAGTAAAATTCGTTCATGATACTAATATTGATGAGTATGGAAGGCTTAACGAATTTTTTTATTTGGAGGATGAAAAAGGGAACAGTGTTGATATAAATTCCAAGGTCGATGATTGTTTTGGCTTTAAATATAATAATGTTCAGCAATTGTGGGATGCAAATATAGTCACAAAAGTACTTTATCAATTAAAGAAAAAAGGGTTTCAATATGAACTACGTAGAGAAATGGAAGATGATGCTTTAAAGTATATACATGAAGTTAAATCTTCTGGTCTTGAACTAAATGATCCTTTTTTGAATACATATGTTTATAGTCTTATTGCAAGAATAGCACCGGTTCAATTAATTGATGGTCGCCCGGGTAGTGTTAATATTATTATACAACAAAACCCGAGTATAAATGCTTGTTGTTTTCCAAATGGAACAATAGTTCTAAATACAGGGCTTCTTGCTTTGCTTCATTCTGAAGATGAACTTGTTGCAATTCTTGCTCATGAAATTGCTCATTTCATTCTCGATCACGCTGTTCAAAACGTTAATGCTGCTATATCTCGACAGAAACGAGCAGCATTCTGGGGAAAATTAGCTACTGGGCTAACTGCTGTTGCTGAGGGGGTTGTTGCTTCACGAAATGAATATTACGTTCCAGGAGCTGCAACAATTGGTATGGCTGTATTAAGTACAAGTATAGCAAAACAAGTTGTAGATCGTTTAGGAATGCAATATAATCATGAGCAGGAACAAGAAGCCGATAGATTGGCAATTGAAGTTCTTGAAATACTTGGCTATGATAAAAATGCATTAGCAACTGCATTAAATAGAATTAATGAGGAAAAAATTAAAGATATGAATAATGTAGCATATTTGGATTCGTATACCCACCCGGCGTTAATAAAGCGTATTCAAGATGCGGGTGTCGCATATACAATTAGAGATAAACATTTTGAACGTCATATTTCTTTTGCGATTTCTAATGTTGCCTTGATGAAATATAATGATTGTCGTTTTCGACAATGTTTGCCATATGTTGATCAAAATATAGAAAATGGAGTTGCAACTGTAGATGATTATATATTAAAGGCAAATTGTTATCTGAATACAAGAAATGATTTGAAAAGCAATAATGATGTTATGGAGTTGATAAAGAAGGCAAAATCGTTAGATAGTAGAAATATAAACGTTTTGAAATCAGAAATTATTGCAACTATGCGTTTGGATGATAAAATAAAGTCTATAGAACTTCTAAAACAATATATCTCTTCTTTAGAAGAAGGTTTTGAAAGTAATTTGACAGATGTAGTGCATCAAAGGTTTGTTTTTTCAGAAAAAGAGTGGGCTAAAAAAATGATTATAAAACTCAATGGTATGTTAACTATTTATAAGTATGAAATTCCGTAAATCATTGCCCGTTATGAATAGTCTTAATGTATAACTAATGAATGTTTGAAACTTGTGGTATAGATTATATAATTGCGAGTATTACGGAAAACGGAAAGTGTAATATGGTGTGATAGTTTGTAAAAAAATGAAAAAACGGCAGATTTGAGCCGTTTTTTTTTGTACTCTTAGGATATTGACGTACTTTTACATTGAGATTCTATATGGTAATATAAAAAGAACTGTTAAATGAAGAAAATAATACTTTTATTGTCATTTATATCTGTGTTGTCGTGGTTTCCGGTTTTCTCTCAAGATGAGATAGGTGAAATGCCGGAAAAACCTAAGACGCTGTTTCCTTATCCTCAAGCACCTGATACGATAAAATCGTTTCAAGACAGAGCCAATTATGTGGTAATCAGGTTCTGGAATAATTTTGATTTGTCGAAACCCGTTATTGATGAGCCTGCGTTTGAGGTAGCATTTTGTGACTACATAAATTTCTTTCCGCATGCTCACAAGACTGTGGTAATTAATTCTATAAAGGATCTGATGAATAAGGCTCAAAGCAATAAGAGCAATTTTGTGCTTATCGGTCGTCTTGCCGAAAAGAACCTATTTTCTTCTCAAGCAGTTTTTGCGAGTGATGAGGCTTATCTGCCGTTTGCTGAAGCGATGGTAAAATCCAATGTCATAAAGAAGAAAGAAAAAGAATATTATAAGCGTCAGATATCGAAGATAAACCGCAATGCAGTGGGAGCATTGTGTCCGGAAGTTGAAGTGTTTGGTTTAGACGGTGATAAAATGAAATTATCCGAATTGCTTGGAGATAAAACCACGATTCTGTTTTTTAATGACGGTGAATGTTCGGATTGTATGTTCGGACGTCTACGTCTAAGTACCAATGTGACAATGAATCGCTTGATTACCGACGGCTCTTTGAAGATTGTGTGTATTTCTCCTTGTAAGTACACTAAAGAATGGGCAGAAGCCGCTAAAGGCTGGTCGGAAAATTGGGTTATAGTGGCGGCAGAAGATGCCGGAGACACTTTTGACTTGAAAATTTCACCAAGTATCTTTATACTTGACGGAGAAAAGAAAATTGTAGAAAAGAATGTGCCTGTAGAGGCTATATTAAGATAAGAATCAAGAAAAAGAAAAATCTCATGGCAGCAACGTTATTAAAACGAATGTTTTTGTGGAGTGCGGGCTTGACGTTTACCAATATGGCACGCTTGTTTATGCGCTTGTTTACCGGTGTGATGTTCATGCAGTTCGGTATTCGCCAAATTGCGCATTATAATGAATTGGCGTCTACGTTTTGTCCTGTGTTGGGTATGAGTGGCGAAACGGCGTTGATAGTTATGATATTAATAGAGATAATATGCTCTACTTTAATCATACTGGGACTGTTTACAAGATTCGCTATCGTACCACCGTTTGTAGCTATGGTGATAGCAGAACATGTGTTAATGCAATATTATTCAGCAGAGGGTGTAACGCAGTTGTATAGCATGCAGGCGGGTTATCTGCCTATTATGTTCATGGGGATTTTCATCTTCATGATGTTGGCAGGTCCGGGTAAGATTTCATTGGATTATATCATCTCGGTGAATCTTACCAGTGTGGACGAGAAAGGAGAGGCTGAGGCTAAGGAATTTGAACTTGAAGAAAGTTGAGTTTCTGCTAAAAAAACGGGATTTGAATTGATACTGAACGGAAAGAGCGGTTTTACAAAGAGAATTTGAAAAGAATGAATATAGCGGTACTTATATCGGGCGGTGTGGACAGTGCAGTCGTGGTGCATAAACTCAAAGAGGAGGGGCACGACCTGAACTTGTTTTATATACGCATCGGTATGGATAATGGTGAGGGCGATTGTTCTGCCGAAGAGGATATTGAGATGTGCAGTCTCATTGCGAAAAAATACGGGTTACCCCTTGAAGTGGTGTCCCTTCATCAGGAATATTGGGATAATGTGATGGAGTATGCTTTGCGTACCGTAAAAGCCGGGCTTACCCCCAATCCTGATATGATGTGTAATAAAATGATAAAATTCGGGTATTTCGAGCAACGTTGGGGTAAAGAATTTGATATTACTGCAACCGGCCATTATGCAAGTACCGATTTTGTGGATGGAAAGAAATATCTTGCCACAGCGGTAGATCCGGTTAAAGATCAGACCGATTTTCTTGCTCAAATAAGCTATGAGCAACTGCAACACTTGATGTTCCCTTTGGGGACAATGCCGAAAAGCGATGTGCGCAGGCTTGCCGTAGATGCAAAGTTGCCTAATGCGTTTCGCAAAGACAGTCAAGGTATTTGTTTCCTTGGTAAAATCAATTATAACGATTTTATTCGTCGTCATCTTGGCGAGAAGAAAGGTAATATCATAGAGATCGAAACAGGCAGGAAGATAGGAGAGCATAAAGGGTATTGGTTTCACACGATAGGTCAGCGTAAGGGCTTGGGATTGAGCGGAGGACCTTGGTTTGTGGTGAAAAAGAATGTACAAGACAATACCGTTTATGTGAGCAATGGTTATGATACCGAAAAGCAGTACGGCAGGCTTATTCACATAGATGAGATGCACTTTATTTCGGGAAATCCGTGGGAAGGCATGAACTCTCCTGTAGAAATAATGTTTAAGAATCGTCACACCCCGGAATTTATCAAGGCTAAATTCACGCATTTGCATGATGGGGAATATGTGATAGAGTCAGAAAAGAAAGTGCAGGGTATTGCCCCCGGTCAGTTTGCTGTTATTTATGATGCAACCGGGCATTTGTGTTACGGCAGCGGGGTGATAACCGGGCAGAAAGTAGAGGAGTGATGCTGATATGGAGAAAATAAAGCTGAACGTGATGGGGATAACATACAGCCAGGTGCAAAACGGAGCGTATGCGTTGGTATTATCGGAAGAAGGCGGAAAATACCGCATCCCGGTAGTCGTGGGTGTGGCTGAGGCTCAATCCATCGCAATAAAATTGGAGAATATAATTCCGCCCCGTCCATTATCGCATGATTTGATTGTAGGGCTGTCTCATGCTTATGGCATAAATTTAGATGAAGTGTTTCTGTATAAGTTTGAGAACGGTGTATTCCTGTCGGAACTACATTTCAGCAGTGATGATCGCAGCGTGAAGATAGATTCACGCACCAGCGATGCCATTGCATTGGCATTGCGCACCGGTGCGCCCATCTATACTACACGTGAAATTATGGAGACAACCGGTTTTATCTCCGATAAAGCCGATATAAAGATAAAACCTGTGGAAGACGGGGACAAACCGTTGAATCTTAAAAAGTTCGCCATAGAAGAACTTGAGAAGATGCTTGCTCGCTGTGTGGAACGTGAAGAATATGAACGTGCGGCTGAGATTAAAAAAATCATAGCGGAGAAAAGAGAAGAAAAAGCAGAAAAATAAATTAACGTCTTAAATCAAATATAGTAATTATGTGGAATGTTAAAACAAGACTGATAGTGATGAACTTCCTTGAATTTGCCGTTTGGGGAGCTTATCTGACTTGTATGGGTAATTATCTTGGGAAGGTCGGCATGGGAGACGAAATCTCATGGTTCTATGCGATTCAAGGTATCGTGTCGATATTTATGCCTACAATAATGGGTATAATTGCCGATCGTTATATCCAGCCTCAACGATTATTAGGAATATGCCATCTGATAGCAGGCTTGGCAATGATTGGATTATGCTATATGGGCATGACATCAGCTCAGCCCGATAAAGTGACGTTCATAGCGTTATATACGTTGAGTGTCGCCTTTTATATGCCAACGTTGGCGTTGTCCAATACTGTTGCATTTACAATCCTGAAAGATCATGGATATGATACGATAAAGGATTTCCCTCCGATACGTGTGTTTGGAACAGTAGGGTTTATCGCCACAATGTGGTTCGTGAATTGTGCAACCTTGGATAATGGTTCATTCTTCTTTACACTATCGGAAAACGTGAATAAATTCCAATACACATATATGCAATTCTTTGTATCGGGAGTTTTAGGAGTGCTGTTGTTCTTATATTGTATGTTCTTGCCTAAATGTAAATTGGTGGCAAAAACATCTCAATCGCTTTCGGAAACTTTAGGATTTGATGCGTTTAAGTTGTTTAAGACTAAAAGAATGGCGTTGTTCTTTGTGTTCTCATGCTTGTTGGGTATGTGTCTGCAAGTTACCAATGGATATGCAACACCATTCATTACAAGTTTTAAGGGTGTTGAAGAGTATGCCAATTCATTTGCGGCTAACAATGCAACATTGTTGATTTCATTATCACAAGTGGCTGAGGCATTGTGTATATTGTTGATACCGTTCTTCTTGAAACGCTATGGAATTAAGATTGTAATGCTTATTGCAATATTTGCGTGGGTGGGACGCTTTGGACTCTTCGGATTGGGTAATCCTGCATTCCCGGGGGTTATTTTGTTTGTGCTGTCATGTATCGTTTATGGTGTTGCATTCGACTTCTTCAATGTGTCGGGAGGTTTGTTTGTGGATCAAGAATGCGAACCAAAGGTGCGTGCATCTGCACAAGGTTTGTTTATGCTCATGACCAATGGTTTAGGGGCTACAATCGGAACGTTGCTTGCCGGAGAGGTGATTAATAAATATTGTTATTGGACTGAAGCCGGATTCTTGATTGGTGATTGGCAATCGGCATGGTTTATTTTTGCCGGTTTTGCTTTTGTCGTGGGAATTGCATTTATGATAATGTTTAAAGAAAAGAAGGCTTAACAGGAGGTAGTGTCATGCATCGATTTTATGCTCCCGATATTGAGACTGCGTTGACTTTGCCCGAGGAAGAGTCTCAGCACGCAGTGCGTGTATTACGATTGAAAGAGGGTGATGAGATAGAAGTTGTCGACGGCAAGGGGACGATGTTTAAGTGTAGCATTACATTGGCACACAGTAAACACTGTGCCGTGGAAGTAGAGGAGCAGATAGTCATGCAGCCGCATTGGGGTGCAAAACTCGTTATCGGAGTGGCACCTACCAAGAACCTTGATCGTGTGGAGTGGCTTGCCGAGAAGTGTACCGAGATGGGAATTGACCGCCTGATTCCGTTGCGTTGCAGGTATTCGGAGCGTAAGGAGTTGAAGACTGAACGCTTGCAGAAGATTATGGTATCGGCAATGAAACAGTCGTTGAAAGCCGTTCTTCCACAATTGGATGAAATGATGCTTGTGCGAGATGTTATAGAGATGCCGTTTGACGGTCAGAAGTTTATTTGCTATTGTGACGATTCGGTGGAGCGGCGATTGTTGTCAAAAGAATATACTCCGAGTGTGGATGCACTGATATTGATAGGACCGGAGGGTGATTTCAGCAAAGAAGAGGTAGACTTGGCGTTGAAAAACGGTTTTGTGCCGGTATCATTGGGTGATAGCCGGTTGCGCACCGAAACGGCGGCAGTGGCAGCGTGTTTTACTTGTCATACGATAAAACAGATTAGAGAATAGAGACGATATAGAAATTAGAAACAGACTAAATTTTCGGTAGAAATGAAAAAAAGATTATTCGCAATGTGCTTGATGGCGTGTTCTGCACTGCCGATAGTTACAATGGCGCAGAATAAAAACATCAGTGATGCGCAACGTCGCATTAATGCTGCTGTCATGGCGGTATATGACGAGGAATTGTCAAAGAATCCTTATGATTATGCTTTGTTGTATAGTCGCGCCAACCAGTATTTCATTAATGGTGAATATTTAAAATCGCTTGAAGATATAAACAATGCGTTGGCTCACATGCCGCAATCGGATAAGTCTACGTTGTTTGAGGCTTACGTGCTGAGAGCTAAGATCTATGTTATCCGTGAAGAAAAAGAATCGGCTATAAGGGATTTGAAATTGGCTAATACCATTAAACCAGCCGATCAACATACGTTGCTTTTATTAGGAAATATGTGCTTGGAAACCGAGGATTTGGAAACGGCTAAAAGCTCTTATCAAACGCTTTTACGCATGAATTCGCTTGATTATAATGCGTTGGCAGGGCTTGCAAAAGTAGCCGTGAAAGAGAGCGATTATGAGCAGGCTGCCGCTTATGCCAACCGTGCAGTTGATTTATATCCGGCAGAACCGCGCGTATATCTCAACCGTTCAGACGTTTTGGTGATGATGAATGACCATAAAGGGGCTGCACAGGATGTAATTTCGGCTATAAGTGTATCAAATGATATGTCAGGTGCGTTACGGCGTTTGGTTGACATGAGCGATACCAACTATGCCGATGTGATGACGGCTCTATCCAATTCGATAGATAAAGCTCCCGATGTGGGCATGTTCTATTATATACGTGCTACGGTAGCTATGGAACACAATCATTACTCTGCCGGACTGAAGGACTTGAATGTGATAATCAACAGAAAATTGTATGATTATCATGGAATATATTATTACAGTGCGCTTGCCAACTTTAATCTTAGTCGTTATGTAGAGGCTTTAAATCGCATAAACACTGCTATCATGATGGATGCCGAGCGCCCCGAATATTATGTGCTTAAAGCCCGTATACAGAGTGCTATGGGCATGACTAAGGACGGATTGCAAAGCGTGTATATGGCGTTGGGGCAGAATCCTAATCATATTGACGCACTTAGAGAGAAAGCTCTCTTGAATATTTTGGAAGAGAATTATAAGGATGCTTTGACTGCGATAAATGAAGCTTTGCTTAATGACCCTACGGTGGCAGAAAACCTGCTTTTGCGTGCATGGTTATGTAAGACATATTTAAAAGGAGAAACCACGGCAAAGAATGATTATAACAAAGTTCTTGCTTTAGATGATAATATGTATTCATTGCGCGGTGTGGCATTGTGCGGTTTGGGAAAGACAGAGGAAGCTAAGGCTTGGGCTGATAAGATTGTATCCGAGTATCCCGCAGCCGGAGGTGAAGCTTATTATACAGCATCGGTAGTGTATGCTTTATGTGGTAACGAAGACAAAGCATTGGATTTATTGGAGAGTGCTCTTGCCAATGGGTATGGTAATTATTATAAAGTTTATGATTACCGTGAAGGTGAGGTAAATCTTCTTTCGTTGAGGGCTTTGCCGAGATTTAAGGAAATTGTTAATCGATACGATAAAGTATTTGAGTAAAAATGAAGAAATGAGGGGGGAGAGTGAGTGATATTGGCTCACTTCTTTCCCATTTTTTTAAGATAATGGTGCTTTTTTGTTGAAAAAAGTTTGCATGATAAATAAAAAAGCATTACCTTTGCATCGCAATTGAGAAATCAATGAGGGCGTTTAGCTCAGCTGGTTCAGAGCATCTGCCTTACAAGCAGAGGGTCGGCGGTTCGAATCCGTCAACGCCCACAAAAACAAAAACCGATTGGAAATGAAGATAAAATTAAGATTATCAAGCATTTGCCAATCGTTTTTCTTTTATATCCCCTGCAAAAATGGCGTCAAAACATTCTCAACAGCCATTAAAAAAAACGATTTTTCTGCCAAAAAATGCCGTAAAAAGCCACGATTTGCCACAAGTGTGTGAAGATTGTGTGAAGGTAAAACTATCTTCACACACCAAACAAAAGGCATTTTGGAGAAAAATCTTGGAGGATAAAAAATGGTCACAACAAGACTTTATCTCGATTCGAGAAGTTCCACAACAGGAACAGCGACAATGAAAGTCATTGTTCGCAAAGAGAGAAAACAAGCATTTCTTAACTTAGGAATTAAAGTGCCAATCAATGATTGGGACGCAGTAAAAGAACAGTATGTAGGTTCTGTAAAAGCGTTGGGGTTTGTAATCCGTCAAAAGAAATTAGATGTAGATAATATTATCTACGATATGATGCGAGACGGAAAAGCGGAAACAATGAGTGCAATGGAAATTAGAGATTCCATAAACTCAATAATTTACCCTGAAATTAAAACCACAAAAGAAGATGACACCTTATTTGTGGCACGCTTCAAAGCCTATATTGAATCATGCAAGACCGAGGGAACTCGCAGTATATACAGCCAAACGCTGGATAAAGTGCTTAAATTCGACAAGAAGGCTCTATCCCTCAAATTCGAGGATATAACAAAACGCTGGTTGACTGACTTTGATACATTTCTATCCAAGACAATGAAATCAGAGAATGCCAAAGCAGTTCATTATCGTAATATCCGAACAATATTCAATGCAGCAATAGACGATGAAATAACGACAAACTATCCTTTCCGAAAGTTTAAGATAAAATCTACAGAAACAAAGAAACGCTCACTGTCAGTAGAGCAATTGAGATTATTTATAAACGCAGAAATAGAAGATTGGCAAGAAAGGTATCGTGATATTTTCATGCTTAGTTTTATGCTATGTGGCATTAATATTGTTGATTTATGCAATCTTAAACATATTGAAAATGGCAGAATAGAATACCGTAGAGCGAAAACACATAAACTTTATTCTATAAAGGTGGAAAAGGAAGCAATGGCTATAATCAACAAATATAGAGGTAAAGATTGGTTGTTAAATATTATGGATAACTACGGGAAATCCTGCGATTTCAACAGACGATTGAAAAGAGGTCTTGACGCAATAATAGAGCATATAAATAAAAGTCGTGACAAAAAGGAGCAATTACCTCGTATATCTTCATACTGGGCTCGCCACTCATGGGCGACAATAGCAGCTGAACTTGATATCCCCATTGAAACAATTTCGGCAGCATTAGGACATTCTTATGGTTGCACTACAACTTCAATATACATTAAATTCAACCAGAAGAAAGTAGATACAGCGAATCGCAAAGTATTAGATTTTATATTGAATAAATGACTTGAATAATAAGAATGCCACACCGATTTTCAAATTTAGTGTGGCATTTTTCGAGTAAATCCGTGTTGCAATTTTCGGTGAGTTTTTTATGTTATTTTTAGTCGATATTTATGTATCACAATGTGTACCACAATCTGTTTCACACATTGTTTTCCCTATTAATCCAAGACTCGATAGAAATTGCCTTTGAGGAGCTGCGACATTCCGTTTTCGGTGAATGTCGCAGTTATTTTTTCACAGAGGTATTTCTTGCCTTTGATGAAAAAGAGTGAGCGGACATTGGGAATTTCATCGCTGATAAAGGAGAATTGATATTTCTGCTTCGGATTTATCTTGTAGGTAGGCAGTGATAACGCACCCTTTGACAGTCGCATTGAGAACTGAGTGATGAAATAAGTCCAGTCTTCCTTGACTGTTACCCAATCAATCGTCGGACACGGCAGTTTGCCGATGTTGTTGTTCGCTCCGTCCCAAAAGGCGATGTATATCTTATCGAAGTATTCGGTCTTTTCCTCTTTCTCTCCGGCAGACAGTCGTTGCATAGCCGATGGTTGGTAGATTGTCGTAGCAGGGTCGGTGTCTTCTCTTGTAGTCGAAGACACTTCCGTTTCATCGTAGCCCTCTATTTCAAGGAACAGGCAGTTGCCCTTGCTCTCCTCTGTCTCATCAATCCATGCCGGCACGAACTCCACTTCGATGTCGTTGTCGGTATTCTCATCGACAATTCTGTCGCCAAACACATTTACCGGTTGCAGAATACAAATGCGGTCGTAGATGTCACGCCCAAAAGAGTTTGTTTCCACATACTCGTTACGAATACATCGTATGACAAAGTGCATATCCACATCTTTAGCATACAGCACCCGATGAATGTTCGAGCCACGATAGTAACTGCGAACACGAGCAAACGACTTGTTGGCAGTTATCAGTTCATCGAGTGTGTCGTATTCAAGTCTGTTAGCCTCGCTGTCCTTGATAAACCACGGACAGCAGTAGAACTTCCACATATTGTGGTCGCACTCCTTGTAGCGAAGATTAGCAGCCTCAATGTAATTGCTTTCATCTTCTGCGGTAACTTCGGCAGTATAAGTGTCAATTACCTTTCCAATATGTACCGGCTTTGCATTTGCAAGTACTTCTGAAGTGAAAGCGAAAGAGATAGTCTTCGCCTTATGATTGATGTCGAACTCACCACCGATAAACTGCTCCAACTTCTCGAAGAACTCCGTCACGTTCCAATGAGGCAAGGCACGAGCGAACTGAGGAATATCCCACGCCCACGGCAGAGTGTTGCAGATTAATAGATAACGCAGATCCTCGCGACCGCCCCATTGCGACACATCGCAATCGTAGCCGAGTGCTGCACATATCCGCTTGACGATAACGATAAGGTACGGCTGATAAGATAATCCATAGCAGTCCTCATGATAAGAGTAAACACCATTGGCATATACCACTTCGTTTTGGATATTTCCCGAAGTGTTGTTTACCCACGGCAGAGCGACAGCCTCCTGTCCGTAGTGTAAACCTTGCCATTGCGAACTCGGATTGCTTGGGAGCGTATCGAGCGGATATTCCCCCAAATCAAGTTCGTTGATGTAGATGTCATCGAAAGTATCATCGAAGTTCTGCTCGGAACGACCTTCAAGAAACTGCGTCTTCACTTCCGTATCGCTGATTTCGACAATCGTGATAGTACCGGAACGATAGAAATTATTGTCAATGATTTCGCAATCAAAGACGACCTTTGATTTGTCCACATCTGTACGGTTGATATTGCCGAAGATAGCGATATTCTCCATACAACCACGGAGCGGAAAGGTAATGGATAGAGAATAACTGTCTGAACCTGTGAAAGAGCGGTTTTCAGAAACGAACTCAAAGGAAGTACCTTTTTTCAAAGTGGCAACTTTGCCGTTAATAAGTATTTTCATTATCGTTTAGATTTAGGTGTTTTATTACGCATTAGTTTTTCGTATTCGTCTTGTGCCTTTTTGATACCGGTATCTCCTGTAATGGTGTTTACCGTAACAAATGGTTCGTTCAATCTCTCGGCGAGTTGCTTCATAGTAGAAGCATACTCACTGTTTTGCTCCACAACAATAGTGGGTGTCGATTGTTGCACCACCACTTGCGGAGAGGCTTGGCTGTTGGCAAGTACAATCGGAGCAGTGATAGAGCGAGAGACATCATCGGAACGGAGTGAGCCGATAGTGTTTGTACGCTGAGCATAGTCAAGAGCATTGATAAGAGGTCTTGCGACAGGGTTGGCGAGCAACTTTTGTGAAGCCACCCATTCCCCGGCGTGAACCACACCAGCAGGTTCGTCCACCGCTCCCGGTTTGGTAAATCCACCTTTTGCGTAGCCTTGCGAAGTCGAAGCCTGTTGTTGTTTTTTGATAGCCGCTATCTGAAGCATACCGGCAGCGACAGCCATAGCCGCCGCAATCGGTGCCATTACGAAACCGACTACCGGGATAGCAGCCGCAGAACCATAGGCATTGATTGCGTTGGTGGCAGTCTGAGCAACCGCCTGAATGACTTGCATGGCAAACATCTTGCGGTTAGCCTCATTCTTGGCTTTCGCAATATCGGCTTGCTTCTTCTTTTCGAGCTTGTTTACCTTGTAAGTGTTACCCTCGGCAAGAGAAATCTCCTTGTCGTAACGCTTTTCAATGGCGGCAGTCTGTATTTCCAATTCAGCCTGCACAAG
>JAFUKL010000014.1 GCA_017473615.1 Muribaculaceae bacterium | reverse complement strand
CGGTTGGGCAAGTAACGTAGACAATATCGCGAAAGAAAATTTGACGGTAAACGGAGAAAACTACAAGTATCTTGCAACAGCATACGTATTGGTGCCGGGAGGTGACACTCAACAGCTTTCAGACCTTACAATGGAAATCAAAACCGGCTTGAATGAGAATATCACATTAAACGTTCCAAATGCACCGGTACAGCGCAACTATCGTACCAACGTGCTTGGTAACCTGTTGACAAACCAAGCTGAATTCACCGTAGTAGTTGATCCTATCTACAACGAGCCTGATTATAACGTTACTCAATGGGATGGTACAGTGGCAGACGATGTACAACCGAATGCAGAAGGCGTATATGAAATAGCATATCCGTCACAGCTTGCGTGGTTGGCTGCACAAGTTGACGGCGGTAACACATTCAATGGAAAAACTGTAAAACTTGTATCAGATCTTGACCTTGCAAATATTGCATGGAATCCGATTGCAGATAATGGAGATGACACCGGTTTCCAAGGAACTTTCGATGGAAATGGAAAGACTATCTATAACTTATATGTAGATGTGACAGATGCTCCGGAATATCAATCAGCCGGATTGTTTGCAAATATTCGTGGTGCAGTATTGAAAAACTTCACAATAGAGAATGCTGTAATTAAAAACTCTACAGTTCTAACTGCTTCTGATTGCGGTAATGCAGTAGTAGTGGGTTCATCACAATTCAATTCTACAATTGACAATGTGGATGTTAAGAATGGTAAGGTTTATTCAGACCATTATATCGGCGGTATCGCAGGATACTATGCAGGAACTATTACTAATTGTGATATAGAAGGTTTGGAATTGGTTGGTACTCCAAACGGAACAAATGGAAAATATGACAACGGTGATAAAGTGGGTGGTATAGTAGGTTATCATAATGCAGGAAATAATGAAACAACAAATAATACTGTAAATAACTTCACTATTCATGCTTATCGTGATATGGGAGGTATTGCAGGTTGCGGACGTGGAACTTTCTCAGGAAATAAGGCAACAAACGGTACTATTACAGTAGACCAAGTTACTAATTTCTATGAAACTAAGGCTGCAAATGCAGCAGCAATCGTAGGACGCAATGAAGGTGCTACAGTTGACGCTACAAATACATTTGAGAATGTAACCATAGAAGAAATTTCTGCTGTAGTTTCAACCGTGGAACAACTTCAAGCAGCAATCGATGCAGCAGTTGACGGTGAAGAAACTCTAATATTGATTCAACCGGGAACTTATGTATCTTCTAAGTTGAACATTGCCGGCTCAAAGAAGAATATCGCTCTTGTGGCGGTTGCTCCGGGCGTTGAAATCAAGGGACAGGTTTATATCAATAATACAGATAAAGTGACCTTGAAAGGTCTTACATTGAATAATGAAGGCGCACAGAATACAGATGGTATTTCAGTAACTCGTAATAATGCAGTATCTATTGTAAACGGACAGTCAGAAGTCGTAATAGAAGATTGTACATTTAATCTGACATCGGCAACCGACGGTTCCGGTATAAAGGATTGGTGGAGTACCGGCGATGGTATCAAAGTGACAGTAAAGAATTGTACTTTCAACTGTAACGGACAACGTGCTATGCAATTGCACGAATATGTAGATGTTCAAGGTTGTACATTCAACGAGCCATATCGTTACGTAATGCAAATGAACAGTGCTTCTGAAACTACTGTTGTTTGGAAAAACAACCATATAGTAAAGAAGAGTGACAACGGCAAGCCTGCTTATCACATCCAATTGACATGCGGTGGTTCTGAAGCAACAAAAGCAACTGCCAATAAGACATGGACACTTGAAGGCAATACAGCCGATGTAACTGTACCTCAAGGCTATTTTCCATACGTTTATGAAACTAATTCGGTTGATGCTTCTACAATGAAGGGTGATTGGGATAAGTTCGTGGAAATCATAGATGGTATTAATAACGTGGCTAAATCTCAAAACGGAGCATATAGCGTGTCAAGTTCAGAAGGTTTCGCTTATACAATCAAGAATCTTCTTGCAGCAGATAAAACAGAAATCGAACTTGCTGAAGGTGAATATGAATTAGGTGGTCTTACTGGCTGGAAAGGTGAAGTCACTATTTCTGGAGCAAGCAAAGAAGGTGCTGTTTTGAAAATGAGCCAAGCTGTATATCCAAGCGGAGCAAAATTAAATTTCAGCAACTTAACTTTCAGTATTCCTCAATTGGCATTTAACCAAGAACAAACTTATAGTGCAATGTATCATACTTCAGGTTTGGATATTGATAATTGCGTTATTAAGGGTTGCTTGACATTGAGCGGTAATGGAGAGACCAATATTACTGGCACTGATTTTGTCAACGCAGTTAGTAGCGGATTCAATGGTTATGGTATTTTCTATTATGGAAATAATGGATCTACCGTAAATGTAAAAGATTGTACATTTGATATGGTAAGCAAGGCGATTGTTATTTATAATCATAGCAGTGCTGTTAACTCTGTTAAATATACGTTGAATGTTGAAGATTGTGAATTTAAAGCGTCTAAAACAGATGACAAAGCAGCTATCCAAATGCATACAGAAACAGGTAGTATCTATGGTACTGTAAACATCAAGAATTCTACAGCAACAGGTTTCTTGAATGTAAACGGAGGTTTGTGGAATGAGTTGATGAATAACGGTAGTGGAACTGTTACTGATAAATTCGATATTTACGTTGACGGTACTCAAGTACACTAATACGCTATAGGTTTAGGGGGCTTGGTTGTCCCCTAAGCCACAAATGATCGCTTTTGAGAAAATTAATAAAGTTTTAAAGTTAGGATTAGCCCAACCGTGAGGTTCGGCTAATCTTTTTTTATGGCATAATAACGGTAGGGGTATATAAAAGTTAAACCTCGACTCATCGTCGGGGTTTTGCTTACTAATTAACTTTCTAATACCATTAACTTAAACCTAAAAACTATTTTGAAAATCTCTTGTCATCACGACATGATGTTTTTTTCAAATAACCTTAAAACTATTACCATGAAAACTGATGCAAAGATATGGTTTTTATGTTATATAACATAGTTTTTAGGATAAATCTGCATTGTATTTTATGATTTTTAATTATTTAATACGGTTATTCACAGAACGCCTCTCTGAATGGTGGGGAGGTTAGAAACGGTTTATTATTTCGGAAATTTCTTTTGCGTCATCATTACTTATGTGTGCGCCAATAGGCAGACACACAACTTCAGTAGCGAATTTTTCCGCTTCCGGGCAAATTAATGCCGGATATTTATTTTCATAGCAAGGTTGCTTATAAACGGGTACAGGATAGATGATGTCGGTTGCGACACCGTTTTCTTCCATGAACTTGCGAAAACTTTCGCGATTTGCCACTCTTAACGGATATTGATGCCACACTTGGTACATGTCACCGAATACCTGCGGGCATTGTATTTGGGGATTTTTAATGGTGCTGTTGTAGATTTGCACCAATTCTCTGCGTCTGTTATTCTCTCCATTAAGGAATGGCAGTTTTGCCAATAAAACTGCTGCCTGCATTTCGTCCATGCGGCAATTGCTACCGTTGTACACGTTGTGGTATCTGCGATCTGCGCCATAATTGGCTAATGCTCTTGCTATATCGGCAAGTTCCTTGTCGCGGGTTACTATCATGCCGGCATCCCCAAGCGCACCGAGATTCTTGGTGGGGTAGAAACTTATGCCGGCAGCATCGCCAAGTCCGCCTGTGCTGAAAGTGCCTGATAGTCCCGGACGGCTGCTCTTGGCTCCTATTGCTTGTGCATTATCCTCGATTATCTTCAAACCATGCTTTTCTGCTGCGCTCATGATAGCGTCATCCCAACAAGGTGTTCCGTACAAGTGTACAGGCATTATGGCTTTGGTTCGGCATGTAACAGCACGTTCGATGGCTGAAGTATCAAGATTCAGTGTGACAGGGGAGATGTCGACAAAAACCGGTTTGAGACCTTCGTTGCTTACCGCCAGAGCCGATGCAATATAAGTATTGGCTTGCATAATGATTTCATCACCATCACTGAAAACACCCATTTCCTTGTAAGCTCTGATGATAAGGCGCAGTGCGTCAAGTCCGTTGCTGACGGCTATTGCATGTTCGGCATTGCATAGAGACGCAATTGCCTTTTCAAGCGTATCGACGTATTTGCCGTTTATGTATATACCGCTTTTTATTACATCTGCCACAGCTTTTATCAGTGTATCTTCAATAGGCTTGTTCACTTCTTTAAGTACAAGGAACGGGAATTTTGTAGTCATGGGTTAATCATTATTGCGTTTGTGTGCCGTAAGTTCTAAAAAATCATCATAGTCATAAATATAGTCTCCGGCATCATAGTTGTGTGATGCGATGGACAGCGCAACCGAACCCGACGAGAAATTGTTCAGTGTACGCCATATACCGGGTGCTATGTACAATCCTGTATTGGATCTGTTGAGGGTGAAAACCTGCTTGTTTACACCATCGGTGATTTCTACATTGAAACTGCCGCTCACGGCTACAAGGAAACTGGCACATTCCTTGTGGGAATGCCCGCCCCTTTCAGCTCCTCCTGGTACATCATATATGTAATAGATGCGTTTTATGTCAAAAGGTAATTCTTTTTCTCCCTCAACTACGGTGAGATTGCCGTTCTCGTGGTGGTGCTTGTTAAGCGTAATCAGTCGGCAGTCATTAAGACTTGATGTCGCGTGTGAGTCTTTTTCTGTTCTCATCTTTCGGGTGTGGTTTTAAATTCTTCAAAATCCTCGATGTAGTCGCCGGCATCGTATTGTGTGGATGAAAGAATCATCGCTACGGAATTGGTAGAGAAGTTGGCAATCTCGCGCCAAGTCATAGCCGGTACATACAGGCCGTAATAAGAACGTGCCATGTGGTGTACTGTCACATTTCCGTCCTTGTCCTTTAAAACGACATCAAAACTGCCCGACAGGGCAACTATGAATTCTTGTTGTGTACGGAATGCATGTCCGCCCCTTTCGGCACCACCGGGTACATCATAAATCCAATAAGTGCGTTCTATCTTGAATGGGACATGGTTGTTCCCCTCAATGAATGACAGGTTGCCCCTTGGGTCGCAAATCTTGGGCAAATCGATTATTTTCACTTTTTCAAATGCCATTTTCAGCTAATTGTATAAGGTATTGCCCGTAATAGTTCTTATTCATGGGTTCTGCAGCCGATTTAAGTTGTTCGGCTGTAATCCATCCCTTCCTGAAAGATATTTCTTCAAGAGCTGCCACCTGCACACCTTGGCGGTTCTGTATGGATTGGATAAAATTGGATGCATCGTTCATCGACTCCGGTGTTCCGGTATCAAACCATGCAAAACCTCGTCCGAATTTTTGAATCATAACCCTGTTCTGTTCAAGGTAGGTCTGGTTCACTGTTGTTATTTCCAATTCTCCGCGTGCCGAAGGCTTTATACTCTTGGCAATTTTTACGACATCATTCGGGTAGAAATACAATCCTGTTACTGCATAGCTTGATTGCGGTTTCAGAGGTTTTTCGATTATTTCGGTAGGATTACCGTCATTGTCGAATGATACTACACCGTATCTTTCAGGCTCTTTCACCGAATAGGCAAAAAGAGTAGCGGTGTTTTCATCGGCAATACATTTGGCTTGTTCAAGCATTCGAGTGAAACTCTGTCCGTAGAAGATGTTGTCGCCGAGAACAAGACAGACCGTGTCGTCACCGATAAATTCTTCGCCGATGATGAACGCTTGTGCAAGACCTCCCGGGAAAGGCTGTTCGGCATATTGGAAATTGACGCCTATTTCTTGTCCGTCACCTAATAGGCGTTTGAACATGGGTAGGTCGGCAGGAGTGGAAATGATGAGTATATCTCTGATTCCTGCCAGCATCAATACGGAAATGGGGTAATATACCATCGGCTTGTCGTAAATAGGTACAAGCTGTTTGGAAATACCTTTTGTTATAGGGTATAGGCGCGTTCCACTGCCGCCTGCTAATACAATTCCTTTCATTTATTCAGGAGTTTGGAGTTAAGCCAGTACATCTTAACTCATGTTATTTTATCTGTTTGAATACATTTCATCGTAATATTTTTGATAGTCTCCGGATGTTACGCTTTCCACCCACTCTTGATTGTCGAGATACCAAAGAATGGTTTTCTTAATGCCCTCTTTGAATGTCGTTTCAGGAAACCATCCGAGTTCGGTTGCAATCTTTGTAGGATTCATGGCGTAGCGCATGTCGTGCCCGGGACGGTCGGCAACATACTCAATCAAATCATCATTGATACGGCATAAATCGCATTTCAAAAGAGATTGATAGGCGGGTTGCTCAGCCATCGTTTGGGCAATGATGGAAATTACCGTTTTCACTATGTTTATATTGCGTTCTTCGTTAAATCCGCCTATGTTATAAACATCACCGATTTTTCCTTTGTGAAGAACAGCATCAATGGCTTTGGCGTGGTCTTCCACGTATAGCCAATCTCTAACGTTTTCGCCTTTCCCATAAACAGGTAACTTCTTGCCTTCAAGAATGTTCTTAATAATAAGCGGGATAAGTTTCTCGGGAAAATGATAAGGACCGTAATTATTACTGCATCGCGTTATGTTCACCGGAAAATTATAAGTGTGATAATAGGCAAGTGCTATTAGATCGGCGCTTGTTTTGGATGAAGAGTAGGGGGAACGCGGTGACAGCGGTGTTTCTTCTGTGAAAAGGTCGTTGCCGTAGGTCTTCAGATCGTCCCTATCGCCTATCACGCTCTTTAGTGCATCGGTGACGTGCAACGGCTGTGGCATTTCAAAGTCTTTACTGAGCGACCCATACACTTCATCGGTGGAGATTTGCAGAAATCTCTTACCATCTTTATAAATATCTTTGTTGTCGGCATTTTTCCCTGCAAACCATGCTTTTCGGGCGCATTCAAGCAGATTGTGCGTACCGAGTATGTTGGTTTCAAGAAAAAGTCTCGGATTGGATATACTGCGGTCTACGTGGCTCTCTGCCGCGAAATTCACGATATAATCAATGTCGTTTTCTTTGAGAATCTTAGTGACAAGTTCGGTGTCGCCAATATCTCCTTTTACGAAAGTAACATTATCGGCTTGTAATTCATTCTTTATGGTGAGCAGATTGCCTGCGTAAGTAAGAGCGTCAAGAATGATGATTTTTACATTCTTTCCGTATATATTAAGCAGATATTTAACATAGTTGGCGCCTATAAATCCTGCACCACCTGTAACCAAGTATGTCATGCGTCGTATATTATTTTCTGTCATTTTTACAATTATGTACATATGCGTGCGAAATATATCATGCGTACATGGATATTTTTCACGGCAAGTGCAAGTTATTGTGGTTTATCGCAAATATACGAAATTATTTTCATTCACAAATGTATAGAAAAATATAGAATAAATAAATGAAAGCTTTTTCTTAATTTTGTCATTCGGGGGGTAAAAAGAATATGAAAGTTTAGTAATCAGTAATTCACTACTGATAATATCTTATTTGTGTAATTTCAAGAACTATTGGTTTAGCAGTTGTTCTTCTTATTTCTTTAAAATTTTGTTTATAAATGTAATTTGATTACATTTGTTTTATCATTTCAAAACAGTTTCTTATATGTATAAAGTTTGTATGTTAATATGCGGTGTATTGTTATTACAATCGTGTATGAATTTAGAGAAAAGAAAGGAACAGTGTAATTTTATCGGAGAATTTCACAACGGTTTTGCTATTTGTAGTCAAGATGATAAATATTTCATGATAGATGAAGAGGGGCAGCAACGAACCGATGAGTTTGATATGATTTATGATTTTAAACATGGATATGCTGTTGCTTATAAAGTGGTTCGCTCTGGTCGTGGTACATTAGAAGATATGAGAGAGTTTTACTTTCTTGATAAAAATTTAAAAGTCGTTAAGCCAAATATAACGATAATTGGTTGTGCGGAATCGGTAAACAGTTATGGACAAGTGTGGGCTAACTCGTCGGGAAAACGTGATGAATGGGGTGTCTTCGATATTAATAAAAATAATTATATTTCCGATTTTATTGGCTATCCTCAATGGATTGCTGAAGATGGTACGGCTGTACTCAGTAGGGGTGTAAGAGATCCTTATATAAGTATGACGTATGTTGATTATTATGAACATGCTCTATATGATAGGAATGGTAATGCTATTATTCCCTTTGGGAAATTTACATATATAAGTGACTTTAGTAAAGGTTTGGCGTGCTATTCGTCAAAAAAGAAATATAAATATGAGAAACATAGTGCTGTAATACCTTGTGAAAAATCAAAAAAACGTGGAGCCGGGCTCGGAATCGAAACGGTAGTGCGATTTGGATATATAAATATTAAAGGTGAGATTTTAACAACAGAAAAGTACACCTTTGCCGGTAGTTTTAATGAGCAGGGTTATGCGAAGGTTTCACAAGGTTGGACCAATTATGATATGAAAAACTTTATTATTGATGTTAATATGAAAGACTGCACAAATAATCCTATAGCAATTGCATCGTTTTATGGTGATGATGTGTGGGAAACGTACAAAGATAAGTCAGGTAATTGTTGTGCAGTTAATAATAAAGGAAACATAGTGTCGCTTGGAAGTGCTGTTGATGTAGGAAATATAGAGAAACTCATTATGACAAAAAAAGGAACGGTGTACAAGTTGTATGAAATAATTGATGGTAATTTGAAACAACTTGCTGAAATTAAAAGAGAACGTTCAGATGAGGTCGTATTGTATGTAAAGAATAGTAAAGCGAGGGAAACAGAAACAATTGGTTTCTTAACACCGAATAGTAGGAAAATGTCATTTTTTGGTTATTGTTCTGAATATCGTTTGGATGGAGGGTTTGTCCGGACTGATTGGTTAGATGTTTATGGTCTTGAAAATAAGTATAGATATTCGCAATTTATATTTAAGTAGTCTGATAATGTAATTTTATAGTAGTAAAGGTTATGAAACTAAAAACGAGTTTGTATGTGTTAGTCGTAGGCGTATTATGTTTAGCCTTAGTGAGTTGTGGAGATGGAGGAAAAGCTAATTTTAAAAAAGGAGTTAAACTTTATGAGCAGGGTCAATTTAATGAAGCTGCGAAAAGTCTTCATATGGGAGGATTTGATGCCGATAAATTGATTGGAGTGTTGGAATATAGAGGGCTTTATCTCTCAGGGAAACCTTCGTTTACAGAAGCTCATAAACTTTTGTTGTATGGAACCGGGGTAGATAGCGTACATGCTGATATTCCGTTATGTAAAGGTCATTCTGAATTGATTGCCTTGAGTGAAAGTCCCGAGTTTGTGGATAGTAATACTTTTTATGTCTTAGAAACGGCCTTGGAATATTATGAAGAAGCTAAGAATATGGGCTTTAAGAAAACTGCTTTGAATGAAGATATAGCTTTACCGCTTGATGATGTTATTGATATATTGCAGCATTTGGTGGATTTAGAGTCCTATGAGCGTAAGCTGAGAAAGATACGTTATGACAGCGTTATTGTTGGTCCGGCAGCAGAAAGTTTTTCTTCTCAATATCGTGAGGGCTGGGGTGTGAAGAAGATGCGTGGAAGTGGTGAAATGTATATTGGATTTTGGGATGATGGGGAGTTGACGTCTCCTTATATCTATGTGGCTCATTATTCCGATGACAGTTTTTTTGTGAGGTGTAGGTAGTGGAATTGTGATTAATGAACTTTGTTACATTTTGTCCAGCCTGCCACATTTTGTGATAATTAAGGTTAGCCTATAAACAAAAAACTATCCTAATATAGGATAGTTTTTTTGTTTATACTTGTTCGACAAGTATATATTTCGAATATGTGTTGATTAGTCTACGTTCAAGTTTACACGCTTGAATGCAAGAACTTTAAGGTCGGCATCAACAGCCTTCAAAGTTTCTCTTACAGTCTTTTTGTCTTCACCTGTAACGTCTTCTTGGTTCAACAAGCATACTTCTTTCAAGAACTTGCCAAGACGACCCTTAGCGATGTTTTGAATCATGGCTTCAGGCAGATTAGCTGCCTTTTCAGCTGAAACTGTAGCAATGATTTCCTTAGCCTTAACTACATCTTCTTCGGTAATCCAGCCCTTAGCCTTGTTGCTTTCCATGTGGTCTTCGCTGTCTACGTGAGCAGGGTTGATACCTGCTTTCTTCAAAGCAGCTTCAACAGCCTTTTGCACTTGTTCTGCTTTAGTCTTCTCTATAGCCACAGCGATTTCTTTTTCTTTCACATCTTCTGCTACGTCACATTCGTCAACTGCAAGAGGATTCATAGCTGCTACTTGCATAGCTACGTTCTTGTAAACTTGCTCATCGATACCTGCTTTGCTGAAAGCAACAAGAGTTGCAAGTTTGTTTCCGAAGTGGTTGTAAGCGATAGTTGCAGGAGCTTCAACGTATTCAAATGCGCCGAGTTCCATCTTTTCACCGGTCTTGCCGGATTCTTCTACGATAAGGTCAGCGATTTTTTGTCCGTTTATTTCAAGGTTTTTAACTTCGTCTGCGCTCTTAGCCTTAGCTGCAACAGCTGCAGCAAGAATAGACTTGGTCAGGTTAACGAAACCTTCGTTCTTTCCCACGAAGTCTGTTTCGCAATTCAACGCTACTACTGCAGCGTATTCGCCGATAGATTGTGCGATAACACAACCCTCTGAAGCGTTACGGTCTTCACGTTTAGCTGCAATTGCTTGTCCTTTTTTACGAAGGATTTCGATAGCAGCGTCCATATCATTGTTCGCTTCTGTCAAAGCCTTTTTGCAATCCATCATACCAGCACCTGTCATTTGACGAAGTTTGCTGATGTCTGCCATTGTAACTGCCATAATTTCTTTTGTATTATATGGTTTAAAATTAGATTGTTTAATTTTCTTTTTAAAAAAGTGAGGACGAGGACTCAGTAGAATCTTCGCCCTCAACTATGTGAGTGTAGTGGTTTAGGAATAATGTTATTATTCTGCAACCTCTTCTGTAGCTTCTTCAGCTGCAGGAGCCTCTTCAGCCTCGGCTGCTTTGCGGCGTCCTACACGTGTGCGCTTAGCCTTAGGAGCAGCAACTTCTTCAGCATCCTTGCTGTCTACCTTTTCAACTTTGCGTTCTTCAAGACCTTCTGCCATAGCTTCGCATACGGTAGCCAAGATTAGCTCGATAGACTTAGATGCGTCATCGTTTGCCGGTATAGCGAAATCTACTGCTGATGGGTCGGAGTTAGTGTCGACAATTCCGAATACAGGAATACCAAGGCGGTTAGCTTCTGCTACAGCGATATGCTCTTTCATTACGTCAACTACAAAAAGAGCTGAAGGAAGGCGGTTCAAGTCGGCGATACTGCCAAGGTTCTTTTCCAATTTTGCACGTTGACGTGAAATTTGAAGCTTTTCGCGTTTTGACAAGTTGTCGAAAGTACCGTCCTTAGTCATTTTGTCGATGGTAGCCATCTTCTTCACCGCTTTGCGGATTGTAGGGAAGTTGGTCAACATACCACCCGGCCAGCGTTCGATAACGTAAGGCATGTTAATGGAAGTAGCTTTGTCGGCGATAACTTGCTTAGCTTGCTTTTTAGTAGCAACGAAAAGCACTTTTTTACCGGCTTTAGCAATATTTTTAAGTGCAGCAGCAGCTTCAGCAAGCTTTGCACTTGTTTTGTATAGGTCAATGATGTGGATACCATTGCGCTCCATGAAAATGTAAGGAGCCATTGCAGGATTCCATTTGCGTTTTAGGTGTCCGAAGTGACATCCTGCTTCAAGTAATTGTTCAAATGTTGGATTTGCCATTTTTCTTTTTTTGTTTGTTTACATTCAACTTAATTCAATCATGCCGTAGCCTTTGGTGGGGTCGGCATGATTTGGATACTAAACACTGTTATTCTGTTTTCAGCAATATAATAATGAATATTAACGCTTGCTGAACTGGAATCTTTTACGAGCTTTAGGTTGTCCCGGTTTCTTACGTTCAACAGCACGTGGGTCACGGGTAACGAATCCTGCTGCACGAAGAGCAGCCTTGTCGTCTGCATTGATTTTTATCAATGCGCGTGCGATACCTAAACGAAGTGCTTCAGCTTGTCCTTTGTAACCGCCACCGCACAAGTTTACTTTGATATCATATTTTCCTGCTACATCAAGAAGGTTAAGAGGTTGCTTAACGATGAATTGAAGTATTGAAGATGGGAAATATGTATCAAGTGAGCGTTTGTTGATAGTGATCTCGCCTTTACCTTCTTTTACGAATACGCGAGCGATAGCCGCTTTACGGCGTCCTACTGCATTAATTTGTTCCATATTCCTCTATCTTATTTAAGTTTGTTGATATCAATTGCTTTAGGGTTTTGAGCTGCATGTGGGTGCTCTGCGCCATTATACACGTGTACGTTCTTGATAAGTTGCGCACCAAGACGATTCTTTGGCAACATACCTTTTAGAACTTTGATGAACAATGGGTTGATACCAGCCTTTAGCTTATAAGTTTCTGCTTTCTTTTTCAAGATTGCAGGTGTAGCTGAACGTTGTCCGCCCGGATAACCTGTATAAGAAAGGTAAATGCGGTCGTTCCACTTGTTTCCTGTTAGAGTCACTTTGTCAGCATTGATAATGATTACATTGTCTCCACAATCTACATGAGGAGTGTAGCATGGCTTGTATTTACCACGAACGATTTTGGCAACCTTTGCACAAAGGCGTCCCAAAACTTGGTCGGTAGCGTCTATTACTACCCATTCTTTTTGTGCGTTCTCAGCTTTTACTGAGACTGTCTTGTAACTTAAAGTATCCACTTTTTAAATTCCTGATTAATAGTTAATTAAATTACTTAATAACACAAAATTAAACTCGGCCAAAAGTTGTCTTGTGTCCGTAAGTGCTTAATAATTTGGATATAATCGGCGTGCAAAAGTACAAAAAATATTTTAATTGGCAATGGATTCTGCGTTTTTATAGTTGATTTTGTATATAAGATGAAAATTTTATGAAATAATTATCTTGAAAAATTTCTATAATAATGAATAAATCCATAACTTTGTGACACTATAAAAGAAAACAATTAAAATAACGATTAAAATAAATTATTATGTCAAAAGTTACAGTCATCGGCGCCGGTAATGTGGGCGCAACAGCTGCTAATGTTTTGGTGCTTAGCCAAATTGCAGATGAAGTGGTTCTTCTTGATATTAAAGAAGGAGTATCAGAAGGAAAAGCAATGGATATCATGCAAACTGCTAATATCCTAAAGGTGAATACTGTGTTGAAGGGTGTTACAAATGATTATGCTGCTACAGCAGGTTCTGATGTGGTTGTTGTTACTTCTGGTATTCCTCGCAAGCCGGGAATGACACGTGAAGAACTTATCGGAGTTAATGCCGGTATTGTTAAGAGTGTGGTAAGCAACGTAATAGCTCATTCTCCTAATGCTATCATCGTGTGTGTAAGTAATCCGATGGATACAATGACTTACTTGATTCATAAGACAAGCGGTCTTCCTAAGAATCGTATCATCGGTATGGGCGGTGCTTTGGATAGCGCGCGTTTCCGTTACTATTTGACACAAGCTCTTGGAGCTAACGTTAATGATGTTGACGGTATGGTAATCGGCGGTCATGGTGACACTACAATGATTCCGATGAAACGTCTTGCTACTTATCGCGGTGTGCCTGTAAGCACTTTGTTGGAAAAAGATGTTCTTGATAAGATTGCTGCTGATACAATGGTTGGCGGTGCTACTCTTACAGGTCTTCTTGGAACAAGCGCATGGTATGCTCCGGGTGCAGCAGCAGCTCAAGTGGTTAAGGCTGTGCTTCACAACGAAAAACTTCTTCTTCCTTGCAGTGCATTGCTTGAAGGCGAATACGGACATAGCGATGTGTGCGTAGGCGTTCCTGTAATCCTTGGTAAGGATGGTATCGAAAAGGTTGTTGAAATCGAACTTACTGCTGATGAAAAGGCTCTATTTGATGCAAGTGTTGCAGCATGTAAGAAGACTAACGCAGCTCTTGAAGGTGCATTGAATTAATTCTCAATACAAATAATAAAAATCGGGAAATCTCATTATCTGAGGTTTCCCGATTTTTGCTAATACATATTATGTTATATGTATTATATTTCGGTAAGGGTGATGCGTACGCGCTTATTTTTGATTTTAAGTGAACGGATTTTATCAAGAACGCTTTGTGCTTTGTTTGCCGGAATTGCAACTAAAGCATAATGATCGTGAAGGTCGATTGTGCCGATTTCTTTGCCGTCGATACCTCCATTGTTGCTTATGAACCCTAAAATATCGCCACGCGAAATTTTTTCCTTCTTTCCTGCCTGAAAATACAGGGTGCGGAAAGATGCGGAAAGTTCGGTCTCGATGGTTTTGCTCATTTCAAAGTCCTTGTCGAATGAAATGTAGGTTGGTAAAATGTCGGCAGAACTGACAAGCACATATACGTTGCCATCGGCATTCATGCGTGCGGTGCGTCCGTTGCGGTGTGTATAGGTTTCTTCTGAGGTGGGAATGTGATAATGGATAATGTTCATTACTTCGGCTATGTCAAGTCCGCGTGAACCGAGGTCGGTAGTGACCATTATTGTATAGGAGCCGTTGTTGAACATTGCTATTGATTTCTCTCTGTCGATTTGCTCCAGTCCGCCGTGGTAAATTCCTGCCGGGATTTTGTTGTCTTTTAGGAATCGGTAGATGCGTTCTACGGCATCGCGATAATTGGCGAAAACAATGGTTCTGCCACATGGTACGTTGTGGATTAATTTGAGCAGAGCTTGCAACTTGTCCTTGTCATCGGAAAATACCTTGAATACCTCGGTACGACGGTCGAGATCTTTTTTGTCTTTTTTGAAATCGATACAGCGTGGATTGAATATGCGTACAAAGTCAGGTATCTCATCGATGTCGGTTGCTGATGTGAGATAACGTTTGCTGACGTTAGGCATGTGGCGGAGAATACGTCGCATTTCATCTTGAAAGCCTAATTCCAATGATTTGTCAAATTCATCGAGTACCAATAAACGAGTGGAGTGTACATCGATATGTTCTCTGTTGATATGATCGAGGAGGCGTCCGGGTGTGCTGACTATGATGGATGGTGTGACCGAAAGCGATTGTTTTTCGTCGAGTACATTATGTCCGCCGTAACAGCATGTCACCTTATGACCTGTGGCTATGTCCCGTGCTACTTTGCCAATCTGTATGACTAATTCTCTTGATGGGGCGATGATTACTGCTTGAAGATTGCCGCTCGGTTCTTTAAGAGCTTTAAGTAATGGAATAAGGAAAGCTATCGTCTTTCCGCTACCGGTGGGGGATAGCAGGATTATGTCTCCTTGTTCTCCCGATGCAGAAAGTACCGCTTTCTGCATGTTGTTCAGCTCCTCTATTCCGTAGTGAGCCTTCAATGCTCCAAGTATATCTTTTTGTTTCATGATTTTTTTCTGCAAAGATAAGAAGCTGTTTTGAATTTTCTTGAAAATGTTATTGCAGATTTACTTGTGCTATGCTTCTGACTCTTTAAGGCTCTTTGGATTGTCTTTTCGTCAAACCGTTTGGATGTGGCATGCCACGCTATTACTTGAGCGATTTGAAGAAAAGAACATTCAAAATATTCCTTAAAATATTCTCGAAATAAAATTAAAACAACTTCTAAGCCTTTTGATTTTAATGTTGTGTCATGGGCGGAGTGAAAAGGTGGTTGGGTGTAAATGTTGCTTCGAATTCAGGCGTATGCCGAAGTGGAGAATGAAAAAGGAAAGGACGCGTTTGAAGGTGTTAAATAACTCTAATGAGGTTGAACGTGAGGTGCTTCTGATGTGAGAAGGACTGAAAAAAGTGTTTTATTGTTGGAGAAAAAAATGAAAAGTAGTACCTTTGCAGAATTAATGTGGAATGGGTTTTGCTTATTGGCAACAAGTTCCTGTAAAAGAGGAAATTTTTATTTTAAAGATAACAATTTATGAGTAGAGAAAAGAAATTCTTGACTTGTGATGGTAACCAAGCCGCAGCTCACATAAGCTATATGTTTACCGAGGTTGCTGCTATTTATCCTATCACACCTTCGTCGACAATGGCAGAATATGTTGATGAATGGGCGGCAGCAGGTCGTAAAAACATCTTTGGCGAAACAGTAATGGTTCAAGAAATGCAAAGCGAAGGCGGTGCGGCAGGAGCTGTACACGGCTCGTTGCAGGCAGGAGCTTTAACCACAACATTTACTGCATCACAAGGTCTGTTGTTGATGATACCTAATATGTATAAGATAGCCGGAGAGTTCTTGCCATGCGTATTCCATGTGTCAGCAAGAACATTGGCATCTCATGCACTATGTATTTTCGGCGACCACCAAGATGTGATGTCCACTCGTCAGACCGGTTTCGCTATGTTATGTGAAGGCTCGGTTCAAGAGGTGATGGATCTTGCAGGTGTAGCTCACTTGGCTACGATTAAGTCGCGTGTGCCTTTCGTCAATTTCTTCGACGGATTCCGTACTTCTCACGAAATACAAAAAATAGAAGCTCTTGATAATGACGATTTAGCTCCGTTGGTGGATCAGGAAGCTCTTGCTGAGTTCCGCCGTCGTGCATTGAATCCGGATGCTCCCGTGACTCGCGGTACTGCTGAAAACGGCGATGTGTTCTTCCAACACCGTGAAGCTTGCAATAATTACTACGATGCTGTACCTGCTATCGTTGAAGATTATATGAACAAGATTAGCGAAATCACCGGTCGTAAATATGGCTTGTTTGACTACTATGGAGCACCTGATGCCGACCGTGTAATCATCGCTATGGGTTCGGTTACTGAAGCTATTCGTGAGACTATCGACCATTTGACAGCGCAAGGCGAGAAAGTGGGTCTTGTAGCGGTTCACTTGTATCGTCCGTTCTCGGCAAAACACTTCCTTGCAGCTGTCCCTGCTACTGCAAAACGTATCGCAGTTCTTGACCGCACAAAAGAACCGGGTGCTAATGGCGAACCTCTATATCTTGATGTTAAGGATTGCTTCTATGGTGTGGAAAACGCTCCTGTGATTGTGGGCGGTCGCTATGGTCTTGGTTCAAAGGATACTACTCCGGCACAAATTATGTCGGTATATGAAAACTTGGCATTACCTATGCCTAAGAATAATTTCACGGTAGGTATTCAGGATGATGTTACATTCCTTTCTCTTCCTTTGAAAGAAGAAATCGCAGTTGGCGGTGCAGGCATGTATCAGGCTAAGTTCTTCGGGCTTGGTGCCGATGGAACTGTGGGTGCAAACAAAAACTCAGTGAAGATTATAGGTGACAACACCAATAAGTATTGTCAGGCATATTTTGCTTACGACTCCAAGAAGTCGGGCGGTTTCACATGCTCTCACTTGCGTTTCGGTGACGAACCTATTCGTTCTACCTATTTGGTGACTACACCTAACTTTGTGGCTTGTCACGTTCAGGCTTATTTGAATATGTATGATGTGACTCGCGGTCTGCAAAAGAACGGTACATTCCTTCTTAATACAATTTGGGAAGGTGAAGAATTGGCTAAGAATCTGCCGAATAAGGTGAAGAAATATTTTGCTGACAACAATATCACAGTTTACTATATCAATGCTACAAAGATTGCACAGGAAATAGGTCTTGGCAATCGTACAAATACGATTCTTCAATCTGCATTCTTCCGTATAACAGAAGTAATTCCGGTGGACTTGGCTGTTGAGCAAATGAAGAAGTTCATCGTTAAGTCATACGGAAAGAAAGGCGAAGACATAGTGAACAAGAACTATCAAGCAGTAGACCGCGGTAGCGAGTATAGCACACTTGCCGTTGATCCAGCATGGTCAAATCTTTCTGTAGAAGATAAGGCTGTAGATAATGCTCCTGCATTCATTAATGATATAGTACGTCCTATCAATGCTCAGGACGGAGACCTTCTTCCTGTATCTGCATTTAAGAATAATGCCGATGGTACTTGGGAAAACGGTACATCTAAGTATGAAAAGCGCGGTGTGTCGGCATTTGTGCCTAAGTGGAATGCAGAAACATGTATCCAATGTAATAAATGTGCTTTGGTGTGTCCTCATGCTGCAATCCGTCCGTTCTTGTTGAACGCCGATGAACTGGCTGCTTCTCCATATACCGCAGAAACTTCATTGAAAGCTATCGGTAAGGGCTTTGAAGGTTTGCAATTCGTGCAGACTGTTGACGTTCTTGATTGTCTTGGTTGCGGTAACTGTGTTGACGTGTGTCCGGGCAAGAAAGGCGAAAAAGCTCTTGAAATGAAACCTCTTGACGGAGAACTTGCTGAACAAGCTAAGTGGGATTATTGCTATGAAAACGTGAAGAGTAAGCAATCGTTGGTTGATATTAAGGCAAACGTGAAAAATTCACAGTTCGCAACTCCACTGTTTGAGTTCTCCGGAGCATGTTCGGGATGTGGTGAAACTCCATACGTTAAACTTATTAGTCAGTTGTTCGGAGACCGTCAGATTGTAGCGAATGCAACCGGTTGTAGCTCTATCTACTCTGCATCTGTTCCATCTACTCCTTACACAACCAACGAAAAGGGGCAAGGTCCGGCATGGGCTAATTCATTGTTTGAGGACTTCTGTGAGTTTGGTCTTGGTATGACGCTTGCATACGATAAGATGCGCGAGCGCTTGACTTCAATCGTTGAAGAAGCAGCTAAATGCGATTGCTGTGGCGAAGAAGCAAAGGCATTGTTCCAAGCATGGCTTGAAAACAAGGAAGATGGAGCTAAGAGTCGCGAACTTGCCGACCAAATTAAGGCGTTGGTAGAAAATTGTGAAAATCCTCTTTGTAAGCAAATCAAGGAATTGGGACAATACCTTGTTAAACGTTCTCAATGGATTATCGGTGGTGACGGTGCATCATACGATATTGGTTTCGGTGGTCTTGACCACGTGCTTGCATCGGGAAAGAACGTAAATATTCTTGTTATCGATACCGAGGTGTATTCTAATACTGGTGGACAGGCTTCCAAGGCTACTCCTCTTGGAGCTATTGCCAAATTTGCCGCTGCCGGTAAGCGTGTTCGCAAGAAAGATCTTGGTCTGATAGCGTCAACTTATGGGTATGTTTATGCTGCTCAAGTTGCGATGGGTGCCGATAATGCTCAAACGTTGAAGGCAATCCGTGAGGCTGAGGCATACGATGGTCCTTCAATCATCATCGCATACGCTCCATGTATCAACCACGGTTTGAAGGCTGGTATGGGTAAAGCTCAAGCTGAAGAGGCTAAGGCTGTGGAATGCGGATACTGGCACTTGTGGCGTTATAATCCTGAACTTGAAAAAGAAGGAAAGAACCCATTCACTCTTGATAGCAAAGAGCCAAATTGGGATAACTTCCTTCCATTCTTGAAAGGTGAAGTACGTTACGCATCAGTAATGAAGCAATATCCTGAAGAAGCTGAAGAACTATTCAATGCTGCCAAGGAAAATGCTCAATGGCGTTACAACAACTATCGTCGCCTTGCTCAACAGCAATGGGGTATAGCTCCTGAAGAAAAGTAATTTAAGGTCTTTGAGGACTTAAAAATAAAAATTGAAAATATTTAAGATGAAAGCGAGTCGATTGTGGCTCGCTTTCATTGTATATAAAGTATTCATTTGATAGAAGACTTTGAATAATAGTTGGTAAAGAATTATTACATTTGTGAGAGATTAATCCATATAGAGTTATGATGGAAATACATTTTGCTCCTTTGCAGGGATATACCGATTGTTGTTATCGCAATTTACATAACAGAATTTTTGGCGGTGTGGATGCTTATTATACTCCATTCGTCAGAATGGAGCATGGAGAATTACGTAAAAAGGATATTCGTGACCTGCTGCCGGAAAATGACAATACCGGCAAACTGATACCGCAGGTGATAGTTAAGAATGTGCAGGAATTGGATTTTCTTGTTTCAGCTATCAGAGAAATGGGGTATAACCGTATAGATGTGAATATGGGATGTCCTTTCCCTATGCAGACAAAGAAGGGACGCGGTGCAGGTCTGTTGCCTTTCCCCGAAGATGTTGAAAAACTGAGTTATTATATAAATGATAATCCGGAGGTTGATTTCTCTATAAAAATGCGGCTGGGCTGTACCGATACACGGGAATGCTTACGCCTGCTACCGGTATTGAACGGTACAAGGTTGAAACATATTGCGGTACATCCCCGTATTGCTGTGCAACAATATAAAGGTGACTTGGATATGAATACCTTTGAGGAATTTATGGATGGATGTGAAAAGCCGATAATCTTTAATGGCGAGTTGAGAACTATAGAAGATATAGACAATGTCGTGAAGCGTTATCCTAATCTAATGGGTGTGATGATAGGACGCGGTATGCTTATGCATCCTTCATTGGCGAGCGAATATGTTACGAGCAAAACTCCGGAAGCCGACGAATTGTTAAGGTTGGTTCTGGAACTGCACTCAGGAATGTATGAGCATTATTCAAAGACTTTGCAGGGTGATTCGCATTTGCTGATGAAGATGAAAATATTTTGGGAATATTTAGAGGACTTGATAGGGCACAAGAATTATAAACTGATAAAAAAGGCTGTGACGATAACTAAGTATAATGCTGTGGTTGCAAGTCTTTAAGAATTGTAATAAATGTGTTTGATTTTTGGAATTATAGGTGAAGAGCATTAATTTTGTGGAAAAATAAATGTTATGCTTATTATAGGAATTGCAGGAGGTACAGGCTCGGGAAAAACAACAGTGGTAAAGAAGATTATGGAACGTCTTCCGCAAGGGGAGGTTGGTATAATCTCTCAGGATTCTTACTATAAGGATTCCGGTCATGTGCCTGTAGAAGAACGTCAGAAAATCAATTTCGACGAGCCTGCTGCATTTGACTGGGACTTGTTGCTCAGTCATCTGAAGCAGTTGAACGCAGGGAAAACTATTGAAATGCCTACCTATTCTTATTTGACATGTACACGTCAACCCGAAACCGTTCCTATGGGACCTCATGATGTGGTTTTGGTTGAAGGTATATTGGTGCTTTCTGATGAGCGTATGCGTGACATGATGAATATTAAGGTGTTTGTTGATGCTGATGCCGATGAACGCTTGATAAGGGTGATAAACCGTGATTGCATAGAGCGAGGAAGAACGCCTCAAATGGTTATAGATCGCTATGAACGAGTGCTGAAACCTATGCATAACATGCACATCGAACCTGCAAAGAAATGTGCTGACCTGATAATTCCACAAGGCGGACATAATGAGGTGGCAATAGGATTGTTGACCGACTATATTAAGAGCCGGTTGACCAAATAAAAAAAACTTGGATAAATTATGAAGATAAAATTCCCTATTATAGGAAGCCTGCTTGACCGCTTTTCAGGGAAAGAGCGTGAAGGGGATGAGGAGGTTTCTGATATAGCCCGAGATGATGAAGTGTTTGTCGATGACGGGCAGATGGTTTTGCGCACAGAAAATCTGGTTAAGAAATACCGTCAACGCACGGTAGTTAACCATGTGTCGATAAATGTAAAACAAGGTGAGATTGTGGGGTTACTCGGTCCTAACGGGGCAGGCAAAACGACCACATTCTATATGACTACAGGACTTGTGACACCTAATGAGGGCAAAATATTTCTGAATGACCGGGATATTACAAAATATCCGGTGTATAAGCGTGCAAAATGCGGTATCGGGTATTTGGCACAAGAGGCATCGGTATTTCGCAAATTGAGTGTGGAGAATAATATCCGCACGATACTTGAAATGGGTACAATGACACCCGAAGAACAAGCTGAAAAATTAGAAAGTCTGCTTGACGAATTCCACTTGCAGCATGTTCGCAAGAATTTGGGAGATCAGTTATCGGGTGGAGAACGTCGTCGTACCGAAATCGCCCGTTGTCTTGCCATAAATCCTAAGTTCATAATGCTTGATGAGCCTTTTGCAGGTGTAGACCCTATTGCGGTGGAAGATATACAGTCTATTGTGTATAAACTGAAGACTAAGAATATAGGAATACTTATCACCGACCATAATGCTCCGGAAACGTTGAATATAACCGATCGCGCATACTTGCTGTTTGAAGGGAAAATATTATTCCAAGGAACTTCGGAGGAATTGGCATCCAACCCTATTGTGAGAGAGAAATATCTTGGAAGAAACTTTATCTTCAACCGTAAGAAGTTCGATTGAACTAATAAGAAGCTGTTTCGAGTTTTCTAAAAAATGAAAATATTCAAGCGGATATATGAGTGTGCGGTGGCAGTAATCATTATGATTGCGGCTCTGTCTTTTAATGCCACTGCTCAAGTAAATACAGAGCAGGTGATGACAATAGGTAGGAATGCTATGTATTTTGAGGATTATGTGCTGTCTATTCAGTATTTCAATCAAGTCATAAGCATGAAACCATATCTTGCCGAGCCTTATTTTTTTCGTGCTGTGGCTAAGCTTAACCTTGGTGATTATAAGGGTGCCGAGGAGGATTGTTCTTTGGCTATCGAGAGAAATCCTTTCATTATAGATGCTTATCAGGTAAGGGGTGTGGCATTACAGACGCAACGTAAATTCAAGGATGCCATAACCGATTATGAAACCGGGCTAAAACAACTCCCCGAACACAAATATTTCCTTATAAATAAGGCTGTGTGTGAAGTGGAAGTGAAACGGTATGAGTCGGCAGAGAAAACTTATGATAAATTGATCAAGTTGTTCCCTAAGTTTGAAAATGCTTATTTGGGTCGTGCTCAGTTGTATCTTGCAGAAAAAGATACGGCACGTGCGCTTGCCGATGTAGATAAATGTATTAGCATTAACAAGAATGAGCCTAATGCATTTGTTTTGCGTTCCGAAATAAAATTACATTACAATGATGATACCGAAGGGGCTCTTGCCGATATGGATGAGGCTATAAAATTGGAACCGCATTATGCCGGATATTTTATCAATAGGGCTTTTATGAAGTATAAGTTAGATGACTATTTCGGTGCAATGGCTGATTATGATTATGCCCTGAATCTTGAGCCTACTAATGTAACGGCTTATTACAACAGAGGTTTGTTGAGGATGGAAGTAAGCGAGAACAATAAGGCTATAGAGGATTTCTCTTATGTGTTGAAAAGTGATCCGCAACATTTACAAGCACGCTATAACCGTGCTACGCTATACCATAAAACCGGTCAGTACAGGAAAGCTATAGGAGATTATGACGAGTTGTTGAAAACTTACCCTAATTTCCAGTCGGTATTGTTTGCTCGAAGTGAATGTAAACGTCACATCGGAGATGTGGCGGGTGGAGAGAGAGACTACAACCGTTCGCGTGAATTATATGAGAAAAACAAGAGCGGTGGAGATCCTGATATGATTGCCGAAAAAGATGTGCCGGATGCGGAAGTAGAGGACGCCGGAGACGGTACTCAGTTTGAGTCGGAGGAAGCTGTTAAGAACAGATTCAATACTTTACTTACGGTAGAGAACGACAACAGCATGAAACCTGAGTATGACAGTAAGACCAGAGGGCGTATCCAGAATAGAAATGTTAAGATAGATAACGAACCTATGTTCGCATTGTCTTATTATGTGCAAGGTAATGATGTGAAAGAAAACTCATATTACATGAAAGAGGTGGATGATGCCAACTCTTCGCATTTGTTGCAATTTGTGTTACAACTCACAAATCGCATGCCGAGACTTTATGAGGATCAAATACAGAAACATTTCAATTCTATTGAGTATTATAACGGAATGCTTGCTACATCACAACCGAGAGCGATTGATTATTTGGGACGAGCATTGGATTTTATGATGTTGAAGAATCCTGAATCGGCAATAGCCGATTTAAACCGTGCCATAGCAATGCGCCGGAATTTTACTTTGGCATATTTTGTGCGTGCTAATGCGAGATACCTTCAGTTGGAATTGAGAGAAGCGTCAAGAGCTACAACAGATATGCGTCCAACAGATAAATTGAAGGCGGAGCAAGAAGCTAAGTTGAGACTTCGACAAGATGCCAATGCTTACACCGAAGTGATTGCCGATCTTGATAAGGTGCTTGAGTATTCGCCTAAAAATGTATACGCCCTATATAACAAAGGTTGTGTTTATATGAAAAATAATAATTTGACATCGGCTATAAGTTGTTTTACAACTGCGATTTCGGAGAAAACTGATTTTGGAGAGGCATATTATAATCGTGGGCTTGCATATCTTCAGCTTGGAAACAAAGAAAAAGGCATGAGTGATTTAAGTAAGGCAGGCGAACTCGGAATACTTCCGTCCTACAGTGTGCTCCGCCGTATGAACTAAGCAGTTTGTTCGATTATTTTGGAAGGTTATGATATCAAAGTGGTGTAGCTTCAGTGTGGTTTCAGTTTTATTATGTGAAAAAAACTTCTGATACCTTGGCACTGAATTCCTGACTATTTGCTATCTTTGCAACTTGGAATTTTATGTGAAATGTTGTGCCGCTCGTATGGCACACGAAAAAATGAAATAAAAAGATGATTAACATTACTTTTCCTGACGGAAGTGTAAAGCAGTATGAAAGCGGTATCACTCCCTATCAGATTGCAGAGAGCATCAGTCCGCGCCTTGCGAAAGAAGTGCTTGCTGCTACAGTGAACGGTGCAGAATGGGATATCTCACGACCAATTTGTAGTGATGGTGAGATAAAGTTGTTTAAATGGGAAGATGCAGAAGGAAAGCACGCTTTCTGGCACACTTCGGCACACTTACTTGCCGAGGCGTTGCAAGAATTGTATAAAGGTGTGCAATTCGGTATCGGTCCGGCTGTCGAAAACGGTTTCTATTATGATATTGATCCCGGAGAAAATCAGATAACCAGTGCCGATTTTCCAAAGATTGAGGCTAAAATGGCAGAGCTTGCGGCTAAGGATGAGGCTGTGGTACGTGCCGACATCAGTAAGGCTGATGCGTTGAAGATGTTCGGAGAACGTGGCGAAACCTATAAGTGTGAGCTTATTAACGATTTGGAAGACGGAACAATTTCCACATATACACAAGGAGCGTTTACCGACCTATGTCGCGGTCCGCACTTACCTTCTACTGGAGCTATCAAGGCGGTGAAAATTATGTCGCTTGCCGGTGCTTATTGGCGTGGTGATGAAACGCGTAAGCAGATGGTGCGTATCTATGGAGTTTCTTATCCTAAGAAAAAACTTCTTGATGAATATCTTGCTTTACTTGAAGAAGCGAAAAAGCGCGACCATCGCAAGATAGGAAAAGAAATGGAATTGTTTGCATTCTCGGCAAATGTAGGACAGGGTCTGCCGTTGTGGTTGCCCAAGGGTGCTGCATTGCGTGACCGCTTGGAGCAATTCTTGAGAAAAATACAACGTCGTTACGGCTATTTGCAAGTAATCACTCCGCATATAGGAAACAAAATGCTTTATGTGACATCGGGGCACTACGCAAAATACGGAAAGGACTCTTTCCAACCTATCCATACGCCTGAAGAGGGTGAAGAGTATTTCTTGAAACCGATGAACTGTCCTCACCACTGTGAGATTTACAAGACATCTCCGCGCTCTTATAAGGATTTGCCTTTGCGATTTGCCGAGTTCGGTACAGTATATCGTTATGAACAGAGTGGTGAGTTGCATGGATTGACGCGAGTACGCGGATTTACTCAAGATGATGCTCACTTGTTCTGTACACCCGACCAGGTGAAAGGCGAATTTTTGAAGGTTATGGATATAATTTTCTATATCTTCAAGGCTTTGAATTTTGAGAATTTTGAGGCGCAAATTTCGCTTCGCGACCCAAATAACAAGCAGAAATACGTGGGAAGTGATGAAAATTGGGAAAAGTCGGAACGTGCTATCATAGAGGCTTGCGAGGAAAAAGGCTTGAAAGCTAAGGCTGTACAAGGCGAAGCTGCGTTCTATGGACCTAAACTTGACTTTATGGTGAAAGACGCAATCGGACGCCGTTGGCAATTAGGTACAATTCAGGTAGACTATAATTTACCGGAGCGTTTCGGATTGGAATACACCGGAGCCGACAATCAAAAGCATCGTCCGGTAATGATTCACCGTGCTCCGTTTGGCTCTATGGAGCGTTTTGTGGCTGTGCTTCTTGAACATACCGCCGGAAAATTGCCTTTATGGCTTGCTCCTGATCAAGCGGTTGTTCTTCCTATCAGCGAGAAGTACAACGATTACGCTTTGAAAGTAGTGCGTGAGTTGGCAGAAAAGGACATCAGAGCTTTTGTTGACGACAGAAATGAGAAAATAGGCAAGAAGATTCGCGATAATGAGCTGAAAAAAATACCGTATTTGCTCATTGTGGGTGAAAAAGAAGCGCAAAATGATGAAATTTCTGTAAGAAAACAGGGTGAAGGTGATAAAGGTTCGCAAAAAATTACTACCTTTGCAAGCGATTTTGCTCAGGAGATTGAGAACATGACAAACTTTTAATATAACTGAATGGAGAAAAAACCATCATGGACAGGCACTAAAAAGCCTGCAGTACAGCGACCTTCTGCAGAGGTAGCAAAGAAAAAGAATGATAAGGAAAATAAGGATCAACACGCTATAAACGACCAGATAAGGGCAAAGGAAGTGCGCTTGGTGGGCGATAATGTAGAGCAAGGCGTGTATTCTATCACAGAAGCGTTACGCTTGGCTGATGAAATGGATCTTGACCTTATTGAAATCTCTCCTAATGCCGAACCTCCTGTGTGCAGAATACTTGACTACCAGAAGTTCTTGTATCAGCAGCGCAAGCGCATGAAAGAGCAGAAGGCGAAGTCAACAAAGGTGGTAGTGAAAGAAATTCGTTTCGGACCTCAGACCGATGACCATGATTATAACTTTAAGTTAAAGCATGCGCAAGGTTTCCTTAAAGAAGGTGCTAAAGTTAAGGCTTATGTATTCTTTAAAGGACGTTCGATACTTTTCAAGGAGCAGGGTGAAGTGCTTTTATTGCGTTTTGCCAACGACTTGGAAGAATATGGCAAGGTGGAGCAAATGCCTGTTCTTGAAGGAAAGCGAATGATAATCATGCTTACTCCAAAAAAGAAGTAAAAAAATGAGAGCCTTGGGCTTTTTGGGTTGCCCAAGCTCTTTTATATGTATAATGTTTTAAAAATTACAAAAATGCCAAAAGCTAAAACTAATTCCGGTGCTAAAAAAAGATTCGTTCTTACCGGAACAGGAAAAATCAAGAGAAAGCATGCTTATAAAAGTCACATCTTGACAAAGAAGACTAAAAAGCAGAAAAGAAATCTTCGTCATTTCACTTTAGTGGATGCTGCCGATAGTGCAAACGTACGTAAGTTGCTTTGCTTGAAGTAAGATTCACAAAGAGGAATATTTCTCTGAGATTTTATTTAAGATTAATTTATTTTTTATTAACCGAGTGCTTAGCAGATAAAAGAGCAATTGATGCCGCTAACATTCAAAAAAAATTAAGAAAATGCCAAGATCAGTAAACCACGTAGCTTCAAGAGCTCGTAGAAAAAGAATTTTAAAACTAACAAGAGGTCAGTACGGTTGTCGTCGTAACGTGTGGACAGTTGCCAAGAACTCTTGGGAAAAGGGTCTTACTTATGCTTATCGTGACCGTAAGAACAAAAAACGTAACTTCCGTGCTCTTTGGATTCAAAGAATTAATGCGGCTGCTCGTTTTGAAGACCTTTCTTACTCTAAACTGATGGGCTTGATTCATAAGGCAGGTATTGAAATTAACCGCAAAGTCCTTGCAGATCTTGCAATGAACAATCCTGAAGCATTCAAGGCTATCGTAGAGAAAGTTAAGAACGCATAAGCTTATTTATACTTGTGTTAAATAGCAAAAAAGTCCCATCAAATGGGACTTTTTTGTTGTTATATATTTGCAAATATCAAAACCGGTTATTAAATTTGCAATACGCTTAGCGCAGCAGGGAAGGCGTTCCCTTGTGGAGATAAATATAATTTATTGAAAATAAAGCCATATCAAAGTAGATTGGGTTACTCTTCAAATTATATTGAAATGCCGAGACAAGCTTTCATGTTAATGGCGGGCCCCAACTGTTAACCGGTGTCGTTATGACCGGGGGATTACAAAGAGATGGAAGCACTCAAAACCTGTTTTATCGGAGTTTCATCGCATCCTTTGGTATGGCGTCTCATAGAGAGCCGATGAGTATTCTTGTCGGCTCTTTTTCTTGCATGATATTCAGAAGAAACGTTGGAATCTGCATGTTTCAAGTAAAACAGTGGTAAAATTACAAGAATTTTTAAACAGATTCTTAATTCATGTTTATAGCTTTTGTTTATACATTTATAAATAAATACAATGCAAACGATTGTGTAAATTCGGTTAGGGTGTTTTATCTTTGAAAAAACAATTAATGCTTATTGTTGTTTTAATTATACAAACGATATAAATGAACGTATTATGAAGATAAAAGACATAAGAGGACGTGAAATTCTGGATTCTCGCGGAAATCCTACTGTGGAAGTGGATGTGAAATTGGAGTCGGGGCTTGTGGCGAGTGCGTCAGTGCCTTCGGGTGCGTCTACCGGAGAAAATGAAGCGGTGGAGTTGCGTGATGGCGATGTGCATCGTTTTGGAGGTAAAGGGGTACTGAAGGCTATTTCTAATATTAACGGTGAGATTGCCGATGTTGTTACCGGAATGCGCATTTGTGAGCAAGGGTTGATAGATGAGACTTTGGTGGCTCTTGATGGGACTGCTAATAAGTCTCGTCTTGGTGCAAACGCTATACTTGGCGTGTCGCTTGCTGTGGCAAAAGCTGCTGCAGCTCATTATGGAATGCCATTGTATAGGTATATTGGCGGAGCTGATGCCTCGGTGCTTCCTGTTCCTATGATGAATATTCTGAATGCCGGAGCGCATAGTAGCGCACCTATCGCATTTCAAGAATTTATGGTGCGTCCGGTGGGTGCAGATTGCTTTATGGAAGGACTTCGTATGGGTACAGAGGTCTTTCATTCGCTTAAAGGGCTGTTGAAGAAGAGTGGGTTGAGTACCGCTGTGGGTGACGAAGGTGGTTTTGCTCCGCAATTAGGTAGTACGGAGGATGCTCTGAATATCATTGTTGATGCTATAGTGAAAGCCGGCTACGAACCGGGGCGTGATGTGACTATTGCACTTGATTGTGCGTCTTCGGAATTTTATAGGGGTGGAATGTATGAATACACATGGAAAGAAAAGTCGGGTAAGACCATGACATCAGTGGAGCAGGCTCATTATTTACGTTACCTTGTGGAAAAATATCCCATAGACTCTATTGAGGATGGAATGGCGCAAAATGACTGGCAAGGTTGGAAAATCCTTACGGAAATGATTGGAGATAGATGTCAGTTGGTTGGTGATGATTTGTTTGTTACTAATGTTAAGTATCTTAATAAGGGTATTGAGCTTGGTTGTGGTAATTCTATTCTTGTTAAGGTGAATCAGATAGGGACACTTACTGAGGCTTTGCGCGCCGTAGAACTTGCAAAGCGAAACCGGTATTCGGTGGTTGTGTCGCACCGAAGTGGTGAGACTGATGATACAACGATTGCCGATATAGCGGTGGCAGTGAATGCTGGTCAGATAAAAACGGGTTCGGCAAGTCGTGGTGAGCGTATCGCTAAGTATAACCGTCTTCTTCGCATTGAGGAAGAGCTTGGTGTGGTTGGGCGATATGGTTTGTAGATAAGCCGTTAAATGTTGCTGTCGTTTTTTTATTCTGTTATTCGGAATACGCGTATGCCGATACAGCTCCTGATGTCGCGTAAATATTCGGCAAATGGTTGTTTCTCAATTTGAACCTTTTTGCCGCTCATGGAGGCGTTTATGAAATAAAGGCGGTTGTTTTCTTTTAGTACCACGCCGAGATGGGAAATGTCAAGACCTTCTATTTTTGTCACCATTCCTATCAGGTCACCGCTCTTGAATTCTGCTTTTGTCTCTTTTGAATTGATAGATTCCTTTTTTATGTAAGGGAATCTGTGGGAACGGTATCCGACTTCAAAGTTGCGTATTTTTTCGAATATGGTACTATCTTTCAATGATGGGTACGCATCTCTGTGGTTGCTCATGTAGTCGATGGTTTTTATCATGTATTTGCAGCTGTTGAAGTTTGTGGTAGCGTCTTGTAGGTTGCCTCTTGCGGAGTTGTTGACAATCCAGTCGCTTATGTAGTGTAGTCGTGAGGCGTAGTCGGTCATTATGCCGTTGCGATATCTTACCGACTCTAAATTGTTGGCGTAGTCTCTCCACGTAGTGCGTTGTGATAGTGTGGTTTTTACGAGGGCATAGAGTGTTTCTACAAATGTAGTGCAGTCCAATTCATCGATGTTTATGGTGAGTAGCTCTTTATCGCCTTCAAGCGTGTGCGCTACGTAGGGTGTGTTGAGTAGTTTCTTGGCGTAAAAAATGACAAGTTCGTTTGCTTTTTCGATATTGCTTTGCAAGCCTTCTTCAAGTAAATTGTTGATTTTTATTGTGTCGTTTTCGCAGTGAAAACGCATATTCATAGGTGAAATAGCGCTTGATGTTAGGTTAATGCAGAATAAAAGTATTGTAGAAAGAATGAATTTTTTCATATTTCTTATGGTTTAATGGTTGTTTGATAAATTTATTACAAAGTTAATTATTATTTTCGTAAAAAAAGAGTGTTGATATTAACTAAACTGTATTTATGTGAAATACAGGGTGTTACGGTGAAAGTGGGAGAAACTTGAAAATTTAGTTAAGCTGATTTTAGTGTTTTTTAACAAAATATCTCGATGCAAATTTTTGCCTGTTTGGAGAAAGGTGTTAACTTTGCACTCGCTTTCGGGAAAAACGAGAGTGGCAAGTGAGCTGCGACGAAGGATTCCCGTTGGTGAGATAAAAAGAAGAGAGCATTGAAGTAATTGCGATAGAGACAAAGACAGGAAGCACAAGGGAAACAAGACTGAAGGGAATGCGGTTCTCTACTGACGATTCTTGTTCCGGGTGAAAAACTTAAGGCT
>JAFUKL010000013.1 GCA_017473615.1 Muribaculaceae bacterium | reverse complement strand
GTTGTTCAAGTTAACGCTCTTCAATGCAGTGTAGCGGAGCTTGCCTTGATAAGAAGGCTGACGGAATACCACGGTACTGCCGTCTTCGCTGATTTCAACACTTTGCAACGATGCGCTTTGCGCAAGCTGAACTGTCTTGCCGGTAGCAAGGTCTACTTTTACAAGACCGCCGGAACCGTTGATAACGGCAAACGAACCGTCATGGCTCATTGCCGACTGCGCAGCCGAAACTCCTGCAGGCAGGTTCACCTTCTCAGCTGAACCGACGTTCAAAAGCTGAGCAGATGCCACAGAACTTGCAAGAACTGCGATAGAAAGTAAGATCTTTCTCATTTTCTGTTAGTTTTTTAGGTTAGTAATAATGTTTATTTTTTAAAATTTTAAACTCTTAGCCAAAAATTATGCAAATATACTATATTTTTAAGAATCTGTTTTGAATTTTCTTAAAAATATCATTCCGGTTTTACTTGAGACATGATTCGGATTCTAAGAATTCATCCACCGGCATGACAATAATATAATGCGGCTGAAAGCCGACATCTTCATAACCGTAGGTCGCACTTCGATTGACCTACGGTTATGAAAATAATATCTTACAGATATTCAAAACAACTTCTTAGTATTAATCCATCAGGAAAGGTAAGGCGTTTTATTCAGCTTCGGCGGCAAGACAACCCAAGAAATAGGTAAGTGCAGCCGTACCGTCCATTGTAGGCTCATTGGTGGAATAGTCGCTGTAATCGTCGTGATATACGGCTATGTTGTGAAACTTGGCATATTTATCCTCATTGCGCAGATGCAAGCCCCATAATGAATTGAAAATACCGGCATATACAGGGCCATCTACTATACCGCCGTCAAGGCGATGACCGCCCTTGTCGTAGATGGGCGAATGCGGATCACATGGATAGTCTCCGTCTTCGGGCAGAGCCACTATCATGCACTTACCCCAAGGATTCACACCAAACAACCAGTCGCGCATGGCAGTCTCAATCTCTTGATAAGAAGTATCGCCACTCAACTTACGGTACAGCATCGCTTGAGTGACAAATGCAGTCGTAAGATTATTGGAACACCAAATAAATGGGATGCCGTGCATAAAAGCGTTGTCGCCGGCACGATCGCGCACTCGTTCAAGTCCCGCTTTCATATTACGGAGAAATTCTTTCTTTATTTTCAGGTCTTTCTCCATAGCAAGCAGAGCATGACCCATGTTCATGAACGGATACCACTGATAATGGTCGGCAGAATCGGCTCCCATCCAAGGTGTAACCGGCTCTAAACGTCCATATCGCACCGCCTCGTTGAGATAGCGGCGATCGGCTGTGGCACGGAACATCTCTATCGCTGCCAACTCCATATCGTCACTCCAATTATCTTCTTCATAGTAATAAGGGGATACGGTGCTTGCCGTCTGACACGCTCCGGGATTGGCTCTACCCACCTCGTATGCATTGGCGGCTTTTCGCTTCAACGTTTCGGCAAAGTCAGAATCAATTTCGGCAAAGACTTTAGCTCCAAGCGAAAAAGACGAGCTGAATTTGCCCACCGATGACGCAAGCCCTTTGCTGTCATTCTTATACTTCGACAATCCGTAAGGCTCGCCGCAACATGGATATACCGGGCGGTCTTTTCCCGCACCCCAGCCATAATCCACATTATCATCTGCCGGATAGCCGGCAAATCGGTGATCGCGGTCATCGGCTATCTGATTATAGAAAGTACTGTCGTTGGGATTCATCTTCACCATCCATTCAAGTCCCCAACGTGCTTCATCGAGGATGTCGGGCAACCCGTTCTTGCCCGGGCGACCATTGGCAAGATATTCATCTGCCCACACATCGGGATTCTGTGTATAAGCAAACAGCATCTGATACACGGCATTGGCTGAGGTGGTGAGATACTGCAAATAATCGGAAGCATCGTGCCATCCCCCGGTCACGTCCACTTTCTTACCGTCGTTCTTACCACTCAGCACCAATATGCCATCGCGAGTATGACAAGAGTCGTCAAGAAACGGATTATAGCCGCAACGCTGCTGGCGCATATAGCGCAACGGTACTTCGTTGGCTCCGGCATACACTGATTTCCCTATCTTGAATTCACGGGATTTAGCACTTCCGGCAGTGATTACATATTTACCTTCTTCGGTTATATGCGAAAAGTCAAGACGAGCCGTGCCACCAAACGGATGCTGTGCGCCCATATCTCTCACGGTTTTTAACTTCACCGACTTTCCGGTAGCTACATTGGTTACGGTGAATGATTTCACCTCTTCAGGCTGCTCCATTATCATCACAGCCACTTTCACATCATCGGGGAGATACCCCATCTGATTCACTCTTATCCAACTCTCAGCTTCAGCAACCACACATATTACCGAAAGCAAAATTAAAACTAACGATAGTTTTTTCATGATTTCCGATTAATAATCCCTCAGTAGTTACTTCTGCGCCACAAGACGGCATATCTCTATTACGACATCGGTGGCTTTCTCCATTGACGATACGGGAACGAACTCAAAGCGTCCGTGGAAATTCAAGCCGCCGGCAAAAATATTGGGACAAGGCAGACCCTTGAACGACAACTGTGCGCCATCAGTACCTCCGCGAATAGGCTGAACCTTGGGAGTGACACCGACATTCTCCATAGCCTGCTTGACAAGGTCGATGATGTGCATAACAGGTTCTATTTTCTCTCGCATATTGAAATACTGATCCTTTATTTCAATGGATGCTACACCGGGGAACTCGTTGTTAATCTTACGGGTGAGATGCTCCAGCTCTTTTTTGCGGCGTTCAAAACGATCACGGTCGTGGTCGCGGATAATGTAGGTCATCACCGTTTGTTCCACACTGCCTTCTATTCCCACAAGATGATAAAAACCTTCATAGTCTTGTGTATGTTCCGGCGTTTCCCAACGAGGTAGCATGATAGCAAACTGGTTGGCTACTCGTATGGAGTTTATCATCTTACCCTTTGCATAACCGGGGTGTACGTTACGCCCGCTGAACGTGACTTTAGCCACAGCCGCATTGAAATTCTCAAACTCGAGTTCTCCCACGGCACCGCCATCCATCGTATAAGCCCAATCAGCACCAAACAAGTCAACGTCAAACTTGTGAGCACCTTGTCCTATTTCTTCATCGGGATTGAATGCTATGCGAATCTTGCCATGCTTGACTTCGGGGTGATTTTTTAAATATTCCACTGCAGTGATGATTTCGGCTATACCGGCTTTGTCATCGGCACCAAGCAAGGTATTGCCATCGGTAACTATAAGCGTTTCGCCCTCATAATCTTTTAATTCGGGGAACTGAGCCGGAGAAAGCACTATGCCTTTCTCTTCGTTCAAAATTATATCGTTGCCGTCATAACCTTTAACCATGCGCGGATTGACGTTATGCCCCGACATATCGGGTGACGTATCAAGATGGGCTATAAAACCCACTGTAGGCACATCGGTATCGATATTTGCCGGCAGTGTTGCCATCAAGTAGCCATTGTCATCGAGGGTTATCTCGGTAAGCCCGAGTTCTTCAAGTTCTTTCTTGAGTTCTTGGGCAAATTTCATCTGCCCGGGAGTGGAAGGTGTGAGATTGGTGAGTTCATCGCTCTGAGTGTCAAACTTCACATATCGCAAGAAACGATCTACAACATTCATAATTATTGGTTTTTATTGTTAATGATACTAACGCAAAGATACAGATTATTTCGTAATTTTGCCATAAATTTTTAATTCCGGATTTATGGCAAAGAAAAAGAAACATAAAAGAAGTATATGGAAATGGCTTTTGCTTATCGTTATATCCATTTTTGTGGCTGAAGCCGTTAACTCTATTGCCGGCGACAAGCAACAGGCAAACCACATGAAAATAGAGGGAATAGAAAACGTTATAGTTCCCGAAAGCGTTGCCAATTCCACTCATTACTACACAGGGTTCACCGTATATTTCAATCCCCGCACTCACATACCCAATTGCACGGTATATGAACTTACCGCTCATGAGGCTGTGGCAAACGATGTTCCGCGCGATAACAATTTCCACCATGATGAGGACGTGAAAGGCTGCCCTACTCTTGACGACTATCGATTCAGCGGATTCGACCGCGGACACATGGTTCCGGCAGGTGACATGAAATGGGACACTCAGGCGATGAGTGACTGTTTCAGCCTTGCAAACATGGTTCCTCAGAAAAAAGCCCTTAACTCCGGAGCATGGAACAAATTGGAGCAAAAAGTGCGTAGTTGGGCAGTCAGAGACAGTGCCATTATCGTAATCACAGGTCCTATCGTAACCGAGCATGATACGCGCAACACCATAGGTGAATCGGGCGTTGTAGTTCCGAGCAGCATCTATAAAGTGGTGTTGGCGCACCACACATCGCCAATAAGAGCTATAGCCTTCATCTATCCCAACAAGAAAGCTAAAGGCGGATTAGATAAGCATGTGGTGAGCGTGGACGATGTGGAAAAGGCTACAGGATTGGATTTCTTCTCGGTACTGCCCGATGACATCGAGGATGCCGCAGAGGCCGTCTCCGACCTCAATCAATGGAACATAAGATAATCATTCAGCCGCTTGATTAACCCTGCAAACCAAGAATTTATCTATTCTGACACCATCCATGTCACTTACTTCAAAACGGAAAGAATGCCACTCTAATGTTTCTCCTACTTGAGGAATATGATGCAAATGTGCAAGACAAAGTCCGGCAACAGTAGTATAATCTTCATTTTCATATAGTTCTTCACAATCAAAATAAGTCAAGAAATCATATATACTGCATTGCCCATCGACCAACCACTCCTCTTTGTCGTTACGTTTCACGATACAATCATCGGATGAGTCCCCATCGCTCACCATACCCACAAGAGCCATCATCATGTCTTTCAACGTCACAATACCTATGCATGAGCCGAATTCATCACACACAAGACCACGGCTCACACCCTCGATTTTCATCGTTTCAAGTGCTTTATAAACACTCATATCACAATAAAAATAACTTGCCTCACATACAATTTTTCTTAATGAAAAATCGTGTCGGGATATATTAAGCACCAAATCTTTCAACGTCACAATGCCCAAAATATGATCAAGGTCGCCTTCCGCAACAGGATACATTTCATAGAGATCGCTACGCATCACATCCATTACTTCATCAGCTGTCATATCGGCATTAAGCCAAACCAACTCACGACGATGCGTCATGATGGAATCTACATTCAAATCCCCCATCAGGAACACCCGCTCCACAATATCTTGTTCGACTTCTTCAATCTCCCCGTCTTCCTTGCTTTCGTTCACAATGGAGATAATTTCAGCTTCGGTAACTTTTGAGGTTTTATCTTTCAAGCCGAAGAGGGAAAATATAACAGATGTACTTTTCGATAACATCCATACAAACGGTGCTGCAACAAGAGAAAGCCAATTCATGGGACGTGACACAAGTTTTGCCACACTCTCGGCATTACTCATACCTATTCGTTTCGGCAACAGCTCCCCGAAAACAAGCGTCAAATATGTTACAAGTACCACTATAAGCGTTTGTGCCGCATCCTCGGCATACCCGACATTAAGTCCCACCGAAGCCAACCATTCAGCAAACACTGAGGCTATTCTATTTCCGGAATAAATACCGGTAACAATACCAATAAGAGTTATACCTATCTGTACGGTAGACAAGAAGTTATCAGGATTCTCTCGTAATCCCATAGCTACTTGTGCAGCTCGGTTCCCTTTTTTTGCCGATTCTGAAAGATTTGATTTTCTCGCTGAAATCAAAGCTATCTCCGCCATTGAGAATAATCCGTTTAACAATATCAGTCCAAGTATTATGAAAATTTCGCTCATAAAGCTATAATTATAAGTTTCTTATTTTTTAGAATTACAAAAATACTGATATTTTGCGTAATTCTGCTTATTTTTGCAATATTATTAAAACTTAGTCGGAATGATTAATCAACTTGAAGATACGATATGTGCCATATCCACAGCTCCGGGTATAGGGGGGATAGCCGTAATACGCATCAGTGGCAAACAAGCCATTGAATATGTAAGCCAATGCTGGCAAGGAGCTGACATCAATGCAATGAAATCGCATACTGCACATTTAGGGCGCATAGCAGACAAAGACGGCTCGATACTGGACGAAGTGGTTCTAACTTTGTTTCGCAACCCACATTCGTTTACCGGCGAAGACGTAATAGAAATTGCATGTCACGGTTCAACTTGGATACAACAACAAATAATCAACACCCTTATAGACTGCGGATGCCGACCGGCTACCGGAGGCGAATTTACCCGACGCGCCTACACTAACGGACGTATGGATCTTTCACAGGCAGAAGCCGTTGCCGACCTCATAGCTTCTTCATCACGCGCATCACATCGCATCGCATTCAACCAAATGCGTGGAGCTTTCAGTCGGGAGCTAAGTTCTTTGCGGGAAAAACTACTTGAATTTGTTTCACTCATAGAACTTGAACTCGACTTTACTGAAGAAGATGTGGAATTTGCCGATCGAAGTCGACTGCTCGATTTGGCAAATGTGATAAAATCCACCGTAGACTCTTTGGCTGGTTCATTTGCTGTGGGCAACGCCATAAAGAACGGAATTCCATGTGCCATTGTGGGCGAAACCAATGCCGGCAAGTCCACCCTGCTCAATCATCTGCTGCGTGACGATCGGGCACTGGTAAGCGACATTCACGGTACAACCCGCGACGTAATAGAGGACACTATCACCATAGGCGGTACTCTGTTCAGGTTCATAGACACCGCCGGAATACGCAAAACCGATGACACAATAGAATCAATGGGCATCGAACGTACTTTCAAAAAGTTGGACGAAGCCCGACTGGTGCTATGGGTTATTGATGCCAACTCCGATTTCGCCGACATTGAAGAGCTGGGCAACCGTATCCTCGAACTTGTGAACGAAAAAACTCTCATTGCAATAGTGAATAAGATTGATACGTTGGATACCGACCGCCGCAAAGACATTGAATCTTTTATGACCGGACTTATCGGCGAAAAAGGCACCACGGCATACATATCGGCAAAAAACGGAGTCGGAACAGACACACTGGAACGTATTCTAACCAAAAGCCTTGTCCTCGCCGACACCGACGACGCCAACCAAGTGATAGTGACCAACGCACGCCACTACGAAGCGTTGCTACACGCAAGCGAAGCCATAACGCGTGCAATCGACGGACTGAGCGCAGGTATCAGCGGTGACTTCGTGAGTCAAGACATCCGCGAGTGTATGCACTACCTCGGAGAAATAACCGGAGAAATAAGCACCGACGAAATCCTCGGCTCCATCTTCTCCCGCTTCTGCATCGGCAAGTAAATAGCTGATTATCAAATAATTAAATAAATCATAAATAATTAGTATAGCACTCTTTACGGGTGCTATATTTGTTTGCATAAAAGAGGCTGCACCTCAGTAAATTACAAACACATTTACATTTGCGTTCGGTTTGCACTCTTTTTATGCAAGCATCGTTGCGCTAATCTTGCCTACAAAGAAAAATGTTACGAGAGAACATCAATGACTTCCTCGAAAAGATTGAGTGGAAAGAGGTTAAGAAAGAGTACCTGACGCTTGACGAGGTAAAGTTGCTTGCTGCTACACCTTGCCGTATTCCTGTACTGAAACAAGCATCGTTGTTTGCCTGTATGACAGGACTTCGTATCAGTGATATACTCAAATTGCAATAGAGCGACTTTGAGATGGGGCCAGATCAAGGCTACTATATCCGCATCTGCACCGAGAAAACCGAGACCGAAGCGACACTTCCAATCAGCCACGAAGCATTGGAACTATGTGGCGAATGGGGCAAAGGATTGGTGTTCAAAGGACTCACCCGTGCAATGACACATCACCCACTCAAACAATGAATTGCCGAGGCTGGAATCAAGAAGAAAATAACCTTCCATCGATTCAGGCATTCGTATGCGGTCATCCAAATCTCTTTAGGTACAGACATTTACACCGTATCGAAGATGCTTACGCATAAGAATGTTACCACCACTCAGATTTATGCCGACCTTGCGAACTCCAAGAAACGCGAAACCGCAAATAAGATTTCACTGAAGTAGGGAGAAAACACCTCTAACTATCATAGAATTATCTGCATCATTTCAAGGTCGAATGATGCAGATATTTTTTGTTTGATGTAGTTTGCGCGTCCTCCTATCTATGACACGATAGGACAGCCTACGACACGTGCGGTCAAAAGGCGGGAAAGCCATTTTTCGTATTGATTATTCATATATCTTTGCCCTCAAAGGGCGAAAACAGGCGGCGCCTCGGCATAGTAAGTAAACTTCCTCTGCTCTCGGCTTGCACTGTTTTTATCTCACGAGCGATTAACAAAGATGACTATGAATAAGAGACATACGGAATATATTGCACTCTATTTGTTCGTATTTGGAGCGATTCTGCTCTTTGGTGTATTGGCACGAAAATTTGTGCTTGTCAAGGGGTATGATGAGTTCAGCGCGGCGGTTGCATTCTTCGCAACGGTGGTTGTGTTGTCGGCACTCTATATCAGTCTGCAAATGACGCTTAACGAGCTGCTATTGCCCAGAATGGAGAAGTTTTTGATGCGCTTTCCTGCGTTTCAAAAGTTGGAGGAGGTGGCTATTGTTACAGATACGGCCGTCATTGTTGTCGAGCCTATCGAGGAGGTTGCTATTGCGGAGACTACCCCACAGCCATCGGAGTATGAGATTATGCGTACCAATGCTATTGCCGAGCGTGAGCGTGAATCACAGGCGAAGTTGGAGCGTGTACTCGACTACACCAAGCAGACAATGGTTGCCTATATGAGCGAAGCGGAGTTAAACCGCTTGTGTGGCTACATCACAGAATATAGTTTGGGCGACACCCCACGCGAGGTATCGCCCGTATCGGTTGATTC